>JANRJO010000068.1:0-203337 GCA_033763935.1 Bryobacteraceae bacterium
CACCACTACCTCGACACCGTCCTCCGCCGCGAACGCCGCGACTACTTCCGCTGCCTCCGCGAACTCGAACGCCTCCGCAAATCCCCCCTCTTCCCCCCTGAAACGGAAGCACTTACAAATTCTCACGAAGCAAACCCAAGCCCCGGAGACCCCTCGCTCCCAGCTCCTTGTTATAGTGAAACTTTCCCCCCATGCCCATCGACAAAGTCTATGAACCACAACGCTTTGAGCCCCATTGGGCCGAGTGGTGGGTCTCTTCCGGAATCTTCCACGCCTCCCCCTCCGCCCCAGGACCCGTCTTCTCGCTCGTGATCCCTCCGCCCAATGTCACCGGGTCCCTCCACATGGGTCACATGCTCGAGCACACGGAAATCGACGTCACCATCCGCTGGCGCCGCATGATGGGCCACAACACCCTTTGGCTGCCCGGCACCGACCACGCCGGTATTGCCACCCAAATGGTCGTCGAACGCGAACTCGCCAAAGAAGGCCTCGACCGCCACCAGCTCGGCCGCGAAGAGTTCGAACGCCGCGTCTGGTGTTGGAAGGAGCAATCCGGCGGCGCCATCCTTCGCCAGATGGTCCGCACCGGCACTTCCTGCGATTGGTCCCGCGCCCGCTTCACACTCGACGAAGGACTCTCCCGCGCCGTCCGCGAAGTCTTCGTCCGCCTCTACGAGAAAGGCCTCATCTATCGCGGCGAGTACATGATCAACTGGTGCCCGCGATGCCTCACCGCCCTCTCCGACCTCGAGGTCGTCCACGAGGAATCCGAAGGCAACCTCTGGCACTTTCGCTACCCGGTGAACGAACCCGCCGGAGCCGATCCGCGCCACCTCATCGTCGCCACCACCCGCCCCGAAACCATGCTCGGCGACACCGCCGTCGCCGTGAACCCGAAGGACGCCCGCTACGCCTCCCTGCGCGGCAAGACCGTCCGCCTGCCCCTGATGGACCGCGACATCCCCGTCATCTTCGACGACATGGCAGACCCCGAATTCGGCACCGGCGTCGTCAAAGTCACCCCCGCCCACGACCCCAACGACTTCGCCGCTGGCCAGCGCCACAACCTGCCCCTCGTCCAGGTCATCGATCAACACGGCCGCATGACCCCAGCCGCCGGCCGCTTCGCCGGACTCGGACGCTTCGAAGCCCGCAAACAGGTCGTCGCCGCCCTCGACCAACAGGGCCTGCTGAATAAAGTTCAGCCCTACACCCTCAGCGCCGGCCGCTGCCAGCGCTGCAAGACCATCGTTGAGCCCCTCGTCTCCACCCAGTGGTTCGCGAAAATGAAACCCCTCGCCGAACCCGCCATCAAGGCTGTCGAAACCGGCGAGATCAAGTTCATTCCCGAGAACTGGGTCAAGACCTACAACGAGTGGATGTACAACATTCGCGATTGGTGCATCTCCCGGCAACTCTGGTGGGGCCACCGCATTCCCGCCTGGCATTGCGCTACCTGCGGCAAAATCACTGTCTCGCGCGAAGACCCCACCCAGTGCGCCCACTGCCAGTCTGAGGACATCAAGCAGGACCCCGACGTCCTCGATACCTGGTTCAGTTCCGGCCTCTGGCCCTTCTCCACGCTCGGCTGGCCGGAAAAGACCGTCGACCTCGCCACTTACTATCCGACCTCGCTGCTCATCACCGGCTTCGACATCCTGTTCTTCTGGGTCGCCCGGATGATCATGATGGGCATTGAGTGTACCGGCGAAGTCCCCTTCCGCCAGGTCTACATACACGGCCTCGTTCGCGACGCCGAAAAGCAGAAGATGTCGAAGACTCGCGGCAATACCATCGATCCGCTCGACGTTACCGAACGCTACGGCACCGATGCCGTTCGCTTCTCGCTTCTCCGCGGCGCCGCTCCCGGCACCGACATCGTCACTAGCGAAGACCGCATGGCCGCCGCCCGCTCCTTCGCGAACAAAATCTGGAACGCCGCCCGCTTCATCTTTATGAATATGGAGAAGGCCGGCGTCGAAACCTACGAACTCGCCACCGTCGACTGCTGCCTCCCCGAAGCCAACGAGTACTCCATCACCATCCCCGTCGAGGACCGCTGGATCTTCAGCCGCCTCGCCCGCTGCGCCGAACTGACCGGCCGCGCCATCGAAACCTATCGCTATCACGAAGCCGCCGATACCCTCTATCACTTCTTCTGGGGTGAATTTTGCGATTGGTATGTCGAATTAAAGAAACTCCGCATGCAGCAGGAGCCGGAGGTCAAGGCACACTTACGTAACTTACTAAGAACCTTCGAAATCTCGCTCCGGCTCTTACACCCCGTCATGCCGTTCCTCACCGAGGAACTCTGGCAGCGCCTGGTCCGGAAGACGGATGCCCGCCCCGCCTCCATCGCCCTCGCTCCTTACCCTGACTACGACCCCTCCGTCATCGACCACAAATCCATCCTCGACATGGACGTCTTCCAGGACATCGTCACCGCCGCCCGCAACCTCCGCGCCGACCTCGGCGAGGCGGACCCGAAAAAGACCCTCGACGGCGTCCTCTACTCCCGCAGTCTTGGCTTCGAAATCGCCTCCCGCGAGAAATCGTTCATAGAGAAACTGGCCTCCGTGCAACTCGAACTCCGCCAGGAAGCCGCCCCGAAACTTGAAGGCGCCGCCGTCCGCTCCACCACTGAGTTCGACCTCGTGCTGCGCCTTCCCGCCGCTCAGGCCGACGCCGCCATCAAGCGCCTGGAGAAGGAAATCGCGAACCTCGAGAAAGTCATCGCGAACTCCAGGCGTCAGCTGGAGGATGAGACGTTCCTGAGCCGCGCTCCCGGCAAAGTCGTGGATCAGATCAAGAGTAAGTTGGCAGACTATGAGACCCAGTTGGCGAAAAACCAGGCCGCTCTCGAAAGCCTCGCGAGTAAGTAAGTGTTCGAAGGTACTCATCCGGAAGTAATTGATGCCGTCCGCCGCGCCCTCGCCGAAGACATCGGCGCGGGCGACCTTACTTCCACGCTCACCGTCCCCGCGGACCGCCGCGCCGCCGGAACCTTCTACGCCCGCGAGCCCATGGTCCTCGCTGGCGTCGAACTCCTTCCCCTCATCTACGAACAGTCCGGCGGCGGCGTCGAGACAACCCTCCTGAAGCGCTCCGGCGACTCAGCCTCCCCCGGCGAAGCCATCGCCCTCGCTAACGGCCCCGCCCGCCGCCTCCTCGAAACCGAACGCGTCTCCCTCAACTTCATCCAGCGCCTCAGCGGCGTCGCCACCCTCGCCCGCCAATACGTCGACGCCGTCAACGGCACGAACACCAGGATCCTCGACACCCGCAAGACCACCCCCGGCCTCCGCCGCTTGGAGAAGATGGCCGCCGCCGCCGGCGGCGCCACCAACCACCGCCTCGGCCTCTTCGACGCGGTCCTTATCAAGAACAACCACATCACCGCGGCCGGCGGCGTTCGCCAGGCGCTCGAGGGCGCCCGCCACACCAGCCTCCCCGTTGAGATCGAAGTCCGCACCCTCGACGAACTCCACGAAGCTTTGGCCTGCGGCGCACAACGCCTCCTCCTCGATAACCTCACCCCCGCCGAAGCGAAACACTGGATCGCCCTCGTCGCGGGCCGCGCCTCCACTGAAATCTCCGGCGGCGTCACCCTCGAGACCGTCCGCGCCTACGCCGAAGCCGGCCCCGACTTCATCTCCGTCGGCGCCATCACCCATAGCGCCCGCGCCCTCGACCTCAACTTCCGCATCTCATGGCACTAGACCTCAGCTTCGTCCAATCCAAGCTCCCGGCGCGCCGCATCGAGTGGCACGACACTATCGACTCCACCATGAACGCCGCCTCCCGCCTCCTCGCCGAAGGCGCTCCTCACGGTACCGTCGTTGGCGCCGACGAACAGACCGCCGGACAGGGCCGCTTCGGCCGCTCCTGGCACTCGGAAAAGGACGCCGGCCTCTACTGCACCGTCGTCCTCAAGCTTCCTCTCGAGCCCCGCCACCTTCCCGTCGCCACCCTCGCCCTCGGCCTTGCCGCTTCCGATACGCTCCGCCTCCTCGCCGGCGTCCACGCCGACCTCCGCTGGCCCAACGACGTCATGCTGAACGATCGTAAGTGCGCTGGTATCCTCACCCACTACGACAACGGCGCCATCCTCGCCGGCATCGGTATCAATGTCAACCAGCAGGCGTTCCCCGCCGAGGTCGCCCACCTGGCCACATCCCTGCACATCGAGAGCGGCCGCCCCCACCAGCGCGAACCCCTGCTCGTCTACTTACTCGGCGCAATCGACACGTTTACTGGCATACTTACTAAGTCGGGCGTTGAGCCCGTGCTCCAGATGTTCGAAAACTCGTCCAGTTATGTTCGTGGTCGCCGCGTCGCCGTTGAACAGGCCGACGCCGTCCTCACTGGTACCACCGCCGGCCTCACCCCCGACGGCTTCCTGAAACTTCAGAAAGATTCTGGCGAAACCATCAGCATCCTCGCCGGCGGTGTCCGCCCCCTCTAGAACACCATGCTCCTCGCTCTCGACGCCGGCAATACCAACGTCACCATCGGACTCTTCCAGAACTCCAGGCTCCTTCGCCGCTGGCGCCTCCGCACGGTTCACGAGCAGACCGCCGACGAGTGGGGCATCAAGCTCCGCAACCTCTTCGCGCTCGACGACCTCCGCTTCGACGCGGTCAAAGGCATCATGATCGCCAGCGTTGTCCCTCCCCTCGATACCACACTCGACGAAATGGCCCATCGCTACTTCGGCGTGGAAGCCCGCTTCGTCAACTGGAACACCGACACCGGCCTCACCATCCGCTACGACAACCCTCGCGAAGTCGGCGCCGACCGCGTCGTCAACGGCGTCGCCGCCTTCCACAAGTACGGCGGCCCTTGCATCGTTGTCGACTTGGGCACCGCCATCACCTTCGACGCCGTCTCCGCCCACGCCGAATACCTCGGCGGCATCATCTGCCCCGGCGTCGGCATCTCCATCGGCGCGCTCTTCTCCAAAACCGCCCGCCTCCCCCTCGTCGACTTCCGGGAGCCTGAAAAGCTCATCGGAACCAACACCGTGGGCAGTATTCAATCCGGCATCTACTATGGCGCCATCGGTATGATCGACGGCATCATCGAACGCCTCCTCGAGACCATGGGCCCCGACACGAAAGTCATCGCCACCGGCGGCCAGGCCCACATGATCCTGCGCGGCTCGCGCTACTTGAAGATGGTCGACGAGGATCTTACTCTCGAAGGCCTCGAGTTACTCTGGAAGCGAAACGGTAACAAGTGAGTGATAGCGCCGATAAAGACTGGTCCCCCTCGAATTACTTCAACTACTACACGGAAATAGAGGAGCAATTCCAGAAGGCCCGCGGCACCGGTCTATTCCTGCTCTCGCCCATCGACTGGGCCCTCGTCGAAGGCTGGAAGGAGGCCGGCATTCCCCTCGAAGCCGTCCTTCGCGGCATCGACGCCGCCTTCGAGAAATGGCGCGGACGCAAGTCCAAAACTCAGTCCGTCAACTCGCTCGCCTATTGCGCCCAGGCCGTCCTCCAGGAAGCCCAGTCCGCCGCCGCCTCGCCCTCCGTCACGAAGCGCGAAGTCGAAGCCCCCTTCACCCTCGAAGAACTGACCTCCCACCTCCGCCGATGCCGCGAGGCCGTCGCCGCTCGCCCCGGCTATCACGAGGTCGCTGAAGCCCTCCTCCGCCTCGAGCAGGAAGCCTCGCAGCACTACACGGATCTGGAGCAATTGGAGCAGCGCCTCACCGCCCTTGAGGACAAGTTGAAGGCCGTTGCCCGAAATGCGCAATCCGAAGAGAAACTCTTTGCCGCAAGACGGGATCTTGATCTACAGCTAAAGCCGCATCGGGGAAAAATGACCGCTGACCAGCTCGCCATGCTGGAACGGCAGTTCCTCGACCGCCGTCTACTGGAAGAGTCCGGGCTGCCCCGGCTGAGCCTGTTCTACATACGCTGAATACGTTTCAAGAATGTCCCGACTCACTCTCGTTCTGATTGTGCTGTTTCTCACTCTTCCCGTCGCCTTCGCCCAGGACGGCAACGGCGGCAACGGCGGCCACGCCGCCACCGGCAGCGCCTTCGTCCAGTCCGGCAAAGAGGGCTTCAACTGGAACTCCGCTCTTGCACAGTCCGGCCTCTTCCTCGGTATCCAGCACGCCTACCGCCTCGCTGACCAGCCCTACACCCGCGAGGAGCTCAAGGGCCCCTTCTTTCGCGACTACTGGCGCTCCATCACCGGCATCCGCGGTTGGGACGATGGCGACAGCGTTCTTGCCAACTACGTCGGCCATCCCATGGAAGGCGCCGTCGCCGGCTATATCTACGTGCACAACAGCCCCTATTCGATCCGCCAGGAGTTCGGCATGAACTCTCGCTACTGGAACAGCCGCCTCCGGGCCATGGGCTACGCTGCCCTCTACAGCACCCAGTACGAGCTCGGCCCGCTGAGCGAAGCCGCCATCGGCAACGTCGGCATGACACGCGGCACCAAGGGCGCCGTCGATCTGGTCATCACGCCCACGCTCGGCGTCGCCTGGATGGTTACCGAAGACCTGCTCGACAAGAAGCTCATTGAGCGCCTCGAAGCCCGCACGCGCAACGGCTATGTGAAGATGCTCCTCCGCACCGGCCTCAATCCCTGCCGTACGTTTGCCAACCTCCTCCGCTTCCGCATGCCCTGGTACCGCGACACCCGTGAGCCTGGAGTCTTCCAACGCTGATACAGTAGCTCCTCAGTGCTCCGCGATCCCTACCAGTTCCATCCGCAGGACGTCGAAGAACCGCCACGCCGCCTCGCCGCCATCCTCCGGCGCATCGGCCCGGGCATGATCCTTGCCGCCTCCATCGTCGGCTCCGGCGAGCTCATCGCTACCACCACGCTCGGCGCCGAAGTCGGCTACACCGCGATGTGGATCATCGTCCTCTCCTGCATCGTCAAGCCCGCCCTGCAGTCGGAGATCGGCCGCTACTCCATCGCCACCGGCGAAACCGGCCTCGCCGGCTTCAATCACGTGCCCGGCCCTCGCTGGCGCGTCAATTGGATCGTCTGGGCCTGGGCCGGCATGGTCTTCATGACCCTCTTCCAGATCGGCGCCATGTTCGGCGGCACCGCGCAGGTCCTCAACATCCTTGTCCCCGCCGTTCCCGTCAACGCCTGGGTCGCCGTGCTGCTCGGCATCACCCTCGCGCTCCTGCTTGGCGGCGGTTACGAACGCATCGAGAGACTCGCCACTCTCAAGGTCTGCCTCTTCACCATCCTCACCTTTCTCGCCGCGCTGCTCCTCACTCGCATGCCCCAGTTCTTCACCTGGACCGAGATCCGCGAGGGCTTCACCTTCAACCTTCCCACCGGCGGCCTCGCCACCGCCATCGCCGTCTTCGGCATCACCGGCGTCGGCGCCAGCGAACTCTTCATGTACCCCTATTGGTGCGTCGAAAAGGGCTACGCGCGCTTCGCCGGGAAAGAGGAGAAGACCTCCGCCTGGACCGCGCGCGCCAAAGGCTGGATTCGCGTCATGCACGTCGACATCCTCGCCTCCATGGTCATCTACACCGTCGCCACCGTAGCCTTCTATCTCCTCGGCGCCGGCATCCTCCATCCCCAGGGACTCGTGCCCGCCGCCAAGGACATGATCCCCACCCTCTCCCGCATGTACACGCAGACGCTCGGTCCCTGGGTGCTGCCCGTCTTCTACGCCGGCGCCATCGCCACCCTCTACGGCACCATCTTCGCCTCCACCGCCGCGCACTCGCGCGTCTTCGCCGACATGTGCCGCCTCCTCGGCCTCTTCAAGGCTGATGACTACAAGTCTCGCCTCAAGTACCGCAACCGCTTCGTCTGGATCCTCACCGTCTATCCCGCCGCGCTCTTCGTATTCGTCCAGTCACCGGTGTGGATGGTGAAAGTCGGCGGCACGTTCCAGGCTCTGATGCTCCCCGTCATCGCCATCGGTGCTCTCCATCTTCGACACCGCGGCCTTCCGCAGTCCGTGCGTCCCGGTCGCCTCGAGACAGCCGGCCTGTGGCTCGCCGTCGTCATCACCTTCATGCTCATGACCTACTACGCCGTCCTCACGGTGACAAAGTAATTGCAACCCTCGACTTCGATGAACGTCTATTGAGACGGCTGGACCGTTTTGCGGAATGGTCGGCCTTACAACCGGTGAGCATCTTCCTCCGAGTGCCCACCGGTTTTTCATTTGGGTCTCGTACTTCTAAACAGCACCGCCGAAGGCACGAACGGCAGTAGTCGCTCCGCCCATCCGCACTCGAGCGCTCGCCGGTACAACGACGAAGCCGCGAACGCGCCCTTCAGTCGCCGCCGGCAGTATGCCAGATGCTCACCCGCCGGCACGCCCGTCGCCGCGCACCGCCCTGCGCTCTGCCCGCTGATCAAAGCCGACAACATCCCCGTCCCCGTAAACGGATCGACGAACGAAAGCGCGTCTCCCGCCGCGTACCGCTCTGTCTCAAAGTGCTGCCGGAACACCAGCGGTCCGGTATGCAGCCAGTCGAAGACCTGCGTCAGCGGTCGCAGCCGCTCCCGCAACGCATCCATTCGCCCAAGCACTCCGTCCACCGGCAGCAACTCTTCCCGGCACAGCCCGCACACATTCGTGTACCCGCCCTCCACCGAATTCACCCCCACGTAGCCGCCGCGGAAGAAGTACAACTCCACCGCGTCATTCGCAGGTCCTGTGAAGTGCGCCTTGAAGCCGAACAGCCGCTCCCCGCGCGGCGCCGCATCCGTTCGCCCCACGGCCCATACATACGGCTGCGGCAGCGAATCCACCTTCGCCCGCTCCCACTGCGCACCCCGCTCCACGGCCAGTTCCAGCAGCAGTTGATCCAGTCGGTAGCGGCTCATGCCGTAGGCGGTCTCTTCGAGCGTCCAGCTCTTCTCCACCCGCCCCACGCGCAGCACCGCCCGCCGCATCGGCGCCGGGTGCGCCGCCAGAAGCGACTCGGCCGCGCCCAACTCCTCGAGCAGCCCCACCACCTCCGGCGACAGAAACTCTCCGCACACCTTGTGCCTTGGAAACGCCGACTTCTCGAAGAGCCGCACCCCAGCCCCCGCGGCCAGCGCCGCCAGCGCCGCCGCCGATCCCGCTAGCCCCCCTCCGGCGACGCTTACTGTCGTGCCCACTTACTGGTAGAAGTACAGGACGTCCGGCCGCACGGCATAGTTCGCCTCGGCACACGGCCCGCATTCAATCTTGTAAGACGGAACCGTCTCCTTGACGATCTTCGGAATCGTCACCGGATGATCCGGGGCATGGTACACCGATAACGACATCCGCGGCTTGAACTTCTTGATCGTTTCGGCCCCGCCGCGCAGCGCATTCGGCTCCGCCCCTTCGATGTCCATCTTGATGTAATCCACCTTCTCCAGCTTCAACTCCGCCACCATCTTGTCGATCGTCGTCAGCGGCAGCTTCTGCACCGCGATCGAACCCTGGCGCTGGATCAGGAAGCTGTCCGCCGCCGAGTTCTTCGGATCCACGTGCATCGTCAGGAAGTCGTCCTTGTCCCACACGCCCTTCGGATACACTACCACCCGCCCCTGCTCGATCTCCGCCTTGAAATTCCGCCGCAAGCACTCGATGTTCTCCGGCGCCGGCTCGATCGCTATGACCTTCGACGCCCCGCGGTTCAGCGCCATGCGCGCAAACGTCCCCACGTTCGCCCCGCAATCCAGAACCACGTCGCCCTGCTGAATGTCCCGCGCGCCCGTGCCGTAGATCTTGCGCTTCATCTCCGCGAGGTTAAACGGCAGCACATACTCGCTGCCCTCCGGAATCCAGTACGGCCCGTCGGGCGTCTGGTACAGCCGGTATCCCTGCGAATCCTTCTCCACCAGCTTGCTCGCGTAGAGGATCTCGTCCTTCGCTGCGATCTGTGCTTTGAGGTTGTCCGCGGCCTTCACGGCGTTCGCCATCGGGCACTGCGGGCTGCGGCCCACCACCGCGTACGCCGCTAGCCGCGCCGGCGGCCAAACGGCGATCATCACACCCAGCGCCACGAGTACAAACAGGATTTTCAGCTTCACGAAACTGAGCATAACAAAGCCATCGGTGCGCATATAATGACTCTTCCTGATGGAACCGTCGGTCTCCCATCTGCATACCTACTTCCTGTTCCCGTTCTCGATCGACCGGGACGTAGTGCTCGAAGAGCACCCCGATTACTGGGCCGGCAGCAGTCACTGGATCTCCGGCCTCGACCGTTGGATCGGCGCCCACTCCCCCGACAATCCCTCGCTGCTGCCCTGGAAGCGCGCCCCGTATGCGCGCTTTGACCGTGACTCCCAAGCCTACGCAGACATGGTCTTCTTCCACCCCTTCGTGCGCCGCGTCTTCTTCGACACCGCACACATGTGTTCCGCGGAAGAGCAGGAATCGCTGCTACGCACCTACGCCATGCCCACCGAGGGCCGGCAGCTGAAGCTCACCGCCGCCGACGCCCGCGGCAAGTCCTCCACCGTTGACGTCACCGACCTGCGCCTGTTCCTCTTCGCCAATGGCATCGGCGTCCTCACCATCGGCGTCGAAGCCACCAACCGCCCCATCGACGAAGCGCTCTGGATCAACGAGCAGATGCGCAAAGTCTACCCCTCCAGCGGCCGCCAACTGCGCGAGGGCCGCGTGCCCAACCTGATCCGCCTCACTGAGGGTGACGATCAACGGGTGCTCATCGAGGAGCGCTTCGAACAGGGCTCCATGCGCGACTTCCTGCCGCCCTTGTCGAAGCTCATCACCTCGCTGCTCTACTTCAGCAGTTACGAAGATCAGCAGTACGAACCGGTGCTCGACGAGCGCATGATCGTCTACACCTACGTGGCGCTCGATCGGGAAACGCTTCCCGAGGGCGTCATCGAACGCGAGGACTACGACGTCCTCTTCAGCCGCATTCTCTACGTCGATCGCAACGGCTCCACCTACCGCTACGATCCCGGCTTCATTCGGCAGCGCATGGAGGAGCACGTCTATCGCCGTTGGGCACACCAAGGCACGCTCTACGGCTTCACCAGCTACAGCTGCGCCACGCTCGCCCTCGGTACCTTCGACTGCGACAACCATCTGCTCCGCGAAGGCTTCCTGATCCACCGCATGTTCGACACCCGCTACTACCTGATGGCGGTCGTCGCGCTCTTCTACCGCGCCACCGTGCTCGACTTCGCCGAACGCACCGCCCTCACCTCCAAGCGCCTCTACAACGACTACGAGGACGGCAAGTACATGCAGGAGAACATCGCCATGGTCGGGGGCCTGCGCGCCGAGTTCCTGCACTTCTCCAACTACTGGCACTTCGACGAGCTGGCCAACAAAGACGAGGAAATCGAGCACTTCGAAATGCAGTGCCGCGTCTACCGCATCAGCCCAATGAAGGCGGAGATCGAGAACGAACTGGAGAAGCTCAACTCGATGCTCACCGAGTACTACACGCGGCAGAGCACGGAGGCAGTCAACCGCTTAGCGGTAGTCAGCATGGTCCTTGGCGCCGGCGCTGTGCTCACCGGCTTCTTCGGCATGAACTTCGGCGCGCAGTTCGAGAAGCTCTTCTTCCAGCCCGGGCCAAACCCGTGGCTGCACTGGCTCTCCATCGCCGGGGTGTCCCTGTTCGCCGCCGGTTCCCTTTCCTTCGCTACCTACCTGCTGGTAGCCAACTGGTCCGACTACCGGCACATCCTGGTTCCCGGAGCGCTGCGCCAGACGCAGCGCAGCCTCCGGAAATGGGGTTAGATCCTAAACCTTCTCGGGAACCACGAACGGCTTCCGGTAAGCGCGCGTGAAATGCTTGTTGGCCTCCGCGTCGCCCTTCACCGTCATCGTCTCCGAGTCGAAGTGCAGCGTGCGCCCGAGCCGGTAACTGATGTTGGCCAGGTGCATCAACGTGGATGAGATCGCGCCCTCTTCAATGTCGTTGTTCTGCATCGAACGGTTGCGGTTGTTCCGCAGCACGTCGATGAAGTTCTGCCAGTTGCTGCCGCCCTTGGAAAGCGCCGGCCCGGGCTGCTGCTCCTTGCCGAGGAACGTCTTGTAGGTGTTGTACCCGTCGATGGCCATGTAGCCCTTCGACCCGTAAAACACGTTCCCCACCGTGTTGTCGCCCGCGCCCCGGCCAATGCCAGCCTCGTTGTTCGTCATCCAATGGCGGACTTCGAACACCATCATGCGCTTCTTGCCGCCCTCGTTGAACTCGTAGCTCGCCACCAGCGTGTTCGGCGTCTCCTGGTCGTCGTCGAACATGAAGTGGCCGCCGATCGCCGTGACCTTCGACGGGTACTTCACGCCCAGGCCCCACCGGCAGATGTCCACTTCGTGAATGCCCTGGTTGCCGAAATCGCCGTTGCCGGTGTCCCAGAACCAGTGCCAGTTGTAGTGGAACCGGTTGCGCGTGAATTCACGCTTCGGCGCCGGCCCCGTCCACAGGTCGTAATCGACCCCCGCCGGCACGGCCTCCACCGGCTTGCGGCCAATCGTGTCGCGCCACTTGAAACACAGCCCGCGCGTCATGTAGACGTCCCCGATCACGCCTTCCCGCAGCTTCGCCACCGCCTCCTGCAAGCCCGCCGACGAGCGCGCGTTCACTCCGTGCTGCACGATGCGGTCGTATTTGCGCGCCGCCGCCACGATCTGGCGCGATTCGAAGACATTATGCGAGCACGGCTTCTCGACGTATACGTCCTTGCCCGCCTGGCACGCCCAGATCGTCTGCAGCGTGTGCCAGTGGTTCGGCGTCGCGATCGACACCGCGTCGATCGACTTGTCCTCGAGCAGCTTGCGGAAGTCGGTGTAAGCCGCCGGCTTCTTCTTGCCCGCCTTCTCCAGTTCCGCGACGCGGTCGTTCAGTACGGACTCGTCCACGTCGCACAGCGCCGCGATCTCCACGTTCTTCATGCCGGAGTAGGCGCGGATATGGCTCTTGCCCTGGCCGCGAATGCCGACGCATGCCACTCGAACGGTGTCGTTCGGACTGGCTAAAGAGTGAGCCGTGGCGCCTGCGGTAGCGGCTGTGCTCAGCAGAAAGTGTCTGCGTTCCATGATGAGACCTCGCCACTTTTTTCTACCGCAATCGACGCCTTCCTGTCATCTTTCAGACTGAACCATGACGTATGCGCGGGCCAGGCTGTGGGTGGGCGTGAGTGGTGTGGGCACCATCGTGACGGCCTCCTCCGCCGCTCTCGCGTTCGGCCTGCCGTCCTATCTGCCCACTAACGACGTGGCCGCGCTGAGCCTGGTCCTGGGGGTGTACGCGGCCATCAGTTTTCCATTCGATCTTGCCGGCGGCTACCTTCTTCCCTGCGGCCACGGGCGCATGTGCCGCACGCTTCCCGCTTTCCTTTGGACGTGGCTGCGCGGCGCCGTTGTGCACGCCCTCTGCCTCGGTGCATGCGGCGCGATCCTCCTGGGCGCCGGCCGCGCGGCCGGCTTCCCCGGCGCCTTCTTCGCTGCCCTCGCCCTCATGGTCGCCCTGCTCGCCGTGCAGCTTCCCCTATCGCAGGTCATTGGCGGTCTGCACCCCGCCGCGCCCGATCTTGCGGGCGTCCGGAGGCTGCTGGCCCAGTGGCGCACGCCTATGCCGCCGAACGTGACCGTAGTGGCGGGCATTGACACCGGCTTCGTTGGTGGACTCGCCGGTCTGCCCGGCCGCGAGCGCCTCGTCCTCCCTCACTTCTGGATCCACCATCTGCCGGCCGAATCGGTGGCCGTGCAGATGACACGCCGCGCCGCCGCCCTCTCGAGCGGTTCCCGCTTCCGCGGCGTGCTCCTCGGCATCGGCTGGAATCTGACCGGCTTCGCCGTCGCATCGTTTCTTCCCGGTTCCGGCGTAAGCGACGCGAAAGGCCTCGTGACGCTCGCCCTCTGGTTCACCCTGTGGTCCTTCCTCGGTCTCTTGACCTTGCCTTCGCTGAGCCGCCCTGGCGTCTTCGAGGTGGATCGCCACGCCGCCGCTTCCGGCGCTCCCGCCGCCGTGCTGGTACGGTCGCTCACCGAGTTCGACCAGCTTCAGGATGACGAGCCCAAACGCGCGCCGGCCATCGAAGCCATCTTTCACCCGATACCCTCTGTGGCTTCGCGCCGGGCGCACCTGGAGACTAACGACTCCGCCCGCGGCTGCTGGCAGGGCGCCCGCACCGCGCTCTATCTCTCCTGGGCCTGCCTGGGGTTCCTCTCGCGTGCGGTGCACTGCAATGCCGGGCGCCCCGAGCTCTGGGTGCTATTTCCCGGCGATTAGGAATTGCGCAGTCCGCGCCCACATCGTCTCGAGCTGGTCGATCAACTCGTGATCGCTCTCAAGGACGTGTAACTCGACGTTCGGCCGCGCTGCCGCGAACCGCACCGACAGCTCCGCCGGCACCGTCGCATCGTTCGCGCCATGGAAAATCAGCGTCGGCTGCGACACCGGCGGCTCGTCTTCGTACCGCTCGCCGTCCTCGATCAGCGCGTAGCCGACACTGCGCTCCCGCCCCTCCCCATAGTGAAAGAACGGCAGCCGCCCCGTGCGCTGCCACTCCTCGCGCCGTTCGGGATCGAGCGACGCGAGCCACCGCCGGGCAAAGCCGAATGCCGGTGCGAAGAGCACCAGGCGCTCCACCTCGGGATGCCGGGAAGCGTAGAGCGCGGCCAGGTAGCCGCCCATGCTCGATCCCATGAGCGTCACCGGGCGCTCTCCGGCCGTCTGCTCGATTACCCTGAGCTGTCCGGTGATGGTGAGGTTCTCGAAGTCGCCCCCGTCCAGCGCGGGGATCAGCACCTCGCGCCCCGCGGCGCGCAGCCGCTCGGCAAAAAAGCGCGCCTTCTTGGACCCTGGACTCGACGCGAAGCCGTGCAGGTAGACGATCAAGGCCGTTTCTCTTCCTCGAACTTGATTTCCGAGTCGGCCGTGAAGCGCCGGAAGCCGGAATACGTATAGCGGTTCTCCACCACTAAGGCTGCCTCGAGCCACTGGCGATGCACGACGGACGCGGGCAGTAGTGCGCCTCCCGGAGTCTGCGTGTACTCCACCGTCCCTTCGTCACGGAAGCGGCCGTTGTCCTCCGCGCGCTCGACCACCAGGCGAATGCGCAGCGGCAACAGGTCGGCGGCGCGCAGCCACACAAAGCCTTCCACCGGCCGGCGCGTGGCGCGACCCTCCTCATAGATGGTCACCGCGTGGTCGCCGCCCAGCTGAGTGAAGGCTACCCGCACCGCGTCCTCTGCGCCCACCCGCTCGCGTCCCGCGGCCGAGAACCGGTATTCCCTCAGCCGCGACCTGCGAAACAGCAACAACAGCTGGCCGAAGTCGCTTGCCGCCCCCACCAACCCGTGCTTCTCGAAATCGCGCAGCATCTGGTGACGCACCCGGTCGTCGTCGGACACTACGCCGCGAGCCAATACCGCGCGCGCTTTCTCCGGCCGCGTGACCTCGCGCCCATCCACGCTGCGGACTTTCCGGAACTCGTGAATCGCGTCCGGCGAGGAGGAGAACGAGGAGAAGGCGTATTCGGAGACGATGCGCCGTGTCCGCCATTTCGGCGCGGGCGGCTGCGTGGCCGCGGCGCCTACACGCGGCCGGAAGCGCGAGGGCGGCTCCAGTGCGCGCTGTTCGAGCGTCTCCGTACCGATCGTCCGGCGGGCGGCGGTCAGGAACAACTCCGCTTCCTCCGAAAGCCGTTCCAATGCGGCGCCGAGGGGCCCGGGAGCCGCCGCCTGCAGCGCCACGAAGGCCCAACACACGAGCATGGATCTGATTGTAGCGGCTGGAGAAGAGTTGCGTCCCTAGCGCGCGGACCGCTAGAATCATGGGTTCGCGTGCTCCGCTTCTTACCGCGTGCAGAACGCGTGCGCTGTACCAGGAGGATTCATGTCCGTTGAACAGAAGGTGAAGCAGATTATCGTCGAGCAGCTTGGCGTAGACGAAGCGCAGGTCGATTCGACTGCGTCGTTCGTCGATGACCTGGGCGCCGACTCGCTCGACATCGTGGAACTCGTGATGGCCTTCGAAGAAGCCTTCGAGATCGACATCCCGGACGAAGACGCCGAGAAGATCGCTACCGTGAAGGACGCCATCGAGTACATCGACGCACACGCGAAGAAGTAGTGTGAAGCCAGAGGGGCTGGCGGAGCCGGGCGAGGAGGAGAAAACTTGGCTCGAAGAGTCGTCGTGACGGGAGTCGGCCTGATCTCATCGGTCGGCCTCGGCACTGAGGAAACGTGGAGTGCGATCAAGAGCGGCAAGAACGGCATTGAGCCAATCACTTCGTTCGACGCCTCCGCATTCGCCTGCCGCATTGCGGGCGAGGTGAAGGGGTTCGACCCTTCGCAGTTCATCGAGAAGAAAGAGATCAAGAAGATGGGCCGCTTCATCCAGTTCGGGATTGCGGCCTCCGATTTCGCCATGCGCGACGCCGGGTTGAAGATCTCGCCGGAAGAGGCTGAGCTTACCGGCGTCTACATCGGCAGCGGCATCGGCGGGTTTGAGATCATCGAGCGCGAGCACAAGACGCTGCTCGAACGCGGCCCGGATCGCATCTCTCCGTTCTTCATTCCGGCCACCATCGTGAACCTCGCCTCGGGCTACGTATCGATCCGCTCGGGCGCAAAGGGTCCCAACTCCGCGACGGCCACCGCCTGCACCACGAGCGCGCACGCCATCGGCGATTCCTATCGCATCATCCAGCGCGGCGAGGCCGACGTGATGATCTGCGGCGGCACCGAAGCCGCGGTGACGCCCATGGGTATCGGTGGTTTCGCCGCCATGAAGGCCCTCTCGACGCGCAACGACGAACCGCACAAGGCGTGCCGTCCGTGGGATAAGTGCCGCGACGGCTTCGTGGTCGGTGAGGGCGCGGGCATTCTGATTCTCGAAGAGCTTGAACACGCCCAGAAGCGCGGCGCAAAGATCGTGGCCGAAATCGTCGGCTACGGCATGAGCGGCGACGCCTACCACATCACCTCCCCCAGCGAAGACGGCGACGGCGCGTTTCGGGTGATGCGCAACGCCCTCCGCGACGCGAAACTCGAGCCCACGGCGATCGACTACATCAACGCGCACGGGACGTCCACACCAGTGGGCGACAAGATCGAGTCCACGGCCATCAAACGCTGCTTCGGCGACCACGCCTACAAACTGAGCGTCAGCTCTACCAAGTCGATGACCGGGCACCTGCTCGGCGGGGCGGGCGGCCTGGAGGCAGGCATCACGGTGCTGGCCATTCGTGACCAGATCGCGCCGCCAACCATCAACCACGAGCAGCCTGACCCCGAGTGCGACCTCGACTACGTGCCGAACACGGCGCGGCCCATGCCGATTCGCTACGCGCTCTCGAATTCGTTCGGCTTCGGCGGAACCAACGGCAGCCTGATCTTCAAGAAGTTCGAATAGGCGCTAGCGCGCCAGCGGAATCTCGAAGTAGAACAGTTCCTGGCCGGATTGCGCATCCTTCACGCCCGTGAGGTAGAAGGTGCTGCCGCCACGGTAGCCCGTCTGGAAGTAGAAGAAGCCGCTCGCCGATTCACCCGGCAAGATCACCTTTGCGGCGAACGCGCGTTCCTCGATCTCCGGCTTGTCGAGGGGATTCTTGCCGACGCGGCGGGGGAAGGGAAGCGGATTGCCCATGTTGGGCCGCTTCGGTGCGCGGGCGTAGCGCACGTCGCTGGCGGGAGTCGCTTCCACACGGTCGCGATTGGGCAGAACCAGTTCCACCTTGATGTTGTCCAGCCGCAGCGGCTTCTTTGAATCGTTCTGCATCACCACCAGCACGGGGAGAACCGAGTACTGGTTGGGGTTCAGCTTGCCGAACGCCGATTTCACCAGCTCATCGTTGTCGAACGGTTGCACTGCAACGAGGAGACCGTCAACGGCCAGCTTATATTCGTAGGAGGACGCAGGCGCCGCTTTGAAAGGCGTCTTGTCCTTGTCGCCCGCCCCCAGCACCGAAAGGGCGGCGAACGTTAGAATCAGGCACTTGATTAGCCGGCTCATGTACGTCCTCTATTGGTTATTGGAGGCGCTAGCTCTCCCCTTCATCGTACTGTACCTGCTGCGCCGCGGCCTTCAGAACCCCGAGTACTTCAGAGGCATAGGGGAACGATGGGGCCGTCTTCCGGAGGAACCGACGGTTCCCGGCGGTGTCTGGTTCCATGCCGTTTCTGTGGGCGAGGTTCTGCTGGCCGCGCAATTGGCCCGGGCCTGGAAGAGCGAGCGGCCGGAATCCGCGATCTACGTCTCGACGACGACCCTTGCGGGGAAGCGGGCTGCACGGCAGAGATTCGAGGGGCTGGCTGAGCTGGTGTTCTACGCGCCCATAGACTATCGATTCGCTGTGAGGCGTGTGCTGCGGCGGCTTCGCCCTTCCGCGGTAGTCATCCTCGAGACCGAGATCTGGCCCAACCTGTACCGGGAGGCGAAGCGGTCGGGTTGCGCGCTGCTGGTGGTGAACGGACGCATCTCGGACAAAGCCTGGCCGCGATACCGCCCACTGGGCCGCTTCTTCCAGGCAGCGCTGCAATGGCCGGATCGGATCCTCGCGCAAGACGCGATCGCCGCTGCGCGGTATCGGGCGCTCGGTGCGCCGCGGGCGGAAGTGGGCGGCAATCTGAAATACGACTTCGATCCGTCGGCGGTGCGGGCGCCGGAGCAGGTTCGAAAGATTGCGCAGGGCCGGGTAGTGTGGATTGCCGCCAGCACGATGCCGCCGGCTTTCGACGGCGACATCGACGAGGACGACGCTGTTCTTGACGCCCTCGCGCCGCTGCCGCCGGAGGTCCTCCTGATCCTGGTTCCGCGCAAACCGGAGAGGTTCGACGCGGCAGCCAGGAAACTGGAGCAGCGCGGGTTGAGCTATATCCGGCGAACGCAAGCGCAGGCAGCGGGTAAGCCACGCGTATTGCTGCTCGACACGGTGGGCGAGCTGAGCGCAACGTTTGCGCTCGCCGATGTCGTCTTCATGGGCGGCACGCTCGCGGCGCGCGGCGGACACAACATCCTCGAACCGGCGGCGTTCGGCAAGGCGGTGATCATCGGCCCGAAGATGCAGAACTTCGCCGAGATTGACCGCGAGTTCCGCGCGGCGAGCGCAGTCGTACCGATCACGTCGGCGGCGGAGTTGGGGGCCGCCGTAGCCCGGTTCATTGCCGATCCTGCCGGGCGAGCCGCCATCGGAGAGGCCGCGAGAAACGTGGCGGCGGCAAAGCGAGGCGCCACGAGGCGAGCCGTAGAGGCGATTGCGGCGATACCGGTTCTGCCGCGGCACGTTCGATATCCCTGGCTGCGTCCATTCACCTGGCTGTGGCGCGCGGGGATGTCGCTCGACCGCTTTCTGGCCGCGAGGCGAAGACTGCACGCGCCGGTGATCAGCGTCGGCGGATTGTCGATGGGAGGGGCAGGGAAGACGCCGTTCGTGTTGTGGCTGGCGGAGCGGCTGCGCGAATCGGGCGCCAAGCCGGCGATCCTCACTCGCGGCTACCGGCGAGCGGCGACACACCCGGTAGTGGCGCCGGCCGGCGGGGAAGCGAATCGCGAATGCCAGGGCGACGAAGCGGCCATCTTCGTGCGCCGCGCCGTCGCCACGGTTGGCATCGGCGCGGACCGCTATGCGGTTGCCCAGAAGATCGCGGCGACGCACTTCGTGCTCGACGACGGCTTTCAACACTGGAGGTTGCAGCGCGACTGCGACATCGTGCTGATCGATGCCCTGGATCCGTTCGCCGGCGGAGTGTTTCCGTCAGGCCGCGCGCGCGAAGGCTTCGAGTCACTGGCGCGGGCGGACGTGGTCGTCGTCACTCGCAGCTATCGCCCGAATGCAGCGCTCGAGGCCGCGGTTCGGGCGGTAACGAATGCTCCGCTCTTTTACAGCCGTCCGGCGCCCGCGGGCTGGCGCCGCTGGGACGGCACCTGCTACGAGGGAAGCCTCGATGGGGCGGAGGCGTTTTGCGGGCTAGCCAATCCGGCGACCTTCTGGTTGACGCTCGAAAGCCTTGGCGTGCGCCCTGCGCGAAAACACGTGTTCCCTGACCATCATCGCTATGCACACCGCGACTTCGAGCGAATGGCCGCGCCGCTGCTGTTAACGACGGAGAAAGACGCGATGAACGTGCCGCCCCCATGCGCGGAGCGCGTGGTTTATCTCGAAATCTCCATGGATATCGATAACTGGCCGGATTTGTTGGCATTGGTGCTCTCGAAATCCAGCAGCCAGCGCTTCACATCGAGTCCGCCGCCGTAGCCGCCCAGTCCCCCGTTGTGATTGATCACCCGGTGGCATGGCACGATGACCGCCACGGGATTGCTGCCGTTGGCCTGCCCGACCGCGCGGGGAACGTTGCCGACGCGACGCGCCAGGTCAAGGTAGCTGATCGTTTCCCCGTAGGGCATCTCCAGGAGCGCTGCCCATACGGTTTGCTGGAAAGGCGTCCCGCGAAGGCAAAGCGGAAGGTCGAAGTGCCGTCGGCACCCGCCGAACCACTCCGTCAACTGCCGACGCGCCTCGGCGAGCAAACGTGTCTCCGCGGTCCCGCCATGGTGGCCGAATGCGACGGCCGTGATGCCTGTTTCGCTTGCGGCGACGGTCAACGCGAACCGCTCGTTTACATGGAATGAATACTCCGAGACCATGGCTACGTTATAATGAAGCATTCCCTATGACACAACTGACTGGGACAGATAGCAGTGCGGGCAAGAAGGTTATCCTTCTGCGGCCGCGCGGCTTCTGTGCGGGGGTCGTGCGCGCTATCGACGTGGTGAAGATCGCTCTGGGATTGTACGGCGCGCCGATCTACGTTCGCAAGGAGATCGTGCATAACCGGCATGTAGTGGATGAGTTGGCCGACATGGGCGCGGTTTTCGTCAATGAGTTGGAGGAGGCGCCCCAAGGCGCGCGGGTGATTTTCTCCGCGCACGGCGTCTCGCCGTCGGTCCGCCATGAGGCGCGCGAGCGCGAACTGGAAGTGATCGACGCGACCTGCCCGCTGGTAACGAAAGTGCATCTGGAAGCCGTGAAATTCGCGCGGCAAGGGTACACGATCGTGCTCATTGGTCACAAGGATCATGACGAAGTCATTGGCACGCTGGGCGAGGCCCCGGAAAACTCCATCCTGGTGGAGTGCGTGCAGGACGTCGACGAACTGGTGGTTCCGGATCCGAACAAGATCTGTTATCTCACGCAGACCACGCTCAGCCTGGATGAGACCCGCGACATCATTGTGCGCTTGAAGGAGCGCTTCCCGGCCATCGTTGGACCTCCGGGCCAGGACATCTGCTATGCGACGGAGAACCGGCAGTTGGCGGTGAAGGCGGTCGCGCCTCTGTGCCAGTTGCTGCTCGTCGTGGGATCGCAGAACAGCTCGAATTCGCGGCGCCTGGTGGAGGTGTGCCAGAACGCCGGCGTTCCCGCATACCTGGTGGACGACAGCTCGGAAGTGAACCCGGCGTGGCTGGAGGGCGTGAAGACAGTGGCGGTGACGGCGGGCGCGTCGGCGCCGGAGAACCTGGTGCAGGAATTGATTTCTTCGCTTTCCCGGTGGGGCTTTCATACGATGGAGGAGATGGAGATCCGCGAAGAAGACGTGCGGTTCTCCTTGCCCGTCGAGCTGGCGCAGGGCAGCGCGCGGCTGACGACCATCGCGCCCCTATGAGTCCCAGTATTCAGGTAGCCGATGTCGCACTGACCAGCGCCGCTCGCGCCATGCGGCGCTCGGCGGACCACCTGCTCGCGATTCAGAATCCGAGCGGTTACTGGTGGGGCGAACTCACCGCCGACACGACTCTCGAGTCCGACTATATTCTTCTGCAGTTATGGCTGCATCCGCCGGTGAATGGTGTGTGGGCGCCGCCGGCGAGCGCGCGCATCGACAAGGCGGTGGCGTCGATCCTCGCCCGGCAGTTGCCGGACGGCGGCTTCAATATCTACGCCCAAGGCCCGGCGGAGATCAGCGCCTGCGTGAAGGCTTATTTCGCTTTGAAGCTGGCGGGCGTGCCGCTGTCCGATGACCGCATGATCCGTTTGCGCGAGCGCATCCTGGAGATGGGCGGCATCCAGGCGGCCAACAGCTACGTCAAGATCAACCTGAGTCTCTTCGACCTCTACCCGCGGGAGCATGTGCCGAGCGTGCCGCCGGAAATCATGCTGGCGGGCAACCTGATCTACGAGATGTCGTCCTGGACGCGCGCGATCGTCATTCCTCTTTCGATCGTGCAATCGCTCAACAAGGGGCGTCCGGTGCCGGACGGCTTCACGCTGGAAGAGATTTACAAGCCAGGCGTGAGCTGCGAGTTCAAGCGCGACGAGGGGACGTTCAGCTGGCGCAATCTGTTCCTGAAGCTCGACCGGGCGTTGAAGTGGTGGGAGCGCCGCGCACCGCGCGGTCTTCGCGAGAAAGCCATCCGCCGCGCCGAGCAGTGGATGCTGGAGCGCACCAAGTACAGCGACGGTCTTGGCGCCATTTACCCGCCCATGATGTACGCCATCATGGCGCTCGATCTTCTCGGATACCCGCCGGAGCATCCGGACCGGGTGGAAGCGCAGAAGCAGTTTGAGCACCTGATTGTGGACGATGAGCGGGGCTTCTTCTTCCAGCCCTGCTTTTCCCCCGTGTGGGACACGGCTATCGCCGCGTTTGCGTTGGGCGAATCAGGGCTGCCGGTCCGGGAAGCGCTACGGCCTACCGCGGATTGGCTGCTCTCGAAAGAAGTACGGCGCAAGGGCGACTGGAGCGTGAAGCGGCCGGACCTGGAACCTTCCGGCTGGTACTTCGAGTTTGCCAACGAGTTCTATCCCGACATTGACGATACGGCGATGGTGCTGCTCGGCATGCTGCACACCGAGGCGAGTGACCGGAAACCGTTCGACGCCTGCGTGCAGCGCGCCCTTCGCTGGCTGCTGGCGATGCAATCGTCGGACGGCGGCTGGGCGGCGTTCGATGTGGACAATGACTGGCAGCCCCTGAGCTACGTGCCTTTCGCCGACCACAACGCTATGCTCGACCCGACCTGCCCTGATATCACGGGGCGCGTGCTCGAGGCGCTATGCGCGTGGGGCGTGGATCCGAAGAGCGATGCGATCCGGCACGGCGTGGATTACCTGCTGCGCACGCAGGAGCCGGACGGTAGTTGGTACGGGCGATGGGGAGTTGATTACATCTACGGCACGTTCCTCGCGCTGCGCGGGCTGCGTGCCGCGGGTGAGAGCGACCGCGAAGCGCATATCCTGCGAGCCGGCGAATGGCTGCGATCGATTCAGAACGCGGACGGCGGCTGGGGCGAGGACTGCGCCGCCTATCACCACGGCGCTTTCGTTCCCGCGCACAGCACGCCTTCGCAGACGGCATGGGCGATTCTGGGCCTGATTGCGAGCGGCGACACCCGCAGCATCAGCGTGCAGAAGGGAATCGAGTATCTGGTAGAGACGCAGCGCCAGGACGGCGGTTGGGACGAGGATTTGAATACCGGGACGGGCTTCCCGAAGGTGTTCTACCTGATGTACCACCTGTATCGCCAAACCTTCCCGCTGCTGGCCCTGGGCACGTATCTGAAAGCCCGGGGCGCCAAGCCGCACAGGGGCCAACGAGCATGAGATTCCCGTTGTCGATGACGGCCGGCCTGGCCGGCTACATCGCGAAGAACAAACTGCGGCCGCGGCCGGAGTGGCAGAAGAACAACGCGCTGAAGGCGGATCCGGCGAACCCGTTCCGCATTCTGCACCATAGCGGCGAGCGCAGCGGCCGGCCGCATCCGATGATCAACAAGCGCTTTCCGCTGGTGATGATGCTCGAACCGCTGCATGCCTGCAACCTGACGTGTACGGGTTGCGGCAGAATTCGGGAGTACGAGTCGACGATCACCCAGCAGCTTTCGCTCGAGCAGTGCCTGAAGGCGGTTGATGAGTGCGGCGCGCCGGTCGTCTCGATTTGCGGCGGCGAGCCGATGCTCTATCCGAAGATCGGCGAGCTGAGCGCGGCGATTCTGGACCGCGGGCGCCACATCTACCTCTGCACCAACGGCATGTTCATCCGCAAAAAGGTGGGTGAGTTCCGGCCGAATCCGCGCTTTTTCTTCAACGTCCACCTGGACGGGCTGGAAGAGACGCACGACATTGCGGTGGAACGCAAGGGCGTCTTCAAGGAAGCGATCGAAGGCATCCGCGCGGCCAAGGCGGCCGGCTTCAAGGTCTGCAGCAACACCACGGTTTACAAAGAGACCGACATGGACGAACTCTGGCGGCTCTTCGAGTACCTCGAGCAGTTCGACATGGACGGCCACATGCTGGCCCCGGCCTATGGCTATTCGGCGGTGAACGACCGCGAGATCTTCCTGACCCGGGACGACGTGCGCGAGAAGTTCCGCGACATTGACCGCATGGCGAAGCGCTTCAAGCTCAACACCACGCCGGTGTACCTGGACTTTCTCAAGGGCGGCCGTGATCTGCCCTGCACTGCTTGGGGCACGCCGACCTACAACATCAAGGGCTGGAAGGGCCCCTGCTACCTCATCACCGACAGCCATCACGACACTTTCGAGGAGTTCATGACGCGGACGCCCTGGGACCACTACGGTCACGGCAACGATCCGCGTTGCGAGCACTGCATGATGCACTGCGGCTATGAACCTTCGGCCGCTCTGGGCATTAACGGCAAGCTGTCCGACACGCTGAAACTGATGAACTGGGCGCTGCGCTAAGGATTGAAACCGACTCTCATTACCGGTGCGACGGGGTTCGTGGGATGGCATGTGGCGCGCCTGCTGCTGGAGCAGGGCTGGTCCGTGCGCGCTCTCGCGCGTGACCCTTCCCGCATCCGCGAACTGGAAGTAGAGGCCGTGCAGGGCGACTTGCGGGACCCGGATTCGCTGCGGCGAGCGGTGGCCGGCTGCGGCGGAGTCTTTCACGTCGCCGCCGACTATCGGCTCTGGGCGCGCGACGCGAGGGAACTCTATGCCTCGAACGTGGAAGGCACGCGGAATATCATGAACGCGGCGCGTGAGGCGGGCGTGGAGCGCATCGTCTACACGAGCACCGTGGGCGCTATAGGGATTCCCAAGGACCGCGAAGGAACCGAAACGACGCCGGTGAGCCTCGATGACATGACGGGAGACTATAAGCGGTCGAAGTTCCTGGCGGAGCGCGTGGTGTTGGAGATGGCCGCCGAAGGTCTGCCCGCGGTCATCGTGAATCCCACGGCGCCGGTGGGCGACCATGACTTCAAACCGACCCCCACCGGCAAGATCATCGTCGATTTTCTCAAAGGCGCCATGCCCGCCTTCGTCGACACTGGGCTCAACCTGGTGGACGTGCGTGACGTGGCGCGGGGGCATCTGCTCGCCTGGGAACGGGGCCGGGCGGGCGAACGGTACATCCTCGGTTCGGAGAATCTGACGCTCCGTCAGATCCTGGAGCGCGTAGCGCAACTCAGCGGCCGCAGGGCGCCGGGGACGGAGATCCCGTACGGAGTGGCGTACGCCGCCGGGCTGGTATCGACCGGCTGGGCTTATCTTAGCGGCCGGGAACCGCGGGCGCCGCTCGAAGGCGTGCGCATGGCCCGCAAAAAGATGTTTGCGTCGAGCGATAAGGCGCGACGCGAGTTGGGGTACGACCCCGCTCCGGCCGACGGCGCACTGGCGCGGGCTGTCGAGTGGTTTCGGAAGAACGGGTATTGCTAGCGACGTTGGTAGTGTTCGTGGCGGCCGAGCGGCGGGAGTTCAGCGGCCTGCTGCGCCGGGCGCGGGACGTGCGGAGACTCTCGTCGCCGCTGTCCTTCGCTGCCGCGGGAAGCCTGAACGGCGCGCCGGTTCTGATGGTGGCCAACGGCCCGGGACCGGCGTTGGCCGGCGAGGCGGCGCGCTGGGCGATGGCAGAAAGAGAGCAGGTAGCACTGGTGAGTACAGGGTACTGCGGAGCGCTGCAACGTGATGTATCAATTGGTGATATCATCGTAGCTTCGTGTGTACATGCGCCGGACTCCGGTGATGTTTATGCCGCTTCAGCACCGGTGTGCGACCGCGCGCATCATAGTGGCGTGGTCGTCTCGGTGGACCGTGTGATCGGCACGCCCGAGGAGAAGCGGCGCCTGGGAAGAGACGGGGCCCTGGCTGTTGAGATGGAGGCCGCCGCGGTAGCCCAGGCAGCCCGGGAAACGGGTGCTTCTTTTCACTGTGTGCGAGCGGTGACGGACGGCGTTGACGAAGGATTTGAGTTCGATTTGAACGCGGCGCGCGGCGCCGATGGGAGGTTTCGGACGGCACGGATCGTGTCGGACGCACTTCTCCGGCCGTGGCGCGGTGTGCCGCAGTTGATGCGGTTGCTGCGGAGCAGTGGACGGGCATCGGAGGCTTTGGGAGATTTCTTTGGACAGTGCCAGTTCTAGCGACCTAGTGGGCCCACGCAGCGGGCTGCTCGAAGCCCCGGCGGAGATTTCGCCGGTGATGCGGGCGGCTGTCTACGTGGGCGAGAGCAGGGTGGAGGTCCGGGAGATTGAGACGCCGCGCCCCGGTCCCGGCGAGATTCTGATTCGCGTAGCTTCCTGCGGCATCTGTCATACGGACCTGAAAAAGATTGAGTACAATCTGCTCGCTGCTCCGCGCGTGTACGGACACGAGACGGCGGGCGTGGTCGCGGCGGTCGGCGCCGGCGTGGAGCGGTACTCTCCCGGGGACCGGGTCATCGCCTTCCACCACATTCCGTGCCGGGAATGTTTCTACTGCAGACGAAAGCTTTACGCACAGTGCCCCGTCTACAAGAGAGTCGGCGTGACGGCGGGGTTTGAACCGGCGGGCGGCGGCTTTGCGGAGTACGTGCGCGTGTTCGACTGGATCGTGCGCGACGGCGTGGAGCGCATCCCCGACGGCGTCTCGTTCGATCGAGCCTGCTTTGTCGAGCCCGTGAACACCTGTCTGAAGGGTGCGGTGCAGTTGGCTCCGGAGCGGCAAGAAGTGCTTGCGGTACTGGGTCAGGGGCCGATTGGGCTCATCTTCACCAAGCTGGTCGAGCGCGCCGGCGCTCACGTGATCGCTACCGACACGATCGAGCGGCGGCGGGCACTGGCGCTGCGCTTCGGCGCAGTTGCGTCGTTCGATCCGGGCGACGCGGCGCTGGGGGAAGCGGTGAAGGAGCGTACGGAGGGACGCGGGGCGGACGCGGTGATCATTGCTGCGTCGGCGCCGGGGATCGTCGATCAGGCGGTGCGGTTATCGAGGCCGGGCGCGCGCATTCTGCTGTTCGCGCAGACATCGGCGAAGGAGAGGATCGAGCTGGCGGGCGCGGACATCTGCGTTCAGGAAAGGACGCTGTTCGGCTGCTACAGCGCATCCGTGGATTTACAGAGGGAATCGGCGGAGCTGGTGTTTAGCGGCGACCTTCCCGTCGAAGAACTCATCTCACACCGGGTGGCCCTGGAGGAGATCGACCGCGGATTTGCCCTGGCGCGGCGCCCGGATGAGAGGACATTGAAGATTATCGTGCAGCCGCAGAGGTGCTCCTAGTGAAACGCGAAATGACGGCGGCCGTGCTCTATGGCAAGGAAAACTTGCGCGTGGAGTCGGTGCCCGTCCCCGAGATCGGGGATCGTGACGTTCTTGTTCATGTGAAGGCGGCGTTGACTTGCGGGACGGACGTGAAGGTGTTCCAGCGCGGCTACCACGCGCGGATGATCGTACCGCCCGCGCTTTTCGGACACGAGCTGGCGGGCGATATCGTCGCCGTCGGCCGCGAGGTGACGCGCTGGCGTACCGGCCAGCGGATCGTGGCGGCGAACTCCGCGCCTTGCTACGACTGTTTCTTCTGCCGCCGTGGTTCGGAGAATCTTTGTGAGGATCTGTTGTTCAACAACGGCGCCTACGCTGAGTTCATCCGCATCCCGGGGCGCATTGTCGAGCGCAATATGTACGAGGTGCCGGCGGGCATCAGCTACCAGGACGCAGCGCTGGCGGAGCCCCTGGCCTGCGTACTGCGCGGGCTGGAGGAGACCGGCGTGCGGCCGGGCGACAACCTTGCCGTGATCGGGCAGGGGCCCATCGGGCTGATGTTCGTGCGGCTGGCCAAGCTGTACGGCGCGCGTGTCATCGCGCTCGGGCGGCGGCAGACTCAGCTGGACCGGGCGGCGTCCATGGGCGCCGACGAACTGCTGGTGGTGAACGACGGCGAAGATGTTGTCTCCCGAGTGCGCGAACTGACCGGCGGCTACGGCGTGGACATCGCCATTGAGGCGGTGGGCAACCCGGAGACCTGGCAACTGGCGGTGAAGCTGCTGCGCAAGGGCGGCACCGTGAACTTCTTCGGCGGCTGTCCGGCCGACAGCCAGATCGCGCTCGATACCTCGCACCTGCACTATTCCGAAATCACCTGCACGGCGAGCTTCCATCACACGCCCGGGCACATCCGTAAGGCGCTCGACATTATTTGCCGGGGCGAGATTTCGGCGATGCACTTCGTGAACGGCCAGGCGCCGCTCGCCAACCTGCTCGAGGTGCTGCGGCACCTTATGAGCCACAACGGCCACATGAAGACGGCGATCATTCCGTAACCCGGGCCGATTGTGGCGCTGCTGCTCGAGCCGAAAGAGTACGTCGCCTCAGCGCGGGCAATGCAGCACGTGGCTTCCCGTGAAGAGGCGCTCGCGTATACGCGCTGGCTGGCCACCCACCACTACGAGAACTTCCATGTGGTGAGCTTCCTCCTGCCGAAGCGGCTCCACCAGGATTTCTACAACGTCTACTCGTTCTGCCGTTGGGCGGACGATTTGGGAGACGAGATCGGTGACACGGCGGAGAGCCTGCGGCTGTTGGCGTGGTGGCGCGAGGAGCTGCGGCGCGCGTTCGCCGGCGAGGCGAGGCATCCCGTCTATGTCGCGCTGCGGGAGACCGTGGAGCGGCACGCGGTGCCGGCCGAGCCCTTCGAGGACCTGATCACCGCATTCGAGCAGGATCAGACGGTGACTCGCTATCGCGATTTCGCAGAGCTGTTCGGGTACTGCCGCTATTCGGCGAATCCGGTGGGGCGCCTGGTGTTGTATCTCTGCGGGTATCGCGATGAGGAGCGGCAGGCGCTCAGCGACGCGACCTGCACCGGCCTGCAACTCGCCAACTTTTGGCAGGACGTCACGGTCGACCTGTTGAAAGGGCGGATCTACCTTCCACTCGAGTTGCTGGAGAAGCACGGCTCCTCGGAATGCGAGGTCCTGGAGCGTCGCTTCACGCCGGCGTTCCGCGAGGCGATGCGCGAGGCGGTGGCCGTCGCTCGCGGTTTGTTCACGAAGGGACTGCCATTGGCGAAGATGCTCGACCGGCATCTGGCGATCGACATCGATCTCTTCAGCCGCGGGGGAATGCGCGTGCTGGACAAGATTGAAGCGCTTGACTACGACGTACTGGCGCAGCGGCCCTCGATCTCGAAGCTGGAACGGGCCGGGCTGCTGTTACGCTCAGTAGCTCGCTTCGCCTTTGCGTCATGAACCGGGAGCTCGCCGATTCCTACGCCTTCTGCCGGCACGTGGCGCGAACGCAGGCGAAGAACTTCTACTACTCGTTCCTGCTGCTGGAGCGCCCGCAGCGTGACGCCATGTGCGCAGTGTACGCGTTCATGCGGCACTGTGACGACCTGAGCGACGGCCCCGGAATCACACCTGAGTCGGGGCGCAAGGCGCTGGATGCGTGGCGCGCGGATCTCAGCGGCGCCTTGAACGGCGGCGCGCCGCCGCATCCCCTATGGCCCGCGTTTCGCGACGCCGCCGAACGATACCGCATCCCGGCGCAGTACTTTCACCAGATGATCGACGGCGTTTCCTCGGACCTAGCGCCGCGGCGAATCACCACCTTCGAAGAGCTGTACTCCTACTGCTATCACGTGGCTTCTGTCGTTGGCCTGACCGTTATCCACATCTTCGAATTCCAGGATCCTGGCGCACTGGCGCTGGCGGAGAAGTGCGGGGTGGCGTTCCAGCTCACCAACATTCTGCGCGATGTTCGTGAGGACGCCGAACGCGGCCGGATCTATCTGCCCGCGGAGGATCTGGGGCGCTTCGGCGTAGCTGACAACGATATCCGGGAGGGGCGCGATGGAGAGCCGCTGCGGCGTCTGCTGGCGTTTGAGGGCGCCCGGGCGCGTGCGTACTTCGACGAATCGCGGGAACTGGTCGGCATGGTGGGGCGGCGGAGCCGGGCTTCGATGTGGGCGTTGATCGAGATCTATTCGCGCCTGCTGCGGCGTATTGAAGACTCGGGCTACGACGTGATGTCCCGCCGCGTGCGGCTCAGCTCGTTTGAGAAGAGCTGGATTCTGGCGCAGGCTTTGGCGCGCCAAGGTTCATTCGGGCGATGAAGTTCGTGTCCAGGCGCCCTTCCACGAAATCGGGCTCCTCCAGGATGCGCTGGTGGAGCGGAATCGTGGTGTGGATGCCTTCAACGACGAACATCTCGAGCGCGCGCTTCATGCGTGCGATCGCCTCGGTGCGGTCATTACCGTAGGCGATGAGTTTGGCCACCAGAGAATCGTAGTAAGGCGGGATGACGCCGTCCGTGTAGGCGTGCGTGTCACAGCGGATGCCGATGCCGCCGGGCAGGTTGAGGCCGGTGATGCGGCCGGCGGAGGGCGCGAAGGTCTCCGGGTGCTCGGCGTTGATGCGGCACTCGATAGCGTGGCCGCGCAACGTCACCGGGGCGGTGAGGATGTCAGGCAGCCTCTCGCCTGCCGCCACCCGAAGCTGCGTCTTCACGAGGTCGACGCCGGTGACGAACTCCGTCACCGGGTGCTCCACCTGGATGCGCGCGTTCACCTCGATGAAGTAAAGGTTTCCCTGTTCGTCCATCAGGAACTCGATGGTTCCGGCGTTGCTATAGCCCACCGCGACGAGCGCCTTGCGGAGCGTCGCGGAGATGCGTTCGCGCAGTTCGGCGGACACGGCTAGCGAGGGCGCTTCTTCAATGAGCTTCTGGTGCCGGCGCTGGATGGAGCATTCGCGCTCACCGAAGACCTCGACGTTGCCATAGAGGTCGCCCACCACCTGGAACTCAATGTGGCGCGGGGCGGTGATGTACTTCTCCATGTATACGTCGGGACAGGAGAACGCGGCGCGCGCCTCCTCCTGCGCCTGTGCCAGGAGGCCCGCCAAATCGGATGCTTGCCGGACAATGCGCATGCCGCGCCCGCCTCCGCCGGCGCTGGCCTTCAAAATCACCGGGTATCCGATGCCGGCCGCGATCTCCTCGGCCTCTTCGGAGCTCTTTAGAATGTCCGAGCCGGGAAGGATCGGAACGCCGCTCTCCTTCATCGCGGCGCGGGCGCGCTGCTTCAAACCCATCAGGCGAATGACGTCCGGACGCGGCCCGATAAACGTGAGTCCCGAAGCTTCGCAGACCTCGGCAAAATCGGCGTTTTCGGAGAGGAAGCCGTAGCCGGGGTGAATGGCATCGACGTTGGTGATCTCCGCCGCGCTGATCACCGAAGGGATATCCAGGTAGCTGCGAGCGCTCTTTGCCGGACCGATGCAGACCGCTTCATCGGCGAAGCGGACGTGAAGGCTGTTGCGGTCGGCCTCCGAGTAGACGGCAACCGTAGGAATGCCGAGATCTTTGCAGGCGCAGATGACGCGGAGCGCGATCTCCCCGCGGTTGGCGATAAGGATCTTGCGAAACATGCGCGGCGCTTATGACGGACGGACGGCAAACAGGGCCTCGCCGTACTCCACCGGGTGTCCGTTCTCGACCAGGCGATGCACGATGGTGCCGGAGATCTCCGACTCGATCTCGTTCATGAGCTTCATCGATTCGATGATGCAGAGGACTTTCCCGGGCTGCACCGCCTCGCCGATGCGGACGAACGGAGCCGCGCCGGGGGAGGGCGACTCGTAGAAGGTACCGACGATCGGGGACTTCACGAGCACCAGCGAGGGGTCGGACGCCGGGTCGGCGGCGATGGCCGGCGCGGCCGAGGAAGCCGGCGCGAAGGCCGGGGGAGCGGGCGAGGCCACCGGCGCCGGCCCCGCGTCGCTGCCTCCCGTGACTACGTATTCTTGCGCGAATGCCCCAGGGGCCACTCGGACCTGGCGGCGGATGCGGACGCGACTGTCGCCACGTTGCACTTCGAGTTCCGCTACGCCGCTTGAGACGACAGCCTGGATCAACTCGCGGATTTCTTCAATCGTCATTGCAAATACTTCAGGTTAACAGAACTGCCGCTGTAGCCGCTAAACAGCGAGTAGCTCTTTGGATGTGGGAGTGAGGACTTCGCTTCCATTGGCCGTCACCAGAACGGTGTCTTCGATCCGTATGCCGAAGGCACCCTCCAGGTAGACGCCTGGCTCGATGGTCACCAGCATGCCCGGGGCGAGGCGCGCCTTCTCACCCCTTCCGAGGCGAGGCCCTTCGTGGATCTCAAGCCCGAGGCCGTGGCCGGTAGAGTGGACGAACGCCTGATCGAGACCAGCGGCTCGCAGCACGCGGCGCGCCGCCGCATCGACGGAATGGGCGGTGACTCCTGCACGAACCGCCGCGACCCCGGCAAGCTGCGCCTCCAGCACCGCGCGGTAAGCGCGCCGGAAACGCGGCGACGGCGGCCCTACCGTTGCCATGCGCGTCATGTCGCTGCAATATCCCTTCTGGAGAGCGCCCATGTCGACGAGCAGCGGGCCGGACTCGATGGACGCAGCGGTCGGGTGGGCGTGCGGCAGCGCCGACCGGGGTCCGGAAGCGACGATGGTCTCGAAAGAGGACCGCTCCGCCCCGCCCTTGCGCATCTGGAAGTCCAACTCGGCGGCGAGCGCGAGCTCCGACATGCCAGGCCGAAACCGTTTCAGCGCCCGGTCGAAGGCCGCCGAACACGTCTGGACCGCGCGGCGCACCGCATCGATCTCCTCGGGCGACTTCACCTGCCGCGCGCTCTCAATCACACCGTTCAGGGGAACCAGCGCCGCGCCCAGCGGCAGTTTGCCTTCGATTGCCCGGTAGGTGTCTACGGTCATGCGCGCGCTCTCGATGCCGATGCGCTTGTAGCGCTTCTTCGCCAAGAGCGGCACTACGCTCTTCCACAGCGCCCCGCGCACGACCCTCACCGGACAGTCGGTCTCCTCTCCCGCCTGGATGTCGTACCGGGGATCAGTGAACAGAGTGCAGCCACCGGCAGCGACCACAAAGATCGCGTTGCTGCCGGTGAACCCGGAGAGATAGCGCACGTTGGGGAGGTGCGTGACCAGCAGAACGTCGATGCCGAGTTCGGCGAACTGAGTGATGACGCGGGCGCGCCGCCCGGATGGCGTCATGGAATGAGGACCAGCTTTCCGGTCGTCTTGCGTGCCTCCAGGTCGCGGTGGGCCTGCGCGGCTTCCGCGAGCGGGTAGGTCCGCTGCACGTGGACTCGCAACTGGCCGGAAGCGATCCAACCGAACACATCCGCGGCGCGAGCGTCGAGTTCCTCGCGGGTCTGCATGTAGTGCGCGAGGTTTGGCCGGGTGAGATAGAGCGAGCCCTTCTGGCTCAGGAGGAGCGGCTGCATGGGCGGAACGGCGCCGCTCGCATTGCCGAAGCTGACGAGCATGCCGCGAGGGCGCAGGCAGTCGAGGCTTTTCTCAAACGTGGAAGCGCCCACGGAGTCGTAGACCACGTCGACCCCGCGTCCGCCCGTGATGCGGCGCGCTTCGGCCACGAAGTCTTGCTCCGTGTAGAGGATCGTCTCGTCGGCGCCCGCCTCTTTGGCGAGCTTCGCCTTGGCGTGGCTGCCGACGGTGCCGATGACGCGCGCACCCCGCAGTTTCGCCATCTGCACCAGCAATAGGCCGGTACCGCCGGCGGCGGCATGGATGAGCGCCGTGTGGCCCTTGTCCAGCGCGAAGGTGGAATGTATGAGGTAGTGAGCGGTGAGGCCTTGCACCATGGCAGCCACCGCCTGATGGTCCTCAACCGCTTCCGGCACTTTGACGACGTTGGAGACGGGCACCGCGTGGTAGTCGGCATATGAGCCGCGAGTCATGCAGTAGGCAACCCGCTCTCCCTTCTCGAAGCCAGTCACGCCTTCGCCGACTTCCTCCACGAGGCCCACGCCCTCCACGCCGAGCGGCGCCGGCCATTGCGGCGAGGGATAGAGTCCGGAGCGATGATACGTGTCGATGAAATTCACACCGATGGCGCACAGTTCCACCAGGACCTGCCCCGGACCGGCCGACGGCTCCGGAAGGCCCTCGTCGAGGCGCAATTGTTCGGGTCCCCCCGCTTGAACGGCTACAACAGCTTTCATGCATGAACCTTTCGCTTGAGATGTACGAGCGCCGCGAAGAGCAGCAGGTAGAGAAGGGTGAACGGGAACAGGACGACGCGCGCCAGCGTGCGCACCGAGGCGGCTCCGGAGAGACCGGCGCGGAACAGGATGAAGTGGCGCACGGTGCGCCAGTTGCCGCGGTCCAGCCAGAAGTAGTCGCCGTTCTCGTTAAGGATAAAAACCTTGGCGGGCACGCGCGCGGCCAGCATCCACTTCCACTTGGTCATGATCGGTTCGCCGGAACAGATCAAGCCCAGGATGTTGTATTGGTTCGCCGCCAGTTCCGCATAGAGCTTCTGCCGGCCCTGCGCTCCCTGATACGAAGCGGCACGATACACCCGCCCCTGTTCCGGCCGGAACGTTTTGGGGTTGCCGGGATAACAGGTGAAGAGATCGACGGGCGTGGTGGGATGGTGCGAATAAATGCCGGGAAGCAGGTCTTCTAGTAGGTAGCGCGAACCGCTTTCAATCAACAGCACGCGCCGGAAGTCCGGAATGCGCTGCGTCAGGAAACCCCTCACGAAGCTAGTGTAGCGAAAGCACCGCGAGGCGTTCGGCCAAGGCCGGAATGGTAGCGGACAGGACGTCCTCGATGCGTTCGGCGAGGACGACCTCGGTCTCCGCCCGGACCTGCTCGGGAAGCTCCGGTAAGTCCTTTTCGTTGGCCTTGGGAAGGACCACCCGGCGGATGCCGGCCCGGCGCGCGGCTAGCACTTTTTCCTTGACGCCGCCGATGGGAAGGACGAGCCCGGCGAGCGTCACCTCGCCCGTCATCGCGGTATCGCCGCGGGCGGCGTGTCCGGTGTAGAGGGAGGCGAGAGCGACCGTGGCGGTAACGCCGGCGGAAGGTCCGTCTTTCGGAATCGCGCCGGCAGGCACATGGAGGTGGACGCCGTCGTCGCGGAAGCGGGCAGGGTCGATGCCGAGGTCGGCGGCGTGCGCCCAAAGGTAGCTTTGCGCCGCTCGCACCGATTCCTGCATCACCTCGCCGAGCTGGCCGGTGATCGTCAGTCCCTTGCCGCCCGGCAGCAGAGTCGCTTCCAGGTACAGGATTTCGCCGCCCGTCTCGGTCCAGGCCATGCCGGTCGCCACACCGGGCGGCAAGTCGCGGCGCAACTGCTCCTCAGAGAACGTCTCCGGCCCCAGCATCGCCGCCAGATCCGTGGGAGTCACGCGTACCGGTCCGCCGCCTCCTTCGGCGAAGCGCAGCGCCGACTTGCGCGCCACCCGGGCAATCTGCCGCTCCAGTTGCCGCACTCCGGCTTCGCGCGTATAGCGGGCCACGATGTAGCGCACCGTCTCATCGGGGAGATCCAGTTGGTCCGCCTGCAAGCCGGCTTCGCGGATCTGCCGGGGAATCTGATAGCGTCGCGCGATCTCCACCTTCTCCTCCGCTGTGTAGCCGGCCAGACGAAGCAGTTCCATGCGGTCGAGGAGCGGCTGAGGAATGGCGTTGAGCGTGTTGGCCGTGGCGATAAAGAGAACCTTCGAAAGGTCGTAGGGCAGGTCGAGGAAGTTGTCGCGGAAGCTGTCGTTCTGGGCGGGGTCCAGGATCTCGAGGAGCGCCGCCGCCGGGTCACCGCGGAAGTCCCTGCCGAGTTTATCGACCTCGTCCAGCATGACCACCGGATTCGAGACGCCGGCGCGGCGGACGGCCTGGATCAGCCGGCCGGGCATGGCGCCGATGTAGGTTCGGCGGTGGCCGCGCAACTCCGCTTCATCGTGCATGCCGCCCAGGGAGATGCGCTCAAAGCGCCGTCCCATGGAGCGGGCGATCGACTGGCCGAGCGAAGTCTTCCCGACGCCGGGCGGGCCTACGAAGCAAAGGATGGGCGCATCGGCCGACGGGTTCAGCTTGAGCACGGCGAGGTGCTCGAGGATGCGGTCCTTGACGTCGCGCAGGTCGAAGTGGTCCTCGTCCAGGATGCGGCGGGCGTTGGCGATATCCAGGCTGTCGTCGCTGTAGACGCCCCAGGGGAGGTCGAGAACCAGCTCCAGGTAGCCGCGAACGATCTGGTGCTCGGGGCTTGCGGCGGGAATGCGCTCGAGGCGCGACAACTCACGTTCCACTTCCTTGCGCACGGGCTCGGGCAGCGTCTTCGATTCCAGGCGCTCGCGAAGGCTGTCGACCTCGGCCTGTTCGGGATTCCGTTCGCCGAGTTCCTGCTGGATGGCGCGAAGCTGCTGGCGCAGGACGTATTCGCGCTGCTCCCGCGACATCTCGGTGCGCGCCTGGTTGTTGATCTGCGTCCGGAGTTCGAGGACGTTGATCTCGTGCGTGAGGTAGCCGTGCAGCAGCCGCAGCGCGTCGGTCCGGGTCGCAGCCTCCAGCACCGCCTGCTCTTTCGGCAGATCGAGCGACATCATGGTGGTCAGCAGGTAGACCAGCCGGAGCGTGTCCTCCGCCCCGAGAAAGATCCGGTTGAGGTCCACTTGCGCCTGCGGCTGGGCCATGGACATCGCGCGTGTGGCAAGCTCGGTGATGGCGCGCTTGAGCGCCTCCGTCTCCATATCCTCGCTCACCGGCATGGGAAGGCTGCTGACCGTCGCCCGCAGGTAGGGCTCGGCCGATTCCAGGCGCACCATCGCCGCGCGCTCAGTCCCCAATACCAGCAGCTCCATCCCGCCGTCCGGGGAGCGCGTCATCTTCTTAACCACCGCGCGCGTGCCGACGGCATAGAGATCCTCCTGCCCGGGGTTCTCCTTGGTGTTGTCGCGCTGGGCAACGACAAACACTTCCTTCTCCTCCGTCGCCAAAGCGGACTCCACGGCGGCTACTGAGGACGATCGCGCCACGGCGAACGGCATCAGCAGCGTGGGAAACAACACTGTGCTGCGGAGCGGCAGCAGCGGCAGGGAGGCGAGCTGGGACGTTGGGCTCATCATCTCGACGTCAAGCGGACGATCAGGATGCCGTGCCGGAACTCAATGTTCCACGCCGCCCCTTCGAGTTCGCAGGGGAGGTCCACTGCGCGCTCGAAGCGGCTATAGGAGATTTCCATGGAGTAGTGCGTCGCGCCCTCGTCCACCAGCCAGTCCTTGCGAATCCCCGTGACCTGGACGCGGCAGCCCTGCACGGAGATGGCAACATCCTCCGGCTGAACGCCCGCCAGATCGAATTTAAGGATCCAGCCTTCGCCCTTGCCGCGGTAGATATCCACGGCCGGCTGCCAAGTACTCTGCTCAGCCGGCAGGTTCGTGAAGAAGAGGTGGAATGGACGGGGCTGCACGGTCAGCGGCCTCGCTCGACCGCGATGAATGTAGTCTGGCCTCCGCGGTTGACGAGGAGCAGGACGGGCCGGTCGCCGGCGGCTGTCACGGCGCGCTGAAACTCCTGAATCGATGCCACAGGCTGCCGGTTCACCTCCTGGATGACGTCACCGCGGCGCAGGCCGGCGCCGTATGCGGTCGACGCCTGGGAAATCGAAACGACGACGAGACCGCGCGAGTTCGCCGGCAGGTTCAATTGCCGGGCGACCTGCGGCGAGAGCGTTTCCACCTCCACGCCCTCGAGCGGCGAGGCCGCTCCCGGTGCGCCTTGTTCGCCCAAGGCCGCGCGCTCGCTGGGCAGTTCGGCCAGCGACAAGGTGACCGGCCGGGGCTGGTTGTTCCGCAGAGTAGTGAGCTTCACTGAGGTGTTGGGCGGAGTCTGCGAGACGCGCAACCGGAAGGCGCTCACCGTGCGCACCTGTTCTCCGTTGAACTCGGTAATGACGTCACCGGTCTGCAGCCCGGCGCGGGCCGCGGGGCTGTTGGGTTCCACCGAGGTGATCACCACGCCGTCGGCGTTGTTCAAGCCGAAACTCCTGGCCAGGGCGGGAGTGATTTCCTGAATTGTGACGCCGATATACCCTCGGGTGACGCGCCCGCTCTTCAGGATCTGTTGCATCACGTTCATGGCCAGGTTGATGGGGATCGCGAAGCCCACGCCCTGGTTGCCGCCGCCGCGCGAGAGAATCGCAGTGTTGATGCCGATCAGCTCGCCGCGGGTATTGGTGAGTGCGCCACCGGAGTTGCCGGGGTTGATAGCGGCATCAGTCTGGATGAAGTCTTCGTATTGCTCGATATTGAGCCCGCCTCGTCCAGTGGCGCCGATGATGCCGAAGGTCACGCTCTGCCCGATGCCGAAGGGGTTGCCGATGGCGAGGGCGAAATCGCCGACTGCGACCTTCGCGGAGTCTCCCATCGGCACGGTCGGCAGGTTCTTCTCCGTTACCTGAAGCACCGCGATATCGGTGGGCGGGTCAGAGCCGACGAGCTTGGCGCGCAGCTCACGCCCATCGTTGAGCGCGACGGTGATGTCCGTGGCGCCGCTCACCACATGCTCATTCGTGAGAATGTAGCCCTCGGGGCTGACGATGACGCCGGAGCCCAGCCCTTCCTGGCGCCGTTCCTGTGGCCCGCTCGGAGGTAACCCACCCGGGAAGTTGTCGCCGAAGAACTCCCGGAATTGCGGGCTGTCGAAGGGGTTCTGACCTTCGCCGCGGCCGCGCCGCCCTTGCTGGCCGCGAGCCACCCGCGCCGAGGAGATGTTCACCACGGCGGGCGTCAACTTCGCGACGATGGGTGCGAGCGTTCCCAGGTTGGCCGGCGCTTGCGCGCTGGTGGACGAAATGAAGACGGGTACGCGGTCCGGACCCCGTTCGAGACGATTGGCGATGGGCAGGGCCACCAGCCCGCCTAAGAAAGCGGCAGCCAGTAGCGCCAGCGCAGCCATCGGGCGGCGGATCATCACAGAGCGGCTCATACGGGACCTCCAGAGGGTAGACCCGGGCTGGGGAAAAAGGATTTCAAAGACGAGCGGCCCGGGCGTCCAACAACGGGAGGCGCGATGGATGCGATTTATCAGGAAGCGCGAAGAGGCGCTTTCGCGCACAGGGTAGCCACGGCCGTCGTGGTCGCGGCAATCGTCCTGGCCCTGTTTGCGGCGGCGTGGTGGGCCTCTGATGTGCTGCTGCTTGCGTTTGCGGGAATCCTGCTGGCTCTGCTACTGGAGGGTATCGCCGACTGGATCTGTTCGCACACCGGTCTGGGACACGGAGCGGCGCTGGCGGCAGGTGTCTTCGGAATGTTGGCCGTAGCGGCGGTCGGGGGGTGGCTGCTGGCGCCGTCCATTGCGGCGCAGGGAGCCGAGCTCGCGGACAAGCTGCCACAGGCGCTGGAATCGCTACGCGGTAAGCTGGCCGAGAGCAGCTGGGGGAGCAGCTTCTTGCGCGAGATGCCGAAGTCCGTGCAGCAGCTGCCGGCACGGGGAGATTTTCTCGGCAAGCTGACGGGCGTGTTTTCGATTACGCTCGGCGCACTGGCGAACCTGGTGCTCGTCGGCTTTGTCGGACTGTTCCTGGCGGCCCAGCCCAATCTCTACCGCCGGGGATTCCTGCGCCTCATCGCCCCGCGGCTGCGTCCGCGTGCACAGGAGGTGATGCAGGGCATGGATACAATGTTGCGCAAGTGGCTGGTGGGACAGCTGCTCACCATGGCCACCGTGGGCACACTGACGACGGTAGGTCTGTGGGCCCTGGGCGTTCCCCTGGCGCTGGCTTTGGGGCTGCTCGCGGCGCTCTTCGAGTTTGTGCCCACTCTGGGGCCATTCCTCGCCTCCATTCCCGCGATTCTGCTGGGACTTTCGCAAAGCCCGCAGCAAGGGCTGTACGTCGCGCTGCTCTACATTGGGATTCAGTCTGTTGAGAGCTACCTGCTTTACCCGCTCATCCAGCGGAAGGCGGTGGATCTTCCGCCGGCCCTCACCATCACCGCGCAGATCCTGCTTGGGGTGCTGCTGGGCGCCTTGGGTCTGGTGCTGGCCACGCCCCTGCTGGTAGCGGCGATCGTGCTGGTGAAGAAGCTCTACATCGAGGACTGGCTGGGCGACGGAGAGCCGCAGTCTATCGAAGGTTGAACTTCTTCATCTTGTAGCGCAACGTGTCACGTGTGATGCGCAGCAGGCGCGCGGCCTGAGTCTGGTTGCCGTTCGTCTTCTCGAGCGCTTTCACCAGCAGGTGCCGCTCGTTGTCCTCAAGCGACAGACCGCCTTCGGGAAAAGCCGGGGCAGGAGCGGCGGGCGCGGCGTGAACCAGCATCGGCGCGGCGTGTCCGCTCTGCTGGCTGATGCTCATCGGGAGGCTCGCCGCCGTGATGAATGCCGACTCCTCCAGGATCATCGCCCGCTCGATGGCGTTGCGCAGTTCGCGGACGTTCCCGGGCCAGTCATGCGAGAGGAGCATGTTCAACGCGTCGGGGTGGGCGCCTTCGATATGGCGCTTGAACTTGCGGTTGTAGTGCTCGATGAAGAACTTCACCATCGGCGTGATGTCTTCCGGCCGCTCGCGCAGCGGCGGGATGGTGATATGGATCACGTTCAGCCGGAAGAACAGGTCCTGGCGGAATGCGCCTTCCTTCACGGCCTCGCGGAGGTTCTTATTGGTCGCGGCCACTACCCGCAGGTCGAGCTTGATGTCTTTGAGGCCGCCCAGGCGGCGGAAGCTCTGCTCTTCCAGCACACGCAGCAGCTTGGCCTGGAGCATGAGCGGAATCTCGCCGACTTCGTCGAGGAACAGCGTACCGCGGTCGGCCAGTTCGAAGATGCCGCGCTTCTGGGAGCGCGCGTCGGTAAACGCCCCCTTCTCGTAGCCGAACAACTCGCTCTCCAGCAGCGTTTCCGGAATCGCCGCGCAGTTGATGGCGATGAACGGCTCCGCCTGTCGCAGGCTTTGGTAGTGGAGGGTCTTCGCGACCAGGTCCTTGCCGGTGCCGTTTTCGCCCTCGAGGAGGATCGTGGTGGCTTCGCTGGCCGCTACCCGCCGCACGAAGTGGAGCACCTCGCGCATGCCCGGCGATTCGGCGATCACTTCCCGCTTCTGCGGCTCCACCTCGTCGGTGACGTCCTTCACCGTGGCCACGACGCCTGTGCGGCCGCCGTTCTCATCGTAGAGTTGCACGGTGCGGATGACCGCCAGGCGCTCACGGCCGTGGTCGGTGTGAAGGCGGACGGTGGAGTGCGGGTTTTGGCCCTGCTGGTTGAGTCCCACCAGCATGCCGCAGGCAGATTCGCACATGCCGCAGCGAAAGACCTCGCTGCAGTTGCGGCCCACCATCTCTTCGGCGGACATGCCGAAGAGGCGTTCGGCGGCTTTGTTTACTCCCGTGATGATCCGTGCGTTGTCATAAAGGACAAGAGCATCCGAAAGCTCGTCGAATACAGCCTCGAGAACGGTGGCGCTTTGCCACCCCGGTATAAGCTTCGACATATCAGGACTTCTGCTTCTATCTTAAGCCCGGAGTATATCAAGCGCGGAGGAACGCTGGGGGATAACTCGCAGGGCTCCTCGGCGCGGGCTGCCGATGTGGCAATTGCCCCAGGCTCGGAGGCCGAGAAACGTGAGCCACCCCCCGCTTGGCGCAACAAATCACGCGATTTCCCAGCATTTCCACCTGTGGCAGGCCGATTGCACGTTCCGCCGGTGGAGGCTCAATGAAGCTAGTACGAATTTTGGTACCGGGACTCATCCTTGTGGTCGGCGGCCTGATCGTTTCCAGCTCGCCCTCGTTCGGTAAGCCGGATTACACGAAGAAGGAGAAAAAGGCTTGCTCCTTCTGCCATACCAGTGCCAAGCCGAAGGATAGTAAGGACTTGAACGACGCCGGCAAGCACTACGAGAAGAACAAGAGCTTGGAAGGCTACAAGAAGTAGTGCAATGCCGCGAGGCGTGGTGAACGACACCGTCCAGTTGGCGCTCGGCAACGCGGTCTACGCCTCCGCGTTGCGCGACATGTTGCTGCGGGCGGGCGCCTGCGAGGTGGAGTGTGTGGACAGCCCCGACCTGAACCGGCAGGGCGTGATGGTGTTGGACTGCGAGCGGCTGGAGCGGCTGCCTCAGCCGTTCGCCTTCCCGGAGAGAGTGGTGCTTATCGCGCGCGACGATCCCAGCAGCCGTTCCAGGGCATGGGAGGCGGGCGTGACGAGCGTGGTGTATGACAAAGATCCGCTGGCGACGGCGGTTCTGGCGGTGATGGCGGCGCGCCTGCGCGTCCGCAAGTCTCGTGAATAGGAGAGAGAAGAGACCATGAGTAACCTGTTGCCGTTTGCTATTGCCTGGGCGGTTTTAGTGGCGACCATCATCGTTCTTGCGGTGATGCGCAAGTTCGTGGCGGATAAGGAAGACGACACGCTTCACGTCAGCACTTCAAACGATGCCGTGGTGGCGGACCAAGCGGCGGTCGCGCACAAACTCGAAGTGATCGACAAATGGGGAAAAGGCCTGACCATCCTCGCCGCGGTCACCGGGTTGGCATTGGGGGCTGCTTACGTGTACGCTCTGTGGGAACAGACGTCGAATTACTCGGTTCGCTAGAGGTGAGCATTGAGAGGCTTGTCTGGGCGAGTATGTCTGCTGGTACTGTGTCTGGTGTCGTTGTCGTGGGCGCAGGACGATGCGTCGGACTGCACCGCCTGCCATGAGCAGGGGCAGAAGCTGAAAGACTCGGCGCACGCCGCCGTGGCGTGCATCCGGTGTCACGAGAAGCACGACAAGTTCCCACATCCGGAGGGCATCGCCAAGGCAGCCTGCAGCGCCTGCCACGGGCAGATCGCCAGCGACTACTCGAGCAGCGTGCACGGGCAGGAAGCGAAGAAGGGCAACGGCGCGGCGCCGGATTGCGCCATGTGCCACGGCGCCGTGCACGAACTGCAGCGGGCGAGCACGCCGGCCTTCCGGACGGCCGTTCCGGAAACCTGCGGCATGTGTCATAGCGAAGTCCAGCAGCAGTTCCTGACCAGCGTGCACGGCAAGGCCGCCGCCAAAGGTGACTTGGAGGCGGCCGTCTGCACGGATTGCCACGGCGAGCACGCCATCCAGCGAAAGTCCGACAAGGCCTCCACCGTTCACCCCTTGCACGTGCGGGAGACGTGTGCGCGATGCCATGGCGACGTGCGATTGACGCGCCGCGTGGGGCTGGCCGCGGAACAGGTGGCGAGCTTCGACGAGTCCTTCCACGGGCTGGCGCTCAAATCCGGCCAGCAGGCGGCGGCCAGCTGCGCCAGTTGCCATGGGTTCCACAACATTCTGCCCTCCAATGACAGAAAGTCGATGATTCACCCGACGAACATCGCCAAGACCTGCGGTGGGTGCCACCCCGGCGCCGGTACGCGGTACCAGATCGGCCAGGTGCACGTCGTAGAAGGCAAGAATGAGCCGCCTCCGGTCCGCTACGCGCGGCTGTTCTACCTGCTCGTGATCCCCGGCACCGTTGGCTTGATGCTGCTGCACCACGGCGGCGATTGGATTCGCAAGCTGTTCGCGTATCGTTTAAAGCCCAGCACCGGCGTGGCGCTCATCCCGCCCGCCGAACACCATCGTGAGTTCCGGATGCACGGCTGGGAGCGGGTGCAGCACGGGCTGCTGGCGCTCTCCTTTATGGTCCTCGTGTGGACTGGTTTTGCCTTGAAGTATCCGGACGCCTGGTGGGCCCGCCCGCTGCTGGCATGGGAAGGCACCTGGCCGGTACGCGGTACCGTGCACCGGATTGCCGCCACGGTGATGGTCGCAGTGGGCGTCCTTCACGTCGTCAGCCTGATCGTCAGCCGCCGGCTGCGCCAACACTGGCTCGATCTCTTCCCGAAGGCGCAGGACGTCAAGGAAGGGATGGCCATGATGCTCTACAACGTTGGCGCGAAGAAGACCCGGCCGAAGATCTCGCCGCACAGCTACGTTGAAAAGGTAGAGTATTGGGCCGTCGTGTGGGGCACCGCGGTAATGGCGGTCACGGGACTCATCCTCTGGTTCAACAACTGGGCGCTGCAGTACTTGCCGAAGCAGTGGATCGATTTTGCGACCACCGTCCACTTCTATGAGGCGCTGCTGGCGAGCCTGGCCATTCTCGTGTGGCACTTCTACACCGTGATCTTCGATCCTGAGGTCTATCCGATGGACCCGGCATGGCTGACCGGCCGCAGTGTCCGCCGGCGCGACCCACACGCGCCCGGCCACCACACCGGGCGCGCCACACCGGAACCCTTGAGGGAAACCGTCCCCGAACCTCACGAAGCGCCAAAGGCAACGGACTAGAACCATGGACCAGCTAAAGAAGGGCCTTCGCCGGGGGCTGTTCCCGATTGCAGTTCTCTCGAGCAACTGGATCAGCATGATCGGCGTCGTGCTGGTGACTACGGCGGCGATCCTCTGGCTCTTCCTGCTGCCGGTGACGCTCGCCCACGAGACGGGAAACGCCTACACGGGCATTCTCAGCTTCATGATCCTGCCGGCGCTGTTCTTCGGCGGGCTCGCACTGATTCCGTTAGGAAGCTGGCTGTTCCGCCGGCGGGGAAAGAACGAGCTCGGCGCGCTGGAATGGAGTAACCCGAAGGTCCGGCGGACCGCTCTCTTTATTGCTCTCACCACGGCCGCCAACCTCGTGATCGGGAGCCACCTCGCCTACAGCGCCGTGCACTACATGGAGTCCGTGGCGTTCTGCGGCCAGACGTGCCACACGGTCATGCAGCCGGAGTACACCGCGTACATCAACTCGCCGCATGCCCGCGTGGAGTGTGTGAAGTGTCACATCGGCCCGGGCGCAAGCTGGTTCGTGAAGAGCAAGCTCTCCGGCGCCTGGCAGGTGATTGCCGTCACTATCAATAGCTACCCGCGCCCCATCCCCACGCCGGTGGAGAACCTGCGCCCGGCGCGCGAGACGTGCGAGACCTGCCACTGGCCTCAGAAGTACGGGCAGGATCGCATGCGCGTCATCCCCACCTATGCCTCGGACGAGGCGAACACACTCACCCGCACCGTGTTATTGATGCGCATCGGCGGCGGAACCACGCACCGGGGGATTCACGGAGCCCACTTCGGCCCGGGCGTGCGCATTCGCTACGCGCCGGCCGACCGCCAGCGCCAGCAGATTCCCTGGGTGGAATATCGTAACGGCGCAGGCGAATTGCGCGAGTACCGGGCAGCCGATGCAAAAGGTGCCCTGCCGGGCAATCTGGAGGCGCGCGAGATGGACTGCGTGGACTGCCATAACCGCCCCACGCACATCTACGAAATGCCGGAGCGCGGCGTGGACCATCTGATGCAGTCCGGGCAGGTTTCGCCGAGCCTTCCCTTCGTCAAGAAGACCGCCGTGGAATTGCTCAAGAAGGACTATCCGACTCACGAGGCGGCCGCAACGGCGATTGCCGCCGGGTTCGAGGGCTTCTACCGCGAGAACAAGCCGGATGTCTTCCGTGAACGCGGCAAGGAGATCGAGCAGGCGGCTAAGGCGGTTGCCGGTCTCTACCAGCGGAATGTCTTCCCGGCGATGAAGATCACATGGGGCACTTACCCCAACAATATCGGGCACACCGACTTCACCGGCTGCTTCCGCTGCCACGATGAGCGGCCCGCCACCGGCGGCGCCAAGACGCTGACCCAGGACTGCAACACCTGCCATCAACTCCTGGCCATGGACGAAGCCGAGCCGAAGATCCTCGCGGACCTCGGCGAGAAATAGAGGCATCACCCCCTTTTCTCCCGTTCGGCTCTCGCATAGGATGGGACCGAATGAGGAGGACGCCCATGCTGGCGCTGAAGAAGGCTCTGTTGCCCGTGGATTTCTCGGGGCGGTGTGCCGGAGCCGCGCGTTACCTGCACGCCCTGGCGGCGCGCTTTGGGACGGAGGTAACGCTGCTGCACGTCATCCCTCCGCCGCACTATGAGTTCACTTCGGTGGAGGTCGGCGGCGCGGTACTCGACGACCTGATCGCGAACCGGACGTCGCAGCTGCGGGAGGAGTTGGAGCGGTACCTCGGCGCCGAGTTGCAGGGCGTTGGGACCCATCGCATGATACTCGACGGCGACCCGGCACGGCGCATCGTCGAGTACGCGCACCGGGAGAAGATCGACCTGATCATGATGCCGACCCATGGCTACGGGCCTTTTCGCCGCTTCATCCTCGGCTCGGTCACCGCCAAAGTGCTGCACGATGCGGACTGCCCTATCTGGACCGGGGTGCACCTGGAGCAGGCTCCGAACTTCGATCAGATCTCGTTTCGCACCATCGTCGCCGCGCTCGACCTCGGCGAGCAGAGTTGCCGCACGCTGCGCTGGGCCGCGGGCCTCGCCGAGGCTTACGGATCGCGGCTGGTGATCGCGCACGCCACTGCGTCCATCGAGGGACGCGCCGGCGAGTACTTCGATCCCAACTGGCGGGAGCACCTGGCGGCGGCGGCATCGGAAGCGATCGACAAACTGTCGTGCGGAATCCCGGTGGCGACCGATCGAGTGATCGAGAGCGGGGACGCTCCCAAGGTCATTTGCGGCGCCGCGGAAAAGCTGAAGGCGGACTTGCTGGTGATCGGGCGCGGGTCGGCGGCCGGTGTATTCGGACGGCTCCGGCAGAATGCCTATTCGATCATCCGGCAGTCCCCTTGCCCGGTGGTGAGCGTTTGACGATGGCTAGAGCGGCCGCTCTTTCTCGGCGGCCGGCAGGCCGGAGAGCGACGGCGCCAGACCGGCGGAGGCGTACGCCTCGAGCAGTGCGCCGGCGGCGGGTTCATACTCGGGCGGTCCGACCGAAGTGTCCGAGTCGAGCTCCAGGATCTGGCGGAAGTATTCGCGCACGCGGCCGCTGCGCCAGACTCCCCCGATGTGGGCGATCCGAACCGCGTCGCCCTCCTGGAATAGCTGCCCGCGCGCCGCTGCCGCATAGGAAGCCAGTTGTTGCGCCGCGCTCTTGAGCACCTCGCCGGCGACACCGTCGCCGTCCTGCGCCGCCTGATCCACCAGCCGGGAGTAAGCAGCGATTTTGGGGCGGGGGTAATCGGTGGTGTAGAAGCGATGCATCAGGTCGTTGGCGTCGCGCGCGCCGGTTGCCTCGAGCAGCAGCGCGCTTAGCGATGTCGCCGGGCCCCAGCCCTCTTCGTGCCGCAGCGTCGCGCGCAACGCCTGGCGCACGATGTCGAACGCGCCGCCTTCGTCGCCGAACACGTAGCCCCATCCGCCGGCCCGGGCCGTGCGCCCGGCCGCGTTGCGTCCGAAGGCCATGGAACCGGTACCGGCGATGACGATGATCCCCGGGCGGCCCCCCGTTGCCCCGGACAGTGCGATCAGTCCATCGTGAGTGACCATCAGCCGCTCGGTGTTGATCATCTTCTCGAGGAGCTCTTCCTTGTCGGCCGGCCCGCCGCTGAAGCCAAGGCACGCCGCCTCGAAGCGAACGCGAAGCGGGTCCAGGGCCGCCTGCCGGCATGCACTCTCGATGCAGCCGCGAACGGCCCCAATGAACTTGGCGCGCCCCTCCGGCCCTTTCACGTGGTTGCAAGGCCCGCCGCGGCCGGCGCCGAGCACCGTTCCCCGCTCATCGCCAATGAGCGCGGTGGTGCTCGATTGGCCGCCGTCAACGCCGAGGTAGAGAGGCATCCGTCAGTCCAGCTTATACAAGCGGCCGGTGTAGGTGGATGCGACTTCGGTGATGCCCCAGGCTGCCGGCTTCTCGCGGAAGTCGGCGGCGCCGTGGTCGGCGTCATCCACCAGGATGTAGCCGATGCCTCGGAGCTTCAGTTCCTCCACGGCGGCCCGCCGGAGGCGATAGGGCAAAGGGTTGGACTCCTCACGCGGCTTGCCCGCCAGCGAAAGGGTGCGTCCGTCTGACGTATGCCCGTTGAGCCGCATGCGCACCTTGTGCTGGTCATCCGACATCTCGAGGCTGACGGCGTCGATGGTCTCGTCTCTGCCGAAGTCGACCTCAACACGCATGCCGGGCTCGATGGTCTGCCACGACCGCCACCGGGTGACGGGGCTGTTGTCGAAGGCCATCTGCACCTCGAACGGATTGGGCGTCGCGCGCAGGCGCCATTCGGCGCGGCGCTCGAGTTCCTGGCCGCCGGAATATACGCGCAGCTCCGTGACGTTCCAGAAATCCGGGTCGGCGCGCTCCGTCTGCACCACCTCGATTCTGCGCACGCTCACCGCGGGAAACGCGAAGGTGTAGCGGCGCTTCGGCCAGAAGCCATCGATGAGGGGCGTGAGGAGGATATCGCGCAGCACCTGGTTCTCGGCGCCCTGGTAGCCGGCGATGATGTCGCGCGTGGAGTAGGCCTCCATCAGCGGGCTGAATGAGAAGATGCGGGCGTCGGCCGGCGTGTGCGCTTCAATCATGCGCGCGATGGAGTAGCCCTGCGACTTCTCCCGCAACCATCGGTCTTCCGGCGTGAGGCGGAGCGCGGCCTTCCAGGGAACCTCCGCCAGGCGCCACGCATAGGGATCGCAGTACCGGTTGAGCACGTGAGGCCAGGAGAGGACCGCGTGCGCGGCGGCCAGCGCCGCCAGTAGCGGACGCCACGCGAGTGCGAGTGCGAGTGCGAGCGACCAAAAGGGCAGGGACGGGAGGAGGAAGCGCGTGCCGATGTTGCCCGCGTAGGGAAGCGTGAACAGCAGGGCGGCGGCCAGGACTCGGCGACCCGGCGCGCTGCGAACGGCAAGCAGCGCCAGCGGAGCCAGGAGGAAGAGTGGTCCGACGAGCCCGCCCAGCTTTTGCCCCCGCACGGTGGCCTCGAGCGGGATCTGCCGGCGGTCCTCCACGCCGTAGCTGCGCAGGAACGTGCTCCATTCCCTCTCGAACGACACATGCACGAACGGGTTCGGGAAGACGGCGTTGAGAAAGGGCGAGACGGGGTTGCCGAGCGTTGCCCAGTTCTTGATCATCCACGGCGCAATCATCACCGCGGCGCAGGCGGCCACCAGGATCGCCGGCTTCAGCTTGCGGGCCTTCCAGAGCACCACCGCCAGCGCGTACGGCACGGCCAGGAAGGCGGTGTACTTGATGGCGTACCCGAAGCCCGCCAGGAGCCCCACGGGAATCAGCAGCCCGGACTGCGGCGCGGCGCGCCAGCGTTCGAGCAGGGAGAACAGCGCAAACAGCGTTGCGGCCAGCGCCACGTCGTTATAGGCCGCGGCGCCGTCGGCTCCCGCCACCGGGCTCGCAAAGACGAAGATTGCCGCTGCCACACCGGGCCACGCGTGGCCCGTGCGCTGCCCGTAACGAACCATGGCAAAGGCAAGGGCAACGAGAAACGCCAGATGCACCAGCGCCGCTCCGGAGTGCTTGCCGAACGGCCAGTTGAATAGGAACAGCAACTCAACGCCCTGCGAGAGACTGCCGTACATGTTGGTGGTGACGGGTACCAGGCCGTGAGCGCGATAGTAGCGGCTGACCAGGCCGAGGTGGTAACTGTCCGGGCTCCACTCCGGGGCCATGGCGTTCGCCACATAGAGAAAGAGAAACGGGGCGAACAGGAACACGAACGTCCATCGCGCGCCGCGCGGCAGCGGGGGGAGCGCATCGCCCGCCACGCGCGGACGGAGGCGCCAGGCGGCCGCGATCAGCACCAGCGCCAGCGCCACGACGACGCCCTTGTGCACCAGTCGCCCCGCGGCGAGGGCGAAGACGATCCCGCTCAGCACCGGCGCACCGCACAGGAAGCCAAGCGGCAAGCGCTCCTCGGGCGCCAGGCGAATGCGCAGCGCGGAGAGTAGCAGACTGCCGCAACCGAGGATCGCGCCGATGGTGAGTCCGGCGCCCAGCAGAACGTACAGGGCGGCGGGCATCTACTCCACGAACCCGGCGGCGGTCAGGATCAGGCCCAACGAGTTCCCATCCGGCGTCTTCAATGTCCCGCTCAGCTCCGCTGTAACGATGGTCGGGCTGTCGGTCGTAATCCAGTTCAAGGGCACCGCCTTTTCGTACACGTGGGCGCCGTCCTTGTTGTACGCCACCGATTCGAGGGGCCGGCCGTTCACCAGGTACTTGATCGACAGCGGCCCGGTCGCCTTCAGCACGTCACTATGCAGATGGAACTCCAACCGCAGTTTCCGGTGCAGGCGGTCTTTGAGCTGAAACTGGAAGGTGGGTTTCTGCTGCGTCCAGCGGAACCGGCCGGCCTCGACGTGCTGGCTGACGTCGCGCAGAAAATGGACTTCGGCGCCCGGCTCGTCTACTCTGACGAACTCGCGCAGCGAGCTCGGTTCCGGACCCGTCACAGGCTTTCGCTGCATGGGCGGAGCGTAGGTGTCGGGGATGGACACGCAGCCCGTAAATGCCAGGAGGAAGAGGACGTAGCAGGGAAGGAGGCGCCGGCTCGACATGCCCGAAGCTTGATGCTACCATGCGTAGCACAATGAAACTCCTCAAGAACCTCGTTGTGTCTGTTGCTCTGGGTGCACTGCTGGTGTCGGCACAGACGCCGAAGGCGGCGAAGGCCGTCGGCGAAGCGAAGAAGGCGGCAGAGAAGGTCGAGCTGCTGGACATCAATTCGGCCAGTGAGGATCAACTGCGCAAGCTGCCGGGCGTCGGGACCGCGTACGCCAAGAAGATCGTTATCGGCCGTCCGTACAAGGCCAAGGATGAACTGGTGGAGAAGAAGATCCTGCCCGAGGCCACCTATGAAAAGGTGAAGGCCCTGATCATTGCCAAGCAGAAGTAAGCCCGCGCGGATCTCGGCGCGAGCCCTGCGGGGCGCCGGCAAAAAGCCGGGCCGCCTCCGCCGCATACTGCGTCGCGTGTTGGGCATCGCGGCGCTGGTTTTCCTTGCCTTCTACGTTTCGTGTGCCGGCATGATGGCGCTGGCCCGATGGGTCAATCCGTTCACCACCAGCGTTCAGATCGAACGCCGCATCCAGTCCTGGCTCGACCGGAAGCCATACCGCAAGCAGCACCGGTTCGTGCCCCTTGCGCAGATCTCTCCCCACCTGCGCCACGCCGTCATCGCCGCCGAGGACGGCCGTTTCTACCAGCACCGCGGCATCGATTGGCAGGAGGTGCGCAAGGTGGCCGAGGAGAGCCTCGAAGAGGGCGAGGTCCCGCGCGGGGCCTCCACTATCAGCCAGCAGTTGGTCAAGAACCTGTTCCTCACCACCAGCCGTAATCCCCTGCGCAAGGGCATGGAGTTTGCGCTGGTGCCCGTACTCGAGCTGCTCCTGACGAAGGACCGCATCCTCGAGCTGTACCTGAACGTCGCCGAATGGGGCCCGGGCGTTTGGGGCGCCGAGGCGGCGGCGCAATATCACTACAAAACCAGTGCCGCGGGCCTCTCCCGGGACCAGGCGGCGCGGCTCGCCGCCATTCTTCCAAACCCGCGCCGCCGCCGCCCGGCGCGCATGAACGACTATAGCGCCAGGATCGCGGGCCGCATGCAGCAGATGGGCTGGTAGGGTCAGGGGCCGGCCAGCGAGCGGTCGACGCGGTAGATGAGGATACGGCCGCCCTTACTGGCGAACGCAGCCGAAAGGAGGCCGGGCCGCCGCCGGCTCACTTCGGCAAGCTGTTGTTCGAATGGCTCGATCTCGGAGAACAGCTGCGTCTTCTCCAACACGAGGTAATCGATGGCCATGCAATGCAGCAACCGGAGCAGCGCCTCCGAAGGACCGAGCGCGCCCGCCGGCGCGTCGGGCGAATAGAAGAGCTTGCGCGGATCGACGGCGAAGGCCCGCACCGCCCGGCGTTCGGCGTAGAGCCAATAGTTGGGGTCGATGTTTCCCGCGAGGCGGGCGGCGGGTGGCGTCGCGGTGCGGATCCAACGATATGCCTCTTCGTGGTCCCGCCACGGAACGTCCGCCATGCCGAAGGGACCGAACGGCACTCCTTCCTGGAGGCTCCGGCCGGCGTTGGCCGCGCTGACGGCAAGGCCCCAACTGATGAGGAGGGCGACGACGGCAGGCCCGGCCCATCGCGTTCGCGCCAGGCGCTGCACGGGAGCCGAATCGGCGGCGGCAAGAACGGCGAACGGGAGCACCGGCAGCAGGAAGCGCTGTGGGGGCCACGGCCACAGCAGGGCGATCGCGAGGGTCGCGAGCACCCAGACGGCCGCTAGCCGCTCCCGGCGGCCCAGCTGCGTGAAGAGGCCGAACAGGCTCAGGCCCGCGCCGATAGCCGACAGCCAGATGACGACTAGGTTCTTCGGCAGCTCCCAGAAGGTCAGTGGTGCGATCGCGGCTCCGGCGACATTCATGGCGGCGGTTTGCAGCACTGACTCCCAGCCGGCGCCGTTCAGCGCCCAGGTGAGATACGGCTTGTTCGTGTAGTAGGCGAGAACGGGGTCGGCGGGTGCCGGGTGAAGACTTTGCCAGCCAATCCACGGCGCGCACAGCGCTATCCACAGGGACACGAACAACAACGTCTGCCTCGGCCTTTTCCAAGGCGGCAATGCCAACAGCGCGCAGGGGAGCAAGGAAACGCCAATCGTCCGCGTGTGATACGCGGCCGCGCAAAGCAGGGCGGAGAGTGCAACATGGCGGTAGCCGCCCGCGTTATCCGACGCCTTCTGAAGCGCAAGCAGGGCGAGAGCGCTGACGAACGCATAGAGGGGCTCAGAGAGCGGCATGCCGCTCACCTCGATCACGAGCGGCGCGCAGGCGGTCACCGTGATCAGCCACCGCGCGTCGAGGGGCCGTTGATAGCCCGCACCAACCAGACGCCACAGCGCGAGTAGCCAGCCCGCTGTGGAGAGCAGGGGCACCAGGCGCAGCAGCGCAAGGTTATCAGGGAAGGCAGGCCAGATCTTCCAGAGCGCAGCTAGCAGACCCGGGAAGAGGACCGGATACTTCGTCTGCGGAAACTCACCGGGCAAGCTGCCAATGACGTACCCTCTGCCCTCTGCCAGTGCCCGGGCGGTGGCCAGGTAGACTCCGTCGTCATGAAAGCCGCCGGCGAAGGAAAGGGGCAGCGCGCAAACCGCCGCCAACGCCGCCAGCAGTAGCGGCGCGATCCAGGCGACTCGTACGAGTGTGAGCCGGCCTGCCCGAAGTAGCGGGCCTCGCTTCGCGCCCTGCGCGACTGCTGCCGATGCCTGTTCGAGTGCACCCACCAGGAAGGAGATCGGCAGTCTCGGGGGAGTCCCTTAGTCCGAAGATGTTGAGCAGCGAGAAGCACTCACTTGCGGGTGGTGTTTTGACCGCGGAGTCCGCTGCCACGATGCTCACGATTGTTTACGCAGTGTCATAATGTGGGCGGAGGTATCCATGACGATCCTTGAAGCCCCAGCCTCGACACTCGAACAAGAGCTGAATCCCTGGCTGGCGGCGGAAGCTCGATTCGACGAGGCGGCAGAACGACTGCGGCTCGACGATGGTCTGCGGAAGGTTCTCAAGACTCCCGCCTGCGAGGTCACCGTTCACATCCCCGTACAGTTAGATGATGGGCGCTTGGAGGTGTTCACCGGCTATCGCGTGCAGCACTCCATCGCACGGGGCCCGGCCAAGGGTGGTGTCCGCTTCGCGCCCGACGTGACGCTGGATGAGGTGCGGGCGCTGGCGTCATGGATGACCTGGAAGTGTGCTGTGGTCAACATCCCGTTCGGCGGCGGAAAGGGTGGCGTAATCTGCGACCCGCACGTGTTGTCGATGGGCGAGCTGGAGCGCATCACGCGCCGTTATACGGCCGAGATCATCGATTTCATCGGCCCGGAGCGCGACGTGCCCGCGCCCGACATGAACACGAATGAGCAGACCATGGCCTGGATCATGGACACCTACTCCATGCACAAGCGGACGACGGTTACCGCTGTCGTCACGGGAAAGCCGCTGAACCTCGGCGGCTCGCGTGGACGGACCGAAGCGACAGGGCGGGGTTGCCTGATCGTAACGCTGCAGGCTCTGCGCAAATTCGGCATGGAACCCGCCGACACGCGGGTGGTGGTTCAGGGGTTCGGCAATGTTGGCGGCATGGCGGCAAAGCTGATGCAGCGTGCCGGCTTCAAGGTGATCTCGATCATCGAGGTGGACGGCGCGGTGTACAATCCCAACGGCCTCGACATTCAAGGGCTCATGGCGCACCGCAAGGAGACCGGATCGATTCTCGATTTTCCCGAAGCCGAGAACATTGACCCGAACGAAGCGCTGTACCTGGATTGCGACGTGCTGCTGCCGGCCGCCAAGGAGAACGTGATTACGTCACTCAACGCCGACCGCCTCAAGGCTAAAATCATCTGCGAAGGCGCCAACGGGCCGACCACGGCCGCAGCGGACCGCGTCCTGGAAGACAAGAAGGTTTTCGTCATTCCCGACATCCTGGCCAACGCCGGTGGGGTCACCGTGTCCTACTTTGAATGGGTGCAGGACCGCCAGGGCTTCTTCTGGAACGAGCAACTTGTGAACGGACGGCTGGAGGAAATTATGGTCAACAGCTTCCGTGACGTTGTGGACTACGCCGAAAAGCACGGGACGAACAACCGGACCGCCGCCTACATGCTCGCGCTCGACCGCGTCGCTTTCGCCATCAAGCTGCGCGGTATTTACGCGTAGACTGATAACTTGGGTTCCGATGCCGCCACGCCGCTGATGCGGCAGTACCACGCCATCAAACAGCAGGTCCCGAACGCGCTCTTGCTGTTCCATCTTGGGGACTTCTACGAGCTTTTCTATGAAGACGCCGTAGTCGCGGCTCGAGAACTGGAGATCACCCTCACCTCCCGCAACAAAGAGAAGGGTCAGCCCATTCCCATGTGCGGCGTGCCCGCCCACTCCGCCGAAGGCTACATCGCGCGGCTGGTGCAGAAGGGCTACCGCGTCGCCATGTGCGAGCAGACCGAGGACCCGCGCTTCGCCAAGAAGCTGGTGAAGCGGGAACTCACGCGGATCATTACGCCGGGCACCGCAACGGAGGGCTCGCTCCTCCGCTCCCATGAGAACAACTACCTCGCCGCGGTGGCGCGCGACGGCGCACGCGCGGGTGTCGCCCACGTCGATGTCTCCACCGGCGAATTCCGGGTCACGGAGGTCGAAGCCTCCGACGTCCCCGCGTTGCTCGATACGCTCAACGCGCGCGAAGTGCTGACCTCTGCCGACGCGCCCCCGCTCTTCGAACCGCTCGCCGCCCCGGGCCGCTGCCGAACCGAAATCGATGCCTGGGTGTTCGCTCACGACTACGCCGACCGCACGCTTAGGGAGCACTTCAAGCTGCTGAGCCTCGACGGGTGCGGCCTGGCCGAGAGACGCCTCGCCGTCGCCGCTGCCGGCGCCATCCTGCACTACCTTCGCGAAACGCAGCGCTCGGCGCTCGATCACGTCGAGCGCCCGGCGTTCTACGAGCGATCGGAAGCGATGGTGCTCGATGCCGTCACCGTGCGCAACCTGGAACTCGTCGAGCCCCTGTTCACCGCCGACCTGGGCGGGGGCAGGGAATCGACGTTGCTCTCACTCCTCGACGAAACCGTTACCGGCATGGGGGGTCGGCTGCTGCGCCGGCGCCTGCTGCGGCCTTCCCTGGACCGCCGCGAGATCGAGGCCCGCCTCGACGGCGTCGAGGAGTTGCTCGGCGACACGATCCGCCGCGCCGAACTGCGTCAAGGTCTGCAACGCGTTCAGGACCTGGAGCGCCTGCTCGCGAAGGTCACCATCGGCACCGCCGGCCCGCGAGAGTTGCTTGCGCTCGGCCGCTCGCTCGCCTCCGTTCCCGTGCTGCGCGAGGCGCTGTGCCGCTCCGCGTCCGAGCGGCTTCGCGACATCGCCGCGCGCCTCGATGATCTTCCTGACGTCGCACAGCGCATCCTCTCCACCATCGCCGACGAGCCCCCCGCCAACCTCAACGACGGCGGCGCCATTCGCGACGGCTGCGTGGCGAGCCTGGATGAGCTGCGCGACATCAGCCGCAACTCGAAGCAGTACATCGCCGCCATCGAGTCGCGCGAGCGCGAGCGGACCAGCATCTCGTCCCTCAAAGTACGTTTCAACAACATCTTCGGCTACTACATCGAGATCTCCAAGGCCAACCTCCACCTGGCGCCCCCCGACTACGAGCGCAAACAGACGCTGGTCAACGCAGAGCGCTTCACCACGCCGGAGCTCAAAGAGCTGGAAGCCAAGATCCTCGAAGCCGAAGAGAAGATGCTCGAGATCGAACGGCAGGTCTTCGGCGACACCCGCGCCTTCGCCGCTTCCCATGCTCCGCGCATAAGGGAAACCGCCAGCGCCGTCGCGGAAGCCGATCTCACGGCGGCCTTCGCCGAGGTGGCCGCCATGCGCCGCTTCACGCGGCCGCGGTTCACCGAAGACGGAGCGCTGCGGGTCGGCGCCGGCCGTCATCCGGTCATCGAGCGCATCGTCGAACGCGACGCCGGACGCTTCATTCCGAACGACCTCTACCTCGATACGGCGAAGGAGTTCATCGCCGTCATCACCGGCCCCAACATGGGCGGCAAATCCACCTACTTACGCCAGGCTGCGTTGCTCGTGATCCTCGCGCAGACCGGCTCCTTCGTGCCCGCCAGCGAGGCCGTACTGCCCATCGTTGATCGCGTGTTCACGCGCATCGGCGCCGCCGACAATCTTGCGCGCGGGCGATCGACGTTCATGGTGGAAATGACGGAGACGGCCGTGATCTTGAATACGGCTACCCCGCGCAGCCTGATCGTGCTCGACGAGATCGGCCGCGGTACCTCCACCTACGACGGACTCGCGCTCGCCTGGGCCGTGGTCGAGTACATTCACGAACGGATACGCGCCAGGACGCTCTTCGCCACGCATTACCACGAGCTCACCGAACTCGCCGAGCAGCTCGAAGGCGTCCGCAACCTGCATGTCTCGGTGAAAGAAGCGGGCGACCAGGTGCTCTTCCTGCGCCGGGTGGAGCCGGGCGCCGCGGACCGCTCCTACGGAATCGAGGTGGCGCGGTTGGCGGCCTTGCCGGCTACAGTGATCGAACGGGCACGTGAGATCCTCGCATTGCATGAGCAGTCCGAGCATCAGGTGACCGAGGAGTTGGCGCCGCGCCGCCCGCGCAAGGAGCAGCCGCTGCAGATTCAGATGTTCGAGCCGGTCGGCTATCAGATCGCCGAGCGAATTCGCGCCATCGACGTCGATAACCTCCGGCCGCTGGAGGCATTGCAGTTGCTGGCTGAACTGCAGAAGGAGTTGAAACGAACATGAAGGTTGCGGGCGTGATGAGCGGTACCTCGCTCGACGGAATCGATGTCGCCCTCATCGAGATCTCCGGCCGGCGCATGGAGACCATCGCCAAGAGCACCACACCGTACCCGAAGGCTGTGCGCGAGGCGCTCCTGCAGGTGTCGAACCGCACCGCGCACACCGGCTCCGTCGCCCGCCTGCATTTCTTCTTGCCCCTCCTCTACGCGGAAGCGGTGTCGAAGCTTGGGCCGCTGGATCTGGTCGGTTGCCACGGGCAGACCATTTTCCACGAGGGGTCGCCCGTGAAGATGTTCGGGCGAAGCATTGTCAGCACTCTGCAGATCGGCGACGGAGCGGTACTGGCGCATCGCCTGGGCGTGCCCGTAGTCAGCGACTTCCGTTCCGCCGACATCGCCGCCGGCGGCAAGGGCGCACCGCTGGTTCCGTTCGTCGACTATCGTCTCTTTCGTGACGCCAAACGCGGCCGCGTGGCGCTGAATCTCGGCGGCATCGGCAACATCACGGCTATTCCGCCAGGGGCGAAGCCCGAGGCTGTTGTCGCCTTCGACACCGGCCCGGCGAACATGGTCATCGACGGCCTCGTCGCCCGCCACACCGGGGGACGCTCTCTGTTCGACCGCGGCGGCCGTATCGCCTCCCGCGGCGCCGTGGACCGGGCCCTTCTCGATCGCCTCCTTTCCGCCCGCTACTATCGCCAGCCCCCGCCCAAGACCGCCGGGCGCGAACAGTACGGCGAGGAGTTCCTCGACGAGTTCAACGAACTGAAACTCGAAGATGCCGCCGCCACCGCTACCGCCTTCACCGCCGCCACCGTCGCCGCCGGCATTGAGCGTTTCGTGAAGCCCCGAATGCCCGTCCACGACCTCATCGTGTCGGGCGGAGGCGCACACAATCCCCGTATCCTCGCCTTCTTGGCCGCTTTTCTCCCCGGCGTGGACGTGCGTCTGGCGAGCGACTTCGGCATCGATGTCGACGCCAAAGAGGCCATCGCCTTCGCCATCCTCGCCTACGAAGCCTGGAACGGCCGGCCCTCGAACCTGCCTGCGGCCACCGGCGCAAAGTACCCCGCCATACTGGGCAAGATCAGTTATCCTCCTCCGCGCTAGGGAACACCGGCCGCGCTCCGCGCGTACTTGGCAGTAAGGAGACGGCAATGTATTGCGGCGGATGCGGAAGAACTTTGGGTGAGGGCGATCGCTTTTGTACGAGTTGCGGGACGGCGGCGAGCGTCCCCGCCGGTGCATCGGGCCGCGACCGCCGGCTGGTGCGGCCGATGTACGAAAAGTGGATCGCGGGCGTCTGTGCGGGCGTTGCGCGGTACTTGGGTCTTGACCCCACGCTGGTGCGCCTGCTGTGGCTGGCGGCGATCATCCTCTACGGCACAGGCTTTCTGGCCTACGCCATCGCCTGGATCGTGATGCCCGCGGATTACACGCGTCCCTATCAGGCGCCGGTCGTGGTGGGCGACCAGGGACGCGCCGCTTCGTAAGCGGCGATCGCCGCTTCCTGCTGCAGGATGTAGCCGAGTTCGTCGACGCCCTCGAGCAGGCAGTGCTTGGAAAACGCGTCCACCGGGAACTCCACCGCGCGGCCGCCGGCAAGTGTCAACGTTTGCGTTGCCAGGTCAACCTTCACTGTACCCAGTGGGTTTGCAAACAGCCACGCGTGCACGTCCTTGGGAACCACGATCGGCAGCAGCGCGTTCTTCAGGCTGTTCTGCTTGAAGATGTCGGCGAACGAAGTGGAGATCACGGCTCGGAATCCGTACTGAGTCAACGCCCACGGCGCATGCTCGCGGGAACTGCCGCAGCCGAAGTTGTCCCCCGCCAGGAGCACCTGCGCCGCCTTCGCCTCCTGCGTATTCAGCACGAAGTCCGCCTTCGGCGCCCCACTCTCGTCGTAACGCCAGTCGTAGAACAACTGGTCGCCCAGACCGGCCTTCGATATCGTCTTCAAAAATCGCGCCGGAATGATCTGGTCCGTGTCGATGTTGTCCACCGGCAGCACCACCAGCTTGCTTTCAAAGGGGGTGAACTTGTTCATGCCAGTTTCCTCGGGTCCGTCACCACGCCGGTCACCGCGCTTGCCGCCGCCGTCAACGGGCTGGCCAGGAAGGTTCGTCCGCCCTTGCCTTGCCGCCCCTCGAAGTTGCGGTTGCTGGTCGAGACGCTGTACTCGCCCGGCGCCAGTTGATCGCCGTTCATTGCGATGCACATCGAACAGCCCGCCTCGCGCCACTCCGCGCCCGCTTCCCGGAAGATGCGGTCCAGCCCTTCCGCCTGTGCCTGCTCCTTGATCTGCTGCGACCCCGGCACCACCAGTGTCCGAACCTTCGGATTCACCTTGCGGCCTTTCAGAATCGCTGCCGCCGCGCGCAGATCGGACATCCTCGAGTTCGTGCAGCTGCCGATGAACACAACATTCACGGGCTTGCCGGCGAGCGGCTTTCCCGGTTCCAGATCCATGTAGCGAAGCGCCTTCGCCAGCGTGTCCCGCTCCATCGCATCGCCCACGTTCGAAGGATCCGGCACGTTGCCACTAATCGCCATCCCCATGCCCGGATTCGTACCGAACGTGATCATCGGCTCGAGCGCCGCCGCGTCCAGCGTCAACTGCCGGTCATAGGTGGCGCCTCCGTCTGTCGGCAGCGCTTTCCATCGTGCCAGTGCCTTATCCCACCCCGCTCCCTTTGGCGCTGCCGGCCGTCCGCACAGATACTCGTAGGTCGTGTCGTCGGGTGCAATCAGACCGGCCCGCGCGCCGCCTTCGATCGACATGTTGCAAACCGTCATGCGCTCTTCCATGGAGAGCGCGCGAATCGCCGATCCGGTGTACTCGAACACGCACCCCGTGCCGCCGCCAATGCCGATGCGCGCAATTACCGCCAGGATGATGTCCTTCGCGGTGACGCCCGGCCGCAGAGTCCCATCCACGCGGATCTCGTACGTCTGCGATTTCCGCTGCAGCAGGCATTGCGTCGCCAGAACATGCTCCACTTCGCTGGTGCCGATGCCGAAGGCGAGCGCGCCGAACGCGCCGTGCGTCGCCGTGTGGCTGTCGCCGCAGACTACCGTCATGCCGGGCTGGGTGAAGCCCTGCTCCGGCCCAATGACGTGCACGATGCCCTGCTTCTCGCTGTGGAAGCCGTAACAGGGAATGCCGAACTCCCGGCAGTTTGTTTCGAGTCGCTCCACCTGGGCCGCGGCAACCTTGTCCACAATCGGCAGCGAGCGCGGCTGCGTGGGGATCGAATGGTCGGTCGTCGCCAGCGTCAGATCCGGCCGCCGTACCTTCAGCCCCCGCGCCCGCAAACCGTCAAACGCCTGCGGCGAGGTCACCTCGTGCACCAGGTGCAGGTCGATGAAGAGCAGCGCCGGAGCGCCGGGCTTCTCCACCACCACGTGCGAATCCCACAACTTTTCAATAATCGTTCGCGGCCTAGATGCTGGCACAGACTGCGTCTCCTACTTCAGTGGTCGTTGCGGGCGCACCCGCCGGTTTCAGGTCCGCAGTGACGCGGCCGCTCTCCAGCACCTTCTCGATTGCCGTCCACACGGCCGTCGCCTCCGCCGTCAACTGGAAACTGTATTCGAGCATTGCCGCCACCGAGCCGATGGCCCCCAGCGGGTTCGCCTTGTTCTGCCCCGCGATGTCCGGCGCAGAACCGTGAACCGGCTCATACAAACCCACCCACGTTCCGCTTGCTTTCTGCTCCCCGATGGACGCCGAAGGCAGCATCCCGATCGAACCGGCGAGCACGGCGCCTTCGTCGCTCAGAATATCGCCGAACATGTTCTCGGTGAGGACAATGTCAAAGCGCTTCGGGTTCAGCACTAACTGCATCGCGCAGTTGTCCACCAGCACGTGCTCCAATTCGATATCCCGGTAGGAAGCGTGAACTTCCGTGACGACACGACGCCAGAGCTGCGAGTTCTCGAGTACGTTCGACTTATCGACGCTGGCGACCTTCTTACGCCGGTTGCGCGCCAGTTCAAACGCCATCTTCGCGATGCGCTCGATCTCGGCGCGCGTGTAGGTCATCGTATTCACCGCGCGCTCTTCCGGACCCGAGCCGGAAATCCCGCGCGGCGTGCCGTAGTAGATACCGCCGGTCAGCTCGCGCACGATGATCATGTCCGTGCCCTCGACCAGGTGGTTCTTGAGCGGCGAGGAATCGATCAACGAGCGATATGTCCGTACCGGCCGCAGGTTGGCGTACACGCCCAGCGTCTTGCGGATGCCGAGCAGCCCCCGCTCCGGCCGCTCCTCCGGAGGCGCCTGATCGAACTCCGGGAGTCCTACCGCGCCCATCAACGTGGCGTCCGCATCCAAGGCGAGCTTCGCCGTCTCCTCGGGAAACGGCGTACCCGTCTTGTGAATCGCAATCCCGCCCAGCAGCCCTTCCGTGAGCGCCAGCGTGTGGCCAAATTTGCCCGCTACATGCCGCAGCACCTTCACGGCCTCACACGTCACTTCCGTGCCGATGCCGTCGCCCGGCAGAATCAGAATCTTCAACTGCATGTCGTCGTCTGGTCTTTCTTAGTCCGCGGCAATGGCCGCGGCCTGCGTGTGGTGGCGAATCAGCGCCACGATCTCTTCGTCGAGCACGCCCTTCTTCCGGTCCGCCAGCGCCGTGAAACCCTGGTACACCTTGTCGAGTTCCTCGCGCGTCAGCGAATAGCCGAGGTCCTCACACCGCTTCTTCAGCGCGTGCCGCCCGCTGTGCTTGCCCAGCACCAGCCGGCTCTCCGGAACACCCACCGCCTTCGGGTCGATGATCTCGTAGGTGGTGCGCTCTTTTAGATATCCGTCCTGGTGAATGCCGGCTTCGTGCGCAAATGCATTCCGGCCCACAATCGCCTTATTGGGCTGCGGACCGAAGGTGATGAGTTCGGAAAGCAACTGGCTCGCCGGGAACAACTGCTCGGTCACCACTCCCGTCGAATACGGCAGACGGTCGTTGCGGACCTTCATCGCCACCACCACTTCTTCAAGCGAACAATTGCCCGCGCGCTCGCCAATGCCGTTGATCGTGCACTCAATCTGCCGCGCGCCCGCTTCCACCGCGGCAATGGAGTTCGCCACCGCCAGGCCCAGGTCGTCGTGGCAGTGCACGCTGACAATCGCCGAATCCCCCAGCAGCCGCGCGATCCGGCCGATCAGTTCGCCATATTCCGTCGGCACCGAGTAGCCCACGGTGTCGGGTAGGTTCACCGTCCGCGCCCCCGCCGCCACCACCGCCTGGCAGATCTCTTCGAGGTACTCGATTGGCGTCCGGGTGGCATCCTCCGCCGAAAACTCGACGTCGTCCGTGTACCGCCGCGCCTGTTCGATCGCCGCCACCGCCTCGTCCAGCACCTGCTGCCGAGTCTTCTTCAGCTTGTACTTGAGGTGGATGTCGCTCGTCGCAATGAACGTGTGGATACGCGGCCGGCGTGCCGGCTCCAATGCCCGCGCTGCCCGCTCGATGTCCACCGGCGTCGCTCGCGCCAGCGCTGCCACTTGCGCCCACGGGAACTCCTGGCTCACCGCGTAGACGGCCTGATAGTCTCCCTCTGAGGCAATCGGGAACCCAGCCTCCAGGATGTCCACGCCGAGTTCCACCAGTTTCCGCGCCATCCGGAGCTTCTCGGGAACGGTCATGGAACAGCCGGGCGACTGTTCCCCATCACGCAGTGTGGTGTCGAAAATGTAAACGCGATTGGGCAGTGGTGCTTGAGTCATCGTGGTACGTGCTCGGTCAAATAGGATGCCCGGCGGGCCCGGTGGGGCCTTTTCGGGTATCCACTATTATGGAGATCACCCGTGGATATGGCAAATTTATAATTGCACCCGATTTGATTGAGCGCAGTGATACAATAAGAAGCGGTAATAGCAGCAGATGGAACTATATGCTCTGCGCGTCTTCTTGGCCGTCGCTACGGAACGAAGCTTTTCGCGCGCCGGGGAGAAGCTGCTCCGCACGCAGCCCGCTATCTCCTTGGCTGTCCAGCGTTTGGAGACCGAACTCGGCGAAAAGCTGATCGACCGGTCCGGCCGCGAACTCCTTCTTACAGACGCAGGCCGCATCGTCCTCGAGTTCGCCCGCCGCTTTGAGAACCTCGAGCGAGAGATGGAGAACTCGCTCTCTGAACTCCGCGATAACTCCTCGGGTCGCCTGATCATCGGCGCCAATGAGTCTACATCTCTTTACTTGCTACAACATATAGAGCAATATCGCAGGCTTTACCCGAAGGTTAAGGTCCAGGTTCGCCGCTCGCTCTCCAGCAAGATCCCCAACGAACTCATCGACGGCGACCTCGAACTCGGGGTGATCAGCTATGACCCTGACGACGAACGCCTCGTCTCAAACGTCATCTACATCGACCACCTCGCCTTTGTCGTCGCCCCGGATCACCGATTCGCCGGCCGCCCCGAGGTTTCCATTAACGAGCTGGGGATGGAGACCTTCATAGCCCACAACGTCGTCTCTCCCTACCGTGACGCCGTTCTCCGTGAGTTCCAGCGGCAGCGCGTGACGCTCAACATGGATGTGGAGATGCCGACGGTCGAAACCATCCGCAGGATGGTGCAGCGAAATGAGGGTGTGGCATTCCTCCCGAAGATGTGCGTCGAGCAGGAGATCGAGCAGGGGCTCCTTTGTGAGGTGAAGGTTCCCGAACTCGTAATGGAACGTAAGATCCGCCTCGTCCACCCTAGCCGCCGGGGGCTGAGCCATGCCGCAAAGGCGTTCCTGGAGGTCACGAAAGTCTCGAAGTAACGTCTAATAAGAGGTGATGATCCGAATCATCGCCGCGTTTCCTCTCCTTGCTCTCGCCGCCTGCGCGAACAACGCCCGTTACCGCCCCGCCCCCTGCGCCTTCGAACTGCCCAGGAACGCACGAGTGGAGTGCGGCTGGCTGCGCGTTCCGGAAAATCGCGCGAAGCCGGTCAGGCGCACCCTCGAACTTCACATTGCCCGCTACCGCAGCACGTCGCCGCGGCCGCGCCCCGACCCCATTGTCTGGCTCGTCGGCGGACCCGGCGGCAAAGGACACGCGCTCTCCGCGGCGCTGTTCGACAAGATCGTCCGGCCCTACCTCGACGAACGCGACTTCATCGTTCTCGACCCTCGCGGCGTCGGCTACTCGCGCCCCGCCTTCTCCTGCGGCGAGCCCACCCGCGCGTGCCTCGACCGCCTTCGCCGCGAAGGCTTCCAACTCGAGTCCTACAACAGCATCGAATTCGCGGCCGACCTCGAAGACCTGCGGCTCGCTCTCGGCATAAAGCAGTGGAACGTCCTGGGCGAATCGTACGGTACCCATCTCGCCCTCGTCGCCATGCGACTCTACCCGACGGGCATCCGCTCAGTCATTCTCGACTCCGCACTGCCCCCCGGCTTCGACAATCGCGCCATCGGGGAGCAATCCTACCGGCAATCACTCGCGCTGCTCTTCGCCAACTGCAAAGCCGACCCAGCCTGCGCTAAACGCTACCCCGACCTGCCGCATGCTCTCGACGAGGCGCGCGCGTCACTGGCCAAGCGCCCGGTGCGTCTTGCGGGTCTGCGGCACCACACCGCATACGACATCCCGCTGCACGCGAAGTCCATCGACATGCTCCTCTTCGTCGCATTCATGGAGACGGACCTCATCGGCTTGATGCCCGCGGCCATCACCGGTCTCGCGCAGGGTGAGGCGCGCGAAGGCTGGCACCGCGCGGCTTCCACGCATGCGGTCATCCGGCAACACCTGGTGAACGACGCCCTTAACGCGGTCTGGAGCTGCAACGACAGCGCGACGCTCCCGGGTTACCGCGCGAAGTGTGAAGAACTCGGACTTGTGCAGCAACTCTCCTGGCCGCGCGATCCCAGCCCGATCCCGACGCTCCTGCTCTCTGGTGAGTACGACGCATCCACACCCCCGGAAGCGGCGCGGAGCGCCCTGCCCGGTCTCCCAAACGGGAAGCTCGTCGTCTTGAAAGGCTACGGCCACATGGTGACAGCGAGCGGGGACTGTTCGGTCCGCCTCATCAAACGTTTTCTCGCGAATCCGGGCGGCCGGGTAACGGACCGCTGCGTGGACACGCTGCAAACACGGTGGGTATTGGAGCCCTAGCCGGCCGCGCGCCTGCTATACTCGCCCGATAAGCTGTCGGGATTTGGCGTCATGGATGAATCCGAAGCGTCTGCCGGTTCCGTAGATCTTCCTGTGACCGGTGCGGGAATGGCGAAAGGCGCTCCCCCGGAGGTGTGGTCGTCGTGTGTCTCGGCCATCGCTCGGGGAGACGAGTCCGCGTTGGCGGAATTGTATGACGGCACTTCCTCGCTCGTCTTCAGCCTCGCGCTTCGCGTGGTTGGCAACACGGAGGATGCCGAAGAGATCGCCGCAGATGTATATTCGCAGGTTTGGAAAACAGCCCCCTCGTACGATCGCTCACGCAGCAGCGTACTGGGTTGGCTGGTCATGCTCACGCGTAGCCGCTCCATCGATCGCCTGCGGTCTCGCGCCGAACGCACCCGACGGGAGGCCGTGGGGGAGCTTCCCACGCAGATTCGCGATCCACGCCCGGTTCCCGAGGAGGCCTGTTCGTTCGGGCAACGCGGGCTCCTGGTCCGGCGCGCCCTGCTTACGCTGCCCGGGGAGCAGCGAGAGTTGATCGAGCTATCTTTCTTTCACGGCTTGACGCACAGCGAAGTGGCCAAAAGAAAGGCCCTGCCGCTCGGCACCGTGAAGACGCGCATCCGCCTGGGCATGCTGAAACTGCGCGACCTGTTGGAAGGGATCGAGGAGGCCGGCCATGAATCATGATGAGTTGCGCGAATTGGCCGTCCTGTATGCTCTCGGCGCCCTGGACAATGACGAGGCGGCTCCCATCAAAGCACACCTCGCGGCCGGCTGCCGCGAGTGCGCCCAAGAGGTGACCTCCCTGCGTGACACGGCGGCCCTGCTGGCGCACGGCGTTGAAGAGACGGCGCCGCCGGAACGTCTCCGCGACCGCGTGCTTCGATCCGCCCGCGCCTCCCGCCCTGGCCTCCATATCGTGGAAGCGCGCAGCGAGGGTTGGGTGAGCACCGGCTTCGACGGCGTGATGATGAAACGCCTTTACTATGACCGCGTGCAGGAAACCGTCACCGTACTCCTGCGCATGGAGCCCGGCGCTGTCTACCCCGGCCACCGCCACGGCAGCGTCGAACAGTGCTTCGTGCTGGAGGGCGACGTGCAGTTCGGAGGACTCGAGTTCCGCGCCGGCGACTTCATGGCCGCCCCCGCCGATAGTATTCACGCCCCCAGCACGACGCGCGCCGGATGCACCATGCTCATCATTTCCTCCACCCACAACGAAATGTTGTAGGGCGACATCCAAACCGCTCCTCCCCTTCGTAAGTGAGATGGGCGAGTAAGTCGGAGTAACTACCGGCGATCCGCCAGTACCTACGAGGAGGAACCAGTGAGGAATCTGCAGCAGTTCTTCGCAGCCGGCTTGTGCCTGCTGTTGTTGGCTCCAGCACCCTTGCCCGCGGCGAACCATCGGGAAGCGCCCATCACCGCGCTCGATCACAAGGCGGACATCACCGACGTCTTCGCCTTCGTCAGCTACGCGCCGAATCAGGCGCCGAACACGCCGCCCTCGCGCGTCACGCTCATCCTGTGCGTAGACCCGCTGCTCGAGCCCGCCAACGGGCCCAACTACTTCCCGTTCGACACCGGCATCCTTTACGAGATCAAGGTCGACAACGACAACGACGCCGTCGAGGACGTGGTCTTTCAGTTCCAGTTCCAAACGGAGCAGCGCCTGGGCGGCCTATTCACAACTGTCGCCGGCATTGGCAACAACGGCGCCGCCGCACCCGCCAACTCTCCCGCGCCGGTCGCGCCGGGGACCGCCATCGTCCCGCCGCGCATCACCTCGTTCGCCTCCGCCGGCCTTGGACAGCGGCAGCCCTACAACGTAACGATGGTCCGCAAGGGCGTCTATACGGCGCTCGCCAACAACGACGGCCGCCCCTTCTACGCCGTGCCCGCGAACGCCGGCTCACGGACCATGGACTATGCGGCGCTCTACCAGGAGGGCACCTACAAGCTCGGCAGCGGCATCAACGTTTTCGCCGGCACCGTGGATGACCCGTTCTGGATCGACTTGGGCGCTACCTTCGACACCATCAACTTGCGTACGCTCGGCAGCGGCGTTCCGGCCGTTCTGACCGATACCGAAGACGCCGCGAAGGAGAACTTCGCCAGCGATACCGTCTCCGGCTATGCCGTGAATGCGATCGCCGTCGAAGTGCCGATCGAAATGCTCACCCGGACTGGACGGGTCGAAGCCGCCACCTCGCCTGCCGCCACCATCGGCGTGTGGGCCACCACCAGCCGCCCCCGCATCACCATTCGCCGCAACCTTGACGGCATCACCACCAATGGGCCGCTGCGCCAGGTGCAGCGCATGGGGAACCCGCTGGTGAACGAGTTACTCATCGGCACCGGCTCGAAAGACCGCTTCAGCATGGACCAGCCGAAGAACGATTCGCAGTTCGCCAACTTTCTGCTGGATCCGGCGTTGCCACGCGTGGTGAACGCGCTCACCAACGGCGTGGTCGCGATCCCGGCGCCTCCGCGGACGGACTTGCTTCCTCTGGTCACCTACGCCGCGCCTATCGCCGCTACCGGCACCGCTGCGGGCCCCGTCGCCGATCTGCTTCGGCTGAACACCGGTGTACCGGCCACTCCCGAAGCGATGATCAACCGCCTTGGCCTTCTGGCGGGGGATGCGGCCGGCTTCCCGAACGGACGCCGCCTTCAGGACGACGTCACCGACATCGCTCTGCGGGTGGCCGTGGGCGGTGTGCTCGCGCAGGGCTTCAATCGCTTTCCGAACAATCGCCTTGGCGACGGCGTCAACGTCAACGATACGGCGTATCGCAACGAGTTCCCCTACCTCGGCTATTGCCCCGACGGGCGTGACCGCCGGCACCTGGACCCCGGCGAACCGGGCGGCGGACCGGTGCGGTAAAGGAGAGAAACCATGCCGAGACGACTGGGTTGTGTGCTCGTGATGGTCTGGCTGTCGGGGGAGGTGCTCGCCGAGAGTATCTCCCCGGCGGAGCGGCGGATCGAATCCCTCAAGAAAGCAATCGACGCGCGGCCGGATGCGTGGACTGTCTACAACGACCTGGCGATGGCCTACGCCCGCCGCGCACGCGAGACTGCGGATCCGGAGTGGTACGCGCGCGCCGAGGAGGCGATCGCGCAATCGCTCAAACTGAAACCGGAGAACACGGAAGCAGAAAAGGCGCGCGTCTGGGTGCTGCTCGGCAAACATGAGTTCCGCGCCGCACTCACGGCCGCCACCGCGCTCAACAAGCGCATTCCCGACGACGTGATGGTCTACGGCTTCCTCACCGATGCGAACGTTGAACTCGGCAATTACAAGGAGGCGGAGCAGGCCGCGCAATGGATGCTCGATCTGCGGCCCGGAGCCGTGGCGGCCCTCACTCGCGGGGCGTACCTTCGCGAAATCTTTGGCGACATCGACGGCGCGATCGACCTGATGAAGGAAGCGTACCTGCGCACCCCGCGCAATGAAGCAGAGGAGCGCGCCTGGCTTCTCACCCAGCTCTCGCACCTCAGCTTGCTGGCCAGGCGTACCGCAGATGCGGAGCGGATGGCCGGCGAAGCCTTGCAGACGTTTCCCGACTACCACTACGCCCTCGCCGCGCTCGCCTCGGTTCGCGAGGCGCAGGGCAAGTACAAGGAAGCGGCGGAACTGCAGCGCAAGCGCTTTGACCTGGCGCCGCATCCCGAGAATCTGCACGCCCTCGCCGAAGCGCTGGCGAAAGCCGGCGACAAAGACGAGGCGGAGGAGGCTTACCGGCGTTTCGAGAAACTGGCGTTGGCCGAAAGCGAAAACGTGGATAACGCCAATCGTGAGTTAGTAAGTTACTACGCGGGCGTCGGTAACAAGCCGATGGAAGCGCTACGCCTGGCAAGGGCCGAATTGGCCCGCCGTCGCGATGTCTTCACGCGCGCCGCCTACGCCGAGGCGCTTGCCGCCAATGGCAGGCACGGAGAGGCGTCGAAGGAATTGGGGGAAGCGCTGGCGATAGGGACGAAAGATCCCAGACTCCAGCGCCTGATGGACTCGCTCCGCAAGCATCAGCAGGGCGAGTGATCGGAGGAGGGGGCGTGAGGGCCGCGGTTTTGGTCCTTCGCCCCCGTGCTTGTGTCATACATAGAGGGAGATGTCTCCCCGCCTGCAATCTTCACACGATGAACACCAGCGCGAGCTGACGCGATACATCAATTTGAAACTGGCCGCTCTCGGGCAGCCGATCAGCCAGTCTACGGCAGAGCCCTATTTCCTGGAACTCGCCGGGCCGCTGCTCCGCAATCATCATCAGAAGGACCTGCTGCTCGCCGAGCGGCTGTGTCCCGTGGATGGACGCATCCAACGATTCATTGACGCCTACCTGCAGGACGTCTGTCCGGACGGGGCACCGCGCTTGCCCAGCCTGACTTTCACGCTGGACCGTCCCGGTCTGGCACGGGTGCTGTCGCTGCCGGCGAGCGGGGATCACTTCCGGTCCCGCTACCTCGACTCGTATCGGCTGCGGCAGGGCGTGCTGCACAATCCCGCCAGCGACCGCCGCACAACCCAGGGCGTTTTTCACATCGCCGAGGGCGGGCTCCCCGTACCCGCGGATAAGGTGGCCGTACCGAAGAAGGCGGTGGCGTCTCTGCTGCGCCTGGCGTTCGAGCCCGACGAAGAGCTACTGACCCTTCCCTTCACCACGGACCAGGAGGCGCAGTCCCGGATTTTCGTATCGCTGCTGCTGCGGCCCGTGGTGGCGCCCGCCACCGGCCGGGATCCGCGCAAGAGCATGGAGATCCGCTTCTTCGCTCCCGCCAGCCTCGTCAGTAACCTCGATTTTGTGGAGGGCATTTTCGGTAACGGGGGCGATCCCTACCTGCCCGAAAACGATGCGGCTCTCGATGTGATGCACTGGACCGGCCACACGGGCTGCGTTATCCTCGCGCCGCATCTGGTGGGCCGCAAGAAGAAAGAACTCGGCTTGCCGCATTGGGACGAAGCCACTGAGCGCCAGCGCCGCGACGGTGTGTGCTGGAAGGATAAGAATGAGCCCTACAACAACGGTCAGGCCTTCAAAGTAACCTGCCGCGACGAGCGCGGAGTGATGGTGACCGTCATCGCCGATAACTACTTCGGCTACTGCAAGAAAGAAGTGAAAACCCAGATCAGTTACTCCGCGAATCTGTACGGGCTCGCCGAAGAGGAGCATGCCGGCGGGGCCGTCGCGTATGCGTCTTATGTGCTGGGTCAGGATTACTACGGCGGCCGAACCGTTCGTATGGACCAGCGAGATATTGCCGATGCGCTCGTCTTACTGGGCGATCGAGTGGAACGGCACGCCGAAGGGTATGGAGTAGACCGGCATTATCCCAACGTGTTCTACGTCCCCGGCAACGCGCAGTTCTCCGTCCAGGATGGCCTGGTCCGCTGGGACGGCGGAAGCCTTACGCTGCGCGCCGGCGACGTCTATATCCAGCCTTCTGGATATCGCGTGCGCCTCGAGAAACAGCCGGGGTCCAATCGCTGGCGTCTGATCGGCACTCGTCCCGAAGGAACTTTCTGCCATAAGCCGAGCACGGTTTCCGGCGGGGGAAAATCGGAGATATCGAAGTCCATCGCATATGCGCTCCTGCAAGGCCCGATCTTCGTGAAGGACTACCACCGCGACATGGATCACGTCGACCAGATCCTACAGCGCGACTTCTCGAACATCTATCGAACTCCGCCGTCCGGTGACCGCGCGCGCCGGCCGATCCTGAGCCCTGACCGGTCGCTCGGCTCCGTGATCAAGTTACTCACGCCGTCGCCTGAGTACACGGACGAGCATAACCACTGGCTTTCGCAGCTGCCGCAGACGATCCGTCAGTTAGTCTGCACCGTAAAGCGTTACTATCGGCCCGAGTGGGGCGACCGCTGGCGCGAGCACTTCACGGTAGATCGCGTGAATGGCCACCTGGGGCATGAACTCAAGTACGACAACGAGAAACTGGCGGGGAACTATCTCAGGATCGGTTTCGATTCCGACGGCTCATGGCGGATCTTCAAGCTGAGGCCGGATTTTCACCCCGCCGAGAAAGTGCAGATGGAGGACGACATCAGTGCTTCCGCCGTAGTGCCGCGGGAGACCCTGACCGGCTTGCCTCCCGGAACCGTCAGACCTTCGGTGAAGCTGCTGGAGAACTGCGAGCGGCTGCTGTTTCAGCGGCCCGACGACGTGATCCACCGCGGCTTCGACAAGCAGGCAGAGGCGGACATCTCCTCTCCGGGCGTCTTCCTCTCGAACTTCGAGCCTCTGGACGCTGGACGGGCGCGGGCCGTCGCGGACCGGCTGGTGGAGTTCGACCAATACAGCGAGCCCGTGAAGCGCCTGTTGGGCGAGTTTCTCGCCGAGGGCAAGCCGGCCTACGTCGTGGCGCCGGACCATCCCCGCATGGTGGACGGCAAGCCGACGAAGAATCCGCGCTATCTGCAGTTGCGGCCCGATCTCGCCAACCCGCTCCAGACCTACGTGGCGGAAGTGGCAAGCCGGCTCTACCGGGGCGTGCGTGCCGGCGAGCCGCTCTACACGCCCGTAGATGCCGTTCTTGCCGGCCGGCGCGGAAACCCTCCCGATGCCAAGGCCGGGTTGCCGCCGCTCGCCGTCTACAACCCCATCCATTACCAGGAACTGCCCGAGTTGTTCATGGACCTCATCAGCAGCCTCACTGGCAAATCGCCGTCCACGACCGGTTTCGGCAGCGAGGGCGCGCTGACGAAGCGCCCGTTCAACGCCCTGCCGCCGGTGGTCGATCTGAACAACGCCATCGTCTCCTTCATACTCACCGGCTATGCGGGTTTCACCACCGCTGCTGGTTACGTCGGCCCGAACGTTCGCGTCGATCACGACATTAGCCTGCTGGTACCCGAGATCTGGTGCCGCCTGCGGCCGGAGGAACGCGACCCGCGCTACCTGGTCGAGAACGGTCTGCTCGAAAAGGTCGACGACTTCGAGCACGCGGGACGCCGGGTGCTGGCCAGCCGGCTCGGCTATCGCATCACCGCGTTGTTTGTGGACCGTCTGCTCGGGCGAATCTTCGAGACCCCGAATGCGGTGCTTCCCGAAGAGGTGTTGCGGCCGGAGAAGCAGGACATGGAGGCCTACTGCGCCGGCATCGACGCGATCGTGGAATCGCAGCGGCGCGTAGCGCTCGAGTACTTCGACGACGGCACCGTGTCGGCCGCATGCCCGCCTCTCCAGGCGCTGCTGTATATCATGGCGCACGGGCAGTACGAGGGTCGCGGCGTGGAAGCGCCGGAGGTGCGGCGGCTGTTTGACCGCGATGTGATGTTGTCCAGCGACTGGTATCGCGAGCGGCTGACCGTCAAGCAGGAACGCGACGTGCAGTTGTGGCGCCGGCATGTGGAGGCGCGGCGGCGGGCGGGCCTCGACGCGGACGCGGCCTGCCGTGAGTTGGATCGGGTTTCGCGCCCGGAGTACTTGGATGAGTTGCGGGGCACGATCGGGGCGGACCCGCTGGCGTTCTGAGGAGAGCGTGAAACGCATCGCGCTGGTACACTGGCGGCCAGTCGAGGCAGCCGCAGGTGTTGAGGCCCTGCGCTCGCTTGGCTTTGAGGTGGAGTATCCCGGCGCGGAGCCGCAGCAGCTGGTGAAGCGTCTCCGCGCGTCGGGACCTGATGCCATCGTGATCGATCTCACGCGGCTGCCCTCGCATGGCCTGGCGGTGGGAATCACTCTGCGGCAGTCCAAGAAGACGCGGTTGGTGCCGCTCGTCTTCGCGGGCGGGGAGCCGGAGAAGGTGAAGCGTGTCCGGCAGGAACTTCCGGATGCCACGTACGCGGGCTGGGAGCGGATGGGCGCGGCGCTCTCGAAGGCCCTCGCCAAGCCGGTGCTGGCGCCTGTCGTGCCCGGTTCGCACCTCGGGGCGCCGGCCGAGAAGCCACTGGCCCGCAAGCTGGGGGTCAAGGACGGCGACCGAGTCGGCTTGTTTGCAGCGCCGGTCGGCTTCGAGGGCATCTTCGAGACCTGCAGCGGCGTCGAGGTGGCCGCCGGGACGCCGCGCGGCTGCCGCGTGGTGCTGGTGTTCGCCGCGTCGCAAGCGGAGCTTGAATTCCGCGCCCCCCGTGTTGCCGAGGCGCTGGACGCCGGGTCGCTGCTCTGGGTGGTTTATCCAAAGAAGGCGGGGCCGGCGCGGAGCGATCTGTCGATGGCCGCGGTACGTGAGTTCCTGCTCGAATTCGGCTGGGTGGACTACAAGGTCTGTTCGATCGATGAAACTTGGACAGGAATGTGCTTTGGCCGGCGGAGATCTCGCGTACAATAACCGGAACCCTTCACTGGGCTCCTGGAGGATCCGTATGCGTTCAGTCTTCTGCCTGGTAGCTGCGGCTGTTGCGTGCCTTGCCGCCGCGAGTCCCGAGGAGGTCTTCCGGGCCATCCGGGACGGCGATGAGGCGGCGTTGAAGCGGCTGATTGCGGACGGCGTCGCGAACAAGCCCGATGCGAAGGGAACCACGCCGCTCCATTACGCCGCGGTCTACGGCTCGGACGCCTCCGTGCGCCTTTTGCTGGAGGCCGGCGCGGACGTGAAGGCGCGCAACGTCGCGGGCGCGACGCCGTTGATTCTCGGCGCCTACTCGCCGTCGAAGGCGAAGCTGCTCCTGGCGAAGGGAGCCGACGTCAAAGCCAGGAGCAAAGGCGGCCGGACGGCGATGCACGTGGCGGCGGGGCGGGCCGGAGGGGCTGGGACGTTGCGCCTCCTGCTGGACGCCGGCGCGAGTGTGGACGAAGGGGACGAGCGCGGCCAGACGGCGCTGCAGCAAGCGGCTATGGCGGGCGATCTCGAGGCGGTGCAGTTGCTGGTGGCGCGCGGCGCGAACGTGAATCTCGCCGACAAGGCAGGCTACACGCCGCTGGCCTTGGCGGCATCGGTAAATGAGCCTGACATCATGCGACTGTTGCTGGCAAAGGGCGCGGATCCGAACGTGGCAAACCAGTTCGCCGGCGAGGTGCGGAAGGGCAAGATCGCCCTGGTCAACATGCCGCCGCTGCTCTACGCCGCGCCGTTCGGTTCGCCGGAGACGGTGCGCATGCTGCTGGAGGCGGGCGCGAAGGTCAATGTGCAGGACGGGCGCGGCATGACGCCGCTGATGGCAGCGGCGGCCTCGGAGCGCCAGGACACCGCCGTCATGGACCTGCTGCTGAAGGCGGGCGCAAACGTGAACGCGAAGGACGGTGTGGGGGACTCGGTCCTCGATTGGGCGCGGAAGGTCGGCAATCCGGTGTCGTTGAAGCGGCTGGAGGCGGCGGGCGCGAAGGGGCAGGGGCCCGCGGCGATGCCGTCACGGCCGGCAAGTCTTGCTCCGTGGACGGCAAAGGAGAGCGTTGAGCGCGCGATGGCCAAGGTTCGAGGCTCCCAACCGCAGTTCTTCAACGAGGGCGGCTGTGTCGGCTGTCATCATCAGCCGTCGGCGGCCTTGGCGGATGCGGCAATCCGCGCGGCGGGGCTCAGCTCCGACGATGCTGTGCGTAAGTCAGTGGCCGCTTCGATGACGGCCATGCGGCCCGTTGAACCGGCGCTGCTGCAGTTCGTCGAGATCGGCGGGGGCGCGGATACGGCCGCCTCCATTGCTCTGGCGGCCCACCATGCGGCGATGCCGGCCAGCACCTTCACGGATGCGCTGGTTCACTACGTGGCGGCGAAGCAGAGGGCAGATGGTTCCTGGCCGGCCTTCGGCATCTCACGGCCTCCTTCGGAAGACAGTGACATCACGCGGACGGCGACGATAGTGCGGGCGATCCGGGCGTATGGCTGGCCGGCGCGGCAGAAGGAATTCGACGAACGCGTGGCGCGGGCGAGGGCGTGGCTGCTGAAGGCCGAGCCTGCGACGAGCTACGAGAAGGCCGACCGCCTGCTGGGTCTGCACGACGCCGGAGCCGGCCCGGAGGAACTGGAGCGGGCCGCCGCCGCACTCCTGGCGGACCAACGGGCGGACGGCGGCTGGGCGCAGAACCGGCATCTGGCGACAGACGCCTATGCGACGGGCCTGGCGCTTTACGCCCTGAACCAGAGCGGCCGGCGGAAGGCGAGCGATGCGGCCTATCGCCGCGGCGTCGACTACCTGCTGCGGACGCAGCTCGAAGACGGCACCTGGTACGTGCGCAGCCGCGCGCCGAAGTTCCAGCCTTATTTCCAGAGCGGCTTCCCGCACGACCACGACCAGTGGATTTCGGTGATGGCGACGTCGTACGCCGTCGCCGCGCTTGCTCCGGCGGCCGGCATGCTCAAGCTATAATCGCTCTCGCTTCGTAGCGCGGGAAGCACAAAGAATGCTTCCCAATCCGCTCCACTTCAGGTAGACTGATGGCCAACTGGGTCAGAAATAGCTCTGACGGTATGGTAACCACGACAGTTTAAACCTGAAAAGTGGGGGGATTGTACATGTCAACCACGAGAAGGACAATGGCCGTCCTGGCGTGCGCGCTGGCGGCCTTTCTCGCTGCGAACAAGGCCGACGCTCAGATGGTAACTGCTACCCTTTTGGGCACCGTAACTGACTCATCTGGGGCGATTATCCAGGACGCCGCGATTGTCATTACCGAAACAAGTACAGGTGTACAGCGAAAAACTCAGTCGAATAGCGACGGATTCTACACGCAGCCGTATCTGCCGCCCGGGGCTTACAAAGTAGAAATCGAGGTCAACGGCTTCAAGAAGTTCTCGCGCGACAACATTGAGCTCCGCGTGAACTCGAGTGTCCGCGTGGATGCCTCGCTTGAGCCGGGCGCGACGACCGAGACGGTGAACGTCACTGCCGAATCGCCGCTCCTGCAGACAGACCGCTCCGACGTCAACCGAACGGTGAGCACGCAGCAGGTACGTGAGCTCCCCATCGCCAACCGCAGCTTTCAGGCGCTCGTCGGACTGCTGCCGGGCGTAACGCCGCCAGTGGCGAACTTCACCGCGCTTGAAGATCCTCAGGGCACGAATTTTTATCAGGCGAACGGGCAGGGTAACTCGGCGAACAACGTGCAGGTGGACGGCGTGGACAACAACAATCCCACGCTCGGGCTCACCATATACATACCGCCCGCCGAGGCCGTGCAGGAAGTGAATGTGTCGACGTCGAACTACAGCGCGGAGCTCGGGCGCGCGGGCGGCGCCGTGATGAATGTCGTCACGCGCGGCGGCACGAACCAGTACCACGGCTCGCTTTTCCACTTCCATCGCAACCGCGACCTGCGCGCGCGCAACTTCTTCAACTTCGTACCGCAACCGAAGCCGGCCTTCATCCGCAATCAGTTCGGAGGCACCTTCGGCGGGCCCATCGTGAAGAACAAGACGTTCTTCTTCGGCTCCTACCAGGGCACTTTGGAACGCCGTGCGAACACCCAGTTGAACACCGTGCCGTCCGCAGCCTGGCGGGAGGGGAACTTCTCCGGCACGCCGGGCCTGCAACTGTACGATCCCTTCACGGGCAATGCCGACGGCACCGGGCGCACGCCGTTCGTGAATAACATCATCCCGCGTGACCGATTCAGCCCGATTACGAGCCGACTGCTTCCTTTTATCCCCGCCACCACCTCCGCCGAACTGGCGAATAACCTCGTCGGCAACGTGCCGTTCCGCTACGACGGGCACAACTACGACGGGCGCATCGACCACAGCTTCAATGAGCGCAACAACATCTTCGTGAAGTACAACTACTCGCCGTACAAGGTGGCCCAGGACGCGCTGTTGGGCTTCACCGTGGGTGACGGCGTGGCGAGTAAGGTGCGTACACACACCGTCGCCATCAACTACAACCGGCAATGGAGCCCGACGCTCATCATGGAGGCTCGGGCCGGTTACAACCGCTATTTTGCCGACGTGAACGGCAACAACATTGATGACCCGCTGGGGAGCCAACTCGGAATCGCCAATCCGAACCCCGATGACATCTCGGCACGGGGCATGGCGCGGTTCAACGTCTCCGGCATGCCCGGCATGGGACCGCAGGTGGTGTACCCGTTGGTGAACGCCGACAACCTGTTCAACGTCATCAACAACTGGACCAAGATCCGCGGCAAGCACACCATCAAGTGGGGCGCGGACCTGCGGCGCATCCGCGCTGACCGGTTTCAACCGCAGGGACTCGGCTTCGGACCGCGCGGCCGCTTCGACTACAACCCGGGTACCACGGCCATTCCCGGTCAGGCGCTCGGTCCGTTCGGCACGCTCGGAAACTCCTTCGCGGCGTTTCTGCTGGGGGCGCCGGATCTCACCTATCGCACCTTCCAGACGGTCACGCCGACCAACCGCGTGACGCAGGCCTTCTTCTTCGCGCACGATACCTGGCAAGTGTCGAACAAACTGACGCTCGACCTCGGACTGCGGTATGAAGCGCACTCGACAGTGAAGCCGCGCTACGCGGGCGGCGCGTCGAACTATCAGCCTGATAACAACACGCTCATCGTGGCCGGCATCGGCGACGTGGATCTGTCGACGAACGTGGACTTCGATGCGCTGCAGTTCGCGCCGCGCCTCGGTTTCGCCTATCGCGCCAGCAACCGCACGGTGATTCGCGGAGGCTACGGCCTCAGCTACTACACCGGGCGGTTCGGCTTTACGGGAGGCACGCTTTCCACGCAGTTCCCCGTGATTTACAACATTCAGGAAGGCGTGGCGGGCAACTTCCGCGTTGAGGGCCGGCAGGATTCGCTGCCCGTGATCCCGCTCATCCCGATTCCGTCGAGCGGCATCATCAGCCCCGCGCCCAATCAAGGGTTTTTCGTGGTGCCGAAGAACAACCCGATCCCGATGGTTCACAGCTACAACCTGACGGTCCAGCGGGAGCTCGCGCGGGGCCTGGTGGCCGACGTCGGGTACGTGGGAACGCTCGGGCGGCGAATCCCTGGCCAGCGCAATCTGAATCATTCCTTCCCGGGCCTGGGCGCGGCGGGCCTGGTGTTCAACCAGCGATTCGGCCGCACGGCGGAGATTCAAGAGCGCGCCAATGCGTACAACAACAACTACAACGCGCTACAGGCCAGCCTGCAGAAGCGCTATGACGCTGGACTCAGCTTCGGCGTATCTTACACCTGGTCGCGGGCGATGGGCGTTGGCGATGACCAGCCCGGCTTCACCATCCCGAGCGCGGTGCGCGAGCGCCACTATGGCCCGGCGGGCTTCGACCGCACGCACATGCTGGTGGTAAACCACCTGTGGGACTTGCCGTTCGGCAAGGGTAAGAAGTGGGCGAACTCCGGCGCCGCCGCGTGGCTGGTAGGTAACTGGCAGCTCAACGGCGTGCTGCGCATGGTGACCGGCGCGCCGTTCTCGATCGTCGCGGATGCCGGCCCCTGCAACTGCCCTGGCAACGGGAACTTCGCCAACGTCGTGAAGACCGGCGAGGTAGAGAAGCTGGGCGGCGCCGGTCCCGGTCAGCGCTTCTTCGACACCACGCATTTCGCTGCTCCCGCAGCGGGCACCTTCGGCAACGCGGGCCGGAACATCGTCCGCGGGCCGGGCTTCGTGAACTACGATTTCTCGGTCTTTCGAAACTTCATCCTGCGCGAGGGCTGGAGGCTGGAGTTCCGGAGCGAGTTTTACAACCTGACGAACACACCACGTTTTGCCAACCCGGTCGGCAACGTGAACGCCGGCAACTTCGGACAGATCACGTCCACGCTCCAGGGAGTGGGCGAGCGCGAAGTGCAGTTCGCGCTGCGGCTTCTGTTCTGAGCGCGGGGCGTGTTTCTACACGCCCCAGCAGTAGTCTTCGACGGCGCGCTCGACGGTCTCGTCTTTCTCGGTGAGGCGCATCAGCTCGAGGCGGATGGCATCGACGAGCGCGTTCCAACTGGCTTCGATGACGTTGTCCGAGACGCCGACGGTAGCCCAGCTGCGGCGATGGTCGCTCCACTCGATAAGCACGCGGACCTTAGCGGCGGTGCCTTTCTTCGAATCGAGCACGCGGACCTTGTAGTCCGTGAGGCGCACGTCCTGGATGCCGGGGAAGAGCGGCGAGAGGCACTGGCGGAGGCAGAGGTCGAGCGCATTGAACTCCCCGTGGCCGGTCGCGGTGGCGGAGTGGATGCCGTCCTGCGCCTTCAGGGTGACCGTGGCGGTGGAGTGCGGCGTCTTGCTGGCGCCGAACTTGCTCGTGACCTCGTAACCGATGACCTCGAAGAAGCTGGCGCCGGGGTTGAGGGCCTCGCGGACGAGGAGCTCGAAGGTCCCCTCGGCGGCTTCGAGCTCATAGCCGAGATACTCCATCTGCTTGACGCGATCGAGGAGTTCGCGGCGGGCGTCGTCGGAGAGCCGGTCGATGAGGCCGTGCTGCTTCAGCTTGTAGAGGATGTTGCCGCGGCCGGAGAGGTCGCTGAGCAGGACGCGCTGGCGGTTGCCGACGGTCTCGGGCTTGATGTGCTCGTAGGTCGCGGAGTCCTTCATCACGGCGGCGACGTGGACGCCGCCCTTGTGGGCGAAGGCGCTTCGGCCGACGAAGGGCTGGTCGTTCCGGAGCGGCAGGTTCGCCAGTTCGGCAACGAACCTGGCGACCTGGGTGAGGCCGGCGATGCGGTCCGGCCCGACGGTGGTGTGGCCGAGCTTCAGCTCCAGGTTCGCTAGCGCGGAAATCAAATTCGTGTTGCCGCAGCGCTCGCCGTACCCGTTGACGGTCCCCTGGACGTGGGTGACGCCGGCTTCGACGGCGACCAGGGTGTTGGCGACGGCGCAGTCCGAGTCATTGTGGCAATGGATGCCGATGATGCCGTCGAAGCGGCGGCGGACCTCGGCGACGACCTCGGCGAGGCGGTTGGGGAGCGTACCGCCGTTGGTGTCGCAGAGGCATAAGACGTCTGCTCCCGCGGACTTAGCAGCCTCGAGCGTCTGCAGCGCGTAGCTCGGGTTCGCTTGGTAGCCGTCGAAGAAGTGCTCGGCGTCGTAGACCACCTCGCGCCCGTGCTCTTTGAGGAACGCCACCGTTTCGGCGATCAGCGTCAGGTTCGCTTCGAGAGAAATTCCGAGGGCGCGCTCGACGTGGAGGTCCCACGTCTTCCCGAAAATCGACACGACGGGAGTCCCGGCTTCGCACAAGGCGCGAACATTGGGGTCCTGGTCGACGCGATTCTTCGCGAAGCGCGTCGAACCGAAGGCGGTCAGGCGGGCGTGTTTGAGCTTCAGTTCGCGGGCCCGGGCGAAGAACTCTTTGTCCTTCGGGTTCGAGCCCGGCCAGCCGCCTTCGATATAGTCGATGCCGAAATCATCGAGCTTCTGGGCAATGATGATCTTGTCATCCACCGAGAACGAGACGGCCTCGCCTTGCGTGCCATCTCTCAGGGTCGTATCGAAGGTGAAAATTTTCATGGCCGGGCTGACTCCCTGCTACCGCGCTCCCGCGGCGGCGGGCTGCTCTTCCGGCACGCCCGCTTCTTTCTTCTTCTTGAGGAAGGGCATCATGGCGCGGAGTTCGCGCCCGACGACCTCGATCTTCTGGTCGCGGCCGGCCTCGCGCATCGCGAGGAAGTTCTTGCGGCCGGTTTTGTTCTCGTCAATCCAGGTTCGCGCGAACTCGCCGGACTGAATCTCGGAGAGGATCTTCTTCATTTCCGCCCGGGTTTGCTGGTTTACAATGCGCGGGCCGCGAGTGTAGTCGCCGTATTCGGCGGTGTCGGAGACGGAGTAGCGCATGTAGCTGAGGCCGCCCTCGTAAATGAGATCGACAATCAGCTTCAATTCATGCAGGCACTCGAAGTAGGCAATTTCGGGCGCATAGCCGGCTTCCACCAGCGTTTCGAAGCCGGCGCGGATCAGCTCCGCAGCCCCGCCGCAGAGGACGGCCTGCTCGCCGAAGAGGTCGCTTTCGGTCTCTTCCTTGAAGTTGGTCTCGATGACGCCGGCCTTCAGGCAGCCGAGGCCCATGGCGTAGGCGAGGGCCTGCTCGAGGGCCTTGCCCGAAGGATTCTGATGCACGGCGACGAGGCCGGGTACGCCGACGCCCTCGGTGAAGAGCTCGCGAACGCGGTGGCCGGGGGCCTTGGGCGCCACCATGGAGACGTCAACTCCTTCCGGAGCAACAATCTGGCCGAAGTGGATGTTGAAGCCGTGGGCGAACATGAGGGTGTCGCCGGGTCTCAGGTTCGCTTCGATGTCGTTTTTGTAGAGGTCGCCCTGGATGTGGTCGGAGACCAGGATCATGACGACGTCGGCCTTCTTCGCCGCCTCGGCGGTGGAGAGGACCTCGAGGCCGGCGGCCTCGGCCTTGGCCCAGCTCTTCGAACCCGGGTAGAGGCCGACGACGACCTTCAGGCCGGAATCGCGCAGGTTGAGCGCATGGGCGTGGCCCTGGCTCCCGTAGCCGATGATGGCGATGGTCTTTCCCTGGAGCGGCGCGAGGCTCCCGTCTTTCTCATAGAAACGCTTTGCCATGTAAAACCTAAACTCCCGTGACTTTGGATTCTGCCAGCACCGGCTCTTCGGCGCCGCGCGGAATGGGCGGCGAGAGCCTCAGTTTCTTGTTCTCGAGCGACATGGCGATGGCGCCGGAGCGCGTCGTCTCAATGTCGCCGTAGCTTTGCATCACCTGGATGAATTCGTCGAGCTTCTCGGGGTCCCCCGTCGCCTCGAGGGCGAAGCCTTCGACGGTGGAGTCGACCACGCGGGCGCTGAAAATTTCGGCTTCCTTGAGAATTGCCGTGCGGTTCTCCTGGGCGGCGCGGACGCGGACGAGGACCATCTCGCGGCGGATGGCGGGCGACTCGGTGAGGTCGCTCGCCTGGAGCACATTCACCAGCTTGTTCATCTGCTTGATGACCTGCTTGCGCAGCGTGGGGTCGACGTCGACGACGATGGTCATGCGGGAGAGCTCGGGGTCGAGGGTACGCGCGACCGTCAGACTCTCAATGTTGTAGCCGCGGGCGCTCAGCAGGCCGGTGATGCGCATCAGGGCGCCGGGCTTGTTCTCGACGAGCAGGGAGATGACTTGAATCATGGGTATTTCCTTGCGGCGCGCTTCTACTTGGGCACCGCCACCGGTTGGGGCGGCCCGATGACCATCTCATTAATGGCGGCGCCGGCGGGCACCATCGGGTAGACGTTCTCAAACGGCGACACCTTGATATTCAGCAGGTAGGGGCCGGGTTCGCGGACGGCCTCTTCGAGCGCGGGGACGAGGTCCTTGGGGCTGTCGATGGTGCGGCCCTTGAAGCCGTATGCGCCGGCGAGCTTCTCGGCGTCCGGGAAGGTATCGAGCTCCACGCTGCAGAGCCGGTTGTTGTAGAACAACTCCTGCCACTGGCGGACCATGCCCAGGTAGCCGTTGTTGACGATGACGATCTTGACGGGCAGGCCGTGGCCGGCGACGGTGGCGAGCTCGGGCACGGACATCTGGAAGCCGCCGTCGCCGACGATGGCGAAGACCAGCTTGTCGGGGCAGGCGAACTGCGCGCCGATGGCCGAGGGCAGGCCGAAGCCCATGGAGCCGAGGCCGCCGGAGTTGATCCAGAGGCGCGGGTGGTTGAAGCGGATGAACTGGGCGGCCCACATCTGGTGCTGCCCGACGTCGGAAGTGACGATGGCCTCGCCGCCGGACAGGCGGTCGATTTCCACCATGACGTGCTGGGGTTTGATTTCGTCGGAGGAGAAGGCGGGTTCGAGGGGGTGCTCGCTCTGCCAGTCGCGCATCTGCTTCCACCAGGCGCGGCGCCCGGGGGCGGTGGCCTCGGCCATCTGCGGCTTCAGCTCCTCCAGGTTCGAATTGAGTTTCGTGAGCACGCGCTTGCAGTCGCCCACGATGGGGAGGTCGGCGGCGCGGTTTTTGCCGATTTCGGCGGGATCGATGTCGAGGTGGATGACCTTGGCATGCGGGGCGAAGGCGGAGAGGCGGCCGGTGACGCGGTCATCGAAGCGGACGCCGAGGGCGATGAGCAGGTCGGCGTGGGTCATGCCCATGTTGGCGGCGTAGGAGCCGTGCATGCCGGGCATGGAGATGAAGTTGGGGTGCTCGGAGGGGAGCGCGCCGAGGCCCATCAGGGTGCAGACGGCGGGGGAGTCGACGATCTCGACGAGGCGCCGGAGTTCTTCGTGCGCACCCGCGGCGATGATGCCGCCGCCGGCGTAGACGAACGGGCGTTCCGCCTCCCAGATCATCTGCGCGACACGGCGGATCTGGCCATTGTGGCCTTCCGTGTAGACCTTGTAGCCGGGGAGGTGAATGGCGGTTACCGGCTGGTAGTGCGCCTGGCCCTGGAAGACGTCCTTGGGCACATCGACGAGCACCGGGCCGGGGCGGCCGGAAGCGGCGAGGTAGAACGCTTCGTGGATGGTGCGGGGCAGGTCGGCCAGATTCTTGACGAGGAAGTTGTGCTTGGTGCAGGAGCGGGTGATGCCGAAGGTGTCGGCTTCCTGGAAGGCGTCGCTGCCGATGAGCTTGGTGGAGACCTGGCCGGTGAGGGCGACGATGGGGATGGAGTCCATCATGGCGTCGACGAGGCCGGTGACCAGGTTGGTGGCGCCAGGGCCGGAGGTGGCGCAGCAGACGCCGACCTTGCCCGTAGACCGCGCGTAGCCTTCGGCGGCGAAGGCGGCGTTCTGTTCGTGGCGAACCAGAACGTGGCGGATGGGGTGGTCATACATGGCGTCGTAGAAGGGGAGGGTGACGCCTCCGGGGTATCCGAAGATACAGTCAACTCCTTCGCGAACAAGGCATTCGAGAAGGATTTTGGCTCCAGACATCAAGTTCGGCATAGGCGTTCAGTCGGGTTCGCTTCGTTCAAAATTTGTGTACAGAAAACAAAAACCGCCGGCTGGGCTTTTTTCCCGCCGGCGGCTGTTGTTGCTTACTGCCTGCAGCTCACCTGGCGGGGCCGGGTACGGCGACCCCGATGAGGATAATGACGGGTACTACGAGCGCAGGATAGAGGGAGGCGATGGCTGAGCCGATTGGTTGAGCGACGCGGGCCATGGACCTCAATATCTCCAAGAGGAAGGTTACCGTAGTAGCGAGGTAAATGCAAGAGGGCGCTAGCATAAAAAGGACTAATGAGATCATTTCAAGCAGACAGGCGTCTACTAGGGCGCAGCGATGCCGATGAGCCTTTTCGGGTGGCGTTTGCGCAAATCTGAACGGGGGTGAACGATGCTCGGTTGGTTGACTGGTTGTTCGCATCAAAAGACGACGTTCCCGCAGAAGCGGCGGGAGCGGACGGACGTTCCTTCCGCTGCTGTGCCCGTCGGCGGTATTTATGTGGTTTGCCTGGACTGCGGCAAGGAGATGCCGTATGACTGGGACAACATGCGCGTGGCGAGGACCGCGCCGGCGGCCGGGGCACCCCGGCGGAGCCGGTGGACCGAAGCGTTCTCGCGTTTGAACCTGCTCTAAGCTCGGAACTACTGCTGGATAAAGGCCGGTATCCGTTTCAAAGCGGAGGCCGATACCGGTGGCCGCCAGCTCCACTCGTCAAGCTGCCCGCTATTATAATGGTCATAGGTATAGCGCGCTCCATGACCACCCTTAAGCTCACCGCAGTCGGGACTTCGACAGGTACCGTGATCCCAAAGGAGATGCTGACCCGCCTGAAGGTCGGCAAGGGCGACACGCTGTATGCGATCGAAACGCCGGAAGGGTATCTGTTGACGCCCTATGATCCCAGCATCGACGAGCAACTCAGGGCCGGGCAGGACTTTATGAGGGAGTACCGCGACACCTTTAAAGCGCTTGCGAAGTGACGCCGGAGCCGAGATGGATCAGTAGGAAGGCGCTCTTGCTGCTGCACGAGGAAAGCATCGCCTCCTTTGGCGGCGCTCGTGGCATTCGTGACGAGGGACTGCTCGATTCCGCGATTGCACGGCCTGAACATTTGCAGGCCTATCGGCCTGATTGCACATTGGCGGACCTCGCAGCCTCCTACGCGTTTGGGCTCGCGAAAAACCACGCCTTCGTAGACGGCAACAAGCGGGTCGCCTTCCTTTCCATCGGGTTGTTCCTCGCCATGAATGGGTACCGCCTCACGGCGGACCAGGTGGATGCCATTCGTATGATGTTTGCGCTTGCCGCGGGCGAGGTTGAGGAGGCGACTTTGTCCGAGTGGATCGCCCGCAATCTGGCCGCTCGCACGACGTAGCGCGACGGACGCCAAGCCGCACAGCGGTCACATAAACCCCAAGGACCGAGTTGTGGGAAGCGGCTAGGGCAACACTTCGCTACAATCGACTGACTCCCTCTATGCCCCTCGCTCCCGGCAGCCGGCTCGGCCCTTACGAGATCGCGTCGCCACTGGGTGCGGGCGGCATGGGCGAGGTCTGGCGGGCTCGCGACTCGAAGCTCAATCGCGATGTCGCGATCAAGGTCCTTCCGGCATCGCTCGCCGGGGACGCGCGTTCGATGACCCGCTTCGAGCGCGAGGCGCAACTGCTGGCGGCGCTCAACCATCCGAACATCGCCGCTCTTTACGGCCTTGAAGACAGCGGCGCTCAGCCGGCGCTGGTGATGGAGCTCGTCGAAGGCGAGACGCTCGCGGATCGAATCCGGCGGGGGCCGGTGGCCGTCGCGGAAGCCGTCGCCATCGCGCGGCAGATTTGCGACGCGCTGGAAGCGGCGCATGCCAAGGGCATCATCCACCGGGACCTCAAACCCGCGAACGTCAAACTGACGCCGGAGGGCCAGGTGAAAGTCCTCGACTTTGGACTGGCGAAGGCGCTGGAACCGGAAGCGGGCGTCTCTGCCGCCGCCGCCGGAACCGGCCACGACTCACCCACGCTCTCCCTTGCCGCGACGCGGGCGGGGGTGATCCTGGGCACTGCCGGCTACATGAGCCCCGAGCAGGCCCGCGGTGTTCCCGCCGACAAGCGCTCCGACATCTGGGCATTCGGCGTCCTGCTCTATGAACTCCTGACGGGGCGGCTGACGTTTGCCGGGGAGACGGTGGCGGACACGCTTGCCGCGGTCCTCAAGACCGATCCCGATTTCGCGGCGCTACCCGCCGATACGCCCGCCCCGCTGCGCCGGCTGCTGCGCCGCTGCTTGCAGCGGGACCGAAAGAAGCGTCTCCACGACATTGCCGACGCGCGGCTGGAACTGGAACTCGAACCGGAGCCGCTTCTACCGGCCGGGGCGGACGCGGCGGCCCGTAGGGCATGGCGCACGATCGTCCCATGGGCCGTGGCCGGCGCGCTTGCTTTAGCAATTCCGGTGCTGCTGTGGTTCAACCGTCCGCGCGGGACTACGGACCCGCTGGCGGTGCGGTTCGAGCTTCTCCCGCCGGAGGGCATGAGGTTCACTGATGCGGGTCACTCCGTCTCTCCGGACGGGCGCCTCCTGCTGATCCATGCGATGCTGGACGGTTCTACCGAGACTAGCCTCTACCTCCGGGCATTGAACGCTCCGAACTACCGGCTGCTGCCCGGCGCGACGAACGGAAGATACGCCGAATTCTCAGCGGACAGCCGGCGGTTCGTCTTCCTCTCCGCCGACAACAAGGTAAAGAGGTTCGAGCTGGAAACGGGGACGGCCTCAACAGTGTGCGCGGGCGCTGCGAGCGTTCGCGGGTTCAGCTGGAGCTCGCGTGACGTGATCCTTATCGGCTCCAATGCCGGGCCGATTGTGAGCGTGCCCGCGGCAGGCGGTACGCCGTCGCCGGTGACGCAGCTGGATACGGCCGCCGGCGAAACCGGCCATGGATTCCCGGGCTTTCTGCCGGACGGCCGCTTTTTCCTCTACTCCGCGTTTCGCCCTGGCCAGGCGGACATCGTTCTCGCCGATCTCGAGCGAAAGAGCGCGCCCAAGCGGCTGTTGACCATCCAAGGAGGCAAAGCCTTATTTGCCTCAGACGCTGACCTGTCGCGCGCCCTTATTCTGTACCGTGCCGAGAACACACTACAGGCGGTGGGCTTCGACGCGCGCCGCCACGTGGTGACGTCTGCGCCCTTCACGCTCATCGAGAACCTGGTCCTGGCGCAGAGGGGGCAACTCCCCGCGTACGCCTCGACGCCGGCGAAGGTGATGATGGTCAACGCGCGCCTTGCGGAAAGCGCGCCGACGGAACTGGCGCTGTTGAACCGTAAGGGGGAGCGGCTGGCGATCCTCTCACGACAGAACGAGCCGAACTGGGGCCACCCGGAGTTTTCGGCGGACGACCGCTTGCTGCTCGGGGATCGCGCGGGAGCGGACGACCGCGGGTCTCGTGACCTCTGGACTCTTGACCTCACGCGCAACGTGGCCACCCGCATCACGTTCGGCCCGGGCTCCGAGTCGACCGGTATCTTCGCTCCTGACGGCCGCCGCGTGTATTTCACGGGCTCATCGCGCGGCGGCGCTTCCGGCATCTTCAGCGCGCCGGCCGACGGAAGCGGCGAGCCGGTGCTGGTCCGCAAGGGCAACTTCCACCACCTCGGCATTTCGCCGGACGGGAAGCAGATCGCGTTTGAGGTGGGTGGTCCCGGCAGCGCGAATGAGATCGGATTGCTCACGCTGGCGCAGCCCGACAGAGCGGAAACGCTGATCGGAGGCGTTTTCTGGAAGTCCTGGCCGCAGTTCTCGCCGAACGGCAAGTGGCTGGCGTTTGCGTCGCAGGAAACGAGCCGGGTGGAGATCTACGTACAGAGCCACCCGCCTGGAAACGGTAAGTGGCGGGTGACATCGAACGGCGGCAGCCTGGCGCGCTGGCGCCGCGACGGCAAGGAACTGGTGATTCACGAAGGCAACGGGCGCTTCGTATCGGTGGAAGTGCGCGAACGAAATGGGTCGCTGGAGTTCGGGGCTCCACAGCCGCTATTCGAGGCGAACATCAATACCTACGCCACGGCGCAATATTGGGCGATGACGGGGGATGCGCAGCGCTTCGCGCTTCACGTGGCACCGGAAGTCATGAAAGGGGCGGTACAACGGCCTCCCAGCATGTCGGTGCTGCTGGACTGGCTGCCTGGCGTGAACCGGTAGCGGCATGCCCGAAGGGATCTGTACGATTCGAACGTTCGTACTGCCTTCCGCCGGGTACCCCCTGTCTCTCGGGCGGGTTTTTTTATATACTCGCTTGCCAAGTCCGGACTGGGAGGCTTATATGATCATCTTCGAGAGATTGCGACTCACGTGTGTCTGGCTGGCCGTGCTCGCCCTCACCGTGCCTTATGCGGCTATGGGGCAGGGCCTTACGGGGCAAATCGCGGGATCGGTCCAAGATCCGGCCGGGGCGGTGGTGGTGGGCGCCGCGGTGGTGATCACCAACACAGGTACGGGGCTGGTGCGTGAGACGAAGACCGCGGAAGACGGCACGTATCTCTTCACGCAGTTATTGCCCGGCACGTATTCGGTGACGATCTCGGCGAGCGGATTCAAGAAGCACGAGAAGAAAGACATCATCCTTACCGCGACGGAGCGCGTGGTGGTGCCGCCGACGACGCTGGACCTCGGCGATATGACGCAGGTCGTTTCCGTCGAGGACGAAGCCGCGCGCGTGCAGACGCAATCGGCCGAGCGGTCGGGGCTGATCAGTACGCAGCAGATGCAGGATCTGTCGCTCAAAGGGCGCGATTACCTGGGTTTCGTGAAGCTGCTGCCGGGTGTGATCGACACGGCGAACCGCGAGGCGCCGGGGTGGAATAACCTGGGCGGAATTGCCATCAACGGGAACCGGGCGGGCACGATTAACTTGACCCTGGACGGGGTGTCCTCGCTCGATACGGGATCGATGGGCGGGCCGTACCTGGCGCCCTCATCGGACGCCGTGGCCGAACTGAAGGTGCTGCTGACGAACTACCAGGCGGAGTATGGGCGCTCGTCGGGCGGGACGATCAACACCATAATCAAGTCCGGAACGCGGGACTTTCATGGGGGCGCGTACTACTTCCATCGCAATGAAGCGTTCAACGCGAACGAGTACTTCCGCAACCTCGGGAACCTGCCGAGGCCGCGCTACCGGTTCCACTATCCGGGCTATTTCATCGGCGGGCCCGTGCTGCTGCCGGGCGGGTTCAATCGCAATCGCGACAAGCTGTTCTTCTTCTGGTCGCAGGAGTTTCTGCCGCGGAACCGGCCCACCAGCTTGCAGCGGCGCACGTTCCCGACGGCGCTCGAGCGCGCTGGAAACTTCAGCCAGACGGTGGACCAGAACGGCGCGGTGATTCCGATCTGGGATCCGCTGAACAACCGGATGCCGTTCCCGGGGAACATCATCCCCGCGGAACGGATCGACCGTGTCGGCCAATCGATGCTGAACTTCTTCCCCGTGGGCGGGCCGTGGCTCGATTCTTCGCGGACCTTCAATTCGCTGATTCAATCGACGGTGGACCAGCCGCGGCGCGATTCGGTGCTCCGCATCGACTACAACATCAACTCGAAGAACACCTTCTACTGGCGCGGCATCCAAGACTACGAAGCGTTCAAGGGCGAGTTCGATTTCGTGCTGGCAAGCTCGTCGTGGCCGCAACTGCCGATCAAGTACCAGATTCGGAGCGTGGGGTCGGTGGCAACGTTGATTTCGACGCTGAGCCCGACGCTGGTGAATGAGTTCACCTTCGGCGTGAATCGCGCGAAGCAGACTGTTGACCCGCTGACGGAGGCGGGGCTGTTGCGCAACCAGCGGGGGAGCGGATCGGGCATCACCGTGGCGCAGTTCTTCCCGCAAGCGAATCCGCGCAACCTGATTCCGAACGCGAATTTCGGCGGCGTGCCGAACGCCGCGGTCCTCAACATCGAAAGCAGATTCCCGTTCTTCGGGACGAACAATATCTGGAACTGGTCGAACAACCTGTCGAAGATCTGGAACAAGCACAACCTCAAGGCCGGTATCTACATTGAGCGGACGACGCGAAACGCGCAGCGCAGCGCCTCGTTCAACTCGACGTTCAACTTCAACCGGGACGTGAACAATCCGCTCGAATCGAACCATGCCTATGCCAACGCGATTCTGGGCACGGTGCAGAGCTACACGGAGTCCGATGCGCACCCACACGGGCACGCGCGGTACCGCAACATCGAGTGGTTCGTGCAGGACGCCTGGAAGGCGACAAAGCGCTTCACCGTGGACGTAGGCGTTCGCTTCTACTCGATCCAGCCGACCTGGAGCGCGGGCGACCAGTTGGCGATGTTCAACGCCAGCAATTACCAGCGCGCGCAACAACCGCCGCTGATTCAGCCCTTCCGCAATGCGGCGAACGCGCGCGTGGGGCGCGACCCGGTGACGGGCGAACTGCTGCCGGTGGCGACAATCGGGACGTTCTCGCGCGCGGCCGGAACGCCCTACCAGGGCATGGAGATCTTCGAGGAGCAGGTGCAGGAGATGCCGGGCATCATGGTGGCGCCGCGCATCGGGTTTGCATGGGACGTGTTCGGCAATGCGCGCACGGCGATCCGCGGGGGCGCGGGCATCTTCTATGACCGCTACAACGACGACCAGATCATTCAACTTCGGGAAGCCCCGCCGCTGGTGAACACGCCGTCGGCGTTCTACACCTCGGTTCGCGATCTGACATCGACGCCGCTACGTTTAAGCCCGACGGGCGTGTTCGGCGTGGAGCGCGACTTCCATCCGCCCACGGTTTACAACTGGAGCTTCGGCATCCAGCAGAACGTGGGCGGCGGCATTGTGCTGGACGCGGCGTACGTGGGCAACGTGGGACGGTACCTGCTGCACCGGCGCAGCTTCAATGCGGTGCGGTACGGGACGCGCTTCCAGCCGAGTTCAGCCGACCCAACCACGGGCAACCCGCTGCCGGATAACTTCCTGCGGCCGTTCCCGGGGTTTGCGGACATTCAGTACCTGGAGTTCGCGTCGAACTCAAACTACCACTCGCTGCAGACGCAGATGAACAAGCGGTTCAGCCGCGACCTGGCGTTCGGCATTGCGTATACGTGGTCCAAGGCGATGAACTTCGTCAACGGGAATAACGACGCGGTAAATCCGTTCCTGGATTTCCGCATGCGCAACTATGGCCGGGCGAACATCGACCGCACTCACAACTTTGTGGCGAACTTCATTTACGGGCTGCCGAAGCTGAGCAAGGCGTGGGCGGCGCCGGGCGTGAAGTGGATCTTCGATGACTGGCAGGTATCCGGCATCGTGTCGTTCATCAGCGGAGCGCCTCAGGGCGTCGGGTACAGCCTGGTTTCGGGGCGGGACATTGTCGGCGGGTCGGGCGCTGGAGTGGACTCGCGTGTGGACCTGGTAGCGGACCCACGGCCGAAGACGCCCGGGCGGGCTTTCAACACGGCCTCGGTGGCTTCGCCCAACCGGGCGCTGTTCGGCATCGGCAACGCACCCAAGGACATCTACCGCGGGCCGGGGATCAACAACTGGGATGTCTCCTTCTTCAAGAACATTCCGTTCTCCGCGGACGGCAACCGGCGGCTTCAGCTGCGATTCGAGTTCTACAACTTCTTCAATCACACGCAATTCAGCGCGGTGGACAACAACGCGCGCTTCGATGAAGCGGGAAACCAAGTGAACGCGAACCTTGGCACCTACACCAATACGATGGACGCGCGGAGGATCGTATTGGGAGGCAAGTTCTACTTCTGAGAGGCGATGGGGGCGTGGCTGGCGCCCCCCTTTTCAACGACCCAAATCGGCGTTACGATGCGGGGCGACAGTGGAGGTGACCATGTCGTCAACGCTTGTTCTCCTCGTTTACGGCGGCGCCGCTGTTTTGGCGCTGGCATTCCTGTTCTTCTTCCATGCGAAGCACTGGTACTGGCACGGGGCATCCGTGCTGATCGCGCTCGGGATCGGGCTGATTCCGATCCCCGTACAGTATGCAAGCCCGGCAACCGACCTGACGATCGGAGCGCTGGTGGTCTTTCTTCTCTTTTGGGGGCTGCTGGCGCCCCTGTTCCGCCGGCCGCTGAATCACCGCGAGAAGCACGCTTGAGGCGGCTTGTGCCGAACTCCCGCGACCGGCGATAGAATGCCGGTCGCGGGAGGTTTTTCATGATTCGCATTGTTCTTGCGGCGGTATTGGGCGCCGCACTTCTGCCGGCGCAATCGCTGCCGGAGTTCTACAGGACGGTTTCGCGCCTGACGTGGGTGGTGAAGGATGCCGATGCGGTGTCGTCGGCGTGGCGGAAGGCTGGGGTGCCGGTGGTCCGCAGCGGAGATGTGGTGCGCCTGGAGGGGCGGACGTATAAAGGTCAGGCGGCCAGCGGGGACATCTACGTCGCCACGGGCGTGTTCGGGGATGTGTTGGTGGACTGGGTTCAGCCGCTCGGCAAAGAGGGAGCGTTCGCGGAATTCCTGAGCCGTCACGGCGATGGCGTGTTCAGCCTGGTGCATCGCGTCCCGGACGTGGCGGCATTCGAGGCGGAACTCGCTCGGTTGGGCGGGCTGGGCGTGAAGGTGCTGGACCGGGCGCGCGTGTCGACGGACTCCGGCACGATTCACATTGCGTACATGGACACGGAGAAGGAGGGCAAGTATTCGCTGGGACTGATCGCGATGCCCCAGGGGATGGAGGAACCGCGCGGGATGGGACGGACCGTCAACCAGTTCGCCTTTATCGCGAAGCAATTGGAGCCGGTGTCGGCGTACTGGCAGAAGCTGGGGTTTCCGGCGATGTCCTACACCGAGCCGAAGCTGACGGACATGGCGTACCGGGAGAAGCCGCAGGAGTGGAAGGCGCGGCTGGGATGGCAGCGGCACGGGAAGGTGACCTACGAGTGGATCGAGCCGCAGACCGGGCCGTCCACGTACCACGAGCATCTAGCGAAGTATGGTGAAGGGTTCCATCATCTGGGACTGCCGGTTACGGACATGGACGCGGGGATCGCGGAATGGAAGGGGTTTGGCTACGGTTTGAGCATGTCGGGCGGCTGGGGCGAGAAGGGCAAGCCGGGGTCGGGGCGGTTTGCGTACCACGACACGCGCGGAGTGGGCGGGATCGAGATCGAGTTGCTCTGGAGTTACAGGAACTAGGGGCGATCGAGGACGCTATCGTTCGCCCAACAGCTCGGCGATGCCGAGCAGCGGCATCAGGGCCCAATCGGGGCGGTCCTGCAGTTCGTAGCCGAGCTCGTAGATGACCTTGTCCATCATGTAGGCGTCGAGGAGGATGCGCAGGTCTCCCTGTGACTCGGGGAGGAACGCCGCGCCGCGGGCAGCCTTTAGATAACCGCTAAGGAATGCCCCGCTGACCTCCAGGTACCAGTAGCGCGCCCAGCCTTCCATCGCGGTGGCGTTCTCGGGAGTGAAGGCGACACCGGGGAGACGGCCGGTAAGCACGGAATAGGCGGCGTAGTGAAACGAACGGATCATGCTGGCGACGTCGCGTAGCGGAGAGCGCTTGAGCCGCCGTTCGCTGATGGGCCGGGACGGTTCCCCTTCGAAACCGAGAATCAGAAAATCACTACCCGTGCGGAGGATGCGGCGCAGGTTGTAGTCGCCGTGGGTGCGTGTGCGCAGGATCTGGAAGCGGCGGTCGCGGATGGGCAGGAAGTGGCCGAGGACTCTCGCCTCCAACGCCAGCAGGCGCTCCGCGAGGGAGCGGGAGTCGTCCGGAAGCCGGCGCAGGCGGACTTTGAGAGTTTCAAAGGCGCTGTTAGCGGTGGCTACCATGCCGTGGTAGAGCGACTTGCGATAAAGATCGGTGAACGGTTCGGGAGCGAAGGCGGCGTCGGCCGTATTGGAGGCAAGGGCAAGGTGCATCTCCGCGGTGCGGCGGCCGAGGAGTTCGGCATCGCCGGCGAAAGCAGCGAGGAGTTCGGGGGCGGGCCCGTCGGTGGGAAGCGGTGCGGGCTGATGGAGGGTCATGCCGGCGGCCGGCGGGACGCGTGCTTCGGGAGGCTGGGCAAGGGCGTGTTCGAGGTAGTTGCCGAGCGCCGTCACCGCGTGGTCCCAAGCTTCGCCCTGGTTCGGCGTCAGGTGATGGACGACGGCGAGGGTGTAGGGTTCGCCGGCGGCGGGCTGGTAACTCAACCATCCGGCGAGCGCGGGCGTGTGGGTGAACGAGGAGTGGCGGGTGAGGAACTCTCCGATTTCGATCTCGGGGTCGATGCCCTGTTGCGGCTGCCGGTAGAGCTTGAGCGTGAGACAGTCGCCGTAGGTGACGATGGCGTTGCCGGTTGACGTGCGATGGAGCGTGGAGGGGAGGTCGGTACGCGACCAGCACTCCTCATTGCCGGCGCGAACGCCGGTGACGGAGGATCCGCCGCCGTTCGTAAGGGAGGTTTGGTTCCTGACGGCGAGCAGCAGGGCGCGGCGCAGGGCTTCGCTGAGGAGGCCGCGGGTGGCAATGGCCTCGCGCCCGTCGGGCCCCTTGAGTTTCGCGACGGCGTCAGCAGGCGAGGCTTCGCCGTTCATGGAGAGGGCGAGCGGAAGCACAAACAGGGCGGGGTCTTCGTGCCGGAACTCGCCGCGGACGAGGAGCAGGATCGAGCGGTCGTCGAGGCGGAAGGCCTCCTCCACGGAAACACGGCGCAGGCTCGGCCGCCGGCCGGGGAGCCAGGGGACGCGTTCCAGGAACGAGGGGAGAATTTCGGCGAGGTCCTCGCGGAGCTTGGTATCGAGCGGCGAAGCCCAGTTTCGCACGGCAAGTTCGGGGATTCGCGCCGGTGGCTCCTGGTAGGTGGGCACAGCGTCATGCTTCACCGACTGGAGCTGGAACCAGTAGTAGCCGTGGCGGCCAAGCGTGATGAAGTAGGGCAGTTGGCCGATGCGCGGGAACTCCGTTCGCCCGAGGAGTTCGACGGGGATGGAGCCTTCGAAGCGGGAAAGGTCCAGCTCGCAGTTCTGGGGATAGCGCGAGAGGTTGACTACCATGAGCACGATCTCGTCTTCGTATTGGCGCAGGAAGGCGAGCACCTTGCGATTTTCGGGGTGCAGGAATTCGATGGTTCCGCGCGACAGCGCTTTGGAGTTCTTGCGCAGCGCGATGAGGTGCTTCATCCACCAGAGCAGCGAACTGGGGTTGCGCTGCTGGGCTTCGACGTTGAGCGCTTCGTAGTGATACTCGGGGTCGATGATGATGGGCAGGTAGAGGCGCTGGGGGTTGGCGCGGGAGAAGCCGGCGTTGCGGTCGGGGCTCCACTGCATAGGCGTGCGGACGCCGTTGCGGTCGCCTAAGAAGATGTTGTCGCCCATGCCGATCTCGTCGCCGTAGTAGATGACGGGGGAGCCGGGCATGGAGAACAGCAGGGCGTTCATGAGCTCGATGCGGCGGCGGTCGTTTTCGAGGAGGGGGGCAAGGCGGCGGCGGATGCCGAGGTTGATGCGTGCGCGCTGTTCCTCGGCGTACATGCGGTACATGTAGTCGCGCTCTTCGTCGGTGACCATCTCGAGGGTCAGCTCGTCGTGGTTGCGGAGAAATAACGCCCACTGGCAGTTGTCGGGGATAGCCGGCGTGCGCTCGAGGATATCGATGATGGGGAAGCGGTCCTCCATGCGGTGGCCCATGAAGAGGCGGGGCATGAGAGGGAAGTGAAAGGCCATGTGGCATTCGTCGCCGTTGCCGAAGTAGGCGATGGCGTCTTCGGGCCACTGGTTGGCTTCGGCGAGGAACAGGCGGCCGGGGAAGCGGGCGTCGACGTGGGCCCGGAGATCCTTGAGGAACTGATGCGTCTCGGGCAGGTTCTCACAGTTTGTGCCTTCGCGTTCGTACAGGTAGGGGACGGCGTCGAGGCGAAGTCCGTCGACGCCCATGGCGAGCCAGTAGTCGACCGCCGCGGTCATGGCTTCGCGGACTTCCGGGTTGTCATAGTTGAGGTCGGGCTGGTGGGAGTAGAAGCGGTGCCAGAAGTAGGCGTTGGCGACGGGGTCCCAGGTCCAGTTGGAGGTTTCAAAGTCCTTGAAGATGATGCGGGTCTCGGTATAGCGGAGAGGGGTGTCGCTCCAGACATAGAAATCGCGCCAGCGGGAGCCGGGGGCGGCGCGGCGGGCGCGTTGAAACCAGGGGTGCTGGTCGGAGGTGTGGTTCAGGACCAGTTCGGTGATGACGCGCAGGCCGCGGCGATGGGCTTCGGTGAGAAAGCGCTCGACGTCCTTCAGCGTGCCGTAGGCGGGGTGGACGGCATTGTAGTCGGCGATGTCGTAGCCGTCGTCCTTCCACGGGGAAGGGAAGAAGGGAAGCAGCCAGAGCGCGGTGACGCCGAGGTCCTGCAGGTAGTCGAGTTTCTCGCTGAGTCCCGCGAAGTCGCCCATGCCGTCGTTGTCGCTGTCGGCGAAGGCGCGCACGTGGAGCTCATAGATGACGGCGTCTTTGTACCAGAGAGTGTCGTGGGGCATGCGGTCAGAGGCTGTCTTCCTGTTATAAGACACCCGCCCGCTATCATGGTTTCTGCGCTTCTATGCAAGAGTCACAGGCTTTATCCACAAACGTATTGCTTCATATCTCCCGGCAGTTGCCGGTTCCGCTGAAGAGTCTGGTAGCGACCATCGCGCTGCTGGACGAGGGCGGCACGGTGCCGTTCATCGCGCGCTACCGCAAGGAAGTGACGGGGTCGCTCGACGAGGTGCAGATCGGCGCGATTCAGGAGAAGCTAGCCTACTTCCGAGAGCTGGAAGACCGGCGTGGGACCATTCTGCGGTCGATCGAAGAACAGGGCAAGCTGACGCCGGAGCTGAAGGCGAAGATCGAGGCTTCACTCGAGAAGAACGAGCTGGAAGACCTGTACCTGCCCTACAAGCCGAAGCGGCGCACCAAGGCTTCGATCGCGCGCGAGAAGGGCCTGGAGCCGCTAGCGCAGTACTTGTATGCGCAGGAGGGCGCGGAGGCGCTGGAAGCGGTGGCCGCGAAGTTCGTGAACGAGCAGGTGGCGTCGGCGGAGGCGGCGCTCGAGGGCGCGCGGCACATCATCGCGGAGTGGATCAGCGAGGATGCCGGGTTCCGCAAGGCGGTGCGGCAGGCGATGTTGGAGGAAGGCGTGGTGGTGAGCCGGGCGATCGAGGGCGCCGAGGACCCGGAGGGCAAATACAAGATGTACGCCGACTACCGCGAGCCGGCGGCGAAGATCCCATCGCACCGCATGCTGGCGATCCGGCGCGGGGCGAAGGAGGGCGTGCTGTCGTTTGAGATCGAGCTCGATCCCCTGCGGCCGCTGTCGCATTTAAAGAGCAGTGTGCTGAAGCGGCAGGGCGAGTGGACGCCTCATCTTGTGGAGGCGATCGAGGACGCGTATGAGCGGCTGCTGAATCCGTCGATTCAGACGGAGGTGCGGTTGGAGCTGAAGGAGCGGTCCGACGAGGAGGCGATACGGGTCTTCCGCAAGAACCTGGAGGACGTGCTGCTGGCGGCGCCGGCGGGGCAACTGGCGGTGCTGGCCGTGGACCCGGGGCTGCGGACGGGGTGCAAGATCGCGGTGGTGGACGACACGGGGCGGTTTCTTGAGCACTCGGTGATTTATCCGCTGGAGCCGAAGAACGATGTGGTGGGGGCGGTGAAGACGCTGGCGGGGTTGATTGAGAAACATCACGTGCGCGCGGTGGCGATCGGGAACGGGACGGGGTCGCGCGAGGCGGCGGCGTTCGTGAACGATTTTCTGCGGCAGTCGGGGCGCAAGGATGTCTTCGCGGTGACGGTGAACGAGTCGGGCGCGTCGGTGTACTCAGCGTCGGAGATCGCGCGGCAGGAGTTTCCGGACTTGGATTTGACGGTGCGGGGGGCGATTTCGATCGCGCGGAGGCTGCAGGATCCGCTGGCGGAGCTGGTGAAGATCGATCCGAAGTCGATTGGCGTGGGGCAGTATCAGCATGACGTGGATCAGAAGAAACTGAAGCAGGGGCTGGAGACCACGGTGGAGTCGGCGGTGAACCGCGTGGGTGTGGACCTGAATACGGCGTCGTTCGCGCTGCTGCGCTATGTGGCGGGGATCAACGAGCGGACGGCGGTGAAGATTGTGGAGTACCGCAATCAGAACGGGCGGTTCCGGTCGCGGATGCAGTTGACGGCGGTGCCCGGGTTCGGGCCGAAGACGTTCGAGCAGGCGGCGGGGTTTTTGCGGATCCGCGGCGGGGAGAATCCGCTGGATATGACGGCGGTGCATCCGGAGTCGTATGGGGTGGTAGAGAAGATCGCGGGCTCGCTGGGGGTGACGGCGGGGGATCTGGTGCGCGATCCGTCGCTGATCGAGAAGGTGAAGCTCGAAGGGTTCCAGACGGAGAGGGTGGGGCTGTACACGCTGACCGATATTCGCGAGGAGCTGCGCAAGCCGGGGCGGGACCCGCGCGAGAAGTTCGCGGCGCCGCATTGGCGCGACGATATTCGTGAGATTTCGGACCTGCAGCCGGGGATGGTGCTGGAGGGCGTGGTGACGAACGTGACCAACTTCGGGGCGTTCGTGGACGTGGGGGTGCATCAGGACGGGCTGGTGCACGTGAGCCAGATTTCGCACCGGTTCATTAAGGAGCCGGGGGACCTGGTGAAGCCGGGGCAGATTGTGAAGGTGCAGGTGCTGTCGGCCGATGCGAAGGCGAAGCGGATTGCGCTCTCCATGAAGTCGTTGGAGGCGCCGCCGGCCGGGGCAGGGAAGGGGCCGCGGGAGCAACCGCCGGCGCGGCCGGAGCCGAGGAAGCCGGACTTGGGAGCGCAGTTGGCTAAGCTGAACGACCGATTTCGCACGCGATAAGCGCCTGTAGTGTAAGGGCGCTTACACGGAGGAACGGTAGTACGGCTGTCCTAACGTCGAGGTTTGGTTCCGCCGATAGGGGAAGAGACGGCGATGTCACTTCTCGCGCGCTTGCACATCCTCTTTGTCGTCTGCCTGGGCCTGCTGATCCTGTTGTCCGGGTTTGTCTTTTGGAGCAGCGAGCAGCCGCTGCGGTTCCTTGCCTACCTGATTGTGGCGTGCCTGGCGAGCGGCCTGCGCGTGTCCGTGTCTACGGTGACCGGTACCCTATCGCTGAACTTCCTGTTCATTCTGATCGGGCTGTTGGACCTGTCGGCGACGGAGACGCTGTTTCTGGGCACCTCGTCGACGCTGCTCCAGTTTCTGGTGAGCCGTGAGCCTGGGGCGACCGGGGCGAGAACGCTCTTCCACGTGTGCAATGTGGCGGTCGCGATCAAGGGCGCGTCGCTGGTCTATGCCTCGCAGACGCTGATGCACCTGGACGTGTTCATCCCCGGCCGGATGGTGCTGGCGACGGCAGCCCTGTTCGCCATGAGTTCGTTCCAACTGGCCGCCCTGGCGGCGTGGACGGAGGGGCGCAGTCTGCGGGAGACCTGGTGGGAGCGGCACTTGTGGTCCTTTGTCTACTACCTCGCGGGGGCGGCGTTTGCGGGCTTCTTCAGCTTGCTGAGCCGCGCGGCCGGGTGGCAGGTGGCGCTGCTGTTGCTGCCGGTGGTGTACCTGTTGTACCGGTCTTACTTTTTGCATGTTTCGCGGGTGGAGGTGGAAAAGAGCCACGCGGAGGAGATGGCCTCGCTGCATCTGAGGACGATCGAGGCGCTGGCGCTGGCGATCGAAGCGAAGGACCACACGACGCACGACCATCTGGAGCGGGTGCAGGTGTATGCGATGGAGGTCGGCAAGGAGATGGGCCTCACCGGGGGGGACCTGGATGCACTGCAGGCCGCGGCGCTGCTGCACGACATCGGGAAACTGGCCGTGCCGGAGCACATCATCTCGAAACCCGGGCGACTGACGCAGCAGGAGTTCGAGAAGATGAAAATCCATCCCGTGGTGGGGGCGGAGATCCTGGAGCGAGTGCGGTTTCCCTATCCGGTGGTGCCCATCGTGCGGTGTCACCACGAGAAGTGGGACGGTTCCGGTTATCCGAGTGGGCTGAAGGGCGAAGCCATTCCGATCGGGGCGCGTATTCTGTCCGCCGTGGATTGTCTGGACGCGCTTGCCACGGACCGGCAATACCGCTTGGCGCTGCCGCTGCAGAAGGCCATGGAAGTGGTGAAGTCGGAGGCGGGCAAGGCCTTCGATCCGGCGGTAGTGGCGATTCTGGAGCGGCGCTACGTGGAGTTGGAGGCGATGGCCCGGGCGCGGTCGGCCGACTCGCCGGGTCCGCTGAAAGTGGACTTGCGAATCGAAAAAGGCGCGGCGCCGGCCGCCGGTTTTGAGGAGACATCGCATCCGACCGATACGCGCCAGCTGGTTCATTTCCTCAACTCGGTGGCGTCCGCCCGGCAGGATGTGCAGGCGCTGTTCGAACTCACGCAGGAGTTAGGCAGTTCATTGAGCATCGACGAGACGTTGTCTGTGCTGGGATTGCGGTTGAAGCGCATCGTGCCCTACGACGCGATGGCGGTCTACCTCAATCACGACAAGGTTCTGAAACCGGAGTATGTGACGGGGGAGAACTCGCGGCTGTTCTCGTCGCTGGAGATCCCGGTCGGCCAGGGGCTGGCGGGGTGGGTAGCGGAGAATCTGAAGCCCATCGTGAACGGCAATCCGTCGGTGGAGCCCGGCTATCTGAATGACCCGAACAAATTCAGCACGCTGAGAAGCGCCATCGCGGTGCCGCTGGAAGGGATGGCGGGTGTGGTGGGTGTTCTGTCGCTGTACGCGATGGAAAAAGACGCCTTCTCCAAGGACCATCTACGCGTGCTGCAGGCGATTGCCAGCAAGGCTGCCCTTGCCATTGAGAACGCCTTGCGCTACAGGCAGGCGGAGACCTCAGCCACCACCGACTACCTGACCGGTCTTCCGAACGCGCGATCGCTGTTCCTGCATCTGGAAGGCGAAATCGATCGCGCCAGGCGCATCGGGGAGAGCCTGGCGGTGATCGTGTGCGACCTCGACGGCTTCAAGAAAGTGAACGACCGCTACGGGCACCTGGAAGGCAACCAGCTTTTGAAGACGGTGGCGCAAGGGATTCGAGGGGCGTGCCGGGAGCGCGATTACGTGGCGCGCATGGGCGGGGACGAGTTCGTGCTGGTGCTGCCGGGCGCGAATGGGGAGTCGGCGGCGAGGACCGTCGACCGGTTGCGAGATGTCGCTCGGGAGGCGGGGCTGGCGGTGTGCGGCAAGACCCTGGTTGGGCTGAGCGGTGGCATCGCGTTATACCCCGAAGACGGAGAAGACGCCGAGGTCCTTTTGGCTACCGCGGACCGGCGTATGTATGGTACGAAGCCGTCCCGGTCGGGCAAGCACCCGGCGATGGCTGCTGCTCTTTGAAACGTACACCCGAATCGCGAGTCTAACTGCGCCAAGCTCCTAATTCCCTTAAAAACCTACAGTTGCATTAACACTCGGCTACGGTAAACAGAAGTAGACCCGGCTGCGAAATGTGTAACTGCTTCAGCTGAAACATTTTCACCTGCTGGTGGTGGACGTGCTTACGGGAATACCGACCCTCCCAGAGAGGAGGGAAGGAACCCATGAGGCACAGAAGTCTATCCTTTACGTTTGCATTCCTCGCTCTGTTGCTGCTGGCGGTCCCCGCGTTTTCGCAGGGCACCGGCGGCGGCCTGGCGGGTACGATTTATGACCCCTCCGGAAGTATCCTGCCGGGGGCCAAGGTGACGATCACGAACGTTGCGACGAATGTGACGAACACGGTCGCCAGCGATTCCCAAGGGCGATACGAGTTCATCAACATCCCGGCGGGGATATACCGCGTGACGGTCGAGGTCGCCCGGTTTACGCCGGCAACAGTTGAGAACGTCGATATCCAGCTGAACCGAATTGGAACGGTGAATGTCACGCTGCAGCCGGGCACAGTGCAGGAAAGCATTGTGGTGACGGGCGCCGCGCCGCAGGTGGATACCACCACGCCGCACATCGCCTCGAACTACAGCACACGGCTGACGGTAGAACTGCCGCAAGCCAGCTTCGCCTCGCAGGGCGGCGTGCTGTTCGGAGCGTACAACCTGGCGCTGTTGAGTGCGGGCGTCTCCTCGAGCGGTGGAGTCGGCCAGGGTCGTGGGCCCTCCGTTGGAGGCCAGCGGCCGACCAATAACAACTTCACCATCGAAGGGGTGGACAACAACGACAAGTCCATCACCGGGCCGCTGGTCTATGTTCCGAACGAGGCCACGCAGGAGTTCACGCTGCTGCAAAACCAATACTCGCCGGAGTGGGGACATTCCTCGGGCGGGCAGTTCAATACCAGCATTCGCGCCGGAACGAACGACTTTCATGGCGCTCTCTACAACTACTTGCAGAACCGGAATCTGAATGCGGTGGACGAGTCGTTCAAGCGGCAGGGGATCTTCGACAACCCGCGCTACGACCAGAACCGTCTGGGCGCCGCGCTCGGCGGGCCGATCAAACGGAACCGCATGTTCTTCTTCGCGAACTTCGAGTACATTCCGCTGGGTCTGGCCAGCACGCCTTCGTCGGCTACCTATGCGCCGACGGCGGAAGGATTCGCGGCGCTCGGCAACATTGCGGGAGTGAGCCGGACCAACCTCGATGTGCTGAGGCAGTACCTGGCGGCAGCGCCCACGCAGTCGGAGGGCCGTACGACGAGTGTCGGCGGCGTGGCGATCCCCATCGGAATCCTGCCCATCGAAGCGCCGAACTATCAGAACCAGTACGTCGGCGTGGGTTCGTGGGACTATAACGTCACCGACCGTGACCAGATCCGCGCGCGGTTTGTGTACAACGACACCAAGGGCATCAACAGCGCGGCGAACCTGAACAGCTTCTTCACGGACTTCACGCAACTGGCGCTGCTCGGCACGGTCAACTACAACCGCACCTTCACACCGAGCCTGTTCAACGAACTCCGCGTGAACTACAACCGCTTCAACCAGCAGATTCCCGCGGGGAGCTTCGCCTTCCCGGGGCTCGACCAGTTTCCCAACATCGAGATCCAGCAGGACCTGAACCTGCAGCTCGGGCCGCAGCCGGAAGCGCCCCAGTTCTCCATCTACAACACGTACCAGGTAGTGGACAACGTCTCCTGGAACCGCGGTGGTCACAACTTCCGTTTCGGGTTTGACGGGCGGCGGATCATCGCGCCGCAATCGTTCGTGCAGCGGTCGCGCGGCGACTACGGCTACAGTTCGCTGGAGAACTTCCTGTTCGACATCACCCCGGACCTTCTCGCGCAGCGCAGCGTAGGCGCGGCGCCCTACTCGGGCGACCAGTGGAATCTCTACTGGTACGCGAACGACAACTGGCGCATCCGGCCGAACCTGACCTTGAACCTCGGTCTGCGCTACGAGTACATCACCATCCCGCAGGGCATCAAGCTGCAGCAGCTGAACCAGGCGGCGAGCGTGCCGGGTCTGCTCGAGTTCCGCGAACCCAAGGCGCAGAACAAGAACTTCGCGCCGCGTGTCGGCATCGTCTATTCGCCGGGCACCAGCGGACGCACGTCGATCCGCGCCGGCTTCGGCCTCGCCTACGACCAGATCTACGACAACCTGAACATCCTTTCGCTGCCGCCGCAGTTCAATACGACGATCGACGTCACGGGTGCGGGGACCGGAGGCTTCCTGGCCGGGGGCGGCATTCCAGGCAACGCGCTGCCGGATCAGTTGACGCCGGAGGACGCGCGCGCCTTTACTGCTTCCTGGGTGCCGGACCAGCTTCGCCCGTACTCCATCCAGTGGAACTTCGGCATCCAGCAGTCCCTCGGACGCGACTGGGCCGTGGAAGCCCGCTACCTCGGTACGCGCGGCGTTCACCTGCCGACGCAGAACATCATTAACCGCCAGGCGCGGGCAACACCCGGACGATCCCTGCCGACGTTCCTCCAGCAGCCCTCGCAGGCTGAGCTCGATGCGCTTCCGTTGACGCTGGCGGACCTCCAGGCGCTGCCGGCGTTCCGGCCGGAGTTTACGGCCGCCGGATTCCAGAGCCCCATCACGTCCTTCCTGCCGAACGGCAACTCCATTTACCACGGGCTCGCCCTGGAGGCGAACCGCCGCTTCGCACAGGGGCTGCAGGCGAAGATCGCTTATACCTGGAGCCGGAACATCGACGATTCGACGGCCTCGCTCTTCTCGACGCTGTTGACGCCGCGCCGCCCGCAGGACTTCTACAACATGGAAGTCGAGCGAGCGACATCGGCGCTCGATCGCCGTCACCGCCTGACCATTACGCCGCTGTGGGAGACGCCGTTCTTCCGCGGCGCGGACAACTGGCTGCTCCGCAACCTCATCGGCAACTGGACGCTCGCGGGCACCTACACCTACGAATCGCCCCAATTCGCCACCGTGCAGAGCGGACTGGACAGCAACTTGAACGGTGACTCCGCGCCGGACCGCGCAGTGGTGAACCCTGCCGGCCAGGCCGGGACCGGGTCCGGCGTCACGGCCCTGACCAACAGCGGCGGCCAGGTGGTCGGCTACCTGGCGAACAACCCGAACGCGCGCTACATCACGGCGGGAGCCGGCGTCTTCCCGAACGCGGGACGCAACACGCTGGAGATGAACCCCATCAACAACGTCGATCTGTCGGTGCAGAAGAACTTCAACATCACCGAGCGGTGGCGGATCAACTTCCGCGCCGACGCCTACAATGCGTTCAACCATGCGCAGTACACGCCGGGCCAGATCAATAACATCGCGCTCACGTCGCGCACGGCGACGCGCAACTTCCTGATCCCGAGCCATCCGGACTTCAACCGTCCGGACCTCTACTTCGAAAGCAACTCGCGCGTGCTCCAGCTGGCGCTCCGCGTGATCTTCTAGAAGGACGTTTACCGGGGGGCGTGACGAATCTCAGCCTTCTGAGATCACCGTCACGCCCCTCACTGCTTTTTCAAACAGCCTGGCCCGAATCTCCAGATACGCCGGATCCTGGAAAAACCGCTCTCGGCTCTCCCGGTCCGGGAAGTGCATCGTGAACACCCGGTTGATGACGTGCGACGCCTCGCTTTTCAGCACGTTGGCAATCTCGAAATCGAAGCGGAAGCGGCCGCCGGCCGCCTCCAGCAACGGGGTCATCTCCGCGCGGTATCGCGCATAGGTTTCGTCGTCGATCACGGACAAGCCTACTGTCACCTGAAAACCCGTCTGCATTCCCGCCTCCCATCACCACTTGCCGGCGTGTGCGCCGCCATCCACGTGTAGCACTTCTCCCGTGATAAACGGGGAACGAGTCAGGAACAGCGCGGCGTCCACAATCTCCTCGACAGCGCCCAACCGGGGAATCGGATGCAAACCCTTCAGGTAGTCGTGATGCTCCGGTTTGTGCATGGGTGTGTCGATGATCCCGGGAGCAATGGCGTTCACGCGAATGCCTTTCGAGGCATATTCAATCGCCAACTCACGCGTTACCGAGTTCAAGCCGCCCTTGGTCAGGTTCGTCAAGGCGGAATTGACTCCGGCGACAGGCTGTTGGGCAAGCGTCGTGGAGATGGTGATGATCTGGCCGCCGCCGTTTCCGAGCATGTGCCGAACGGCTGCCTGCGTGACGAAGAAGAAGCCGGTGAGGTTAGTGGCGATGACGCGGGCGTAGTCCTCTTCGGTGTACTCGTGGAAGGGCTTGGGCACGAAGATGCCGGCGTTGTTCAGCAGCACGTCGACCCGGCCGAACCGTTCCTCGGCGCAGCGGACAAGGTTGCGCCCGGTCTCGGGGTCGCTCACGTCGCCGTCTTCCAGGGCAAGGTTCTCGGAAGGCGACAGGGTGCCGGCTGACGAGAGGCGTCGGGAGTTCGCTACGACGCGATAGCCCGCGTCCAGAAAGCCCTTGGTGAGCGCCAGGCCAATGCCGCTCGAAGCGCCGGTGACGATCGCTGTTTGGTTGTGCTGTGTAGCCATGCCCGGATGGATGGGCGGACCGCCCCTCGCGATGCGGCCCGGCGGAAGAATCGGGTTACCATCTGGTAAGGCGCCTGGGATGGTCAAGCGACGAAAGACAAGAGTACCCCCGCCGCCTGTGGTGTGCCCCCTCGGCCGCTGCATGTCACTGCTGGGGGGCGCCTGGACGGCGCACGTGATCTGGTATCTGCGGGAAGGCGAGCGCTGCTTCAGTGAACTGCAGATGGACCTGCAGGGCGTCTCGGCGAAAGTGCTGACGGCCCGGCTGCGGGAACTGGTGCAAGAGGGCATCGTCCACCGCGTCACCCGCCAGACCTCGCCTCCGACGGTCTGGTATGCCTTGACGCCCGGCGGCCGCGATCTGGCCAACGTACTGGTCGAACTGGTCGAAGCCGCGCAGCGCCTGCACGCGCCGCGGGAATCCGCCGCCGAGCAAGAGATTTTTCAGTAACCGAAGCGGCTCTCCATCGTATAAGCCTGCATGGGAACCCTCCTGGCCGACGTCCGCTTTGCCCTTCGCACGTTGCGCCGCAGCCCGCTCTTCACGGCGGTGGCGGTGCTCTCGCTGGCGTTGGGGATCGGCGCCAACACAGCCATCTTTACCCTGGTCGATCAGCTCATCCTCCGGCTGCTGCCCGTGCAGGATCCGGAGCGCCTGGTGATGATCTGGACCACCGGGCCGCACATGGGCAGCAACCGAGGCTCCCGGGCCATGTCCTACCCCATGTACCAGGACTTTCAGAGCAAGGGCGCGGCCTTCTCCCACATGTTCTGCCGGTATCGGGCGGCGCTGTCGTCCGCATTCGAGGGACGCACCGAGCGTGTAAACGCCGAGCTGGTTTCCGGCAACTACTTCGAGGCGCTTGGCGTGAGGCCGGAGCGAGGGCGGCTGTTTACGCCGAGGGAAGACGACGTCACCTACAAAGGACATCCGGTGGTGGTGCTGAGCCATCGCTACTGGGCGAACCGGTTCGGGCGGGATGACAGCGTGATCGGCAAGAAGATGCTGGTGAACAACTATCCGATGACCATCGTGGGGGTCTCCGGCGCGGGCTTCTATGGCCTCGACCCGTCCACCTCGCCTGACGTCTTCGTGCCCGTCCAGATGAAGCCGCTGATGACGCCCGGCTGGGATTCAATGGGCGACCGCCGCAGCCAGTGGATCCAGACGTTCGCGCGCCTGAAGCCGGGATTCACGGTGGAGTCGGCCGCGGCGTCATTGCAGCCGCTGTTGAGCCAGATCCTCCAGGACGAAGCCTCGAAGTTCAAGCACATCACCGATTATTACCGGGACCGGTTTCTGAAGCGAACGATCCGCATGGTTCCCGCCGCCGCCGGCTATTCACAGTTGCGCGAGAGCTACTCGAAGGCGCTGCTGGTGCTGATGGCGATGGTGGGCCTGGTGCTGCTCATCGCCTGTACGAACGTGGCGAACCTGCTGATCGCACGGGCCGTCGCGCGGCAGAAAGAGGTGGCCGTGCGCCTGGCGATCGGCGCTTCTCGCGGCCAGTTGCTGCGGCAACTGCTGATCGAGAGCGTACTGCTGTCGGTGGCGGGCGGGGTCCTGGGGCTCTTCTTCGCGGTGGCCGTCATCCGCGGCTTGTTGAGCTTCCTCGGCACCGGGGATTCCAATCTCATTCTGCGCGCCGAGCCCGATCTCCGCATTCTGGGCTTCACGTTCGCCCTGTCCGTCGTCGCCGGCGTGTTGTTCGGCCTTGCGCCCGCATTGCAGGCGCTGAAGCTCGATTTGTGGGACACGCTCAAAGATGTAGTGGGCGCAGTGGCGGGAGGCGGGGCATCGGTTCGCCTCCGCAAGGTGCTGGTGACGGCGCAGGTGGCGCTGTCGTTTCTCCTGCTGGCCGGGGCGGGTTTATTTGTGAAGACGCTGGCGAACCTGAAGACCACCGACTCGGGGTTCCACGATATCGGGAACCTGGTGACGTTCCAGGTAGACCCTGCGCTGAACGGCTACAAGATTGAGCAGATGCACGCCTTCTACCGGCAGGCGCTCGAAAACATCCGGACTATTCCGGGAGTGAAATCCGCGGCGACGACGACGGTGGCCGTGTTGGCGGGCGACGAATGGGATTCCAGTATGTCGGTGGAGGGGCACCAGGTGAAGGACGGCGAGGACATGCAGGCGTTCATGAACTCCATCTCGCCCGGCTATTGGAAGACGATGGGAATTCAGGTGCTCGAAGGGCGTGACTTCGATGAGCGCGATCGCGGGGAGAAGATGCGGGTGGCGATCGTCAATCAGAAATTCGCGAAGCACTTCTTCGGGGACCGCAGCGCAATCGGGCGGCACATCGGCTTCGGCGTAGGGCCGCAGACGAAACTCGACATCGAGATCGTCGGCGTGGTGGAGGACCACCTCTACGAAGGGCCGCGCGAAGGGGTGCGGCGGCAGGTGTTCGTGGCGGTGAACGAGATGCAGTTTCCGGCCTCGGCGACGTTCTACGTGCGCGCGGGAATCGACTCCAAGTCGCTGTTCTCCGCCCTGCGGGAGAAGATCCGGCAGATCGATTCCGCGCTACCCGTCTACTCCATGAAGACGCTCGAGAATCAGTTGGACGAGACGCTCGGGACGGAACGCCTGATTGCCGCTCTTTCAGCCGCCTTCGGCGTGCTGGCGACGCTGCTTGCAGCTATCGGGCTCTACGGCGTGATGGCGTTCACGGTGGCCCGGAGGACGAAGGAGATCGGACTACGCATGGCGCTCGGGGCGAAGCAATCCACCGTGGTCTCCATGGTGCTGAAGGAGGTGCTCCTCCTGCTGGCGGCGGGTCTGGCCATCGGGATCCCCGCCGCGTACTTCCTTGCGAAATACGTTTCGAGCCAGCTGTTCGGCGTGAAGCCGGACGACGTCGCCAGCGCGGCTGTGGCTGTTGCTGTGCTCACGCTGGTAGCGGCGGCGGCCGGCTTCATCCCGGCCCGGCGCGCCAGCGCCATTGATCCGCTGCACGCGCTGCGGTACGAATAGCTATTCGTTGCCCCGCTCGGCGGCCCTGTCTTCGCGCCCCTTGTCGCGCCCGAACTTCGGCTGCTTCGCACTGCCTTCCACGGCGATGCGGAGCTGCGTTCCCGCGCCGTCCTTGGCGAAGAATGGATCGACTGGTTTGAGGACCCACCGCTTCCATCCCGTCATGGTCTGAGATACGCGTGCGGCAAGTCGTAGGGTGCCGCGGAAGTCGAGCGCGTCACGGTCGAGATCGTAGCCGCCTCGAAGCGCGACCGCCGCTCCGGGGACCTGGAACGCCAGTTCGCGGAAGTAGATCACTTCGTCTTCCATGCGGAACGTACCGCGCATCCCCGAAACCACATCCTCGATTTCCTGGTTGCCGGGTTTGCCCTGCCCTCGCCGGCTGAGCGTGTCGATCTGTTCCTGAATCCGCGCTTTGAGAAATCGCCCGTCGTCGATGGAGAACGAACCGGCAAGACGCAGCTTCTCGCTGATCTTGCCCGACAGCGGCGGGATATCAATGAACGTTTTGAGCCGCAGGCGCCCTTGCATGATCGGCCCGTCCTTCAACGCGAGACTGAGCACGTCGCTCACCTCGCCGGCGGGCATGTCCACATTCAGGCGCACCGACCGCCGTCCGCGCTTCTCGTGCTTCACCACCGCGCCGCTGGTAACGAAGCGGGTGCTGCCCAGGCGGGCGTGAACGGGCCGCAGTTGTGTGTTGCCGCTGGTGCCGTCCACCAGCACCGCGAACTGAACGGACAGCGGCACGGGCGCGCCGCCGCGCTTCAGCCGAAAGTCGGGAACCTGTGCTTCGCCGCGCGCTTCGATGGCCGCCAGCGTGCCGCTGAAGGCGCCCGTAGAGTTCAACCGCCCCGCGATGCCGCGAAAGACGGAGAGGTCCGCGTTCGCAAAGCGATAGTCCCCGCGCAGCGGCGTGTCGCCCGGCTCGTCGGCATCCCAGGGCCCGAACTCACCGATGGCGTCGATGCGCCCGGGCGGGCGCGGATTGTCCAGAATCGCCGCGAAGCGCATCCCCGCTTCATGACCCTTCGATTCCAGCGTCACCTGCGCGATGGCGAACTCGAGCGGGTTCTTGTCCTCGTCCCTGGGAAGGACCACGAGCTGTGCGTCCCGGATTTCGATGCGCTCGAGGAGCACGCTCGAAGGGCCCCGGGGCTGTGAGTCCGACAGAGCCGGCCTCTTCTCCCGCGGTGGCACGCTGAGTCGCATGCCTTGCAGGCGCACCAGCGAGACGTGCCGGACGGGATCGGCGAGCGTCCCCAGGTCGATTTCGAAGTCGAAACGGCGGACGGTGAGCAGGGGCGGCAGGCCGGGCTGGTCGCGGTAGCGCAGCTGCAGACCCTCGCCCTGCACGGCGGCGCGCGCGCCGCGGGCGCCTCGCACCAGCACGTCGAAGGGGCGCAGCCGGGGCATCGTGATGTTCAGCGACTTCAGCTCCACGTCGCTGCGGAATCGGCTCTCCAGGTAGATGACGGCTTGCTCCCGCAGGAACGGCTCAAAGTTGTCGGCAAGCCGAATGCCCAGGTAGTATGCGCTGGCGGCGGCGGCGATCAACACGCCGAGCGCAATCCCCGCCAATCGTCGACGTTTCGGAGTCACGGTACGTCAGCCGTCTGACGCGTCTTACGGTATGAATGCTACACGGATTCCGCGCCGGAGACATTCACCAGGACGAGTTGCCGGAACAGTTCGTCAAGGCCGCGTTCGGGGGATTCGCAAAGGCCGCCGTGCACCGGCGATACCTGGATGACGGTGCTTCGGGGCGAGACGATCCAGTGAAACCGCTCGCGCTTCGAAAGCCGGGCGATCGGACCGCCGTCGGCGAGCCCTTCGGCGACTTTCCGGAAGGCCTCCAGGCGCTCGGCGACGAGACCCGCGTCGACGGAGGGGTGGAGGGCGCGCAGGCGCTGTTCCTCAACGCCGATGCGCACGCCCAGGAAGTTGCGCTCCGGGCAGAACAGGACCACACCGGCGTTGACGAACTCCTCGCGCTCAACGCGGGGAACCACACGCAGCACGGCGTAATCAAACGAGACGCGCGCGGGCATGCTCCGCCTCCGAGACGAAACTCTGTGATGCATCCAGGCGTCCGGCAAGGAAGCGGACGTACCCTTCGACGGGCCCGGCGAGCCACTCCGGTGGCGCAGCGCTCACAATGGCCTCGAGCGATTCCCGGCGAAGCTTCGGGCTCAGACGATCGTGAGCGGCCGCCATCTCGCGAGCCCAGGGAAGCAGCACGTGATCCTTCACCGCGGCGAAGGGAGAGCGCATCAGACGATCCCCGCTCGGCCAGTCGTGGTGAAAGTAGAGCGAGGCGCCATGATCGATCAGGTAGAGCCGCCGGTGCCACCAGAGGAGGTTGGGGTTGCGCGCCGTACGGTCCACGTTTGTAGTGTACGCGTCGAACCACACGACCTCGGAGGCGAGTGGGACGTCAACGCGGTCGCCGGCTGCCGGGTCGAACATCACGGCGCCGGGCAGGTAGTCGATGCCCAGATTGAGGCCGATGCTCGCCTCCAGCAGGTCTTTGATCTCGGGATCCGCTTCGTTACGTCCCAATGCGGCGTCGACTTCGACGAGCACGATCTCCGGCACCGGAAGTCCGAGAAGCCGTCCGATCTCCCCCGAGATGAGCTCGGCGGCCAGCGCCGCGCTGCCCTGGCCGGCCCCGCGGAACTTCAACACATACAGGCCGAGGTCGTCGGCTTCCACGATTGCGGGCAGCGAGCCGCCTTCGCGAAGCGGGGTGACGTAGCGCGTGGCGGTGACCGTCCGTAACACCGTCACATTTTCTCAGAACCTGCTAGGCTGGCTGGCTGTGCAAACCCTGCATTATCTGGTTGCGGCGACACTCGACGGGCAGATCGCCCGCACCGACGGTTCCTTCGACTTCTTCACCCCCGTCGGCGACGAACACTATGCGGACTACCTCGACTCGCTGCGCCGTTTCAGCGCGGTGGTGATGGGGCGCGAAACGTACGAAGTGGGGCTTCGCCTGGGCGTCACCGACCCTTACCCGTACTTGGACACCTATGTTCTCTCGGCCAGCCTCGGCGGAAGCCCCAATCCGCGGGTGAACATAGTGGCCGGCAACGCCGTGGAGTTTGTGCGCGCGCTGAAGCGGCAGGACGGCAACGGAATCTACCTGTGCGGCGGCGCGAAGCTGGCTGCGTCGCTGCTGGAGGCCGGAGAGGTCGACGTGATCACTGTGAAACTGAACCCCCTGCTGCTGGGAACGGGCATCCCCCTGTTCCAGCACGTTCGCGAGCCGCGCCTGCTGAAGCTGGCCGCCACGAAAACCTATGGGAACGGCGTGCTGCTGCTGTCGTATCACACGTAGGCAAAAAAGAAAGGCCGGAGTCCCGGTGAAGGGGACTCCGGCACACAGAACCTCCGAAACAAGGAGCGAACGGTAACGGCTACCGCCTGGGTCGCAGGCGATCGTCCTGCCGCTCGTCTCCGTAGCGGTGATAGTGGCGGCCGTCACGGTCATAGCCGTCATCGGCCACGCCCACTCGTAGCGGGCGGTCGAGCCGGAAGGTCAGCACGGACTCGGACGGAAGCCGAACGGAGCCGCCGCGCGTAACGGTCTGCCCCGCGGCGCCCGCGCCGGCGCCTGCGATCGCGCCGATTGCCGCGCCTTTGCCGCCTCCGGCAATCGCACCGATCACCGTGCCGAGCAGAGCGCCGCCGCCCACGTACTTGCCCGTGCGCTTGTTGGCGCCCACGCCTTCCCGCCGCTCGGACCGGTCTGCGCCGACACTCTCTTCCCGCGCGTCAACGGTATAGCGCGTTCCACCAACCGCGATCGATTCCAAATCGATAACAATATCGCTGCTCGAAGAGTCGCGCATAATCAACTCGGCGTCCGCTCCGCGCGGGATCACCACTCGACCGTTGCGGTCGAGGACGTCACGCTCCACCTCGCCACGGTAGATTCTGCTGTCCGAGGGGTGCTTGGCATCGATTGCATCCACTGTGCGAATCACCACTTCCGTACCCGCGGGAACCCGATCTACCTGTGCCTGAAGGGCGAAGCCCAGACTCATCGCCAGAACGGCGGATGGTACAAATTTCCGCATAAAGCGTACCTCCGCATCTGGTAAAGCAAGAAGGCTGCCAAGATGTGACGGGAGCCCCATTGTTCGCGCTTGCGGATGAGCATATAGTTGATCTAAAGAGAAGGTCCTTTATGGTTTCCACAAAACTTCTCCGGATGGTCGCGGTTGCCGGCGCCGCTTGTCTGTTCGCCGCGCCACAGGATACGGAGGTTGCGCGAAACGTTCCGCCCGCGCAGCAATCGGCGGTGGAACCGCCGGCGAAGCCGGTCACGCCGGAAGTGCGGGGCGACATCTACATGGCTCGCAAGATGTATCGCGAAGCCGTCGAGACGTATCGTCCCCTTCTCGAGAAGAATCCCATCATCCACAACAAAATCGGCATCGCTTACCACCAGATGACCGACCTCGACAGCGCGCGCAAGTACTACGAACGCGCCATCAAGCTGGACCCGAAGTACGCCGAGGCGATCAACAACCTGGGGACGATACACTACGCCAAGAAGAGCTACCGGCGGGCCGTGGGCCAATACCAGAAGGCGCTGCGGTTGACGCCGAACTCGGCGTCGATCCACAGCAACCTTGGAACCGCGCACTTCGCGCGAAAGAACTATAAGGCGGCGATGGCCGCCTATGAGCGCGCCCTGGAACTGGATCCCGAGGTGTTCGAGCACCGCAACACCGCGGGCGTTCTGCTGCAGGAGCGGACCGTGGAAGAGCGCGCGAAGTTCTACTTCTACATGGCGAAGACCTACGCGAAGGCGGGCTCGCACGAGCGGGCGCTGATCTACATCCGCAAGTCGCTTGAAGAGGGATTCAAAGAGAGAGGGAAGTTCGTTGAGGACGCGGACTTCGCGTCCCTGCAGGAGTTGCCGGAGTTCAAGGAGCTGATGGCCCGGCAGACGCGTGTTCTCTAGCAGACGCGCGGCCGCCCTGGCGCTCCTGCTTGCCGCGTTCGGCTGCCGGAAGTCGCCCCCCGCGTCGCGCGCGGTGGAGCGCCTGGCGGTGGTGCCGTTTGAAAACCTGACGGGTGATGAATCCGCCGACTGGATTGCCCGGCTCATGCCGGTGGTCTTGTCCTCACAGCTTGCTGGTTCCCGCACCGTCCACGCCTTTCCCGCGGCAAGCGTGCGGGACGCCTACGGGAACCGCGCGACCCTTGTCCTGCATGGGTACTTGAGGCGCGATGCGTCGCAAGGGCGGCGGTACGTGGCGACTGTTGAGGACCTGTCCGCCGTGCGCGCCCGCGCGCACCATGAGACTTCCGAAGGCAACTGGCTGGAGGCGGCGTGGAGTCTGGCGCGAGCCGTCGATCCGCAGGCGCGGCGGTACCCGGCGGGCGACCCGGCCTCGGCGAAAGCGCTGCTCGAACCTTCTCCACAGACGCTGGCCGCCGCTCTCCAGAAGGACCCCGCGTTGGCGCCGGCGCACCCCGCCCTGGTGCGGCAGTTGGCCGGGGCCGGCGACCGCGATGCCGCGATTCAGGCCGCCGAGCGGGCGCTGTCCGCGAAGCTGCCGCCGATCGAAGAGGCCGAGGTGCGCCTGGTTCTGTCCATGCTGCGGAGCGACCTTCCGGCGCGCCGGCAGGCCGTCGAAACCCTCGCCTCGCTCAAACCCGCCGACGCCGCCGCGGCCGCCGGCGCCGCATTGATGGCCTCTAACACCGGCGACCAGGCGAAGGCCGTTCGCTTCTTCGAGGCGGCCCTGCGCTCGGACCCCGAGAACGGCGAGTTGTGGAACCAGCTGGGATATGCGGCCGCGTACGCGGGGGACTTCGAGAAGGCGAAAAGCGCGCTCGAACGCTATCGAGCACTGGCGCCCGAGAGCACGAATCCGCTCGACTCGATGGGCGACATCCAGCTTCGCTTCGGACGGCTGCGCGAGGCCGAGCAGAGCTACCTTGCCGCGCACAAAGCGAACCCAGCCTTCGTGGGCGGCATGGCCCTGTGGAAAGCAACGCTCGCCGCGTGGGCGTCCGGCGATGCAAAGAGCGCCGCCCGGCACGCTGCGCGATTTCTCGAGCAGCGGGAGAAAGCCGGCGATCCCACCGCGCCCATTCGGCGCACGCGGTGGGAGTACTTGTCCGGCAATCGGGAAGGCGCCATCGCCCGTGTGTCGGCGCTGCCGGGCCCGCTGCCCGCCGTGCTTGCCGCCGTGTGGCGCGCCGATGCCTCTGGCGCGGGCGGATTCGCCAAGCCCGATCAGCAGGCCTTGTACGTGATGGACCTGATCATTCAGCGGCGTTTCGCGGAGGCTGAACCCATCCTGCGCGAACTGTCCTCCGCGCCGAACCGCGAGAACGCGGATAAAGCGCGGTTCCTCCTGGCGGGCGTGGCGCTGGAACTGGGGCGGAAGGCCGAGGCCGCGAAAGCTCTCGCCTACTGGCCCATCCCCGACTCCGATCCCGATCCTGTCTTCGAAACGCTCGCCTTACCGCGTATCGTGAAGTGGAAGCAGGCAGCGGGAGCGAAGTAACTCACGGCTTTCGCCGGTAGTGGAACACCGCCTCCTGCGTCGTGCCGTCTTTGTTGCCGATGCGCACGGCGGTGACCAGTCCGTCCTTGCCGTTCCGCCGGATCGTCAGGCCGTCGAAGTACCAGGCATCCTTTTCGGCGGCAACAAGTGTAAATTCTCGCACCACCGCCTTCTCCTCCCAGCCCGTAAGGTCTGGATTGAAGTGCTTCAGCCGGTAGTGGAGCGTGCCGTCACGTTCCGTGATGGAGACGAACTCGTAGAACTGGATGGCCCCGTCCGGGCGCAGCTGACGAAAGTGCCCGGGGATCTGCCCGCCCGCCGGTGACGAGTAGACCTCAATCGCAGCGCCGCCGCCAAGCCCTTTGCCTTCCCACGTTCCTTCAAGCCATGCCAGGTCCGCGACGGTGGCCGCGGGCGGCTTGACGCCGGCTTTCGCCTGCCGGGTCTCCTCTGCAAACCCGCTGCCGGAGAGCAGCGCAAGACACAGTGCCAGTCTACGCATGACAAGGTATTCTAGCCGTTGTACTGTGCCGGCGAAGCAGGTGGTGGACATCGAGGGGCGCCGCGTCGAGCTGTCGAACCTCGACAAGCTGCTGTACCCGGCCGCCGGCTTCACCAAGGCGCATGTCATCGATTACTACGTTCGAATCGCCCCCTGGCTGTTGCCCCACCTCAAGGACCGGCCGGTGACCTTGAAGCGGTATCCGGACGGAGTCGCCGCCTCGCATTTCTATGAGAAGGATGCGCCCGGCTTCACGCCGCCCTGGGTCAAAACGTTCCCGGTGCCGCGCCGCCGCGGCGGCAAGGACATTCGCTACATCCTCATCAATGACCTGGCGACGCTGGTGTGGTGCGCGAATCTCGCGAACCTGGAACTGCATCCGTTCCTGCACACCGCGCCGCACATCGATCAGCCGGGCAGCGTTGTCTTCGATCTCGACCCGGGCGAGGGCATGGGCCTGCGCGAGTGCCTCCCGGTGGCAGGGTGGCTGCGCGAGCGGTTCGACGACTTCGGGCTGCAGGCATTCGCGAAGGTGTCCGGCTCACGGGGAATGCAGATCTATGTCCCGCTGAACAGCGGCGCCACCTATGACGTCACCCAGCCGTTCGCGAAGGGCATCGCGGAACTCATGGCTCGCGAACATCCGGAACTGGTGGTCTCCGAGATGGGCAAAGACCAGCGGAAGGGGCGCATCTTCATTGACTGGAGCCAGAACTCGGACTTCAAGACCACCGCCGGCGTCTATTCGCTGCGCGCCAAGCGGACGCACCCGTTCGTCTCTGCGCCGGTGCGATGGGAAGAGCTGGATGCGCAGCATGACTTGACCTTCTCCCCCGCTGAGGCGCTGGAGCGCGCGGAACGGCTGGGCGACCTCTTTGCGCCGGTGCTCACGTTGCGGCAGGAACTGACGCCGCGGCGGGCTCCTCCGGCGGCAAGCAAGCCGGCCCGGGAGAAGCCCGCCGCCGCGCTCGCTACGCGGAGCAGCCGCCAGGGCGGGCGCCGAAAGTTCTCTGTCAGCGGGCGCGAACTGCGGATCGACATGCCGGCGCGGGAGCAACTGCTGCGGCTCGCGGCGCCGGAGCCGCCCGCCGAGGGCGTAGTTGAGATCATCGACGGCGGCATTGAGTCCGGCGCCATGGATGTGCACTTCGAGAGCGGAGTGCTCCAGGGCCGCGCGCGGCTCGAGCGGCAGGGGGACCACTGGTCCTTGCATCTGGGCGTATCGGAGGCGCTGCCGTTCGTCGAGCCCATGCAAGCCTTGCTCGCCTCGTCGCTGCCGGAGGGCGCCGAATGGCTGTATGAAGTGAAGCTCGACGGCTTCCGTGCGCTCGCCACGCGCGACGGTTTGCTGTCGCGCAAGGGCAAGCAGCTGGGCCGTAAGTTCCCTGGCGTGGAGCGGGCGTGCCGACTGCTTCCCGAGGGCACGATGGTCGATGGGGAGATCGTCTCACTCGACGAGCACGGCCGGCCCGCTTTCCAACGGCTGGGCGAGCCCGGCCTCACCACCGTGTACTACCTATTCGATCTCCTCTACTGGCGCGGCGCGGTCCTCTGCGCGCGGCCCCTGCACGAGCGGCGTACGATGCTGCAGACCGCTCTGGCTGAGGCTACGGATCCGCTACGCGTTCTCGGGCCGGTGGAGGGCGGCGGAGCGCAGGTCCTCGCAGCGGCGCGGAAGGCCGGTATCGAAGGCATTGTCGCTAAGCGCCGGCAGAGCGTCTACGAAGCGGGCCGCCGCTCCGGCGCCTGGACGAAGGTCAAGACCAACCAGGGCCAGGAGATGGTGGTCGGCGGCTACTATCCCGGCGGCGCCGGATTCGGCGCCCTGCTGGTGGGCTATTGCGAAGGGGACAAGCTGCTCTACGCGGCGAAGGTGCGCGCCGGCTTCGTCGGACACGCCAAGCGCGACGTCGCGCTCCGGCTGGCGCCGCTCAGGACGAACGTCTGCCCGTTCGCGAATCTTCCCGAACGCACGGCCGGACGCTGGGGCGAAGGCATCACCGAAGAGAAGATGCGCGATTGCCAGTGGGTCCGGCCGGAGGTGGTGATTCAGGTGGAATTCACCGAATGGACCTCCACCGCCCACCTGCGCCACGTCACGTTTGCGGGCCTTCGCGAAGACAAAGACCCGCGCGAGGTGGTCCGGGAAGACCGCTCTACTTCGTGAGCCCCGCCTTCTTGAAATCCCCCGCCTTGAAGACGGAGACCTGCGCCGGGTCGATGTACTTGCGCAGCGCCGCTACCACGTCGTCGCTGGTCAGCGCCTCCACCTTTCGCTCCAGCTCCGCTTCCCACGCCATCGTGCGGTCGTAGAAGCGCTGCGTGGCCAGGCGGCCCACCAACTCCTGGTCCTGCGCGCGGCTCACTTGCCGCCCCTGCAGCCACGCCGCCTTGGCCGTCTTCATCTCTTCGGGCGTGAAGCCGTCTTTGAGAGCCCGCTCGATCTCCTCGCGCCAGGCTGCCTCCACCTTCAGCACGTTCTGCGGATTGGTGATGGCGAAGGTCATGAACTGGCCGCTGCGTTCCCGCGAAGACGCGCTCGCCATTGACTGCACCCCGTAGCTGAGTCCGTCTTTATGCCGGATGCGCTGCACAAAGCGAGAACCGAACGAACCGCCCAGCAGGAAATTGCCGAGCGAGAGGGCAGGGAAGTCCGGATCGTTGTCGGAGAGCTGCAGCGGCACGCCGGCGACAAACACGGCGTTGGCCTTGTCCGGCGCCTCGATCATCTGGTTGGACATCTCCACCTTCTGGTACGGCCGGCGGATCTCGGCGTACTTCTGCGAGCTGTTCCAACCGGCGAGCAAGGTGGAGGCGAGATCTTTCACTTCCTGGGGATCGTGGTCGCCCACCACCGTCAGTTCGGCCTTGGCCAGGCCGTAAAACTGCTGGTGGAACGCCTTGGCGTCCGCCAACGTGACGGCGCGCAGCATCTCGGCCATCTCCTCGGGCGTTGGTGCGTAGCGCACGTCGCCCTTCGGGTAGCGCGACAGGTGGCGGTTGATGGCGGTGAAGGCGAGCTGCTGGGGTTCGCTCTTGCCGCTCTCCACTGCCGCCAGACGCTGCTGCTTGAGCTGCTCAAACTCGGTCTCCGGGAAGGCCGGCTCGCGAAGCATCTCCGCCACCAGCTTCATCGCCGCTGGCAGATTCTCCCGGGTGGTTTCGATGGATGCCGTGGCGCCCGTCGCCGTTCCCGCTACGTAAGCGCGGGTCTTCAGGCGGTCCAGCTCGTCGCGAATCTGCTGGCGCGTTCGCTTCGTGGTGCCCCGGTCGAGCATGCCTCCCGCCAGCGCGCCCACTGCCGACTTGTCCTTGAGATTGGTCTCGTCGCCGAAGTGCAGGCTGAGCCGCGCGTGCACCGTCTTGCCGCGGGTTTGCTTCGGCAGCAGGGTGAGGCGAAGCTTTCCGCCAAACAGCTCCGAGCGCTGCGTGCGCTTTTCAATATTGGCGGGCGAGGGATCGAAGGCTTCGCCCGCGGCCACCGCTTCGGAGCCCTTGTAGTCCTTCAGCATCTCCGCAACGTTGGGAACGCCCGGAATCTCCGCGCGGACCGGCTTGTCCTCGGGGATAAACACGCCCAACGTCCGGTTCGACGGCTGCAGGTACGCTTTCGCCACCCGCTGTACGTCTTCCACCGTGACCTTCTTTACGCGGTCGCGATGCAGGAAGAACAGCCGCCAGTCCCCGAGCGACGCCCACTCGGTGAGCCCCAGCGCGATACGCTCCGCGTCGTTCAACGAGAGGTCGATGTCTTTCAGGATCGCCGTGCGCGCCCGCTCCACTTCGTCTTTGGTGATGGGGTTGGCGGCGAGAGAATCGAGCGTTTGAAGCAGCGTGGCTTTGGCGTCGTCGAGCGATTGCTCCTTCCGCAGCGTCGCCTGCGCGAGGAGGAACCCGGGCTCGCGGAGCTGAAACTCGAACGCCCCCGCCTGCGCGGCCTTCTTCGACTCCACCAGAGCCTTGTGCAGCCGGCCCGAGGGAACGTCGCCGAGCACGCGCGCCAGAATGTCGATAGCGGCAAAGTCCGCGTGCGCGCCTGGCGGGATGTGATACCCGGCCATCACCAGTTGGTTGTCGCCGACCCGCCGCAGCGTGACGAACCGCTCGCCGTCCTGCGTCGGCTCCACGGTATAAGAGTCATCCAACTTGCGGTCCGGCTTTGGCAGCCCTCCGAACTTCTCGACCACCCAGCCCAGGGTCTTCGCCTCATCGAACTTGCCCGCCACCACCAGCACCGCGTTATCCGGCTGGTAGTGCTTGCGGTAAAACGCCTGCAAGCGGTCAATCGGTACGTTCTCGACGTCCGACTTCGCCCCGATGGTCGACTTGCCGTAGTTGTGCCAGAGATAGGCCGTCGACATCACGCGCTGCAGCAGCACGCGATTGGGGCTGTTCTCTCCCATCTCGAACTCGTTGCGAACCACCGTCATCTCGCTGTCGAGGTCCTTCTTCGCGATGTGGGAGTTCACCATGCGGTCCGCTTCCAGGTCGAGGGCCCAGCGCAGGGCCTCCTCGGTGGCGGGGAACGATTCGTAGTAGTTCGTGCGGTCGTACCAGGTGGTTCCGTTGAAGCGCGCTCCGTACTGGTTGAACTCCTTCGGAATGTCCTGGTGCTTCGGTGTGCCCTTGAACACCAGGTGCTCCAGGAGGTGCGCCATGCCCGTCTCACCGTAGTTCTCATGCTTTGAGCCCACCAGGTAGGTGATATTGACGGTGATGGTCTGCTTCGAAGGGTCGGGGAAGAGGAGCACCTGCAGGCCGTTCGCCAGCCGGTATTCCGTGATGCCTTCCACGGTGGTGACCTTCTTCACGCCCGCCGGCAGCTGTTGCGCGGCGGAAGGAAGGATGAACAGGCACGCGAGCAGCGCGGCGGCGCACTGCGGAGCGATGCGGCGCATGATGACCTCCAGATGCAACTGACTGTTTCTATTTTACTAGCCAGCGCGGAGGCGCTCTAGAACCACTGCAGGTTGTAACTGAATCGCACCCCGCGGCCGATCTCCGGCGCCACCTCCTTGATCAGTGAGAGGTGGTTGCGGTACAGCCGGTCACCGGCATTGAATACGTTGACGCCGAAGGAGTGCAGGAAGTGCTGCGTGGCCCACGTGTAGCTCGAGTGCAGGTTCACCAGGCCATAGCCGGCCGTGGAGCGCTCGTTGAAGTAGACGTCTCCCTGGCGGTCGGCCAGCACGAGTTCGGGGCGAACGCTGAGGCCCTTCCAGCGGTAGTCGATGCCCGCCCTCCCGCGCACCGGCGGAATGCGGGGCAGCGCCTGGCTGTTGCGCGTGAGAACGGCGTCCACGGCATCGAAGCCCAGGTTGAGCCAGAGCGAGCGCGTAAGGCCAAGATCCAGCCGCGCCTCCGCGCCCGTGTACCGCGTGTTGCCCTGCAGATAGTCCGCGATCGGCAGACCCTCGTCGAACTCGCCCGTCGGCGCCAGGAAGACGAAGTCGTTCAGCCGGTAGTAGAAGTAACTGGCTTCCGCCCGCACGCGCGAACCGGCGTGCCGCACCGAGACATCCAGGCCATTCGAACGCTCCCGCACCAGGTTCGGGTTGCCGATCTCAAAGGTGACGTTGCCTGGATGCGGGCCATTGTTGTACAGCTCTTCGAGCGCCGGCGCGCGGTAGGAGGTGGTGAAGTTGGTGACGAAGGCGCCTCCCTGCCACAGCGGTACGTGCACACCCGCCGACCCGGACACCCCGTTGAACGAACGCTGCCGCAAGCCCTGCGCGTCATAGCCGTTGTGCTCAAAGCGACCGCCAAACTGAAATCGCAGGCGCTCGAAGCCCAGTTCCTCGTAGCCGTACAGCGCGAACATGTTCTGTGAAGTGGGTGGCGCGAGCGCCTCTTCGCCGGTGGCTTCGTAGTCGCGGCGAAATCCCTCGAAACCGAAGCTGCCGGAAAGCGCTCCCCGCTTTTTCTGCGTGAACGTGCCGCGGTACGAGAAGATCTTGTTCGAAAAGCGCGTCCCGATCTCCGTGCCCTCGAGCTCGCGATGATTCCAATCGCTGTAGTTCAGCGCCAGGTGGAACTGCTCGAATGCCGAGCCCAGGTTTTTCAGCGCCCCGTTGAAGCGGAACACGTGACGGCGAAAGCCGAGCGACACCTCTTCGCCCTCTTGGCCGCCCAGGGGACGCAACACGTTCCCCAGCGGCCGCACTGGGGGCCTTGACCGCAACTCTTCCTTTTCCTCCAATAGCGACTCGACTCCCAGCGGAACACCGTAGAGTCCGTCCTGGATCCCGTAGCTGAAGTTGAAGCTCGCCAGCTCGCCGTAACGGCCGAGACCCGCCGTGGTGTGCTTCAACTCGGTAGCCGAGTTATCGACGTCGCCGATCGGGGTCCGGTAATCGCCGGTCCGCTGTCCGCCCCCGTTCGCCCACAGGATCCAGTTGCCCCTGCCGATCTCGAAACTCCCCGAACCCCCGGCCTGTCCGTTGCCGGAACCGAAAACCGTGTTCAGCGAACCGCGCACTCCACTGTGGGGATGCTGGTGCAGCAGGTGGTGACCGGTCACCGCATTCACCACGCCGCCGATGGCGTTGCTGCCGTACATCAAGGTAGCCGGTCCCCGGACCACTTCCACCCGCTCCACCGTGGAGGCGTCAATCGGTTCGCCGTGGTCGCCCGATTGCGATGACAGCGTCCCGGTGCGGATACCGTCCTGCAGCACCAGTACGCGGTCGCCGTCGAAACCCCGGATGACGGGGCGGCTCGAGCCGGGGCCGTAGCTGCGCTTGGTGATGCCTGTCTCGTTCTCCAGATACTCGCCCAGCGAGGGCGCCGCGCCGCGCGTTGTCAGCTCCGTCGGCTGCAGCGAGCGGACGGTCTGGAAGCTCTCGAGCGATGTCTCCTCGCGGCCGGACGCGGTCACTGTCAGTTCCTGCCGCACTGGTTCCAACCGCAGGCTGAAGTCGGCGGTAATCACCGCGCCGGGCTCGATGCTGACCTGCTGGCGCGCGTCCGTCAACTGGTGCATGTGCGCCAGGACGTCGTAGCGGCCACTCGGTACGTTCCGAAACTCGAAGGAGCCGTCGTCCGCGGTCTCTGCTGTTCGGCCCAACTGGACGATGAGTACGGAGGCGTGGTGAATGGGACTGCCCTTGCCGTCCAGAACCACGGTTCCTTTCAGAGTGCCGGAATTCTGAGCGGAGGCAGCGGCGGCGGCCAGCGTGCCAAGCAGAAGCAAATGGAGCCTGAAGCGTGTCATGAGGGCGAGACCTGTCCCTCCAGGCTAGAAAGCCGCTGCCTCAGCGTGCACGTCTTATCTGGTGAGCGGGCCGGAACTCCGGGGTGAGCGGACCTCTTCGGGCGGTGAGCGGAAGTGTTGTTTCGCCGCCGGGAATCGCCGGGGGGATTGGTATAATTACGGTGGCAGGGAAAACTGTTGGATCTGGTTCGCAGTCCGCTGTATCTCATGAACGAGGGCATCAGACGATGAGTCCTAGCAAGTTACATGTCATCGCTCCGGAAGCGACCGAAGACAGTCCGGCTCCGGCCGGCAATTACAAGGTGTTCAGCCGCGTGGTGGACTGGATCACCAATGAACGCATGCAGCTGCTGAACATCACGGAGCGCATCAACGATATCGTTCGTAAGAGCGGCGTTCGCGATGGCATGGTCCATCTGCAGTCCCTGCATACGACGACGGCGGTGTTCCTCAACGAATGGCAGGATGCACTGGTGGATGACGTACGCGGGTTCTTCGAGAAGATTGTCACCCGCGAGGACTACTACAAGCACAATGACCCAGCCTTCTCCGATTGCGAACGCGCCAACGCGGACTCGCATCTGCGCGGGATGCTGATGGGGCAGACGCTTTGCTTGCAGGTACGCAATGCGTCCGTGCTGCTGGGAACATGGCAGAGCATCATCCTGGCCGAGTTCGACGGGCCGCGCAGCCGCTCGCTTGCGGTGCAGGTGAGCGGTATCTGATCGTCCGCGACCTCTGACCCTGCATGCCGAGACACTTCACGCTGGCGCAGGCGGAGCGCCTGCTCCCCGCCGTGGAACGGGCCATTCGCCTGGCCATCGAGTGCAAGGCGCGCTATCAAGAGGCGGAGCAGGCCGTCGAGGGCTACACGCAGCGGCTGATGATGCTCGGCGGCGCCATGGTCAACCGCGAAGAGATCCTCGCCCGCAAGCAGCGCCAGCAGGCCACCGCCGCCGACCTGCAGCAGGCTGTCGAGGAAATTCAGGAGTTCGGCTGCGAAGTGAAGGATCTCGACATCGGCCTCATCGACTTCCGCTGTTATTACCGTGGTGAAGAAGTGTATTTGTGCTGGAAACTCGGCGAGGACGGCATCACTCACTGGCATGGCCTGGAAGAGGGTTTTCGCGGACGCAAAGCCATCGACCAGGAGTTTCTCGACAACCATCGCGGCGATTCGCCGAATTGAAGCGCCGCGGCATTCTGGTACACTGCCAAGTGGGTTTCAAGATGAGGAGTAGCCCCGTTCCAGGATGCTGATCGCCAAGGAATTCGTCACTTACCTCTCCCGCCAACTCGTCAAGCGCCTCACTCCCCTTTACGTCGAAACCGCCGACCTGAACTCCACCACCGACTTCGTGGCCTCGATCATCGTCGATGAACTCGAGGTGGAAGACCGGTTGAACGACGAAGTGCGCGACATCCTCAGCCAGTACGAGGACTACATGCGCCGCGAGGGTGTGAGCTACCAGGAGATGTTCCGCCGGATCAAGAATACGCTGGTTGCCCAGCGCAAGGTGGTGCGCGCCGCGGGACGCGACACGGGCGATGCCATGAAGCTCTCGCGCGACAAGATCAATGAGGTGTCGCACAAGATCATCACCGGGCTCCGCGCCAATCGTCAGACCCGGCTCAAGAAGGATCCGAACGAAGTGCGGCTGGAGATTTTCAAGGGCATCAGCGAAATCCTCACCAACGAAGACAAAGCCGACCGCGACGCCCGCAAGAAGATCCGCACCCAGAAGCGCGAGATTCCCGAGGGCTCCGAAGAGTGGGATCTGTTGCACAAGCGGTACTACGCCGAGGAGCTGAAGAAACTCGGCATCGACCTGAACGCCCGGTGAGTCGGCTGTGAAACCAGCGATCGCCATCCTCGGAAGCCTGAACATGGATTTCGTGGTCTCCGTCGCGCGCCTCCCCGCGCCCGGCGAGACGGTCCTGGGCTCCGGCTTTCAAATGATTCCCGGCGGCAAGGGCGCCAACCAGGCGTGCGCCGCCGGAAAGCTCGCCTCGGGCGTTCTGGCCGTTCGTATGGCGGGGCGCGTCGGCTACGACGTGTTCGGCGATCACCTGAAGGCCAGCCTGGCGGCGGCGGGCGTCGATGTCTCCTTCGTGCACGCCACCAGGAGCGAGCCGACGGGCGTGGCGCTGATCTCCGTCGAAGCCGGCGGGCAGAATTCTATCGTCGTCGCCGGCGGCGCCAACCACGCCGTCACCGCAGGCGAAATCGAGTCCTTGCGCGAGTTCTATCGCGGGGCCGTCGCGGCGCTCTTTCAACTCGAAACGCCGCTCGACGCCGTCGCGGCGGCTCTGCGCATAGCCAGAGAGGAAGGCGCAACCACTATCCTCGATCCCGCGCCCGCGCAGCCGCTGCCCGCCACGCTGCTGGCTCACGTCGATGTGCTCACACCTAACGAGTCGGAGGCGGCCATCCTGCTCGGCCGCGCGCCCTCGCGCCTGACGGCCGAGGAGGCGCCCGCTGTCGCCCGCTGCCTGCAGGCGCTGGGTCCACGGCGCATTGTGCTGAAACTGGGCGATCAGGGCTGCTACTACCAGGAGGACGGCAACGGCTTCCACGTTGCTCCGTACGCCGTTTCCTGCGTCGATTCCACCGCCGCCGGCGACACCTTCAATGGAGCGCTCGCCGTGGCGTTGGCCGATCAACAGCCTGTTCCCGACGCGCTCCGCTTCGCTTGCGCCGCCGCCGCCATCTCCGTCACACGCCGCGGTGCGCAGGCTTCCATTCCCACTCGCGCCGAAGTTGACGCCTTTCAGCGCACCGCATAGGCGACAAAGCGCGAGTTCTCGAACGCCGCTTCGCGCCCTTCCAGCCGGCGCTGCGCATCGAGCACAATGAAATCGATCCCAGCCTGGCGGTAGAGCTCGAACTCAGGACGCTCAAACTTCGCCGGCACAAATCGCTGCCACCGCTTCCACCACTCGTCGGCAAACTGCTTGAGCAGGTTTACCTGCCCGCCGCCCTTCCAGTCCACGTAGAGCGAGCGCAGCGCGCGCGCTCGAAAGATGCCGGGCTGGAGGCTTCGGGCGGCGTCGGGGAAGAGGAAGACTGCGTCCCGCGGAGTGGACGCCTTCGCCCATGCGGCCAGTTCGTCAACCTGCGGGTTGTGGATCGTCGGGTAGTTGCGCACCTCGCCGGCGAGGGGGATGGCCACGAAGGGCACAAAGAGGGCCAGGGCCCACAGCGCCGTCCGCTTCTCAAAGCGCGAGGCCGCCGCCGTCAGCGCCACCAGCGCCGCCACCAGTGCAGTGCGCTTCCAGGCAAGCAGATTGTCCATCGGCGGCAGGGTTCGCAGCACCAGCGTGTGTACGGGGATGGCGAAGGCCGGTATCAGCCAGAGGGCGGCTTCCGCCCAGCGGCGCTCGCGGGCGGCGCGAAGGCCGCAGATGCCGCCCAGTATCTGAGCGAGCACCACTAGGAACAGCGTCGCGCGCGCGGGCTGGAACTGCGGCATCATGCTCCACTTCATCTGCTCGAGAAGCAGGTAGGAGGCCGGCATCGTGAGGAGGCTCCACACCGGCATCACGATCAGAAAGAGGCGCAGCTCTTCCGGCATCAGACGGCGCAGCCGCCACCACGCGGCGACAGCCACGGCGAACAGCAGGACGTACTGCACCACCCATTCGCCCGACCACAACGAGATCCAGTTGTAGGCGGCGCGCATGCGCTGCAGGGCTTCGAGCGCGGGGTCCACCGTGCCGAAGAGCACCTGCTTCTCCGAGAGGCCCGGCTGTGCGAGGGCCAGCGCGTAGAGCAGCCCGCCGGCCGCCGCAACCGGCCACAGCATTCGCCACTGCCGGTGCACCAGTACGAAGATGCCGAGCGCGGCGAGAAACGGAAACGCCGTGGGCGGATGGTAGAGCAGCGCGACGCAGGCGGTGATTTCCGCGGCCAGCCAGTGCTCCTGCGCGATGAGGCCGAGCGCGAGCAGCAGCAGCGGAACGGCGAAGCCGCGGGGCACCGGCTCATACTCGACGGTGAGGACGGCCGGGCCGCTGACCGTCGCTCCCAGGTGGACGATGGCGGCTACCAGCAGCGCGAGGCGCAGCGAAAGGCCGAGACGTACGGCAATCAGAACGACGCCCAGCACGCCCGCCGCGCGAGACAGCAGTTGCTGTGTCTTCAGCGCAATTTCGATCGAACCGCCGAACAGGCGCGCCAGGGCGAGCGTCACTTCGTCGTAGATGGTGTAGGTGACGTGCGGCCGTAGCGCTACCGGGTCCTGGGTGAAGAGCGAAGGATCGCGCAACCGCTCCAGGATCGGCACGTAGATCTGCGTGTCCTGATGAAGGTAGGTGTGGCCGGGAAAGTAGAAGAAGCCAAGAAGGGTGATGGCCGCGATAGCCGCGGCGGCGAGCAATCTCTCCTGGTTCACTGCGCCGGGGTCTTTTCCAACTGTTCTTTCACCCACACCCGGTTCGGGTTCAGTTGGAGCGCTTTCTGAAACGCCTTGCGCGCTTCCGCGTTCTGGTTCGCCTTCCGCAGCCCCAGGCCCAGCCACAGGTATGCCTCCGACGACCGCGGATCGAACTCGATCGCCTTCCGAAAATCGCGAATCGCGGGTTCGGTTCCGCCGCCGAACGCCGGCGGGAGGTAGTAGTTGCCCACGCCGCGGCTCAGATACGCCTTGGCGGACTTCGGGTCGAGCTCGAGCGCCTTGTTGATTTCGTCGAGCGCGCAGCGGCCGTACTTCATCCCGGCAAGGACGTTCGCCGGAATCACCTGTCCGCACAGCGTCCCGAGGATGCGATGGTGCTCGGCAACGTCCGGCTTTAGCTCGACGGCTCGCTGCGCGGCCTTGATCCCGGCCTCCGCGGCGGCCCGGGCGCCGTTCTTATCGCGAAGCTCCTGCGCCACCTCCGCGACGTAGGACTGGGCCACGGCCACGCGATACTGGGCAGCGGCGTCGTCCTGCTTGGCGCCTTCCGCCGCCTTTGCGGCGATGGCCTCCAACGCCGACCGATCCTGCCGGTCCCGCGCGCGGTTCAGATCGCGGGTCAGATCGCTGGAGGTGGAGGAGGCGAGAAGCAGGACAAGAATACCCGATACCATGAACCTCCATTGTATCGGCCTCGCGTCGTTTCAGAGCGTCGCAACGCGGCGGTGCACTACCAGGAACCAGAGCCCGAGCAGCGACAGAAGGACGCCGTTCACCATCAGCACCGGTGGCGCGGCGAACTCCTTAATGAAGGTGCCGGCTACCAGATTGCCGATCGGCATGCCGCCCCGGAACGCCACGTTGTAGACGCTCATCACGCGCCCGCGCATCGGGTCCGGGGTCACCAGTTGCACCAGCGACGTCATCAGCGCGAAGACGGCAATCAGCGCGGCGCCGCTGAGAAACAGCAACGCACAACTGAGGTAGAGGTTCTGCGAAACGGCAAAAGCGGCCATCAACGCGCCCAGCGCGATCAGCAGGAACAGCGCCGCGCGGCCCTTGTAGCGCAGGTGTCCGCTGCCCGCCACGAACAGCGCTCCGAGGATAGAGCCAAGACCGGACACCGAGAGCAGCAGCGTATACGTGTTCGGGCCCTGATGGAATACGTCCTTGGCCATCACCGGCAGGAAGACGATCATTGGCATGCCGAGCAGCGTCATCGTGAAGGCCAGGCCGATCAGGGACTCCATCGCCCCCTGGCGGCGGATGAAGCGAATGCCGTCCTTCATGCTCTCGAGCATGGATTCCCCGGTCTTCTTCGGCGTGAAGCGCATCTTCACCAGAGAGAGCGTGATGATCACCGGGATATACGATGCGCCGTTCAGGGCGAAACACCACACCGCGCCGAGTTTGGTGAGCGCCAGCCCGCCCAGCACCGGGCCGATGACACGCGCCAGGTTGAATTGGATGGAATTGAGGGCGATGGCGTTCGGCAGATCTTCGGATTTCACCAGCGTTGGCACCAGGGCGGAATAAGCGGGTCCGCCAAAGGCTTGGGCGAGGCCGACAAAGAACGATAACAGCAGGATGTGCCAGACCTGAACCGCCCCGTTGGCGACCAGCAGTGTGAGGATGAAGGCACAACTCATCTGGATCAGCTGCGAGGCGATGAGCAGGTGGCGCCGGTCCGTGCGGTCCGCCACCACGCCGCCTACCAGCGAGAACAGGAAGATGGGGATCTCCCCGAGGAAGGCGTCAAGGCCCAGCAGAAACGGCGAACCGGAGATCTCCAGCACCAGCCAGCTCTGGGCCAGCTTCTGCATCCAGGTGCCGATGCTGGAAGTGCAGGCGCCCATCCACATCAGGCGGAAGTCGCGGTACTCGAATGCCTTGAAAACCCGCTGGAGCAACGATGACCTGGCTTACGGAAGCGGCTTCTGGCGCTGGATCAGATGCAGGTAATTGCCGTCGGCGTCCGCGAAGAACACCAGGCGGTTGCCCTGGTTCTCGTACGGCTCCGTGAGGAACCGCACATTGCGCTCGCGCAGCGTGGACAGCGCCTGGTCGAAATCGTCTACCGCAATCGCCAGGTGCCGGATACCCGGTGTGCGCATCTTCTGGTCGGGCGCGGAGCCCTCGGCCGGAATAATCTCGAGCATCGACCCGTTCACCGCACGAACGAAGTAGTTGCCGTCGTACTCGAAGTTGATCCGGAAGCCGAGGTGGTCGACGTACCACTGCGCAAGGCGTTGCGGATCAGGCGAAGCAATGGCCGTGTGCTCCAAACCCTGAAACATATAGCGGAGTGTAGCACGCGGCCGCGACGGGCCCTACCGCCCACCGGATTGACCGTGTCAGTCGCCAAAGCTGGCGGAAGGAAGGCGGCGGCCGCCGATTCCCATCAGGCGCAACAAGCCGGCCAGCGCTGCCCGCTGAAGACACCACGCGGCTCCCAAGCTCCCCGCGAAAACCGTCGATGCAATCACCAAATCCATAACTTCCTTCAATGCACGCAACCCACCATCGTCCGAATCGGGAAAAAACTTTAGGAGAGGTTCTTTTCGCCGGGGAAGAACGAAAGAGTTTAGGTAGAAATCGCACCGAATACAAATCGCTACGTCTGTTTTCGCGAGCACACGTTGTAGAAAAGTGCGATACGGTGGGCTATGGTTTCCGCGCTCACGAACGCGCTAGCCCAGGTCCACTCGCTCTTGCCCTTCAGCGATGGCGGCCTGTATACGCAGCTTTCGGCGGCGATCCAATCTCCCCGCCTCGAAGCCGCGCGAAGCAGTTTGCGGGGCGTGTTTTCTCAACGCTTGCCTCACGTTGTCGCCGCGGCTCTCACGGTGAAAATCGTCAACATTACTCTCGCGGGGCGCCAGTTGCGCCGCCAGGACCAGCGTCTCGACTCCAAGCCGTTCGGCCTGGTCGTCGACCCGTCCAACGTTTGTATGCTCGGCTGTCCCGGTTGCGTCCACTCGTCCACGGCGCCCGGCGTGTTCGACTGGCCCAACGCCACGTTGCCCGAAACTCGCTGGTCCGCTTTGTTGCAAGCCTGCGGCGCTTTCGCCGTCGGCGTCTACTTCTGCGACTACGGCGAGCCGCTGCTGAATCGTGCAACGCCGAAAATGATTCGCGAGGCGAAGACGTACCTGTTGTCGACCTCACTTTCGACCAGCCTCTCCGTCCCGCGTTTTGACGCCGAGGCGTACGTCGAGTCCGGGCTGGATTCCCTGGTCGCCTCCATCGACGGAGCGACGGAGGGCGTGTACGGGCGGTTCCGCCGCAAAGGCAGCCTGGAACTCGCGCTTCAGAATATGCGCGCGCTCGCGGAGGCCAAGCGGAGGCTCCGCCGGCGGACTCCAGCGATCTCCTGGAACTTCCTCGCCTTCGAACACAACGCGCATGAGATTCCGGCGGCGCGCGCCCTCGCCCGCCGTGCCGGCGCCAACTACTTCCGCGTCGTCAAGCCGTTCGACGTCACCTGGGATGACCCTGAGATCGTGCCGGCGGCGGCCGTCCCGACCGGCGTCGAGCGCCTGGATTGGACGTCGGTCTCCCACGCGCCCGAGAACTGGAATCCCTGTTCAAAGGACGTGAAGGAGGACGCCTTCGCCGCGGCGCTTGCTGCTCCGCTGCCCGACCTCCCGCCGCCGTCCGGCCCGGCGTCCCACGCGTGCCGCTGGCTCTACCAGAACTTGGTGATGGACGCGACGGGTCGAATCCTTCCCTGTTGCGGCGCCCCTACCACCGACGGCAAGCTTGTGTTCGCGCAGTGGGACGGGAGCGGCGCCGATGCCTGGAACTCGGAGCGATACCGCCAGGCGCGCGGTTTCTTCAGCGGCCACGGCGCCGGGGACGTGCACTGCTCCCGCTGCGATTGGGACCAAACTACGGTAAACATCGGTCCGGAAGAGATTCGCCGCTACTTCCGCGCCGCTGCCCCGGGCCTCTTCGACCGGCGGAGCCTTGGCCTGCTCGCCGCCTGCGCCGCTTGACCGCCGCGCCGTTGCTCCCTCACAATCGAGTACCTGGCCATGAATCGGCGTCTGTTTATCAGCGGCGGACTGGCGGCGGCCCACGCGTTGGCTGCCAAACGGTTCGAGTATTCGCGAATCGCGGTGCTGACGGACGAAGTGGCTGAGTCCCCCGCCGAGGCCATCGCCTTCGCCCGGCAGTACCGGCTGCGGTATGTGGAACTCCGCAGCCGCCCCGGCGACCGCCGTTCCTACTTCCGCCTTTCCGAAGACGAACTCCATCAGACGGCGCGAGAGTTGAAGGAGGCGGGTCTCGAGGTGACCTTCCTCAACTCGTCGCTCTGCAAGTACACCCTGCCCGGCACCGATCCTGTTCGGCGGCGGTCGGGAGAGACGGACGAGCAGCGGGCGCAGCGCCTGGCAAACGAGGCGCGACGATTTGACGCGCGGTTCGAAGAGCTGGCCCAGGTGGTGCGCGCTGCACGCATCCTGGGCGCCCGGCACGCCCGCGTCTTCGCCTTCAACCGTGTGGCCGAACCCGAGGCGCTGTTCCCGCGCATCGCCGGCATCATTACCGAGCTGGCGCAGCTAGCCGAGAAAGAGGGCGTGCGGTTGCTGCTCGAGAACGAGGGCTCCTGCAACGTTGCGACCTCCGCGGAGTGCGCCGCCATGCTGAAGCTGCTGCCGGAGAGCATCGGGCTGAATTGGGACCCGCACAACGAGTACTCGCCCGAAGCGAAGATCTTTCCCGAGGGTTACGCGCTGCTCCCCAAGAAACGGCTGCGCAACGTGCAGGTGAAGGCGCGCAGCATCGTGCCGGAGTATAAGCAGTGGATCGACTGGGCGGGCATCTTCACGGCGCTGTCGAAGGACGGCTTCGAGGGGTATGTGGGACTCGAAACGCACGTCCAGCGTGACCAGCTGATCGAGGCCGCCCACAAGTCCATGCGCGAACTGCAGCGTATCCTGTCATAATCGCCGCATGGCGCGGCAGAACGACGAAACAACCATCTGGAGCCGCCGGTTCTTCACCTTCATCGGCATCGGCCTGGTAGTGGCGCTCGCGGCCGTCGGCGTGATGCTGGTCGGCACCAAGGGCGCACACCTGCGCCTGGAAGGGCAAATTCAAAAGGTGCGCACACAGGCCACGGACGAGAACAATACCGTCATCGTGATCGATTTCCGGGTGAAGAACCCCTCCGAAGTTCCGTTTGTTCTGCGCGACACCGAAGTCACGCTGACGGAGGCGACCGGGGGGACGGTCGCCACCAACGCGGTGGCGGACGTCGATGCCGAGCGCGTGTTCGGCTACTACCAATTCCTCGGCGGCCGCTTCAATAGAACTCTCAAGACAAAGGACCAGATCAAACCGGGCGAAATGCTCGATCGCATGGTGATGGTCTCGCTCACCGCTCCCGAGGATCGCGTGAAGAACCGCAAGGAATTGCGGTTGAAGTTCATCGACGTGGACGGCGTCACTTCGGAGCTGGTGGAGGCGCGATGAACTTCTCGAGCGCCGCCAGCATCTGCGCCTCCCACGTCTCGCCCGAGCCGTAACCCACCAGCTCCTGCCGCAGCACTCCCTGCGCATCGATGATCCACGTGCGCGGGATCCCGCCCTGCGGAATGAACTCGTCGATGTATCCCTTCGCCGCCGTCAGCACCGGGACCGTTAACCCGTGCCGGCGGACGAACGGCTCCACCAGCCCCACGCTTTCATCGACGTTGATAGTGAACAGCAGCACGTCGTTCCGCCCCTTCAGCTTGTCATGCAGCTTCTGAAAATGAGGGAGCTCCTCGCGGCACGGCCCGCACCAGGTCGCCCAAACATTCACCAGCGCTGTCTTGCCCCTGACGTCCGACAGCCGCCAAGTGCGGCCGGAGTGAAGCTCCACCAGCGCAAAGTCCGGCAGCGCCCGGCCTACCGTCCGCCACGAAGCGCCCGCGATCGCCGGCGGTGGGGGAGCGCTTGCCCGGCGCCGTTCCTCGTCCACGCGGACTTCGGCCGGCGCCTTGCCCTCGAGTACAGCCGTCCGCGCACGCAACTCCGAACACCGCGCCTCCCACCGGCCCTGGAACACGCGCTCGATGCCGCTGGCGGTTTGACCGATGTCGATGGCCGCCAGCCGCCCTTCCAGTCGCGCCAGGGCCCTGCGCGCCGTCGCCGCGTCCTTCAGCCGCAGCGCGTACTCCGTTGCCAGACGGTCTGCCTCCAGCAGAGGATCCTGTTCCAGGTACAAGGCGTTCTGGCGGGGAAACAGATCGTCTGCAGGCCTGCGTTGCCGCGCCGCCGCCGCGCGGGCCTCTTCCAGCAATTGCGGGATACGCTCCAGCTGCGTGCCGCGGCGCAGGTACGCGTCGGCCACGCGGAGCTGGGGGAGCGGAAAACGGCGTATCAGCGGAGTCCGGCGCTGCAGATCCAGAAGCCGCTCGGCCGCGTTAGCGAATTCGTCGTTGTCCACCGAAGGGTGACGATCCATTGCGGCCACCAACTCACTCTGCGTGGCCTCATGTTCCGGCCACTGCGCCACCCAACCCCGCGCCGCGGCCAGCCGCTGGTCGTCCCATTGCCGCTGCCGGGCCTCGAGATCGGCGCCGGCCTGCGGCCGCGGGTTCGCGCCCCCCCACAGTTTCATCGCCTCGGCTGCCGGCGGCATCAGCTCCGCGTTGATCCGCGCCATTGCCGCCTGGTCGCCGAGCAACTCATAGCCGTCGCGCATCGCCATCAGCAACGCGCGTCGATTCTCGTCCGTCACAGACTCCAAGCGCCCCAGGTCGGTGCGCACGCGCTCCCGAACCGCGGAATGCTCCGTAGCCGGCAGCGCCTTGAACTCGAGCGACCACAGGTTTGGGTACGACGCGAGCGCGCGCGGATCCGTGCGCCGCTCGAGCAGGCCGCGCAGGCGCGCCGCGTGGGCCACGAGCGAGGCGCCGCCGCTGACATTGCGAAACAGCCCATACGCAGGCAGATGCTCCGGGCACCGCTCGAGAAACCGATCGAGGTGCGCCAGCAGCAGCTTCGGGTCTTTGAAGTTCGGGTAGGAGTAGATCTGCGCCAGCCCGATGTGCGGCCACGCGAAGTCCGGCGCCAGTTCCAATGCCTTGGTGAACTCGTTCCGGGCCAGCGGCGTGTTTCGGCCGATCAGAAGCAACCCGTGCAGGTAGCGCGCCTCGGGTTGGTCCGGTGCTTCCGCCGCCTTCCGGGCAACCACCTCCAACCCTGCCGCCTGTTGCGAACTCGGCCACCGTGCCTGGTCCGCCCAAGCCTGCCAGGCGAAGAAGTCAGCGGGGTACTTCCGCGTCAGCTCCTCCAGACGGGCGGCGAACGGGGGACTTCCCGCTTCAATCGTGTTGAACTCACGTTGAAGCGCCGCAGGCGCGGTGCAACCCGGAACCGCGGCAAGCATAGCCGGCCCGGCCATCGCAACCGCCGGCAGAACGAATGCAAACGCTGAACGGGACATCGCCTGACCTCCCCGCGCCAATCGCGCGAGAAATCGTCTGAACGCCGTTTACCGACGACCTCTCAATGTTTTACGATAAACCAATCATGCCCGCCGACGGCTTCGCCGGTCTGGAGGAGATCGGACAGATCGCCTTGTCTGTGCGCGACCTGCCGCGCGCCGTCGCCTTTTACCGGGACACCTTGGGCTTGCCGTACCTGTTCGATGCCCCCAACCTGGCGTTTTTCCGCATGGGAACAGTGAGGCTCATGATTGCGGCAGCGGAGGAAGGGCAGTCGGCGAGTGCTTCCATCCTCTATTTCAAGGTGCCGGAGATCCATGCGGCGCACACTGCGCTCACCGCGCGGGGCGTGTCTTTCGTTCGGGAACCCCATCTGTTGGCCCGGCTGCCGGACCATGAGCTCTGGATGGCCTTTTTTCGCGACCCGGAACAGAATGTGATGGCGTTGATGAGCGAGGTCCGCGGCTAAGGGTCGCCGCAAGAGCCGATGATCGGGCAGACGGTTGCGCACTACCAGATTCTGGAGAAGCTCGGCGAGGGCGGCATGGGCGTCGTCTATCGTGCGCGCGATACCCGTCTGGGCCGCCACGTCGCGCTCAAGGTCCTCTCGCTCGACGCCGTCTCCAACCCCGAGCGCCGCGTGCGCTTCCAGCAGGAAGCCCGCGCCGCCTCCGCTCTCTCGCACCCCAACATCATCACCATCTACGAAATTGCCATCCATGAAGACCAGCAGTTCATCTCCATGGAGTTCGTCCAGGGCAAGACGCTGCACGAGATCATCCGTGAAGGCGTGCCATCGCTCAAGGACGGCATCGGCTACGGCATTCAGATGGCCGACGCGCTCGCGGCCGCCCACGGCGCCGGCATCATTCATCGCGATCTCAAGCCCGCCAACATCATGGTCACGCCCACGGGCCTGATCAAGGTCCTCGATTTCGGCCTCGCCAAGCTCTCGCTCCTCGAGCAGGACAAGGGGGCCAACAGCGACGCCGATCATACCCAGACCTTCTTCGTCGAGTCGCCCAAGACGCAGGCCGGAGCCATGGTGGGCACCGTCGCTTACATGTCGCCCGAACAGGCCGAGGCCAAGCCGGTTGACCCGCGCTCGGACGTCTTCTCGCTCGGCGCGGTGCTGTATGAGCTCGTCACCGGTAAGCGCGCGTTCGAAGCCGAGACCGCCATCGGCGTGCTCCTCGCCATGATGCGGGATGAGCCGCCCCGCCCGCGCGATGTCGCCAAACACGTGCCGCCGGAGCTCGAGGCCGTTATCATGCGCTGCTTGCGCAAGGACCCCGCGCAGCGCTTCCAGACGATGCAGTCCGTGCGCCTGGCTCTGGAAGGTGTCCGCGCGCTCATCTCCTCACGCATGCCCTCCATCACCCAGTCCGTAGACGAGGGCGCACGTGAAATGGCCGCCGCTGTCGCCTCCATCTCCGGCTCTCATCCCATCCCCGAGCGCTCCATCGCTGTCCTGCCCTTCGCCAATATGAGCCAGGACGCTGAGAACGGCATGTTCTGCGACGGCCTCACCGAGGACATCATCGGCCTGCTCAACCGTGTCCCCGGGCTGCACGTCAGCTCGCGCACCTCCTCGTTCGCCTACAATGGCAAGAGCGTCGACGCACGCGACATCGGCAACCGCCTCCGCGTGAAGAAACTCCTTGAGGGCAGCGTTCGGCGCGCCGGCGGCAAAGTCCGGGTCAGCGCCCACCTCATCAACACCGACGACGGTTACCCGCTCTGGTCGGAGAGGTTCGACCGCGACTGGACCGACCTGCTGTCCCTGCAGGACGAGCTGTCGAAGACCATCGTGCTGGCTCTCGCGCGCCACATCGCCGGAGGGCAGGCAGCCGCGGCGCCCGCTTCGCCGGCGGCCGCGTCCATTACCGCGATCGCTCCTTCGGTGGTTCACACCCCCGCGGCTGCCGCGGCGGCGCCGGACTCCTCACCCGCCGCCACGCTGAACGAACAGGGGCAGCAACTGCTCGCCCGGTTAACGAACGAGTCGCTGGCCGGGGCGAAGCAGAAGTTCGAACAGGCGATCCGCCAGGACCCGTCTTACGCCGCACCGTGGGCCGGCATCGCTCGCTACTACGCACTGTCCATGTACCTGGGTGCGCCGCCCTCGGAAGCCGTTCCCAAGGCCAAATGGGCGGCACGAAAAGCGTTCGAGTTGAACGCGAAAGAGACCGGCGCACTGGTGACGCTCGCGGTAATCGCTCTGGTCTACGAAGGGAAGTTCGAAGACGCGAAGCGGTTTTTCTCGCTGGCGGGCGACCCGGCTATCGAAGCGTATTTCCTGAGCCAGGCAAAAGGTCAGCCGGCGGAAGCGGTGCCCGCGCTGAAGGCCAGGGTGGAAGCCGTGCCGCACTCGCAGATTCTGCGCTTTTACCTCGCCTCCGCGCTGTACCGCGCCGGTGAATTCGAAGCCGCGATCCAACAGGCCCAGGCCGCCGTTTCCCGCGACGCCAAGTTCGCACTCGGACACTTCGCCGGCGGTATGGCGCACTATGTTCACGGCAACTATCACCAGGCGCTGATCTCCTTCGAGGCTGCCGTCGCCGCCGAGCCCGCCTGGGTGATGGGGCACGCCGCTGCCGGCGCCGCGCAGGCCGCGGTGGGCAACAAGCAGGCCGCGCTGGCGGTGTGGGCCAAGCTCCGCGCCGGCGCGTACAAGCATGTGAACCCCATCGCCTACGCGCTCCTCGCAACCGCCCTCGGAGAGGTCGATACCGCCCTCCAGTGGCTGCAGCGCGGCGTCAACGATCACGACCTCTGGGCCGCGTTCCTGCACATCGATCCCTTCTTCGCCGTCCTCAGCACGGACCCGCGCTTTCCGCACTCACGGACCCAGCCCGCCTGATGGCGCGCGGCGACTACATACGGCCCGCCACCCTCGTTGAGCAGGTTCGCACCGCCGCCCCGTTTCTTCCCCTGCCGCCGGCCGCGCCCGGACCGCCCCTCGTCGAAGCCCTCGGCTTTCTCGAGATCCTCTCCCTGGCAGAGCCCTTCGACGCCGACGAATCCATCGGTGAACCGCAATGGACCGAAGAGTACTTTGCGGTATGCATCGCCGCCCATCACGCCTCCGTGGCCACCTTTGTTCCCACCGACGTGGACTCCAAAATTCGCGGTCTGCTCTGGCGCGATGTGCAGCGCTACCCGCACAGCCGCGAACGCATGTTCCGGCTGGCGCTGCGCGCCATGCACTGGTCCATCGAAGGCATTTCGAAACGCGCCACCGCGCTCGCCGGCCTTGGCCCGGTCAGCGGTCACGATGGGGAGCGGCTGAGCGGACTCGCCGGGGCGCTGGGGTCGTTCCTCAAGGGCGGCGAGCACGAGTGGGCCGAGGAGGCAGCGGCGGCCATCGACCGCGAACTGGCCCGCGAGGCCGCCGAGTTCCGCTACGCCTACGCCACGCCCGGCGCGGAACTGGATGTCCTGCGTTTGTCCGCTACCCTCACTCACAACGCCGGTGACCTCGATCAGGGCATCAGCTTCTGGCCCAAGAGTGAGGCCTTCGCCGGCGCCCGCGCCCGCTTCGGCCGCCTGGCGCACGAGAACACAAAGCCCTACGGCGGTACCTTTCAGACGGCCGCGCAGATCTACAAACGCGCCATGTCCGCCGAAGGACACCGCCACTATCCGCTCCGCGCGGTACGCGCCCTCCGCCGGTCCCCCGACTTCCTGCTGCCGCTCGGCCCCTTCTTCGACGAGTGGGGAGCAACCATCGCCGTGCATCCCGGCCTCTCCCTCGACGAACGCGCCGAAACCTTCGCCGCCCTCGTCACGGGCTGCCGCAAGATCGCCGGCCAGCGCGGCTACTTCCGCGCCCTCGCGGGTTTCGCCGGCGCCTTCCCCGGTCCCCTCGAACAAGTCATCCGCTTGCTGCCCACCTCCGCCCGCAATGACTGGAAAGACGCCGCCCTGCGCAAGCAGGTGGCCGTGCCCCGCTCCTCGTTCGAATCGATGATGCGGAAGATGGTGCGCTAGTCTACTCGGCGCCGAGGTCCTCCAGCCTTGTCAACCAGGCGCCAAAGTGCCGGCAGGAGTTGCGCAGCCGCTCGAGGCCCGTCAGAGCAGCCAGCTGCGGTCCGTCCACAACCTTCGAGTAGCCCGGGACGCATTGTACGATTCTGGCGCAAGGGTGAGTTTCCTCGCCACCGTCAATATGTTCGGGAGAATCGTACTCGCCGACTGCGGCTACCAGCCGCCGTACCGCTTCTCCTCGCCCCGGCAGGCAGCCTAACCGTTCCGGTTCCGCAAGCAGTAATGCCTCGAACTCATGCACCTGGATGTAGGGGAAGAGGCGCTCGTCGCCTAGATCTGCGGCAATCGCCTGCTCTAGCCCCTCGGCTCTCGCAATCGGGTCTTTGACCGCCGATAACTGTTGAAAGGCCGGAGTATCCGCAGGCAGCCGGTAGAGATCGACCATGGACGTTCGCACTGTTGTCTTCGGCCATCCACCGGCACAGGTCTGCTCGCAGCTTAGCGTAGCTTGGCACTCCGCCCTTCTGAACGCGGGAGGTGCGGACGCGCCGCGCCACAATGCTCACCCCGCACTGCCCAAGGTGCGGGGCTACCACATCCCTGACGAAAGTCTCCTCCGTGGTGCCCTCGACAACAGCGCAAACCCGAATCATCGGCTGGGCCGGCCCCCCAGTACGTTCTTTTCCCACAGCTCCGATAGCGAGTACTCGCTGAGCCATTGCGACAGCCGCTCAGGATCCAGGCGGCGCACCACTGACGTACGGCCATGGCGTTCCACCACGACGACGTCGCCGGCATCGAAATAGTCGATCAGTCCGACGGACTGGGTCGCGATTATCACCTGTACGCGACGGGAGACCGCCCGGATCAGGCTCGCCAACACTTCAATGGCGTATGGGTGAAGGCCGAGTTCGGGCTCGTCAAAAATCAGAACATCCGGCAGGCTCTCTTCCGGCTGCAGGAGCAGGGTGATGAGGGCCATCGCGCGCAGCATTCCGTCCGCCGCCTGACCGGCGTGAAAGACCACGTCCGTCCCCACTTCCCTCCAGCGCAAGAGCAACTTGTCATATTCAGGTAGCAACTCGAAGTCGGCAAAGAAGGGTAGTACCTGCCGTATCGTGTCGCGAACGCGGATGTAGTGCGTGGGCGAGTCCCGCTGCAAACGGTAAAGGAAGGGCGCCAGATTGCCCGCGTCCTCCTTCAGCCACAGTGACTCGCCGATGTCCCACCTCTGACGGATGCGGGCCGTTGAGGAAGTGTCGTGAAACTGATGGACAACGATGCGCTTCAACAGCGAGCGGATCGTCCGCGCCGTGCGGTCCGGTCTGTCCGCTAACTGCGATTCCCGATGGCCCACGCCAAGGTCGGTGAATGCCTGTTCATCATCGGTTCGCTGGAACCGGTATCGCTCCTCTGTGAACACCAGCGCATCGCCCGCCGAGTAGGATAGGCGCAAATGGTAGCTGTTCCGGCCGGACTCAGTCCTGATGTAGATGGAGGCGGACACGTCCCGAGTGGTTTGGGGACCGTCGTGAAGTATCGCCGAGGCGCCGCCAGCGCGAGCCACGAACTCCTGAAGTTGCCCCGAAAGAGTCCACGACAAGAGCCTGAAGAAGGAGATCAGATTCGACTTGCCCGCACCATTTGCGCCAATGAGAACGGTAATCGCCCCGGGCCGGAAATCCTCGAGCAGCAGGATGCTTTTGTAGCCACGAAGGTCAACGCTCTCGAGCTGGGGCATAAATCGTTGTCATTGTAGCGCCGGTGGTTGCGCAGCCTTCGCTAGTCCTTCTTCTTCCGGTTCAGCCACGCCGTCGGCGGGTTCACCATCAGCACTACCAGCACGCCCACCAGCACCGCCACCAGAGCCACCGCCGCGAATGCCATCTCTCTACCGCCCCTCCCGCGCCCGCCGCTCGATCTCCTCGTTGCGCACCTGCTCCACCTCCGTCGATAGGAACCAGCGGCGCCCATACGGGTCTCGAAGATCGCCGCGCCGGTGTCCATAGAACTGCAGCTCCACAGGCCGCAGCACCGTGGCGCCCGCCTCTTCCGCCTGCGCCGTCATCGCATCGGCGTCCGGCACCTCCAGGTAGAGCGAAACGCTCGTACCCCCCAGCGTCCGAGGACTCACCACCCCCATCTCCGGAAACTCATCGGAGAGCATCACCGTCACTTCCCCGATCGCAATCTCCGCATGGCCCACGCGCCCGTCCGGCATGTCGATCCGCATCGTCTGCCGCGCGCCGAACGCCCGCTCGTAAAACCCGATCGCCTCCGCCGCGTTTCCTACGCAGAGGTAGGGAGAGAGCGCAACCTTCGTGGTAGGCATCGCACCCGCCATTCTCGCATCCGCCCGCGCCAGCCGCTACTCTGAAAGAGTGCTGGCATTTCTCTTCGATATGGACGGCGTTATCGTCGACTCCAATCCCGTCCACACCATCGCGTGGCAGATCTATCTGAACCGCTTCGGCATCGTCATCCCCGACCTCGAGCACCGCATGTTCGGCCGCCGCAATGACGAAATCATCCGCGATTTTTTCCCGGAGCCGCTGACCGACGACGAAGTGTTCGCCCACGGCGCCAACAAAGAGGCGCTGTATCGCGAGCTCATGGGCCCGCAGCTCGCCAGCCGCCTCGTGCCCGGCGTGGTCGACTTCCTCGCCCGCCGCACCGAGATCCCCGCCGCCCTCGCCACCAACGCCGAACCCAAGAACGTCGATTTTGTTCTCGACGCCGCCGGCCTCCGCCCCCGCTTCGCCGCCGTCGTCGACGGCCATCAGGTGGAACGCCCTAAGCCGCATCCGGAGATCTACCTGAAGGCCGCCCGCCTCCTCGGCGCCGCGCCCGAAGATTGCGTCGTCTTCGAGGACTCCTTCGCCGGCGCCGCCGCCGCCCGCGCCGCCGGAGCCCGCGTGGTCGGCGTCACCACCAGCCACGCTGAGTTCCCGGATGTCGATTTCACCATCTCCGGCTTTGACGATCCCCGCCTTGCCCAGTGGCTCGGAAACGCCGTGTCCCGTTCCGCCGTCCCACTACAATAGAGACCAATGACACGCGTTGTACTCTCCCTGCTCGCCGCCGCCGCGTTTCTCGGTGCGCAGTCGTCCGCCAAGTACGACGGCCCGCGCCCCCCCAAGGCCGACGTCCCGTACCTCCTGCACGCCTCTTCCCTCATTGAGACCGAAGCCGGCGAAGCCAGGCAGTCCGAGAGGAAGGACCTCACCGTGTACACGATGGTCGGCGCCTCTTCCTCCGTCCGGACGCCGCTGCCGGAGCCGATCTTCGTCATCCGTTCGGAGAAGATTCCCGCCGAAAAGCTCGTGCTCTACCGCATGGAGACCAAGGGCGGCGCCCGCGAGATCGCCTTCAACCAGCGCAAGCCCAAAGACAACCAGCGGCCCGTGTACCTGCTCGTCAAACGCCTGGAACAGGGCCTCTACCGCATCGAAGCGAACGAAACGCTGACCAACGGCGAATACTGCCTCTCCCCCGAAAGCTCCAACCAGACGTTCTGTTTTGCGGTCTACTAGAGGGGATGACTTCCGCCCCCCATCGGCCCTCGCCGCAGCTTGTCTTCGAAACGTTGAGCGCCTTTCAGCGCTCCGCTGCGCTCGAGGCGGCCATCGAACTGGATCTCTTCCACCTCATCGGCGATGACTCTCTCACCGCCGCCGCCATCGCCGCGAAACTGAACGCGCCCGAACGCGGCGTGCGCATCCTGTGCGATTTCCTGACCCTGCTCGGCTTCCTTACCAAGTCGGAGAACCGCTACGCGCAGACGCCCACCAGCCTGACGTTCCTCGACCCCCGCTCGCCGAGCTGCGTCGCCGGTACCGCCAAATTCACCAACGGCCCCGTGGTCTCGCAGCCCTTCTTCGAGCTCGCCGAGATCGTTCGCAAGGGCCGCACCACCTTGCCCGGCGACGGTACCGTGGACCCCGATAACCCCGTCTGGATCGAGTTCGCCCACAGCATGGCGCCCATGATGGGACCCATGGCCGCCCCCCTCGCCGCCATCGTCCTGCACGGCGCCACCCGCCCCATGCAGGTCCTCGACGTCGCCGCCGGCCACGGCCTCTTCGGCATCGAAGTCGCGAAGGCGAATCCCAATGCCGTGATCACCGCCCTCGACTGGGCGAATGTCCTCAATGTCGCCAGCGCCAATGCCGTCCGCGCCAACGTGCAGGAGCGCTACCGCCTCCTGCCCGGCAGCGCCTTCGATGTCGACTTCGGCGGCCCCTACGACATCGTCCTGCTTACCAACTTCCTCCACCACTTCGACGAGCCCACCTGCGTATCGCTGCTAAAGAAGGTGCACGCCGCCTTGAACCCCGGCGGCAAGGTCGCCTCCCTCGAGTTCGTACCCAACGAGGATCGCGTCTCCCCGCCCGCCTGCGCCGCCTTCGCCCTCGTCATGCTCGCCACCACACCCAGCGGCGATGCCTACACCCTCAGCGAGTACGAGCGCATGCATCTCGCCGCCGGCTTCAGCCGCGTCACCGGGCAACCCGTCCCCGGCGGACCGCATACCGTGGTAATCGGCGAGTGACCTGCTTCGTTCTCGCGCTGTTGCTCGCTCAGGCCCCGCGCACCATCATCGTTACCGCTGACGGCCCGGGCGAAACGACGGCCACTCTCCAGCGCTACGAGAACGGGACCCCGGTCGGCGCCCCCGTCCGCGTCGCCCTCGGCCGCGCCGGAATGGCCGCTGCGAAAAACGAGGGCGACGGCCGCTCGCCCGCCGGCTCCTTTCGTATCGAATCCGTATTCGGCCATGCGCCCTGGAGCGAGGCCGCCCGGCACGGCTTCCAACTCCCCTACCGCCCCCTCACCAGTCAAACCCGATGTGTGGATGATCCCCGCTCCTCCCACTACAATCGGATCCTCGAGGAAACCCCCGCCAACAAGGACTGGACCTCCGCCGAAGAGATGCTGATCCCCGACTACAAATGGGGCGCCGTCATCTCCTACAACACCGGCCGGCCGACGCCGGGCGCCGGCAGCTGCATCTTTCTCCACGTGACCCGGTCCATCGAGAAACCGACCGCCGGCTGCACCGCCATGAGCGAGGCCGACTTGCTCGACCTCCTGCGCTGGGCCACCCCGGATACCGTCTTGATCCAAAGGCTTAAACCTTGATCGAACCCGCCGCCCCCCGGCTGTTAATTCCGAAACCCCTCCCGCGTCTCATCCGTAGGAGAGGACAGGATCGAATCATGAAATTTGCACTGCTTCGCGTACTCCCCGTCGCCGTGGCCGGCCTCATGCTCGCCGCCCCCGCCGCGGCCGTTGACGCCGAACTCCTCGGCATGGTCATGCCCGAAGCCCGCTTCGTCGGCGGCATCAACGTCATGGAGGCCAAGGCGTCGCCGTTCGGCCGCTTCGTCCTCAATAAGCTCCAGGCGGAAGAGGAGGAACTGCAGCGCTTCGTCCTGAAAACCGGCCTCGACCCCCGGCAGGATATCCGCGAAATGCTGATGGCCTCTACCGGCGAGAAAGCGCAGACTCTCCTCCTCGCCGCCGGCAACTTTGCCGCCGCCCGCCTCCTCTCCGCCGCCCAGTCGGAAGGCCTCACGGTGACGAAGTATAAGGACGCCGATATCATCGTCCTTGCCAAGCCCGGCCGCGCCAATGCGGAACGCGCCCCCTGGGTTGCCCTCCTCAACGGCAACGTCGCCGTCATCGGCGAACAGAGCCTCGTGAAGGCCGCCGTGGATCGCCGCGGCAGCATCTCGCTCAAAGCCTCACTTGCCCAGAACGCCCGCAACTGGAGCACTCAATACCACGCTTGGATGACCACGGACCAGCCCGCTGCCAAACTCGCCGCCGCTCCCGCTCCCGCCCCGGGCGCCCCCAACAACAATCCCATCCGCCCCGAATACCTCCAGGCCATCGATGAAGCCAGCGGCGGTATTCGTTTCGGCTCCTCCACCGTCGACATCGCCAGCGAAGCCCTCGCCCGCACGGACCGCGATGCCCAGGCCCTTGTGGACGTCGCCCGCTTCCTCGCGTCCCTAGCCCAGGGCCGCCAGCAGCAGATGCCCTCCGCCGCCGCCGCGCTCCTGCAGTCCATGAACGTCAACCAGCAGGGCCGCACCGTCCGGCTGACCGCCACCATGCCCGAAGCCGACCTCGAGAAGCTCCTCGACACGCCCCGCCACCGCCCCGCGGCCAAAACCGCCGCCCGTCATTAGCGGGAAGGAATTGGAGCGGCGGCCACCCGGCCCGGCTAATCGCTGAACGTCAGATTCTGCGTCGCCGTAGCCGGGTAGCCCCGCTGGTGCGGCATCGGCAGCACCGGCAGCACCGCCGGCCTTCGCGCCGCGCGCGCGGCCAACAGGAGCTCTTCCATCCTCGCCTGCGTCTGGTTCCACGACATCGACGCCAGGAAGCCGTCCGCCCGCTCCAACCGCGCCGCGTCGCGCTTCTCACCCGCCAGCGCCGCCTCCAACGCTTCCACGAACGCCTGCGGCTGGTCAGCAATCCGCACCAGTCCCGCCTCGCCGTACGTCCGCACCACGTCCCGAATCGACGTCGAAACCACCGGGCACCCGGCGGCCAGATACTCGGGCGTCTTCGTCGGGCTGATGTGCCGCGTGGCGTCGTTCCGCGCGAAGGGCATCATCGCCGCTTCCCATCCCGCCATGTACGCCGGCAGCTCCTCGTATTGCTTCGGCCCCAGGTAGTGAATGTTCTCCCGCCGCGGAAGATCGTCCTGCCGGATCTTCGCCAGCGGTCCCACCATCACGAACTGCCACTCCGGCCGCAGCCGCGCCGCCTCGTTCAGCAGGTCCAGGTCGATTCGCTCGTCGATCACGCCGCAATAGCCGATGCGCGGCTCCGCGATCCCGCTCTGGTCCGCCGGCTCGTCGCTCCAGTCTCGTGCGCGCCGGAAGTGCGGTACATCCACGCTGCTCGGGAACGGGTGCACGTTTGCGTGCCGCCCGCGCTTCGCCTCGTACAGGCTGAAGCCCCCGGTGAATACCACATCCGCCTTTCGCAGCAGCGCCGCCTCTCGCTCCACCAGCACCGGCGGAGCCCCGCGGAACAGCGAGAGTTCGTCCATGCAGTCGTACGCCACGACCTCCGGCCGCAGGCTTCGCGTGAAGCCCAGGGCCATCGGCGTGTAATACCACGCGTAGTAGCGCCGGATGTCGTAATCGCCCAGCATCTGCTCCAGGAGAGCGCTCTGTATCTGCTCGGATTCCCTTAGCTCCAGCCCCCGCGGCAAGAGCGGCGTCGCCACGTAGACCCCCGTCTTCAAACACTGCCGCACCGCCATCCGCGGCGCCCCCTCGGCTCCCACCGGCTCCTCCACGAAGAACACCCGGTAGTCCTTCGCGAACCGGCTCATCAGATGTTGCGGGCGCTGGAACACGTGGTCCCACCGGAGGTGAGACAGGCAAACCAGGTCCACGCGGTTTTGTTTTACCCGCAGCGGCGCTGGCGGCATCTGCGTGACGCCCGGCTGCGCCCCCGCAAACGCCTGCGCCTGCCGCCGCCACTCCCTCGCCAGCCCCTCGTGGACCCTGCGAAAGCCGTCCTTGTCGGCCATCCCCAAGAGGCCGTCCTGGCAGATCCGGTTGTCGTCCCAGCATGGGTGATCGGCGATGGGATACCAGCAGATCCCCTCGAGCGGCGCCTGCCAGGCCATGGCTTTCCGGCACTCCTCGGCCATGTACGCCAGCCAGCGCGGCCGCCCCTCGCCCTCCGCCCCCGTCGCCGAAACCATCATCGGTCTTCGGTAGCGCTCGTACACCTCCCCTAGAATCTCCGAAAACGGCCGGTACCGGATATCGCCCAGCCACACCGTCTCGCCTTCCAGCACCCACTGGTTCCGCTCATAGTAGTCCAGCCCGATCACGTCCAGGTACTCTTCTCTCCCGCCCAGCCCCGGCTCCAGGCGCCCCGCGATCATGTCCCAGGTCTGAAATTGGCTCTGCCGCGCCCGCTCCGCTTCTTCAATCTCCGCGTGGCTGTGACCCTTCGGGTGGATGTGGATCGCCGGCTCCGGATGGATCAGCCGCGCTCCCGGCGCCGCCGCTCGGATGGCGCGAATCCCGGCAATCGCCGCCCGCACCATCTGCACCTTCAACTCCCAGCCGCGCCCGTGCTCGAAGGGATTTAAATGGCCTGCCTCGCCGCCTGCCCACGCTAGAAATGAGATCTCGTTGAACGGTGATATCAGTGGCGTCTGCACCCCCTCCGCCACCAGTAATTTCGTGAATGCGCCCGCAAACGCCGCGTACCGCTCAACAAAAGTGTCCGAAAAAATGTCCAGGTCCGCGGGCCAGCCATAGTGAAACAGGTCCCAAATCACCTGCGTAGCCGCCTCCCGGGCCGCCCGCACCGCGCTCCGCGCCGTACTCCAATCGAACGACCCCGCCTGGTCCACTGCATGCCACCGGACGCTGTCCCGCACGGTCCGGATACCCAGCCGCGCTAACGCCGTATAGTCCTGCCGCGCCAGTACATCATGGCGTGTCAGCGCCGGCAGGTCCAGTCTCCTGCCGTCCTGCGTCACCTGCGTCGAAGACTCAAACCCGCCGAAGAGAAAACTGTCCAATAAGCGTGCATTTGAATACACGAATCGCTCCTTTGTATGACTTTCGTATGCGCTTTCGGTATTTCGGCGCTACTGTCGGCGGAAGTGAGGGCAATAGGGGCCTCGCGCCGTCCCCGCTAAAGTAAGACTTATTTAATCGCGCCGAGTTTCCGATTGCGTGAACCCATACGCAACGCGACTTTTATTGCAAACATCCAACAGATGCAGGGTATAATCGAGTTTCCAAAAAACTGATCACTCGCTGTCCTTGCGGACGGAAGGTGGGCCGACCAATGTTGGAAATCTGTTCAGACGCGAACAGTGTGCCTCCGCGACCGGAGTATCCGAACCCTCAGTTCGAACGCCGCTTCTGGCTCTCGCTGAATGGCGACTGGCGCTTTGATTTCGATGACGCCTCCGAAGGCCTGGCTCACGGCTGGTACCGTCCCGGCCACCTCCTTCCCCGTAGCATTCGCGTTCCGTTCTGCTTCGAAAGCCACGCGAGCGGTATCGCCGATACCGGCTTCCACCCCGTCTGCTGGTACAGCCGGCTCTTCCGTGTCCCCGAGCACTGGACCGGCCGCACTCTCCTTCGCTTCGGCGCCGTCGACTACCGCGCCGATGTCTGGGTCAACGGCGCGCATGCCGGCAGTCACGAGGGCGGCCAGACCCCCTTCGCCATCGACGTCAGCACTCTCCTGATCGCCAGCGGCGAGAACACCGTCACCGTCCGCGTCGAAGACCCGCCCCAGGATCGCTCCATCCCCCGCGGCAAGCAGTACTGGAAGCCCCAGTCCGAGTTCATCTGGTACACCCGCACCTCCGGCATCTGGCAGAGCGTCTGGCTGGAATCCGTAGGCGGCTCGTTTCTCGAGTCCGTCCGCGTCACCGCCCACCACGACGGCCGCCTCTCCTTCGAACCCATCGTCGCCCACGCCAAACCGGGCCTGCTCTTCTCGGCGAAGGTCTCCCTTGCCGGGGAACCCGTCTGGCAGGGCATGACCTCCCTCAACGGCGCCTGCACCACTCTCTCCACCCACATCGACGATTGCCGCCCCTGGTCCCCCGACAGCCCCGATCTCTACGACGTCACCTTCGAACTCCTCGACAACGGCGCCGCCCTCGATACCGTCCAGTCTTACTTCGGCTTCCGCTCCGTCGAAGTGCGCGACGGCGCGCTGTATCTGAACAACGCCCCGCTCCAGCTCCGCTTCGTACTCGACCAGGGCTACTGGCCCGATACCCTGCTCACACCGCCCAGCGACGAAGCCATCCTCTCCGACATCCGCTCCGCCCTCTCGCTCGGCTTTAATGGCGTCCGCAAACACCAGAAGGTGGAAGACCCCCGCTTCCTCTATTGGGCCGACCGCCTCGGCCTCCTCGTCTCCGGCGAAATCGGCAATGCCTGCGCCTTCACCCCCCAATCCGTCGCCCGCCTCACCCGCGAGTGGACTGAGGTCATCGAGCGCGACTACAACCATCCGTCCATCATCATGTGGATTCCCCTCAACGAAAGTTGGGGCGTCCCCGACCTCCGCGACCCCCGCCAGCAGAACCACCTTCGCGCCATGTACGCCCTCACCAAGTCGCTCGACGCCACGCGCCTGGTCATCGACAACGACGGATGGGAGCACACCGAGATGACCGACCTCTTCGGCGTCCACGACTACACGCCCAAAGGCGCCGACCTCGCCGCCAAGTACCAGAAGCCCATTGAACAGGCGCCTCGCATCCCCACCATCGCCCGCCCCTCGCTCGTCAAGGACGGCCACTACAATGGCGCCCCGCTCTTCCTCTCCGAGTTCGGCGGTGTCGCCTACGTTCCCCCCCGCACCGCCGTCGCCCAGGATGCCTGGGGCTACTATGGCGTCGAATGTGAGTACAGCGAGGCGCTCGCCCGTATCCGCGACCTGCTGGCAGCCGCCGCCCGCCTCCCCGGCTCCGTCGGCTTCTGTTACACCCAGCTCACCGACGTCGAGCAGGAGATCAACGGTCTCTTTACCTACGACCGCCGTCCCAAGTTCGATCCCCGCGAGATCCGCGCCGCCATGGGCGTCGAACCCATCGCCGAGATCCCCGGCAAGTGCGCCTCCGCCACGGCCGCCTAGCAGCCCGCAACGGCGCGCTGCCTACGCCTCGAAACACCCCCTCAACGCCGGATCCCCATCGATCATCGCCTCGATCTCGGGCCAGCAGTCCCGCGTGGAAAGCACCGTGTGAAAGTCGTCCTTGATTCCCGGCGCCGCCGCCACCGCCGCCTTCCATTCGGCCCGCGAAAAAGGCGACTGCCGCACGGACTCCCAGAACCCCGTCGTCTCAAACAGCCCGGCGATTCGTTCGTGCTGGTTGTCCTGCAGCCGGCTCACCAGGTACGCCGCCGTCCCCGTCTGCAGCCCGTGCATCACCGGCCGCGCGCCGCTCGTATCCAGCGCATGGCTGATCAGGTGCTCTGACCCGCTCGCCGGCCGCGAGGAACCCGCGATCTCCATCGCCACTCCGTTCAGCATCAGGGCCGTCGCCAACAGCCGAATCCCGTTCGCGTCCCGCGTCGGGCTGGCCATGAACTGGTACACCGTCGCATCGGAAAGCAGCGCCGCCAGGTCGTTCACCGGCGTCCCGTTGGCGTGAAACGCCAGCTTCCAGTCGAACACCGCGGTCAGCTTCGCCGTCAGGTCGCCCACCCCCGAATGCCACAACTTCACCGGCGCCCGCAGGCAGACGTCCGTGTCCACCACCACCCCGTGCGGCAGCCCCGTCGGCAGCGACTTGCGCTTGCCCTCCAGCGTCAGGCTCGACTGCGGCGAACAGAACCCGTCGTTTGAAAGCGACGTGGGAACCGCAAAGTACGGCAGCCCCGCCAGGGACGATACATACTTCCCCACGTCCAGCGCCTTGCCTCCCCCCAAACCCACTACTGCCTGCGTCCCCCGCGCCAGTCCGCCCAGCAGCGCTACCGCGTTCTCCACGCTCGCCTGCCGTACCTCCACCTCCTGCCGCAGGTCGATGTCATGCTGCGCGAGGCTCCGCCGCGCCGCCTCCAGAATCGGCGCGTGCAGCCCTTCGCTCACAAAGAGCGCCGCCCGCCGGAAGCCCGGCCGCTGGAGGTACAGTCCCACCCGGTCCAGCGCCCCGCTCTTCATCCGCACCAGCTCCGGTACCTGTATATGCTGCTTCCTCATTGCGCCCCCAGGAGCCGGTCGACTACCTCCGACCAACGCGCGTAGCTCGTGAACGCCTCGCCGCGCCGCCGCAGCTCTTCTGCCAGATACGCCCGCGCGAACCGCACCTCCGGCTTCACCAGCAGGGCGGGGAAGACGTCGGGCGGGCCGTCCCCCGCAAATGCCACCCGCTCTCCGCGCGCCAGCGCATCCCGGACCACGGCCGCCTTATCTACGCCAACGTCTTCGGAATAGAATCTCGATCCCCGGTTCCGCTCCAGCACCAGTCCCCGCCCGTCCTCGATCCGCCCCGGGTTCGAATGCACTGTCGCGCTCACGCCATGCCTGGCCAGGATGCGGTCGATGTACCACGATGACCCCGCCGATACGATCACCAGCTCCCAGCCGGCCTCGCTCAGCCGTCGCGCCGCCGCTCCCAACTCCGGGTCCGGTGCCGTGTCCCCCAGCAGATCTTCGAGCGCCGCCTCCTCGGACGGTGCGTGCGAGAAGTACGCCGCCATCGCGTCAAAATGCGAAAGCGAACCCGACCGGTACCGCTCGAAGTAGTCCGCCCGAGGCGGCCGCATGTACCGCTCGGCGATCAATGCGTAGAAGTCGTTGCGCGTGATGGTGCCGTCGAAATCGGAGACCAGGATGTTCATGCTCACTGAGCAGTCTAGCGTGCGGTGGCCCGCCCCCTCACGCCCCTGCCGCGGCTGCTGCTCGGGCCCGCCTGCGCGCCGGCGCTCCTTCCGGCGCCAACTGCGTCGCGTCCCCGTACTCATGCTGCCGCGGCACGAATTCCGCAAACCCGCTCAGCCAGCCCCGCAGCTCCGCCTCGGAAACGCGCGAGGTGTCCACGAATCGGGGCAGCTCCCACAGGTTGACGTCCGCCCCCGCCAGCCCCGGATTGCACGTCGTCGCCGAGGTGATCCCGCGTTCCGCCAGCCACCCCTCAAACTCCGGCAGATGGTAGCCGCCGGGATAGCAGTACGCTCTCGGCGCCACTCCCGTCAGCGCGGTAATTGCCTCCCGGTTCTCGTCCAGCTCTTCCAGGAACCGCCCGCGATGCCGGTGGAGCGTGTGCCTGTGCCCGTGCATCTCGATACGCACGCCCTTCGCCGCCGCGTCCCGCACCTCGCCGGCGTTCATCAGCTGCAGAATCCTCGCCCGGAGTACCTCATCCCAGTCGATCCCCAATCGAAAGGCCAACGCCCGTAACACCTGGTTCTTCTCGTACCCGCCCAGCCCCTGCGCCCCGCAGTAGGCGTGCACCCGCGCCGCCGCCTCCTCACGCCCGCGCGCATCCAGCACGTCCTCGAAGATGCCCGTTTCCGGCCACCACAGCCGCTCCCCGCGGCCGCGCCACAGCAGGTACCGCAGCGTTGGATTGAACACCGGAACGTTGTACTGCGAGTAGTAGGTGGTCAGGTACACCGTCGAGGGCCAGCCTCGCCCCGCCAGCACCGGCAGCGCCCGCGCGTGGAAGTCATGGAATCCGTCGTCAAAGGTGATGCAGACCGCGCGTGGCGGCAGCGTCCCCTCGCGCAGCATCTCGAGCGCCGGCCCGAGCGGCAGCACCGCGCACCCCGCATCCGCCACCACTTCCATCCGCCGCGCAAACCGCTCCGGAGACACATAGAGCGCCGGGTCCCATTCGTGTTCGTCCCGGAGCGACACCCCGTGATAACAGAGGATCAGAAGCCGCCGCCTCCGCCACTCGCTTCCCAGCAGCGCTGCGTTCAACCCGCTGCCCTCTGCCGCCGCGTGCAGCCACCGCTTCAATCCGTGCCAGGCGGTCAGTGCGAGCGGCAATCACCGGTTCCCTTCGGTACAAAAGAGGCCTCATCGTCCGATTCCTCTCATGGAATCTCTTTCGCCGCCGGCAATGTGCCACACTCGTTCCCATGACGCGCGTGCAGGTCGTTTTCTACTCCATGTACGGTCACATGTGGCGAACGGCGGAGGCCGTCGCCGAAGGGGCCCGCGAGGTGCCTGATACCGAAGTGCTCCTCACCCAGGTGGCCGAGTTGGTCGGCCCCGAAGCTCTCGAGCGCACCGGCGCCGGAAAGGCCCGCGCCCAGTTTGCCCATATCCCCGTCGCCACTTCTGAGCAACTTCCCGAAGCCGATGCCATCATCGTCGGCTCGCCTACTCGCTTCGGCTCCATGGCGGCCCAGATGCGGAACTTCTGGGACCAGACCGGCCAGCTCTGGGCCAAAGGCGCCCTGATCGGCAAGGTAGGCAGCGCCTTCGCCTCCACCGCCACCCAGCACGGCGGCCAGGAAACCACCCTGTTCAGCATCCTCACCACCATGCTGCACCACGGTATGGTGTTGGTCGGCGTCCCCTACTCCGAAGCCCGCCAAATGACCATCTCCGAGATCACCGGCGGCTCCCCCTACGGCGCTACCACCATCACCGGTGGCGACGGTTCGCGCATGCCCTCGGACAACGAACTGGCCATCGCTCGATTCCAGGGTCGGTATGTCGCCGAGATTGCCAAGAGACTGAGACGGTAAGGCCCTACACCTTCCGGTAACTGTTCTTCCGTTTTTCACATGCGCCAGGTGGCAGCCTCTCGTATGAGCTTGAAAAACCGGATACTCTTGAGAGAGAGCGTACTTTTTTAAGTGGCCCGAAAGTTGCTACATCTCCGCTAGGGAACGGTGTAGACGCTCCCCGCGCCCGGAATGCGCCCGCTGCCGTGAACGAGCTGAAGCGACAATTCGTCAGCACTCTCCTGGTGATTCTCACCACGGCGCTCGTCATCACCGCGTTCGTCAATTTCCAGCAGAACCGCAAGTTCCAGCTGCCCGACGACGGCGCCGTCTGGGTCGACCGCGGTACCCCCGCGGAGCCCCGCGTAGAGGCGCTCGACGTCATTGCCAACGGTCCCGTTCAGCGTGCGGGCATACGTCCCGGCGACATTCTCCGCAGCATCAAAGGCTCGCCGATAACCCGGTCCACTGAGGTGGCGGAGATCCTCTTCCGCCAGGGCGCCTGGAAGACCATCGACTATCAGTTCGAGCGCGATGGCGTCGTCGCCCGCGCCCAGGTGAACGTCCGGCAGGTCGAGCCCAAGGCCACGCTCTTCTATCAGTACCTGGTCGGCGTCGTCTACCTCGCCATCGGCCTCTTCGTCTACTTCCGCCGCGGCAGCGCTCCCAAGTCGCTGCATTTCTACGTGCTCTGCCTGTCCTCGTTCGTCATGAGCACGTTCCACTTCACCGGCAAGCTCAACGCCTTCGATACCGCTATCTATATCGGCAATGTCGTCGCCGGCTTCCTTGCGCCCACCATCTTCCTGCACTTCTGTCTCACCTTCCCGGAAAAGCCGCGCTGGCTCCGCGGCTCCCGCGTCTTCGCTGTCTACGTCCCGGCGCTCGCGTTCATCGCGTTGAACCTGGGCGTCATCTCCGGCACGCTCCAGGTCAAGGCAATCCCCTCGTTCGAACTGCGCTGGCTCCTGGACCGCGCCGCCCTCGTCTTCCTGTCCTTCTTCTATCTCGCCGGCGCTGCCGCCCTCCACCGCCGCTTTAAGCGCGCCGAGGACACCATCGTCCGGCAGCAGTTGAAATGGCTTCGCAACGGCGCGCTCATCGCCATTCTGCCGTTCACCGCCCTCTACATCGTTCCCTATGTCGCTGGAGCTATCCCCGGCGAGTACCTCGGCGCCGCCGTCTTCTCGATGGTGTTCCTGCCGCTGACCTGGGCCTACGCCATCATCCGTTACCGGCTGATGGACGTAGACGTTATTTTTCAGCAGGGCTACGTACATACCCTCGCCACCTTGTCTGTTCTGGGCGTCGTCTACGGCCTGCTGTTGACCCTGGGCAAGTTCGAGGAATTGAGTCCCACCGCACTGGTCTTCCTGATCCTCCTGGCCACCTTCATCTTCCAGCCCATCCGCAACTGGATCCAGGAAGTCCTCGACCGCTACTACTTCTACAAAGAGAGCTACGACTACCGCCGTACCCTGATCGAGTTCGCCCGCGAGCTGGGTTCGGAAACCGACCTCGACCGTATGCTCGAGTCCGTATCCGAGCGCCTCACCGGGACCCTGGCCATCCAGCATGTAGCCTTCTTTCTTTATGATGAGGAGCGCGGCGAGTTCCAACTCCGGCATGAAGCGGGCGTCCGCCGGGGTCCCGTCCACCGTGACTACCTCGATTTGAGTTTTTTGCGGAGCGAACCCGAGCGCCCCTACCTGTTCTTCGAACGCACCCGCAACATGCTCGACGTGCAGTCCCTCGAGAGGCCCGCCTCGGTCCGCCAGACCATCGCCGATCTCGACCTGACGTACTACATGCCCTGTACGTTAAGGGGTAGGACGATCGCTTATCTCGCCGCCAGCCGCACGGATAAGGGCGACTTCCTCTCGAGCGAAGACGTCGACCTCCTCGTCGCCATCGCCGGTTACGTCGGTATCGCCATAGAGAACGCCCGCCTCTACCGATCTCTCCAATCAAAGGTCGAAGAGTACGAGCGGCTCAAGGAATACAGCGAGAACATCGTCGAATCGATTAACGTCGGCATCCTCGCCGTCGATCTCGATGACCGTGTCGAGGGCTGGAACAACCAGATCGAGCGCCTCACCGGCATCCCCCGCGACGTCGCCGTGGGCCGCCGCCTCCACGACTTGTTCCCCCGCGAACTCTGCAATCAGTTCGACGCCGTTCGCGGCCAGACCGGCATCCACCACATCTACAAGTTTCCCCTCCCTGTCCAGACCCTCCCCCTGCGCGCCGCGGCTGTCAATGGCCATAACGGCGGGAGCAATGGCGTTCACCACCCCGCGCCCCCGCGGGAATCCATCCTCAACCTCGCCATCGCCCCCCTCGTCTCCCGCGACCAGGAACAGATCGGCCGCCTCATCATCTTCGACGACGTCACCGACCGCGCCGAACTCGAACGCCGCCTCGTCCAGGCCGACAAGCTCAGCTCCATAGGCCTCCTGGCCGCTGGCGTAGCCCACGAAGTCAATACGCCGCTCGCCGTCATCTCTACCTACGCCCAGATGCTCGCCAAGCAGGTCACCAACGACGAGCAGAAGGCCCGGATGCTCGACAAGATCGCCAAGTCCACGTTCCGCGCGAGCGAAATCGTCAACGGCTTGTTGAATTTCTCCCGTACCTCTTCAACGGAGTTTGAGGAGCTCGATCTCAACAAGGTCCTGCGCGAGACCGTCGCCCTCATCGAGCACCAGTTGCAGAAGGCCCGCGTCGAAGTCCGTTTCGAACTCGAAGACCACCTTCCGCCCATCAAAGGCAATACCGGCAAACTGCAGCAGGTCTTCCTCAACCTGGTCCTCAACGCCCGCGACGCCATGGAGAGCGGAGGCCTCATCCGCATTCGCAGCCGCGCCGGCGACGGCCTCGCCCAGATCGAGATCGTCGACAACGGACAGGGCATCGCGCCCGAGCACGTCACTCGCATCTTCGACCCCTTCTTCACCACCAAGGCCGGCAAAAAGGGTACCGGGCTCGGATTATCCGTCTCCTACGGCATCGTCCAGGAACATGGCGGTACCATCGAAGTGAGAAGCCAGCAAGGTCTCGGCACTACATTCCAGCTGGCCTTCCCGTTGGTATCGAAGCCCGTCCATGCCTGACACCTATGCCCCGGCCGCGGCCGCCCTGAAGGGCCGCATCCTGATCGTTGACGACGAAGCCGACATCCGCGAGAGCCTCGAAGCCCTCCTCGAGATGGAGAACTATCGCGTCGATCTCGCCCCGAACGCCACCGACGGGCTCCGCAAACTCGAGAACGGCGTCTATGACCTCGTCCTGCTCGACCTGATGATGCCCGACAAGAGCGGCCTCGAGGTCCTGGACGAAGTGCGCGCCCGCGACCTCGAAACCCCGATCTTCATGATCACCGCCTACGGCTCTGTCGAGATCGCCGTCCAGGCCATCAAGTCCGGCGCGAACGACTACTTCTCCAAGCCCTGGGACAACGAAAAGCTGCTCATCGAAATCGATCGCATGATCGCCAAGGGCCGCCTCGAGCGCGAAAACACGCAGCTCAAACGCGCCCTCAAGCAGCGCTATTCGTTCCCCAACATCGTCGGCAAGAGCGACCGCATGCAGCGCGTCCTCGACCTCGTCACCCAGGTCGCCCCCAGCCGCTCCACCATCCTCATCACCGGCGAAACCGGCACCGGCAAAGAACTCATCGCCAAGGCCATCCACGCCAACTCGCCCCGCGCCGACAACCCCTTCGTCGCCGTCAACAGCGGCTCCCTCCCGCCCGACCTCCTCGAATCCACCCTCTTCGGCCACGTCAAGGGCGCCTTCACCGGCGCGCTCGTCAACAAGAAGGGCTACTTCGAGACCGCCAACAAAGGCACCATCTTCTTCGACGAGATCGGCAACATCGGCGCCGAGACCCAGTCCAAGCTGCTCCGCGTCCTCCAGGAACGCGAGTTCATGCCCCTCGGCTCGAACGAAGTCATCCGTGTCGACGTCCGTGTCCTCGCCGCTACCAATGCTGACCTCAAGCGTCTCGTCGAAGAGGGTAAGTTCCGCGAAGACCTCTACTACCGCCTGAACGTCATCAACATTCAGCTCCCGCCCCTCCGCGATCGCAAGGAGGACATCCCCGCCCTCGCCGACCACTTCTTCACCGTCTATTGCCGGGAGAACGAGAAGTTCCTCGATACCGCCGGCCGCTCCACCCTCAAGTTCGAACCCGAAGCCCTGCAGATGCTCATGGACTATAACTGGCCCGGCAACGTCCGCGAGCTCGAGAACGCCATCGAGCGCGCCGTCGTCCTCGCCGCCCAGCCCATCGTCCCCGCCGCCGTCCTGCCCGACCAGATCCTGCACGCCAGCGGCATGCGCGTCCGCCGTGACGAAGCCGGCTACCTCTCGCCCGAAGCCAGCCTCTTCGAAATCGTCGCCGACTTCGAAAAACGCAAGATCACCGAAGCCCTCGAGGCCTGCAACTGGAGCCAGACCGAGGCCGCCGAGATGCTCCACATCCCCCTCAGCACCCTCAACCAGAAGATTAAACGCCTCGAAATCCAGGTGAAAAAGCGCGGCGCGCTATAGCAGCTTCAACACTGCCGTCCCCGCCGGCCCGTCGTACAAGAGCTCCACCGACTTCAACTTCTTCGTCTTCCCCCGATAGTTGAAGTACAGGTACCCCCGCCCCGGCTTCTCCCGCGGCCCTTCCGGCAGCGCGCCCTCCACCGCCGCCACGTCCGCCGTCAGCGGCGCTTGCTCCGAATCCGCCTGCGCATCCGTCCCCGGCGCTCGCGGAGGCGCCGGCCCCCGCCCTTCCGCCGGCCGCCGGTCTCCCGGAAACCGCGGCTCCGGCGTCCGACGCCCGAAAATCAACGGCCCAGCATTCCCCTCGAACCCCGGCCGCCGCTCCCAATCCTCGTACTTGATCGCCGCCGCGACAAACGACGCCGGCTGCGCCGGCAGCACTTCCTTGCCGTTCAGCCGCAGCCGGAACTGCGACATCTTCACCTCGATCATCTTCCTAGGCGTTGGATACACGCCCACGTCCACCACCAGGTGATCCTCGCTCAGAAAACTCGCCCCCTTAGCGAAAAACTCCGCGCCAGGTACTCGGCCCCAATCGCGAAGTTCGCCAGCTCCGCCGCCGCCGGATAATCGGAGGCCTTCGACAGCGGCTCGTTCCCCAACGCCCCCACCGCCGCCAGAAAAACGAGGACTTTCCTCATGCCCGCAGTATAATTCTTCCTATTCCTCGCATGCGTCTCCTCCTGCCCCTGCTCCTTGCCGCCACGCTCGCCGCCGCCCCGCCGCTCAAGCGCGAGATCGACAAACTCCTCGCCTCCACCCCCATGTCCGCCCGTGCCCACTGGGGCATCCGCGCCGTTCGCCTCGACACCGGCAAAGTCCTCTATGAGCGCCAGGCGAAGAGCTTCTTCACCCCCGCCTCCAACACCAAGCTCTTCTCCACCGCCCTCGCCCTCTCCCGCCTCGGCCCCGAGTACCGCTTCAAAACCCGCATCCTCGCCGCCGGCGCTCCCGACGCGCAAGGCCGCCTCCCCGGCGACCTCCGCCTCGTCGGCGGCGGCGACCCCACCCTCACCGCCCGCACCTTCCCCTACGAGAAAGGCCCCGCCAAAGGCGACCCCCTCCGCGCCCTCGACGAGCTCGCCTCCCAGGTCGCCGCCCGCGGCGTCCGCGTCATCGAAGGCGACATCGTCGGCGACGACCGCGCCTACCCCTGGGAGCCCTACCCCGACGGCTGGGGCATCCAGGACATGGTCTGGGAATACGGCGCCCCGGTGAGCGCTCTCACCATTAACGACAACGCCATTCGCCTTCGCGTCCGCCCCACCGCCCCCGGCCAGCCCGCGCTCGTCACCCTCGACCCGCCCCTCGACCACTACGTCCTCCACGACCGCGTCCTCACCGTCGACACCCCTGACGCCCGCGTCGACGTCGACCGCCTCCCCGGCTCAAGCGAGCTCCGCGTGGCCGGCACGCTGCGCGCCGGAGGCATCGGCTACTCAACCCTGGTTGCCATCGACGACCCCGCGCTCTACGCCGCCCGCGCCTTTAAGGAAGCGCTCACCCGCCGCGGCATCGCCGTCCGCGGGCGTCCCCGCGCCCTCCACCGCCTCCCCGGTGAGATCCTCCCGGAACCCGAGCCCGCCGTCACCATCGCCGAACGCGAGTCTCCCCCGCTCGTCGAAGTCCTCAAGGTCATCGATAAGGTCAGCCAGAACCTCTACGCCGAACTCGTCCTTCGTGAAGTTGCCCGCGTCCGGCGCGGCGACGCCGCCCGCCCCGCCGCCCTCGAGGAACTCCGCGCGTTCCTCGCCGAAGCCGGCGTGCCAAAGGACGACTACCGCTTCGAGGATGCCAGCGGCCTCTCCCGCCTCACCCTCATTACGCCGGAAGTCGTCACTACTCTTCTCACCTATATGGCGAAGTCCCCGCACGCCCAGCCGTGGTTCGACCTCATGCCCGTAGGCGGCGTCGACGGCACCCTCGAGAACCGCTTCAAGGACCTCCCCGACGGCAAACGCGTCGCCGCCAAAACCGGTTCCCTCAGCCACGTCAACGCTCTCGGTGGCTACGCCCTCACCCGCAAAGGCCGCCGCGTCGCATTCTCCATCGTCGTCAACGCCTACCGCGGACCCGCTTCCGAAGCCCGCGCGATCATTGATAAAATAGCAGTGCTGTTCGCCAACGCGGACTGAGAACGAACCATGCCCATCTACGAATACCTCTGCGAAGATTGCGGAACGCGATTTGAAAAGCTGGTCCGCTCCTCCGACACCGCCGGCCCCGCCTGCCCCTCCTGCGGCGAGGCCCACCTCAAGCGCGAACTCTCCACCTTCGCCGCCCACGCCAACGGTCGCTCCCCGGACTCCGCTCCCATGCCGGGCGGCTGCCCCGCCGGTATGTGCCGTACCCCGGGCCTCTGCGGAAGAAATTAAGCGAAGCGAACCCGACACCTGCAACATTCCGCTTGACTTTCACCTTTTGTTCGCCAACAATCGAACAAAAGGCGATATTGTGGCTTTAACCAGACGGCAAAAGGAAGTACTCGACTTCATCGCCTCCTTCATTGAGGAGCGCGGCTACAGCCCGAGCTATGAGGAACTGGCCGCGGGCCTCGACCTCAATTCGCTCGCCACCGTTCACAAGCACATCCAGGCGCTCGAGGCGAAAAGCTACCTTCGCAAGAGCTACAACATGAGCCGCAGCCTCGAACTCGGCTCCAAGTACTTTGAAGAGCAGCGCCACCGCTCGAGCGCCGCTCCCGCCGTTCCCCTCGCCGGCCGCATCGCCGCCGGTTCCCCGGTCGAAGCCATCGCTGGCCAGGAACGCCTCGAGTTCCGCGACTTTGTCGGCAGCGAGGGCACCTTCGCCCTGCAGGTCCGCGGGGAGTCGATGATCGAAGACCACATCTGCGACGGGGACTACGTTCTCGTCGAAAAAACGAATGAGGTGAAGGACGGCGAGATCGTCGTCGCCCTGGTCGGCGGCGCCGAGGCCACCCTCAAACGCTTCTATCGCGAGCCTGACGGCACCGCGCGCCTGCAGCCGGCCAACGCCGCGATGCAGCCCATTCGCGTGTCACTCGATACGCTCGAAATCCAGGGCCGCGTCCTCGCCGTCCTGCGCAAGTACCGCTAGAAACACAAAAGGCCGCGGCGAACCGCGGCCAAAAGGAACGCGCGAAGCGCTCTTACGCGGTCAGCGCCGCTTCCCGGCGCGCCCGCACTTCTTCCTCCGCCCGCAGCCAGTCGGCGAGCGGATCCCCGTGCTGGCAGCCCCTCGCCAACCAGTACTGGTAAGCAAGAAGGGCAACCTCTTCCCGGTCGTCCGCCGCCCCTATCGCCACTGCCATCGATGCAAGCGAACTTGCTGGCTGGGGCTCCTCGGCGGTGGCCATCACCGGTTCCGGCGCGGGCGCTGCCGCCGCTGCCGTCGTTTCCTTGGACTTCGTAGTCCGTTTCGCGGGAGCCTTGTGGGTGGCGGCCGCGGATTTCGCGCTGGTCGTACGGGTGGTCTTCTTGGCGGGGGCCGGCGCGGCCGCTGCCGCGGCGCCTTCCGCTTGAATCATCTCCGTCTCGGCTGTGCGTTTCTTGGGCATTCTCTCCTTTTAGGTACCTCAGGTTGAGATTCTCTTCAGTGTAGCAAACGGCGAAAACATTTCCCGGCGCTTCTGTTTCGAACGCCTGGGCCTCTGGCTCCGCTATTTGCGTTCCGCGGCGGCGAGCTTCTCGAGCAGAGGACGCGCGAGGGCCATCGCCTCGCCGAACGCCTCCTGGTACTTCTGAAATCCGCGGTTCAACTCGAGCGCCTGCTCGGGCGTGAGGCGGGAACGGATGATCATGTCCCGAACGTGGACGGGGTTGGGCAGCAGCGTGTCTTCTTGCAGCTCTTCCAGCGCGGCCGTCGGGTCGTTGTGATACATCTCCGGTTTCCGGTCTTCGCCCTCTATTATGCACGCAACCCAACCACACGGTTGTTTCCTGAAACCACTCGCGCCGCGCATACGTTCCGTAGAGAGATGCATCCGCGCCGCCAACCCCGTCCGCGTCGCGCTGAAATACCCTACCCCACTGCCGGATCTACTCTTTGGAGGGGCCGGTCTGCCTTGACGCCCCCTTCGGCCAGACCTAGAATTAATGTAGCTCGTAGTATCTTCTGGTATCGGTGTACTTTATGATGGCGAAACCTTCCCTTGTGTTCCTTACCGTCTCCGCCCTCCTGCTGAACGATGCGGCGGCGATCGCAGCCGACGACAAGAAGAAGGCCGATGCCGAGGGCCAGCGCGAGACCGTCGCCAAACCCCTCTCTGAGAAAGAGCGCCGCCGCCGCGAAGAACGCCTCCGCAAAGAACTCGAAACCCCCTATCGCAAGTGGCTCAACGAGGACGTCACTTACATCATCACCGACGAGGAGCGCGCCGCCTGGAAGCGCCTCTCCACCGACGAAGAGCGCGAGCAGTTCATCGAGCAGTTCTGGCTCCGCCGAGACCCCACCCCGGACTCCACCGAGAACGAGTACAAAGAAGAGCACTATCGCCGCATCGCGTACGCGAACGAGCGCTTCGCCTCGGGCATCCCCGGCTGGAAGACCGACCGCGGCCGCATCTACATCACCTTCGGTCCCGCCGACGAAGTTGAATCGCACCCCTCCGGCGGCACCTACCAGCGGCCCATGGAAGAAGGCGGCGGCACCACCTCCACCTTCCCCTTCGAGAAGTGGCGCTACCGCTACATCGAAGGCATCGGCTCTGACATCATCATCGAGTTTGTCGATCCCACCATGACCGGCGAGTACCGCATGACCATGGACCCGTCCGAGAAGGACGCCCTCCTCATGGTGCCCGGCGCCGGCCTCACCCTCATGGAAGAGATGGGCATGGCGAACAAGGCGGATCGCTTCAGCCGCACCGACGGTACCCGCCTCGGCACCGGCAATATGCCGCTGCCCGCCCGCATGAACCAGTTCGAGCGCCTGCAGCAGTTCGCTGCCTTGCAGAAAGCGCCCGCCGTCAAGTTCAAGGACCTTGAGGCCCAGGTCAATACGCGCATTCTCTACAACCTGCTCCCCATGCGCGTCCGCGCCGACTTCCTCAAGATGACTGGCTCCACCACCATGGTCAGCCTGAGCGTCCAGTTCGACCGCAAGGACCTCCAGTTCAAGCAGAAGGAGAACGTCTCCCAGGCCGCCGTCAACATCTACGCGCGCGTCACCTCCATGGCCCGCCGCCCCGTGCACGTCTTCGAGGAAGTGGTCACCGTCGACGTCGCCAGCGAGTTCCTGGAGGCCGCCGCGAAAGGCGTCTCCGTCTTCAATAAGTCCATCCCGCTGCCCCCCGGCCTCTATCGCATGAACATCGTCGCGAAGGACGTGGTGGGCGGCAACATGAACAACTACGAGATGGCGTTGAACGTGCCCCGCTATGAGGACGAGAAGCTGGGGTCTAGTTCCCTCATCCTCGCCGACCTCATCGAGAAGGTCCCCACGCGCAACATCGGCACCGGCCAGTTCGTGATCGGCACCTCAAAGGTCCGCCCTCGTCTCAGCGAGACCTTCACCCGCGACGAGAAGATGGGCATCTACATGCAGCTCTATAACTTCTCGCCGGATGAGAAGACGCAAAAGCCGAACGCCAGCATCGAGTACGAGGTGATCAAGAACGGCTCCAACGAGCAGGTGTTCCAGTTCGCCGAAGATGCCACCACCGTCGATGGTGCATCCGCCACCCAGGTGACCGTGGAGAAAGTGTTACCGCTCAAGACCCTGACGCCCGGGCAGTACACCATCAAGATTAAGGTGACCGACAAGCAGAACCAGCAAACGGTGAACCAGACGGCGTCGTTTACGGTAACATAGGAATATGGCGGGGGTTCGCCCTAGGACCCCCTTTTGGCCGTCGCCTCAGAGGTGACGCGGGAGAGAACGGAAGGCTTCGCGTGATGACTGCGAAGAACTGGCGAATCAGCTTCGGCCTCCTGGCTGCGTACTGTCTCGCTGCCTCCCCAGCCCTCGCCGGCGATCCAGTCCGGCTCAATGGCAGCCTCGTCGGCTTCGTAAGCAACTCCACCGGCGTGGCCCAGATGGGCGCCACCGTCCTGCTCTATAACCGCGCCGATCGCCTGGTGGGCCGCGCCCTCACTAACGAGAAGGGCGCCTTCGGCTTCGAAAATCTCTCCCCGGACAACTACTCCCTGCGCGTGACGCTCGCCAGCTTCGTGCCCGCCTTCAAGCAGGGTATTCTGGTTCAGCCCGGCATGCGCAGCTTCCTCGCCATCAATCTCGCCGGTGTTCTCAGTTCCATCGAACTCGTCTACTCCGCCCCCGGCCAGGCCTCGCTGATGAGCGACGACTGGAAGTGGGTGCTCCGCAGTTCGGTGGCTACGCGCTCCGTCCTGCGCATCCGGCCTGCGAAGATCGAAATCAACGATCCCAACGAACGCCCCGCCGACAAGAGCGCCTCCAGCGCCTTCTCCGCCACTCGCGGCGTCGTGAAGGTCTCGGCGGGCGACCAGGGCGCCAGCTCTTCCCTCGGCAACGAAACCGACCTCGGCACCGCCTTCGCACTCGCCACGTCGGTCTTCGGCGCCAATCGCATTCAGGTCACAGGCAACCTCGGCTACGGCTCCAACGCCGGTTCCCCCGCCGCCGGCTTCAGCACACGCTTCAGCCGGACCGACCTCGGCGTCGTCAGCCCCGAAGTCCAGCTCACCATGCGGCAGGTCTACCTGCCCACCCGCGCGGGCGCCGCCTTCATCGGCAAGAACAACGGACCCGCCTTGCGGACCATGTCCGCTACCGTGCAGGACCGCCTGCAGGTGTCCGACAACCTGTTGCTCGAGTACGGCGCCACACTCGAATCCGTCTCCTTCCTCGAACGCCTGAACTTCTTCAGCCCCTTCGCCCGCGCCACCTATGACCTCGGCAAGTCCACTTCGCTCCAGGTCGCCTACAACTCCGGCGCGCCGCCCCTCGACTTCCTGACCTCGAAGCAAGGCGCCGAGGCCCGCCTCCAGCAGGACCTGCATGCCCTCGCGCTCTTCCCCCGCGTGTCGCTGCGTGACGGCCACGCCCGCGTCCAGCGCTCCGATAACGTCGAGGTCGGTGTCAAACGCACCGCCGGCCGCCGCACCTTCGCCGCCAGCGTCTTCCAGGAGAACGTGTCCAATGCCGCCCTCCTGATGTCCGGCGCGGAAGGCATCGTCGCCCCGAGCGATTCGCTCCCCGACATCGGCTCGCGCAGCTCCATCTTCAACATCGGCTCCTATCGCAGCCGCGGCTTCATGGCCAGCGTTTCCGAAGAGATCGGCGACACCTTCTCCGTCGCCCTCGCCTACGGCATGGGCGGCGTCCTTCGGACCGAGCAGCGTGACATCCAGAACGCGTCTCCGGACGATGTCCGCCAGCTCGTCCGTGCCGCACAGCGCCAGTGGGCCAGCGCCCGCCTCAGCGGCACCGCGCCCGTCATCGGTACCCGTTTCACCGCCAGCTACCTCTGGACCGATTACCGCTCCCTCACACCGGTGCACACCTATCTCACCCAGAGCTACGGGCCCCTCGCCGGACTCAATGTCAGCGTCCGCCAGCCCATTCCTCAGCCCTCCGGCATGCCCGGCCGCCTCGAAGCCTCCGCCGAGTTCCGCAATCTCATGGCCCAGGGCTACCTGCCCCTCAGCTCCGACACCCGCCGCGTCCTCCTGATTCAAAGCCCCCGCGCCGTTCGCGGCGGCCTCAGCTTCATCTTCTAGCGCGCGTAAGATCCGCCCGGGAATTCTCTTCTCAGCCGCCCACACGGCCCGCCGCCGACCATCGATCATCCCGTTTCCCGGCCCACGCCGTCATCCCTACGCGTGAAAGGCTTCACGGGTTGGGCGGGGCGGGCTACCACTCCGCCCCGCACAAAAAAAGGGCGGCCGAAGCCGCCCCAAGAGTCGTCACCAGCTGCTCCCTACGGCCGGTAAGCGATGTTCACCGTGTTCGACGTCCCGTCGCCTACCCGCACCACCACCGGTACCGTCGCCCCGGACGGCGCGGTTGTCGGCGCAGCCAGCGTGAACTCCACTAGGTAGAGTCCCGCCACGCCCGGAACCGCCAGCGCGCGCTGGACGCTCTGTGCCGTTCCACCCACCGTCACCGTGACGTTGCTCGCCGTGGCCACCGGCGACGAAGGCGCGAAGGCGCCGGTCGCGATCGTTGGCGTCGTCCCGCCGAGGCCCGTCGTCAGCACCCACAGCACATCCCCCACCCGCGCTGCCTCGCCTGCGCGAATCAGAGCCATGTCCCGCGCCCGGAAGGCAATGCCGCCCTCCCGGTCGAAGTAGATGCCCGGCGCCGTGCTCGCCACTCGCACCATAACCGTGTTCGAGCCGCCGTTCGAGTTCCTCACAATCACCGGATGCATCCCTGCCGGCGCCTCGTTCGGCACCTGCACCACCATGTAATCCGACGGCGTGAACTGCGGCTCGCGCCCGATCGCGATGATCGGCGCGGCAATTCCGCCGATCGTCACCGACGACCCGTTGACGCTGGTCGGATACGAACTCCCGCTGAGCCCCGCAAGGTTCGTCGGAACCTTCGCCAGGTCGGAGCCGAAGATCGTCATCAACCCGGCCTGCGCCACCGTCCGGAGCGCCGGATCGCTCACCCCGCTCAGTACGTCGATCACAAACGGGTTCACCGCGTTCGCCGCCGCCAGTTGGCCACGCACCGCGCCTCCGCCGTTCACCGTCGTGTGCAGGTTCAAGTAGTGCAACTCCGGATTCGCCACCGCCGACGTCAGCGCCGCCAGCCCCGCCTCCGAACTGATCGTCGCCACGCGGAAGATGTTGCCGAAACCCGTCGCGCTCTGGACCGGGTTCGCCGACGTGATCCCCGTGTCCCAACGCACCGGCCCGTTCACGCCCGCCGCTCCGTTATGCACGTGCAACCCCGTAAAGGTCGTCTCGCCCGGGAACCGGTAGTTCACATCGAAGACCACCACACCCGCCACCACCGCTCCGCTCGAGTCCCGCAGCGTGTGCAGCGTCACGCCACCCTGCCCCGCGGCGTCCAGCCCGGTGATCGGCGGAAACTCGTTCGATGGGAGCATCCGCACCTGGAACTCGGATCGATCGAGCGCCACCGCCTGCCCGCGGATCGCGCCGCCCGTGTTGACGTTCGTATGCAGGTTCAGGTAGTAGTTCCGCGGGGTGAAGCCGATGTTATCCAGCGTCGTTACCGCGTTGGCCGTAAGATTGATCTCGTTCTCCAGGCGCACGGCGCCCGAGCCGTTTGCCGGCACTGTGATTGCGTTCGCCGTGCCCAGGCCGCTGTCGAGCGTCACGCCGCCGTTCGCTCCTGCCGCCCCGGCATGAATATGGAGTCCCTGCAGCCGCGTGCCCTCCGGGAACCCGCGATACTGCACCTCAAACACGGCGCTGGCCGAGTTCACCCGCCCTTGTGCATCCCGCGTCGTCAATAGCTGCACCGTGCCGATGCCCGAGGCGTCCAGCCCCGCGATCGGCGGCACCTCGTTCGCCGGGCTCATCTGCGCCGCGAACACCTGCCAGTCTGCCGGCATCAACTGTCCGCGGATCAACCCGCCTGTGTTCGTCGTCGTGTGCAGGTTCACGTAGTAGCCGGCCGGGTTCTCGAGCAGGCCGCGGAGAGCTGCGACTCCCGTCGCGCTCGTCGGCAGCACCTGTGCCTGTCGCTGGATCCTACCGCGCCCTGTCTCGTCCGCCACGGGGCTTGCAGCGGTGATCCCTGTGTCGATGCGCACTGGCCCGTTAACGCCCGCCGCGGCTTCATGGATATGCAGCCCGGTGAAGGTCGTCGCCCCCGGCATCGTGTAGCTTACATCGAAGTCCACTGACCCAGATACAATCTGCCCAGCGCTGTCGCGCATCACGTGCACCCAAACCGTCGCAATGCCCGTCGCCGTCGAGTCGATCGGCGGCACCTCGTTCCTCGGCGACATCAGCGCTCGGAACGGAATCGTCTGGGAAGACTGCGCGAGCAACGCCGCGCACAGAAGGGGGAAGAGAATCAGCGAACGTTTCATGGTTCTTCCCGAGTTAGACCACACCTTCAGACCACAGACAAGATGTCTCGTCGGGAATTAACAATTCGCCCGGCAGCGCGCCACTGCCCGCTTCCAGCCATCGAACAGCGCCTCTCTTTGGTCAACGCCCATCCGTGGCTCAAACACCCGCTCCGATTGCCAGAACGTCTCCACCGCCTCCGGACTCGCCCAGTACTTTGTCGATAGCCCCGCCAGGTACGCCGCCCCGAGCGCCGTCGTCTCGATGTCCGCCGGCCTCACGATCGGACAGCCCAAAATGTCGGCCTGAAACTGCATCAGAAAGCAGTTCGCCGACGCCCCGCCATCCACGCGCAGCTCGCGCAGCGTCTCCCCGCTGTCCGCCTGCATCGCGTCAATCAGTTCCCGAGTCTGGTAGGCGATGCTCTCCAGGGTCGCCCGCACCAGGTGCGCTCGCCCCGCGCCCATCGTGATTCCCGTCATCAGCCCCCGTGCTGCCGCGTCCCAGTGCGGCGCCCCCAACCCCACGAACGCCGGAACGAAGTACACCCCCGCCGTATCCGCTACCGATTGCGCCAGCTCGTCCGATTCCGCCGCCGTCGCCAGCAGCCCAGCCCGGTCCCGCAGCCATTGCACCGCGGCTCCTGCCACGAACACGCTCCCCTCTACCGCAAACTGCGCTCCGTCTCCCAGCGAAGCCGCCCGCGTCGCCAGCAGCCGGTTCCGTGACCGCGGCAGCTGCCCGCCCGTGTGCAGCAGGGCGAAACATCCCGTGCCATAGGTGTTCTTGCTCAGCCCCGGCCGGAAGCACGCCTGCCCGAACAGCGCCGCCTGCTGGTCCCCGGCAATCCCGCCGATCGGAATCTCCGCTCCGAAATGCTCCCCCGCCGTCGTCCCTACCGTTTCGCTCGAGCTCACGATCCGCGGCAGCATCGCCGCCGGCACCCCGAATACGTCCAGCAACTCTGCGTCCCATTTCCCCGTTGCCAGATTCATCAACATCGTGCGAGAGGCGTTCGACACGTCGGTCACGTGCGCCTCTCCGTTCGTCAGTTTCCATACCAGCCAGGTATCCACTGTCCCGAACAACAGCTCCCCGTCCGCCGCTCGCTTTCGCCCGTCCGGCACCCGGTCCAGAATCCATTGCAGCTTGCTCCCGGAGAAGTAGGCGTCGATCACCAGCCCCGTCTTCTCCGTCACCCGCGGTCCCACCGGCGATGCCGCCAGCCGCGCGCACGCCTCCGCCGTCCGCCGGCACTGCCATACAATCGCCGGATGCACCGGCTCTCCGGTCCGCCGGTCCCACACCAACGTCGTCTCCCGCTGATTCGTAATCCCGATGGCCGCGATATCGTGCGGCGCCGCCCCCGCCCGCTCCAAAGTTCGCAGCGCGGCTACCAGCTGTGCCCGCCAGATCCCCTCGCCGTCCTGCTCCGCCCATCCCGGCTGAGGATGGGCGCTCTCAATCGGCGTCGACTCCATCGCCACCCGCCGCCCGCGCTCGTCGTACAGCGCCCCCCGCGCGCTCGTCGTTCCTTCGTCCAGTGAGAGGATGTATCGCACCGGGGCATTGTATCCCAGGGCTCGCTATACTAAGGGTGTTCCCCACAAAAGCCATGTTCTTCCGCCGAGCAAAGACGACTGTCCCGACCTTCGAAGAGCGCCTGCAGCAACTCCAACAGGCCGGCTTCACCATCACCCGCGACGGTTCCAACAGCGCCCGCGTCAACCGCGGACTCTGCACCGCCGTCGTGCAGGAGAAGGACGGCGTGCCCTATGTTGTCAGTGTCGGCCTGGCCATCGGCAAGGAAGTCGGCGTCCTCACCGACCTCGGCTATCAGAAGGTGTTTGAAACGGAAAGCCGCCGCCGTGAGCCCGCTCTCGCCGCCCAGCTCAAGGCCCTTCACGCCTTCACCGAGGACCTGCGCGAAGGCCTCGGCCTCACCAGCCTCTATAACGAAGGGCTCGGCACCGTAAATGACCGCCATGTCTATGACCGCGTCACCAACCGTGACGCCGGTATTCCTCCCCGTCCCTGGGATAAGCGCCTGTAGCGGCGAATGCGACTCCTGCTTGCAGTACTCATTCTGCAGTTCGTAGCCGCCGCCCAGAACCTCACCGTCGCCGACTCCTCCGGCGCTCCCGTCGACGCCGCTGTCACGCTCTCCACACCCTCCGGCGCCGTCCTCTACCGCGGCCGTACCTCTGCCGGCCGCCTCACTCTTCCCAACGTCCCTGCCGGCTCGTATCTGTTGGAACTCGCCGCCCCCGGCCTCGAACCTGTGCAGACGGTCTATCGCGCCGGCGACGTATCCGTCACGCTCCAGCCCGCCACCATCCGAACCACCGTCAACGTCCTGGCCGCCCGCGGCTTCGCCGAGGAAGAAAAGGAAACTGCCTCTCTCGTAGCCGTCCGTCGCGCGCTTCCGCCCGGCCCCGCGCCCACCATCGGCAACGCTCTCGAGGCTCTCCCCGGGATCATGATTCAGCAGTCCACCTACGGCCAGGTCTCGCCCTTCCTGCGCGGCCTCACCGGTTACCAGGTGCTGAACCTCGTCGATGGCGTTCGCTTCAATAACTCCACCTTCCGCTCCGGCCCGAACCAGTACCTCGCCTTCGTTGAGCCCGGGCAGGCGCGCCAGGTGGAAGTCGCCCTCGGTCCGGCCGGCGCCACCTACGGCAGCGACGCCATGGGCGGCGCCATACAGGTCATCACCCCCCGCGCCAACTTCGCCTCGCGCGGTGGCGAACTCACTCTCTTCGGCGCCACCGCCGACCGCTCCGGCGGCTTCTCCGCCCGGTACGGCATCGGCGGCGAGAACGCCGCTTGGCTTGCCGGCGTGAGCGGCCGCCGCCACAACGATCTCCGCGCCGGCGCCGGGCTCGACTCCCGCAACGTCTTCCACCGCCTCTTCGGCCTCCCTCTCGAAGACGTTCGCTCGCTGCTCGGCGACACCCTCCAGGACACCGGCTTCTCCCAGTACGGCGCCCACACCCGCCTGTCGCTCCGCCTGCCCCGCCAGAACAACGTCAGCCTCTGGTACCAGAACAGCAACCTCGAAGGGGTCCGCGGCTACAAAGACCTCTACGGCGGCCTCGGCCGCGTGCAGTCGGACTTCGAACCCCAGCGCCTCCACTTCCTCTACGGGCGCTGGGAGCGCCTCGCCCTCGGCCCGCTCGCGTCCCTCAGCGCCACCGTCTCGCTGAACTCGCAGTACGACGGATCCATCCGCCGCAACCTCCGCTTCACCGACCCCGAAACCGACGACCGTGTCCGCGTCAACTCCTACGGCTATACCGTGCAGGCCACCACCGTGCTCCCGGGAAATCAGGCCTTCGTGGCCGGCGCCGAGGTCTACGATGAACACGTGCTCGCCCGCCGCAGCATCGCCGGCCGGGAAGCTCGTCCCCTCTATCCGAATGGCTCGCGCTACACCACCTTCGCCGGCTTCGCCCAGGACACCGTGCAATGGCAGCGGCTTCGTCTGCAAGGCGGGCTGCGGCTCACCGGGATTCGCTTCGAGTCCCCCAACTCGCCGCTCGTCCCCACCTTCGGCGACCTGACCTTCAACGCCAGCGCCCTCTACCAAGCCACGCGCCACTTTAGCCTCATCGGCATCGCCAGCCGCGGCTTCCGCGCGCCCAACTTGAACGACATCGGCGCCATCGGCCTCAATGACCTCGGCTATGAGATCCCGGTCGCCGAAGCGCTCGGCGCCGGCGTGCTCCTCGCCGACAACGCGGGCGAGTCCGCATTGCCCACCGGCCGCGGCATCGCCGCCCTCGGTCCCGAGCGCCTGATGAATTACGAACTGGGCGTCCGCTTCGAAGCCGGCCGTTTCTACGCGCGCGTCCACGGCTTCGACGCCGAATTGTACGATCCCATCGTGCGCCGCACGCTGCTGTTCCCCGCCTCCGCTCCGCCCACGTCGCTCGCGGGACTGCCCGTCAGCGTCCTCCCACCCACCCCCGCTCAGTCCGCCGCCGGCGTAGTCATGGTCGCCACCGCCTTCGATCCGCGGGGCGTAAAGGCGTTCGTCAACGACGGCCAATCGCGGTACTACGGCCTCGAAAGCGTCTGGCGCGTCCGCCTCAACACCCGCTGGTCCGCCGCGGGCAACTACTCCATCCTCGCGGGCCGCGACCTCAACCCGAATCGCCCCATCCGCCGGCTCCCCCCACAGCAAGGGCTCGTCGCCCTGCGATACACACCGTCCGGCCGCCGCCCGTGGTTCGAGGTCAGCGGCGTCTTCTCGGGCCAACAGCGCCGCCTCAGCGGCGGCGACCTCGACGACGAACGCATCGGCGCCAGCCGCCGCCGCCGCGACATCGCCGACTTTTTCAACGGCTCCCTGGCCGCGCCATTCCTCGCCGGTGGGCGCTTCTCACCCACCGGCGAGACGCTCCTGGAGATTCAGAACCGCGTGCTGCCGGGGGTCGACGACAACACGCGCGTTCCTCTTCTCCGCGGGAATCCAGGTTGGGCCACGCTGAACGTGACCGCCGGCTACCCGCTCGGCGAACGCCTCTCCCTACAGTTCGCCTTCACGAACATCACCGACGCCAACTACCGCGTGCATGGCTCCGGCGCCGATAGCCCCGGCCGCAACGCCTGGCTCGGCCTTCGCTGGCTCTTCTAATCGCTGCCGGCCGCGCTTGCCAGGTCCCGCTTGTGCAGCCCGTGCTTCTCCATCCGGTAGATCAGCGTCTTCCGGCTCAGGCTCAGGTACCGCGCCGCGTGCGTCTGGTTCCAGTTGAACTTCTGCAGCGCCCGGAACAGAAGCTCCTTCTCCACCGCCTCCAGGCTGATGCCGTGCGGCGGCAGCTCCAGGTGAATCACTTCCAGGATCGGGCGCTCCCGGCGCAGGAAGTTCGGAAGATCAGCCGTCGACAACTGCCCGCCCTGTGCCAGCGCTACCAGCCTGTCCATCACACTGCGCAGCTCCTCCACGTTGCCCGGCCACGTGTAGCTCTTCAGCTCCTGCAGCAGCGCCGGGGTCAGCTCCGTGCGAGGGCGCCCATTCCGCGCCTCACTCTCCATTGCGAACTGCGCGGCCAGCGCCGGCAAATCCTCCAGCCGCTCGCGCAGCGGCGGCAGTTCGATTTGCACCGAACCCAGCCGGTAGTACAAGTCGGCCCGGAACCGGCCGTCTTCCACCGCCTCGCCTAGGTTGCTCTGGGTCCCCGCAATCACTCGCACGTCAACATCGCTCTCCAGCAAACGCAGCAAGCGAACCTGCTGCGTCGACGTCAGCGCCGAGGCCTCCTCCACGTACAGCGTGCCGCCCTCTGCCTTCTTCCCATCTTCCCCGTCCCACACCACGAACGGCCCGTCGCGCCGCACGCTGTTGCGATGAATCGCCTCCGCCAGCGCCGCCTTGCCGGTTCCCGTCTCCCCGCGCAGCAGGATGGTCGCCTCGGACTCCGCCGCCCGCGCCGCCGTGCCCAGCGCGGCCAGGAAGGCGGGCGACTGCCCCACCAGGCTGTCAAACCCCGCTCGGCGCTCCATCTCCGCCCGAGCCTCCCGCTGCCGCTCATTCCGCCGGCGCAGCGCCGCTGCTTGGCGCACCGACTGCTCCAGCCGCTCCGCCGAAGCGCTCTGCGAGAGGAAATCGTACGCCCCCTCCCGCATCGCCTCCACCGCCGACTCGAGCGACTCCGGCCCCATCACAATCACCGGCGTTCCAGCCGCCGCCTTCGTCAGCCGCCGCAGCGCGGCCCAGTCCTGCTCCGCTTCACCGGTCTGCACAAGTACCACCACGTCATGCCGCCGCCGCTCCAGCAATGCGGCCCCCTCCGCTGCGCTCGCCGCCCCGGAGACCAGATAGCCGGCCTGCTCCAGCACCTCACCTTGCTGAGTGCTTGGTCCCACCACCAGTACCCGCCGCTCGAGAGCCGAAGGGGAGGGGATCGACTGTAACGATGCTACTGCCTGTGTGATAACCGCCATACGGATTGCCAGATTTGGTCCTCGATCCTAAGTTTACGAAACCTTCATGTATTGGTCTAATAGATAGTTTGGAAGTAACAGTTCGATTTTTTCGAGGGGTTCGGGATGGCGCAGGATTGGCTCAACTACCACCATTTGTTGTATTTCTATACAGTCGCGCGAGAGGGCAGCGTCGCAGCCGCCAGCCGTCACCTCTCGCTCGCCCAGCCCACCATCAGCAGCCAGATCCGGTCCCTGGAAGACAGCCTCGGTGGTAAGCTCTTCGCCCGCTCTGGCCGCGGACTCGTCCTTTCGGACTTCGGACGCCTCATCTATCGCTATGCGGAGGACATCTTCTCCGCCGGACGCGAACTCCAGGACGTCATCAAGGGGCGGCCGCCGGGCGGCATCATGCGGCTCGCCGTCGGCATCTCGGACGCCATGCAGAAGCTCGTCGCCCACCGGATCCTCGAGCCGGTCCTCCGCCTGCAGGAGCCGGTCCGCATGATCTGTCATGAGGGCAAGCCGGAACACCTTCTGGCCGACCTTCGAACTCGCTCGCTCGACGTGATCCTGGCCGACTCGCCCATGAACCCCCGCCCGGGGACCACCGTGTTTAACCACTTGCTGGGAAGTTGCGGCACCGCTTTTCTTGCCGCACCTTCCCTCGCCTCCCGCTACCGCCGCAACTTCCCGGAGTCGCTGCACCGCGCCCCGTGCCTGCTCCCCGCCGGCAGTGCGTACCGCTTATCCCTCGACCAATGGCTCTCCAGCCGCCAGATTGAGCCGCACATAGTGGCCGAGTTCGACGACAACGCCCTGCTCAAAGTCTTTGGCCAAAACGGGGCCGGCATCTTCCCGGTGCCCGCGGTCATCGAGAAGGAGGTCCGCTCCATGTACAAGGTCTCCCTGGTCGGCCGAACCAGCGCCGTGGTGGACCGCTTCTTCGCCATCTCCATCGAGCGCAAGTTCAAGCACCCGGCCGTCGTCGCCATCTCCGAGGCCGCCCGCTCCGAGCTCTTTCGCTCAAGCTGATTCGAGGCAGACCGCCTGGTGTCCTTGCACCCGGGGAACTTCGAACCGCGCATAGCCGCCTTCGTAGCGGAACGCCACCGGCTGCCCCTCGGGAACCAGCGTCACCTTGGCAGGCCGCGCTGCCCGCACCGCGATCGAAACGCGCTCCAACAGCCCGGGCTCCTCGATGATGTCGATATTCGGCGCCCGGCGCGTCAGCGGATAGTAAAGCAGGTGCACGATGTGGCGCTTTGAACCTTGCCGCAACAACGTCGCCTGTGCGGTTGAAGGCAGCCGCTCCGCCCGCAGCGAGGGCTCAGGCAGATAGGCGCTGAGCAAACGCGCCACCAGCAGCTTCTGAATGCCGAACGCGTCCTCCGAATACGAGCGGAAGAACGGGTTCGCAATGTACGTCACGCGCCCGCGGCGAGTAATCACCGGCTCGTCGGTCGCTGTCCCCGGCGGCGTTTGCTTATGCGAGCTGAACCGCTCCGCGCTTCGGTCGAAGTACGGATGCGTGTAAGTCGCAAGCACCTCCGTGCCCGGCTCGGCGGTCACGGAAGTCCCCCGCTGGTAGAGGAAGTAATTCTGATCGTCGATGCCCGGAAACGCTCCGGCCTTCAAACGGAAGTACTCCCCCTCGTACTTTGCCGGCCCGTTGTAGCGTACACCCACCTGGCTCAACGCGAACTGCCGCCTGCCGCCGTCCAGAAGACTGTGGTGCGAGAGAATCAGGTGGCCGCCCCCGGTCACGTACCGGTCGAGTTTCTCCACCAGTCCCGGAAACGGAGGAATCTCGTCCGGAACGATCACCACCTTGTACTTCGCCAGGTCCTCATCCAGGTCCAGCACGTTGAACTGCTGGTGCAGTTCCACCAACATGTTCGTGAACCCCTGGTCCACCGGCGTAATCTTCTGCGTCGTCTCGGACGCCACCACCGCCGTTGAGATCACTCCGATGTCGGCCACCGCGGTGACGCCTCTCGCCCAAGGCTCCAGCGCTTCCACCTTCGCGTACGTCTTTCCAATGCGATCGTACGTCACCGGATCCAGCCGCCCCCGCGGGTGCAGTTGATCGCCCACGCAGACCTTCGTTCCGTTGGCAAGGAAGTTGACGCATTCAAAGTCCAGCGCCGCCTGGTTCTTGATGCCCCCGAAGTCGCCCCACGACTTGTGGAAGCGGCCCGTCATTCCCACCATGTCCTTCCCGAGCGTGCGCATGTACCGCACTCGCTGCTGGAAGTGCGAGTAACCCCAGCCGCCGGTCGGCAGCGATTCGATCTCGATATGGCTGTAATACGGAAGCTCGTCGCGCACGCCCACCACCAGGCGGCTGTTGTAGAACGTGAGCGCCTTCGGAAACCGCTTGTGGACAATCTCATTCAGCCGCCGTTCCACCCGCATCGCCACCGTCTTGTTGTGACGTCGGATCTCCGCTTCCGATTCGCCCAGCCCCAGCTTCGCGCGGTCCTCCCGGCACCATTGGCAATAGCAGCCCTGCGGCGGTTGCTTCAGGATGTCGAACCAGGCGCCGTCCGTCTCGTACTTCGAGAGAATCTCCTCGTTCTCACGAACCACCAGGTCCAGGTACGGCGTGTTCATGCAGAGGTTCGGCCACGCCGGCAGCGGGTCGCCCACCGCCTTCCCGTCGCGGCCCCGCCACAGCCACTCCGGGTGCTTGCGCGCGATGTCGACGTCCCATACCAGCGAGTAGTAGTAATTGATGTCGATGCCGTTCGCGCGGCACGCCTTCACCATGCCGCCCAGCAGGTCCTTCTTCAAGTGCGGATGCGGCCGTCCCACCTTCGCGTCGTAGTACGACCACCCGTGGTGGCACTTGGCGAACACGTTGATGGAGTTAACGCGCGCCTTCTTGAGCGTAGCTGCGAACTCCCCGCCGTCGAAGTCCGCGCCGATATCCGGGATGTGCTCGCTGGTGTGAAAGTCCAGATGAACCTGGCGAAACGGCAACTCCTCCGCGGCGGCGGCCTTCATCCGGCTGCTCGCGATCGCCGTGACCGTGGAGAGCAGGAACGTCCTTCTCTGCATGCCCATCATCCTCTCACTTCCGCAGCGATTCGTACTTCCGCCCCAGCACCTGCTCGCGCGACAGCGTGCGGTCGAAGCCGTAGAGCGCGGCCTCCCAGGAGCCGTAGGTGGGATTCGGAATCAGGAACCACGTCGAACCCCAATTTGCCGCGCCTAGCTTCTCCAGTTCCGCGCGCTTCTCGAGCGCTACATACGCCGGCACAAAGTCGTTGAAGTCGTCGCCCATCAGCATCACTACGCGGAAGCTCTTGGCCACGTGCTCGCGCCGCGCCTGCTTGTCGGAGGTCCAACCGTTCTCCCCCGCCGTCAGCAGGACGTCCATATCGTCCCTCCAGGGAAAGTCGAACTTCTGGAGGTTCTTCTTCGTCGCAGCCTCCTCCTCGGCGTGCCGCCGGTTGGTCACGTAGAAGACGGTGACGCCTCGCGAAGCGGCGTACCGCAAGAACTCGAGCGCCCCGGGGATCGGCTCCGCCTTCCCTTCATTCACCCATTCGGTCCACGACTTCGGGTCCCAGTTAATGCCGCGGTCCACCATGCGCGCCTGGAACGGGCTGTTGTCGAGCAGTGTCTCGTCGATATCGCTGACAATCGCCGGCTTCAGCTTCTGATACTTCCCCGTCTGGCTGACCGCCGTCCACTTCTTGTTTCTGAGCGCCAGGTCCAACGCCAGCTTCGCGCCGCGAAAGATGGTCTGCGTCGCCCCGCGATACTCCGCCGCCGACTGCGACCACAAAGTCGCGTTGAGGTTCTCGTGCGTCTTGAGCGTCTGCGCGCACAGCGCGCCCGTGGCGAACAGCAATAGGACAATACGCATGGCTTGCACTTATGATAAACGTCGAAACCGATGGATCTCGACCTCGACCTGCGGCACATGCCCCCGCCTCCGTTGCGGAAGGATTACAGAATCGGCGCCATCGGCGCGGGCTTTATCATGCGAGACGTTCACCTGGTGGCGTACCACCGCGCCGGCTTCCCCGTTGCCGCCATTACCAGCGCTAACCCGGACCAGGCCGCGGAAGTCGCCCGGGCACGCTCCGTCCCCAACGTCCACGCCACCTGGCAGCAACTGCTCGACGACCCCGAGGTGGATGTGCTCGACATCGCCGTTCCGCCGCACGCGCAGCCGGAGATCATCTACGAAGCCGCCCGCCGCGGCCGGGTCAAGGGCATCCTCGCGCAGAAGCCTCTTGCCCTCTCCTACGGCGAAGCGTTTTCCGTCGTCGCCGCCTGTGAGCGCGCGGGCATCACGCTCGCCGTCAATCAGAACATGCGCTATGACCAGTCGATCCGCGCCTTGAAAACCCTGCTCTCGCGCGGCTGGCTGGGCGAACCCGTCCTCGCCACCATCGACATGCGCGCCATCCCGCACTGGCAGCCATGGGTGCGCGACTACGGCCGCCTCACGCTCTCCGTCATGAGCATCCATCACCTCGATACCTTCCGCTACCTCTTCGGCGACCCGGAATGCGTCTACGTCAGCGCCCGCCCCGACCCGCGCACCAAATTCCCGCACCGGGATGGCATCGCGCTCTACATTCTGGAGTACGACGGCGGTTTCCGCGCCAGCGCTTGGGACGACGTGTGGGCGGGCCCCGCGCGAGAAGGCGCCGCCGCCGATCTCTACATCAAGTGGCGCGTCGAAGGCACCGAAGGGGCGGCCCAGGGAACCATCGGCTGGCCTGGCTATCCCAACGCTGTGCCGTCCACCATCCAGTTCGCCACGCGCCGCCACCCCGGCGCCTGGATCTCGCCCTCGTGGAGCGAAGTCTGGTTCCCTGACGCCTTCCAGGGCACCATGGGTGAGCTCTTCGACAGCCTCGCCACCGCCCGCGAGCCTTCGCACAGCGGCCGGGAAAACCTCCGCACCGTCGCGCTGGTCGACGCCTGCTATCGATCGCTTGACGAGCACCGCCCCGTTGTCATCCGGGAGATCTTAGGAGCAGCCGCATCATGAAACTCGGACTCATCAACTCCGCCTGGCTCGGCTCGCCCATCGGCACAGCCGAGGGCATCCGCCTCACGAAAGAGATCGGCTTCGACACTATCGACATCTTCACCGAGCCGATGGATATCGACGTCCGCGAGCGCAAGTGCATCAAGGAGACGGCACGGCAGGTGGGCCTTCCCATCGTGTCACTGCCCTGCTGCGCGCTCGGCATCGCCGACTTCAACGCGCCCGTGCGTCGCTTTCACGTCGAGCGCGCAAAGCAGTTCCTCGACCTCGCCTATGAGCTCGAGGCGAAGAATCTCCTGCTCGTGCTCGGGGAGTACCTGTGGCAGCAGGAGGTCATCGCGCCGCGCGACCAGTGGAGTTGGGCCGTCGAGCACACGCGCGACCTCGGGGATTATGCGCGGAAGCTCGGCCTGGAAATCGCCCTCGAACTGGAGCCGTTCCACCTTTCCCTCATCAACGATCTCGAGAAGATGCTGCGCTTCCTCGACGACGTCAACCACCCCGCCGTCCGCGCCAACCTCGATATCTCGCACCTGCATCTGTCGAAGGTGCCGGCGGCCGAGATCGCCAATGCCAAAGGCCGCATCGCGCATGTCCATTTCTCCGACTGCGACGGCAAGAAGCACGGCGACCTGCCGCCGGGACGCGGCGTAGTCGATTTCCCCCCCTACCTGGAAGCCCTCAAGGCAACCGGCTTCGACGGCGTCATCAGCATCGAACTCGAATACTCGCCGGAGCCCGATCAGATCGTGGAGTGGGTTCGCGAGGCATATCGGGAGACGGACAAGCTGATGCGCGCGGCGGGCATTCGTTCATGATCGCCCGCCGAAGTCTCCTCTTCGCTGGCGCCGCCGCCGCCTTCGCCCAGTCGCCCCGTCCGGTCGTCACCGGGGTTCAGACGGGCGATCCTCTCACGGACCGCATCCTGCTCTGGGCGCGAGCCGACCGCCCGTCGCGGCTGCTCGTCGACTACAACGGCCGCAGCGTGCGGGCGCCTTTCGCGCTGGACGTTTCCGACTACACGGCGCGGCTCGACTTGACGGGCCTCCCACCCGGCTCTGAAGTTCGCTACACCGTGCGCTTTGAGAGCCTCGGAGACGCCTCGCTCAGTGAACCCGTGGAAGGCCGCGCCCGCACCGCGCCCGCGGCGAAGGCCGACATTCGCTTCGTCTGGACCGGCGACACCGCCGGGCAAGGCTACGGCATCAACCCCGAGTGGGGCGGCATGCGCATCTACGAGACGATGCGCCGTGACCAGCCCCACTTCCTGCTCCACAGCGGCGACACGATCTACGCGGACAACCCCATTCCGCCGGAGATCAAGCTCCCCGACGGCTCGGTCTGGAAGAACCTCACCACCCCGGAGAAGAGCAAGGTCGCCGAAACCCTCGACGAGTTCCGCGGCAACTATCGCTACAACCTCCTCGACGAGAACATTCGCCGCTTCAACCGCGAGGTCCCGCAGATCTGGCAATGGGACGATCACGAGGTGTCCAACAACTGGTCGCCGTCGCTCGATCTTGCCGCCAATCCCCGGTACAAGGACAAACGCCTGGGCCTGCTCATCGCCAACGCCACGCGAGCCTTTCTCGAGTACGCCCCCATCCGCTTCGACCCCGCCGACGAGCAGCGCGTCTACCGGCACATCCCCTACGGCCCGTTGCTCGACGTGTTCGTGATCGACATGCGCAGCTACCGCGGTCCGAACACCCACAACCGGCAGAGTGCCGAGTCGAACGAGACGGTCTACCTGGACAAGCCGCAGCTGGACTGGTTGGAACAGGGACTGGCGCGGTCGAAAGCGACGTGGAAAGTGATCGCCTCGGATATGCCGATCGGCCTCGTGGTCGGCGACGGCAAGGACAAAGAGGGCCGGCCACGCTTTGAGAACTCGGCGAACGGAGACGGTCCTCCACTCGGCCGCGAACTCGAAATCGCCCGCGTCCTCCGCGCCATCCGGCAGCGGCGCATCCGCAACGTCGTTTGGCTCACCGCCGATACGCATTACACCGCGGCCCACTACTATGACCCGGCCAAAGCCCAGTTCAAGGACTTCGACCCGTTCTGGGAGTTCGTTTCCGGCCCCGCGAATGCCGGTACCTTCGGCCCCAACGCGACCGACAACACCTTCGGCATCGACGTCCAGTTCTTCAAAGCCCCGCCACAAGGCCAGGTGAATCTGCCGCCCAGCGCGGGCTACCAGTTCTACGGGCTGGTCGAGATCGACGGCCGCTCGGAGCAGATGAAGGTTACGTTAAAGGACGTAGCCGGCGCTTCGCTCTACTCGAAAATCCTGTCGCCGCAACGGTAGGACGGAACCCCCCGGCGCCGGCCGGTGTCTTATGTTGTAAGAACGTGGAGCCGGTGAGTACACCCGTACTGTATCTGTGGGCCATTCGGCTGATCGGCTGGATGGTGCCCGCCCCGCGCCGCAAGCCCTGGCGGCAGCAATGGGAGAACGGCGCTTCTCACTGGTGGGCCTTTCTGATCGAGCGCGGAGAGCCCGCCGATTCCGCTGCCCGGAAGCTGTGGCAGTACGTTCGCGGCGCGTGGCAGGATGCCGTCAAGCAGCGCTTTCCCAACGAGGACTGGAAGAAGGACCTTCGCTTCCTTACCGGCTCTCCGCTGTTCCTGTTCGGCGCCGCCGGCGCCTTCGTCCTCCTGCTCGCCCTGATGACCGACATGTTCGCCGGCGCCCGGGTCACCTTCGGGCCCCTGCCGTTCCCCGCCGCCGAACGGCTGTACGACGTGAAACAGGACGTGGCGACTCTGGGACAACTGAGCGGCGTTCCTCCACAGACGGTGCGCATGTGGCAGCAGTGCACGCCGCCCGAAGTCGAGCAGCTCGCGGCCTACCGTTTTCATGCCGTCGAACTCGGTCGCGACGGCGCCACCGAAGAGACCATTACGGCCGTCTCCGTGACGCCGGAGTTCTTTGAGTTGCTGGCCGTCGCGCAGTTGCTGGGCCGCGGCTTCCGGCGCGAGGATCTGCAAAAGCCGCACGCTGTGGTGCTCGGCGAGGACCTCTGGGAAAGCCGCTTCGCGCGCCAGGAGAACGTGTTGGGGCGCATCGTCACCCTCGACGGCCAACCCGCTCAGGTCATCGGTGTGATGCCGCGCCGCTTCTGGTTCCTCTCCAAACGCGCCGATCTCTGGACTCTGTTTCCGCCCATCATCCTGGATGACAACGTGCCCCGCGAGCGCCGGCTTCGCTACCTCGGCGCCGTTGTAAGGCTGGCGGACGGCAAGGCGCCCGCGCAGGCGCAGGAATCCCTGCGCGCCATCGCTCGCGGCAACCGCTACCCGTGGGGAGGCCGCGAACTGCGTCTGCAATCTCTCTCGGAAACCACCGGCGGCCCATCGCCGTACATGGGCGCGGCCGGACTCGCCGTGGCGTTCCTGTTGGTGGTCGCCTCCACCCTGATTCCCGCCGAGCGGTTCTCGGTCCGCTCCATCGCCGGGCTGCCGTTCGCCAAACATTCGCGCTACTGGTGGTTCCTCATCGCCAAAACCGCTACGTTGCTCGGCGCCCTCACGCTGCTCTGGGTGGAACTGGTGCATGGGCCGCGCCCGCCCGTCTTCGGTCTCGCCATGTCCTGGCTTTTCCTGCTGGCCTGCGTCGGCGTGGCCGCCTTTTGCATCCGCGACCAGCGCCGCCGCTGCCCCGTGTGCCTCCACCGTCTGGCGCTTCCCATCAGCATCGGCACCTGGGCCAACACCTTCGAACCGGCCAAAACCGAACTGCTGTGCGAGCAAGGCCACGGGACGTTGCTGCTGCCGGAGACGGAGATCAGCGCCGCGCCCAAGGAACGGTGGACGGCCCTCGACGATAGCTGGCGCGAACTGTTCACCCGGTAAGCCTGCTACCATCGCAGTTTCATGAAAGAGACCACGCCGCCGGAGATGACGGTGAAGGCCGTGCTGCTGGGCCTCGTCCTGGCACTCATCTTCGGGTCGGCCAACGCCTATCTCGGCATGCGTGCCGGGCAGACCGTCGCGGCTACTATTCCCGCCGCCGTCATCGCCATGGCCCTCTTCCGCATTCCCGCCTTCCGCGGCGGCGTGCTGGAGCAGAACATCGCGCGCACTTCCGCCAGCGTGGGCGAAGCCCTCGTCGCCGGCGCCATCTTCACCATCCCTGCGTTTCTTCTTGTCGAGATGAACGGGCAGCGGCTGTGGACGGATCTCCGGGCCCACTACTGGGAGGCGACGGTGATTCTGTTGGCGGGCGGGCTGATCGGCGTCTTCTTCATCATCCTGCTGCGGCGGCCGCTCGTCGTCGATGCGCAGCTTCCTTGGCCGGAAAGCGTGGCCAGCTATGAGATCGTCCGTGCAGGCGGCCAGAACTCGGAAGCGCCCCGGCTCATCTTCGGCGCCATGGGCTTCGCCGGACTCATTCAAATACTGAAAAGCGACAAGGGCTACCAGGTCTTCCGGGAGTTCACCGAAGGCTTCCTGGCTTTTCCGCAGTCGGTCATCCGCCACTTCAACTTCAGCCGGACCCCCACCGGGGAAGTGGTCCACGCCGGCGGCATCCCGTGGTCCACCCCCGCGCTCTCACCGGCGCTGATCGGCATCGGCTACATCATCGGTCCTCGCCTCGCCGCCATCAACGTCGCCGGCGGCGTCCTGGCCTGGTGGGTCTTCATCCCGCTGCTGCTGTTCTTCGATCCCGACCTGCCGCGCCGCCTGGGCGGTGGCGAGAACGCAACCCCCGACGTCATGGCCTTCACGCTCTGGTACAACGTCGTTCGCCCGGTGGCCGTCGGGGCGATGCTCGTCGGCGCCTGCTACACGCTGTTCTCCATGCGGCGTTCCATCGTCGACTCGCTGAAAGGGGCGCTCGCCCTCTCCGCTCGCCACGCGGACGCCTCCGCAGCCGTCGACCGCACCGAGCGCGACATTCCCCTGAAGTGGGTGATCGCCGCCATCTTTGTCCTGCTGATGCCCATCACCGCCATCTACTACTTCTTCACCGGCGGCTGGGGTCCCACCATCGTCGCCGCGCTGGTGATGAGTGTCACCGGCTTTCTGCTGTCCGCTGTGGGCGGCTACCTGGTCGGCCTCGTCGGGAGTTCGAATCAGCCCCTTTCGGGGCTCACGCTGTCGGCGCTCGTCATCACCGCCCTGGTGATGCTCGCGTTCGGGGTGCGCGGTCCATCCGGCGTGATTGCCGTGCTCGGCGTGGCCGCGGTCGTCGCTCTCGCCTGTTCCGTGTCCGGCTCCCTGATTCAGGATCTGAAAGCGGGGCATCTGTTGGGCGGGACCCCTTGGAAAATGCAGGTGGTCGAGGTCGTCACCGTGCTCGTCTTGAGCTTCTTCCTGATGGCTCCCATCATCACGCTGCATGAAGCGAATCTGGCCACCGGCGGCATCGGCGGACGCGCGTTGCCGGCTCCGCAGGCAGGCTTGATGGCGCAATTAGCGAAAGGCATCGTCGGCGGGCAGATGGCCTGGGGCCTGCTCGGTATCGGTGCGGCCATGGCCGTCGCGCTCATCATGACCGGCGCGCGCGCTCCGATGCTCATTGCCGTCGGCATGTACCTGCCGTTCGATACCACCTCCGCCATCTTCGTCGGCGGCCTCATGAAGGCCCTGGCCGACGCCCTCACGCGCGGCCGGACGCCGGAGGCCTTGGCACGGTTTGAGGAGCGCGGCACGCTGCTCGCCTCCGGACTGATTGCCGGCGAAGCCATCCTCGGCATCGTGCTGGCCGTGACCTTCGTCTCCGGCATCCCGTCGTTCGGCCAGTTTCCGCTGTTTGCCGCCTGGGGCGGCTGGCTGTCGCTGGCCGCCTTCGCCGCCATCGGGTGGGTATTGGTGCGGCTGCCCGCCAGGAGTTGAAATGCCCTTTCTCATCGCCATCGCCGGGCCCTCGTGCGCGGGCAAGAGCGAATTGTCGTCCCGCTTGTCAAAGCGGTTGGACGCCCCCATCCTCCACCTCGATTCGTACTATCGCGATCTGTCGCATATGCCGCTCGACGCCCGCGGCCTTGCGAACTTCGATGAGCCCGGCTCCCTCGACGAGCCCCTGTTGCTCGCCCACATCCAGGCGCTCGCTCGCGGCCAGGCCGTCGACAAGCCCGTCTACGACTTCGCCCGCCACGCCCGCGCCGCCGCCGTGCAGCGGCTCGCGCCGTCCGCCGTCATGATCGTCGAAGGACTCTTCGCCCTCCATTGGCCGGAACTGCGCGCTCTCTACGGAGCGTCCATCTACATCGGTGCTCGGGACGAGGTGTGCTTCGAACGGCGGAAGCAGCGCGACATCCGCGAGCGCGGGCGGACGCCCGAGTGCGTGCGGGAGCAGTATGAAGCCACCGTGCGTCCGATGGCGGAGCGCTATGTCACGCCCACCAGCCGGTTCGCCGGCCTGGTTCTCGACGGCGAAGCGCCCCTCAGCGTGTCCGAACGCCAGGCTCTCCACTACTTGAATAGCGCTATGGCCGGGGCCCCGGCATCCAACCAGGCATGGCAGGAGAGGCAAGTGGAGCAGTCCACCTCGTTGTCGGAGCGGGCGGAGGCATCGGCTCCGAAGTAGTCCGGCGGATGATGCGCGCAGGCGCCGCCGTGGTTGCCGCTGGCCGCGACAGGGCCCGGCTCGAAGCCACTGGCGCTTCGCTGATCCACACCGTGGACGCGACGCAGGCGGCGCAGGTGGACGAGTTGTTCGCGGCCGTCGCCTCGCGCTTCGGCCGTCTGGACGGCGTCGCCCATTGCGTGGGGAGCCTGCTTCTTAAGCCGGCCCACGCCACCACTGAGGCGGATTGGGCGGCGACGCTCGCCACCAACCTCACTTCCGCCTTCTACGTCGTGCGGGCGGCGGTGAAGGCAATGACCGCCGCCGGCGGGTCCATCGTGCTCGTGTCATCGGCGGCGGCGCGCCTCGGCATGGCCAATCACGAAGCCATCGCGGCGGCGAAAGCGGGAATCCTCGGGCTCACTCTCTCCGCGGCGGCAACCTATGCCAACCGCGGCATCCGCGTGAATTGCGTCGCGCCGGGGCTGGTGGAAACGCCTCTCACCGAACGCATCACGAAAAGCGACGCCACCCGTCAAGCATCTGTCGCGATGCACCCGCTTGGGCGATTGGGGAACGCTGACGATATTGCGTCCGCCATCGCATGGCTGCTGGATGGCGGGCAGACCTGGATCACCGGGCAGGTACTTGGTGTGGATGGCGGGTTGGCGAGTGTACGAGCCCGTTAGCCGTCCGACCCCGGACTGCCACCGGACCGGAACACGCAGCCCAGCGAGAAGAACGAGAAACCGAGCACCAGCCCCACCAGCATAATCACTCTGCGGTCAGTGTCTGTCGCTGCCAGGATCGCCGCGGTAAAGAAGAGAGCGCTGGCGAGGAAGAAGAGTGCCTTGAGCTGTTCTCCGCGCGACTGCATGCGTTCCATTCTCCCTATGCCCACAGACGAGTAAGTGTGTTTATGGTTTCACACATCTCAAAACATTTCTATAGTGATTTGGTTAATCTTTTGTGAATTGAGGACTTACACAAATCGAAGACGCCGCACCGGACCGATTGCCGCAGCCGATCGGCCCGTTACCGCCACGGCCTCCGGCGTACGCGCGCCAAGCAGACCCTTTAGTCCGGATGGCAGGCCGATCTTCAGCAGATCGCACCCCGCGGCAAAGGGCGAGAAGGCCGGAAGGATGCACGCCGAGCGTCCGGCCAGGAAGATGCGCAGCCTGCGCCGTACCCCTGCCGCGTCCTTGAACGGCAGTGTGGGGTGGAAGTGCCCCAGAACGGCGTAGTGATTCTCCGGCAGCGGAAACTCGAGGCGATCTCCATGCACCACCGTCACTCCGTCACCGTGCCAGGCTTGCATGCACGTCACCGGCAGGCCGCAAAAGTCCCGCATCAGGCCGCGGTCGTGGTTCCCCAGGACCACCACCAGCGACGACAAGCTCGCCGCGGCTCGCAGCGTATCTTCAATCGCCGCGCGCTCGTCCGCGCAGGGGCGCGGCGCATGCACCAGGTCGCCCGCGAAGACCACCGTGCTCGGCCGCAATTCCTCCAACACCGCTACCAGGGCTGCCTTGGCGCCGCCCTCGGCGAGCGGCCCCAACTCCCCGCGCCGCCGCTGCGCCCATGCGTAGCCCAGGTGCGCGTCGGCCACCACCAGCGCGCCCGCATCAGGCAACCAGAGGGTGCCGGACGCGTGCGCGTGAAAGCCGGGCCGGAACTCAACGGACCGCGGCATGGCTGTCTTCCCACTCGTCATAGAGTTGCGCGACGAGATCGTCGAGGGCGCGGTCGGGGTCCTGGGCCAACAACACTTCGCGATTGAAGGCCGCGAACAGCGTCAGTGAGAACGGACTGGGGCGGGGAAGGTCGAAGATCTCCCAGGGCGCTTCCCGGATGCGTGCCGCTTCCAGCGTCGCATTGGCGGCATCCAACTGGTCCTCGAGCGTCTCCCGAATCGCCTCTCGTACCAGCGGATGATCGGGCTCGTGTTGTTTCAGAGTCGTGTACAGGAGCGCGGCGTTCCAGGTCGCTGACTTGCGCGGCACGGGCCCCTTCATCGTCCGGCGCGGAAGAAGCTGGCCGATCTCCGCCACCGCGCGGAACTTCCGGCCCAGCGTCTCGGTCTTCTCGAGCGCCTCGATCAGGTCCTCCCGCCAGCCCTTCGGGGCGAACCCTGCGCGCAGGTCGCTCTCGAGCGGCGCGCTGCGCGCGTCCACGCTGATCACGAAGCCATGATCGTCGAAGTTGCCGCCCACGCTGCCCTTGCCGCCCACACGATGCGCGAGGACCCACGCCAAAGAGCGATTGATGGCTCGCCCCGCAACCACGTGGAAAATGAGCAACAGCGTGCGCCCGCGGCGGATCCGTTCCACCTGCACCGGGGAGTCTACCGGCACGGGCGCGGCGCGGTTCTGGCGGCTGACGAAACGCGCGACGGTCCCGGCGGCCTCGCGCGACACTTGCCAGTCCTCCCGCAGGGCGCGCTCCACGCCTTCCTCGCCCTGCGCCTCCCAGGCGTCCCGTAACGCCCGCCGCAGGCGCCTCTCTTCCAGCGCCAGCTGGGCGGTCAGGGACATCTTGCCGCCCATCCACCGCGGCGTCCGCACCCGCTCTCCTTCCGCAGGCTCCACCATCGCCGTGTCCGCATGCAGCCTCTTCACTCTCACGGAGCGGCCCCCGATGATAAACGCCTCGCCCGGCTGCAGCCCCGAGAGAAAGCTCTCTTCCACCTCGCCCAGCTTGCGGTTGCCCCGGCCGACGATCTTCACCTGGTAATCGTCGCTGATCGTTCCCACGTTCTGGTAGTACGCACGCGCCACCGCTTTCGACGCCACGCGGAACGTATCGCCCTCCACCAGAATCTTTCCGTACGTGCCGTAGGGACCAAGCACCGTGCCGCCGCCCGCCAGGTACTCGATCACCGCGTCGAACCGGGCGCGATCGAGGTCAAGGTAGGGACCTGCGCGGCAAACCTTTTCGAAAGCTTCGTCGAGCCGGTGCGGCCGCTCGACGGCCATCCCCAGCAGGGCCTGCGCGAGGACGTCGAGCGGCGCACGCGGGATGCGCAGCGCGTCCAGCCGGCCGTTCCGGGCCGCCTCCCGGATGGCGATGCACTCGAGCAGGTCCGGGTGCGACAGCGGCACCAGCGATCCTCGCGCCACGCCGCCCACGCGGTGTCCGCTGCGGCCCAGCCGCTGCAGCGTGCGGCTGACTCCCCGCGGCGCCCCGATGAGCAGCACCTGGTCGACGGCGGCGAAATCAACGCCCAGCTCGAGGCTCGTCGAGCAGACCACCGCCTTGAAGCAGCCCTCAGCCAGGCCGTCCTCGATGCGCAGGCGCCCTGCCGGGTCGATGGAGCCATGGTGGATCTCGATCCGGTCTTCGAACTCCGGCAGCAGGATCTTCAGGGCAAGTCCGAGGCGCTCCGTGGCCGAGCGCGTCGAACAGAACACCAGCGAGGCGTTGGCCCGCGCGACGAGGTCCGCCGTGGGCTCCGCGATGCGATAGGGATTGTAGCCGGCGGCGGCCAGCGGGTAGCGCGTGGGCAGCCCCTCGATCTCCAACTGGTGCGCCCGCCGCGTGTCCACCGCCGCCACCGCGCAACGTCGCGCTCCCACCAGCAGCCGCTGCACCGCCTCCAAGGGCCATGCCGTGGCCGAGATTCCGATTCGCTGCCGCGGGTCGATACGCTCGAGCGTGAGGGCCAGCAGCGAGCCGCGCTTCGATTCCCCGAAGGCGTGAATCTCGTCCACGATCACCGCCTGCGTGTGGTCGAACGCGCCGCGCCAGCCCGTCTGCGAGAGCAGGGAAGACAGGCTCTCCGGCGTCGTCAGCAGCAGGTGCGGCCGCCGCCGCTGCTGCCGGCTGCGCTCCGCGTCAGAGGTGTCGCCCGTTCGGACCTCCATGCGGATCTGCCGGCCCCGGGGAAGACTTTCGTTGAGTGCCGCGAGCGGCGCTTCCAGGTTGCGGTGAATGTCGCGGTCCAGCGCGCGCAGCGGTGAGACGTAGACGGCGAGCACCTCATTCGGCAACTCTCCCGTTCGCGCCCGCCCCGCCAGCTCGCTCAGCACGGAGAGAAAGGCGGCCAGCGTCTTGCCGCTGCCCGTAGGGGCGAGGATCAAAACATGTTCGCCCTGTAACGTGTGCGGAAGCGCCTTCGCCTGAATCGTGCTGTAGGCCGTGAACCGTGCGCCGAACCAGGATGCCAGGGCCGGGTCCAAACCCTTCATGCCGGTATCGTTCCCTCGCGCAGGCTCGCCTCGTACAGCTGCTCGACGCGCTCGAGCGTGTCGCACTCCTCCGGGCGCTTGTCCCGCCGCCAGGCGACGATGCGCGGAAAGCGCAGAGCAAATCCGCTCTTGTGGCGCGCGCTCTTCTGAATGCCGTCGAACGCAACCTCCAGCACCACCTCCGGCCGTACCAGCAGCACGCGGCCGTACCGCTCCGTGCTCAGCGACCGGAATAATCGCGTCAGCTCCCGGATCTCGTCGTCCGTCAACCCCGAGTACGCTTTGCCCACATTCAGAAAGCGGTCCCCGGCCTTCACCGCGAATGTATAGTCGGAAAGCATCGTCGCGCGGCGCCCATGCCCCTGCTCCGCGGCCGTCACGACAACATCGAGCGTCGCAAAGGGCCTCTTCACCTTGAGCCACGCTCCGCTGCGCCGACCCGCTTCGTACACGGACCCCCTCCGCTTCAGCAGCAAACCCTCGTTCCACCGGCCGCGTGCTTCCGAGAACAGCCGGTCGATATCGGCGGTGGTCCCGGCGGCAAGCAGAGGCGAGAGCAGCAGAGGCATGTCCCGTCCCGCCATCAGCTCTTCCAACTGCCCGCGTCGCGCCTCAATCGGCTCGTCCAGCAGCAGCCGCCCGTCCCGGTAGAGCAGGTCGTACGCCATGAACGCCACCGGGATGTCGGCCAGCAGATCCGGCGAGACCTTCTTACGGGCGAGCCTCTGCTGCAGGAGCGTGAAGGCGAGAGGACGGCCGCTCTTCCAGGCCAGCACCTCCCCGTCGATCACCGCGCTCCCCGGCAGGCCAGCCAGCGCGGCGGCCAACTCGGGGTAGGAGTGTGTGACATCCTCGAGTCCCCGCGTGTAAAGCACCGCACGGCCATTCGCCAGGTGCGCCTGCGCGCGGATCCCGTCGTACTTGTCCTCCACCATCCAGTTCTCGGGATCAGCCAGTTCGGCCACCGCGTCCAGCGGCTTGGCCAGCATGAAGTCCATAGGATGGAACAGCGCTGCCTCGATCTCGTGAAGGGTCTCCCGCCGTGCCGCCACGGCAACCTTGGCCAGATTGCCGGCGCGGTTGTTTGCCTCCCGAACGGCCTTATGCGGGACCCCGGTAGCAGCGGCCACCGCCTCCTCTACCATCTTCTCCTGCAGCCCGATGCGCAGGTCGCCCGTGATGACCTTCACGAAATACTTCAACGTTTTCGGCCGATACCGTTTGAAACAATCTTCAAGAATTGCGATCTTGAGTGCCGTCTTGCGGGCCGCCGCCAGGCGCATGTAAGCTTGCTCCGCCTCTGCCAGCGTGAACGGATCGACCGCCGTTTTGCCCGTCAGCAGAAGCGAAATCGCCTCCCCGCCGTCCCCGACCTCCCGGTAACACAGGCCGGCTATGTAGGGGTCCCAACCCGACACCGCCAGCATCGCGTCGCGCAAGGTCGCGTGCCCCACCGCAAGCCCCCGGCGGTCAACGCCCGCCACCGGGCCGCAACACAGGAATCGCACCGCCCGCGCGAGGTCGTCGTCCCCGAGTGGCCGCAGGTACGCCGCCAGTAGGGACACTTTCTTGAGCCGGGAGGTGTAGGAGGCAATGCGCTCACACACAGCGGCAAGGTCGTCCATGGCGCCTCAGCTCTCCGGCTCCTCCCGCTGTGCGGCATACTGCGGAGCCGACGCCCGCAGACCCTTCGCGGTCACCAGATAGCGGGCAAAGGGCTCGGTATAGCCGTGCACGATATCGATATCCTTCGCTCCTGTAGCCTCGATCATCTCAAGTAATTCTTGAAAGCTGGCGTGGTCGGAATACGGAATCAGTTCCTCCGCCCCCGCACGGGTCCGGGCGTTGTCCAGCGCCGCCCACCCGGAGACGTACGCCACCCGCACCGCCCGCCCGGAGGCCTCCAGGTAGTTTCGCATCCCGGGCACCACCACCAGCGCGCGGGGGGAGGCGTCGCGGCTGTCGTATGGTTGCCAGCCGGGAAAGTCGTATCCCGCCGCTTCATACTCAGGAATGTAGCGGGCAATGGCGCCGTGAATGGCGGCCGGGATCCCGCCCCTAGTCAGGACGTGTGCAATTTCCTGACCCCGCCCGAGAGGATAGCCGAGGAACACCGGGGCCGTACTGTCCGCCAGACACTCCCTTGCGAAATCCAGGATTCTCTGGCGAGCATCTTCTTTAGAAATAAAATGATAGATTGGAAGACCGAAAGTCGATTCTATGATCAGCCGGTCGCACGCCACCGTCTCTGTGGCGTCCCCGCACAGCGGCGGCCGCAGCTTAATGTCCCCTGTGTAGACCAGCCGCTCACCGCCGAACTCCACCAGGAGCTGTGCCGCGCCCAGGATGTGTCCCGCGGGATAGGCGGTAAGGCGGGCGCCTCCGTGCTCCAGCGTCTGATGAAAGGGCAACGGCTGCAGCTGTTGAGAGACGGCGGGGTCCTCCGGCCAGCGCTTGCGGTAGAACCGAAGCGTATCGGGCGTGCCATAGACCATGCCGTGGAGTCCCGTGGCGTGGTCGCTATGGCCGTGGGAGAGCCAGGCGGCCGGGCGCGCCTCGCGCGGATCGAGCCACACTCCGATTTCGGGAAGATGAATCCCCGCGGCTGTGTAGTCGACCCGCATCCCTACTGTTGGATGCGCGCCGCCGCGCGGTTGGCGAGCTTTTCCACCAGATCGGGCGGCATCTGCGCCGTGAACTTCACCGCCGTTCCCACCTGGTTCACCTGCATCGTGTCGAAGGCCTTCAGAACGTCGGTCTCCGCCGATGGCGTCGTCAGGCGCGCAATGCCGAGCAGCGCGCGCAGCGCGTCCCTGGTCTGCTGAGCCAACTTATCGTCCGTATAGTTCGCTTGCGCCGCCAGGTCCACTCCGTTGCGCAAGTTCATGGACAGCGTGGCCGTCTGCATCTCCTGGATGATCTTGCCCAGGTTCGCGGCGTTCCCCTGAAACTGGAGCGGCAGCATAACCCGCCCGCCGAGCGCGGCCATCCACACCTGGCTCTCCGCCGGCAGCGTCCGGATCTGCTCCAGCAGCGGCTTCGGCACCCCCTTCGAAGAGTCCTTCTGGTCAACGGCGCGCTGCATGGCCGGAATCGTCCCCACCAGCGCCGTAGAGGCGTTAACGAAAAGGACCCCTGTCTCGTCGTCCCCCAGCAGCGTGTACCCTTTGTACGACGACCGCTTCACGTTCGGCATGCTCTTCGGCTCGCGGCCCATCTCTGAAAACTTCCCGCGCGCCATCACCAGCACCTCTTTGCCGTTCGACGTCATCAGGACGTTCCACAGGTCCTTCCGCGGATCGAAACCCGTCCGCGCCGACAGCTCGTCGATCTTCAGCAGGCTGCTGCCCTCGATGTACTTTCGATACAGAGGAGTCTCTCGAACAGACTCCACCTTTACGCCGGCCAGCATCACCGTGTCTGCGGGAATCAGCGTCGCCAGCGCCGGGTCCACGAAGCCGGCTGTCGGGTCGCGTCGCGAACAGGCGGCCAGCGTCAGCGCGATCAGGGCGGTAGTCAGAAATCGTTTCATGCAGTCGCTTCCATAATAGGGGACGGGCCTGAGGGATCGATAATTAGTACGATGCTGTGGCTTTGGCGGAAGTTCAGGAGTTGGGTGGCCGGCGGCGTGCGGCAGCAGGTGACACTGGGCGGCCTGTTCTATACGCTGGCCGCCCTCATGGTCGGCATCGCCGCCTTCGCCTCCGCCAACAACCTGCTCTTCCTGCTGCTGTCGGCCATGTTGGCCGGCCTTCTGATTTCAAACTTCATCAGCCGTCTCACCCTCGCTGGCCTGGAACTCGAGTTCCAGTTGCCGGACCATATCTCGGCGCGCAGGAAAGCCTCCGCCCGCATTCAGGTGCGAAACGCCAAGCGCTGGACCCCGTCGTTCTCCATCCATCTGGCCGGCGTGCCCGGCACAGGTATCGCCCAGCCCCTCTACTTCCCCATGATCCCCGGCCGCTCGAGCGCCGTCGAGGCCGCCGACGCCCTGTTCCCCGCCCGCGGTACCTACCGCGACAACACCTTCCATTTCTCAACTCGTTTCCCCTTTGGTTTCACAGAAAGACGAGTGCCGGTTCAAGTAGTACAAGAGGTGCTGGTCTACCCCTGCATTGACCCGCAACCCGGTTTCGAGGAGCTCCTGACCGCCCTCCAGGGCGAGATGGAGAGCCAGGTTCGCGGCCGCGGCCACGACTTCTACCGGATCCGTCCCTACGAAATGTTCGAAAGCGCCCGCCATGTGGATTGGCGCGCCACCGCCCACACCGGCGAACTCCAGGTCCGGGAGTTCGCGCGGGAGCAGGACCCCATCATCCAGGTCTACCTGGATCTGAACGTGCCCCCCGCCGCCACCCCGTGGTTCGAAACCGCCGTCGATTGCTGCGCCTTCCTCGTATGGCGCGTCAGCCACCAGGGCGCACGCGTGCACTTCCGGACCCAGACCTTCGACCTCCGGCTTCCGGAGGACGGCGACGTGTACGCTATCCTGAAGTACTTGGCCGTGGTTGCGCCGTTGCCGGGGCGGCCCGTCGCCGCTCCGCATGATGAACCGAGTGTCCAGGTCGTGTTCACGCCTCAGCCAGACAAGGTGGTGGAGGCGGGTTGGAGTACCTCTTGGCTGCTTAGCCCTGACACTCTGCACGGCGGGGGCGCAATCGCCGGCGACCCCGGCGCCGGAAGCCAAGCCCCAGGAACCGCTGACGACAGTCATCACGGTGACGGAAAAGATCGCCGCCGAAACGCCCGCGGCAATGACAGTTCTCGACCGTGACGCGTTGCGCCAAGCCCCCGGCGTGAACCTGGACGACCGCCTCCGACTGGTCCCCGGCTTCAGCCTCTTCCGGCGTTCTTCCAGCCTGGTCGCCAACCCGACCACGCAGGGTGTTTCGCTGCGCGGCCTTGGCTCCACCGGCGCTAGCCGCACCCTCGTGCTCTGGGACGGCGTGCCCCTCAACGATCCCTTCGGCGGTTGGGTCTACTGGACGCGCGTCGATCCGGAGCAGGTGGAGCGCGTAGAGGTCTCCCGCAGCGCGTCGACGAGCCTCTTCGGAGATCGAGCCCTGGGCGGGTCCATCGGCCTGTTCACGGAGGCTCCGTCGCGCGGCCGCGTTCGCGCGTCGTACGAGACTGGGAACCGCAATACTCACACCGCGTCTGCGCGCGTCTCGCACCTGTGGGGCCGGCTCGGCGTCTCTGCCGGCGCACGCGGCTTCACCACCAACGGGTACTACATCGTCCCCGAAGGCCTTCGCGGGCCCATCGATCGCGAGGCAGACGTCCGCTTCCTCGCCGGCGACACACGCGTGGACCTGCTGGGCGCCGCCCAACGCCTCTCGTTGAAGTTTGACCTGCTGGCCGAAGAGCGCGCCAACGGCACCGTACTGCAAAACAACTCCACCAGCCTGGGCGCCTTGTCGGGTGCGTATTCGCACGAGTTCGGAACGGCGGGAACCTTGTCGGCCTTCGGCTGGCACCAGCGGCAGGAGTTTCGAGCGTCCTTCTCCGCCATCGGCGCCGGCCGCGCCACCGAACGGCTGACCACGCTGCAGACCGTGCCCGCCGACAGCGCCGGGGGCGGCGCGCTGTGGCAGCGTACCGGAAGCGGCTGGAGAACCACCCTCGGCGCCGACGCGCAGCGCTCCTACGGGCTCTCCATCGAGACCGCCCAACCATCACTCGTCAAGACCCGCGCCGGTGGCAGCCTCTCGCAACAGGGGACCTTCGCCCAAGGTGATTGGGGACGCGGCCTGGTGCGCCTCTTCGGCGGCATCCGCCATCAGTTCACGGGGCTCGACGAGCGCTTCTGGAGCCCCAGCGGCGGCATCACCGCGGGACGAGGGCCCGTGCGCGCGCGCTTTTCTGCTTACCGTTCGTTCCGCGCACCGACCTTGAACGAGCTGTACCGCGATTTTCGCGTCGGCAACGCCCTCACCCAGGCAAACGAAAACCTGCGCCCCGAAGCGCTTCGCGGCCTCGAAGCGGGAGTGGACTTCGCCGGCGAGCACACCCGGTTCTCCGTCACCGCCTATCGAAACAGGCTCACCGGCCTCATCACCAACGTGACCGTGAGTTCCACGCCGGCCTTGATTGTCCGGCAGCGGCGCAACGCGGCGGAGGCGGTGGCGCGCGGGTTTGAGGCGGACATCCGTCACCGCAGGGGGAACTGGACCGGCGAGCTCGCCTACCTGTTTTCCGATTCCCGCTTCGCCACCCGTGAGCGTCTTCCTCAGATCCCCAGGCACCAGGGCTCCGGCCAGTTGATCTACCTGCGAGGAGGCACCTTCGCCTCAGCCGGAATTCGCTCGACGTCCTATCAGTTCGAGGACGACCTCAACCGCTTTCTGCTGGCCGGCTTCGCCGTCGCGCACGTGACAGTCCGCCAGCGCCTGGCGCGCGGCGTCTCGGCGTCGCTGGCCGTCGAAAACCTGCTCGATCGCGAGTTCGTCGTCGGCTTCAGCCCCACCCCGCTCATCGGGGCGCCGGTTCTGTGGCGGGCGGGGTTGCGGTGGGAGTCGCGATAACCAATACCCGCCCCTGAGTTACCATTCCCGTGTGGCGATTCGCAGCGCGCTGATCACCGTGGCGGAGTTCGTTCGCCTGGCCGACCCCGCTGGCGGTGCGCGCCTGGAACTGCGGCATGGAGAGGTGATCGAATCGCCACCTGTCCAGAAACGGCACACCGCCGTGCAGAAGCATCTGGTTGAACTTCTCACCGCGCGCGTCGACCCTCGACGCTACGGCGTGGTTAAGGAAATTCCGTTCCGCCCCACGTCCGAGTACGAGGTGTGGACGGCGGACGTCGCAGTCTACAGCCTCGCGATTTGGGAACAGACGCCGGACGACGACTACTACCGCGCCGTACCCGTGATCGTGATCGAAGTCCTGTCACCCTCCAACACCGCCAGTGAGATGATCGACCGCGAGGCGCTCTGTTTGCAAAACGGGGGCCGCGAGTTTTGGCTGGTAGACCCGCAGAAGCAACGGGTCAAAGTGACCAGAGCGGGCGGTGACTCCACCGTGTTCGACCTCACTGCCGAACTGACCTCGGATGTGCTCCTCGCCGCCGTGCCGGTGCGCGAGATCTTTTCCTAAACGTCCCGCGTCTCGTCCCACTTGCTGAACCACGGATAGAGCGCCGGCAGCAGGAACAGCGTCAGCATCGTGGACGTGATCAGCCCCCCAATCACCACGCTCGCCAGCGGGCGCTGTACCTCCGCCCCGGTCGAGGTCGAGAACGCCATCGGAACGAAACCGAGGCTCGCCACCAGCGCGGTCATCAGCACCGGCCGCAGCCGTGCCGTCGCCCCGTCCACCAGGGCCTGCTGCATGGGCAGGCCATCGCTGCGAAGACGGTTGATGTAGCTCACCATCACGATGCCGTTCAGCACCGCAACTCCGAAGAGCGCGATGAATCCCACCGACGCCGACAGGTTGAGATTCAGCCCGCGCACCCACAGAGCCGCAATGCCGCCCACCAGGGCGAACGGGACGTTCAACAGGATCAGGATCGCGTGCGCCACCGAGCCGAAGGTCGCGAACAGCAGGCCGAAGATGATCAGTACCGCCGCCGGCACCACCAGCATCAGTCGCCGCATCGCCCTCTCCTGGTTCTCAAACTGCCCGCCCCAGGTGAGCGAGTAGCCCGCCGGCAGCTTCAACTCGCGCTCGATGCGCTCGCGTGCCGCCCCCACAAAACTGCCCAAATCCCGCCCCCGCACGTTCGCCTGCACGACAATCCGCCTCTGGCCGTTCTCGCGCGCAATTGCCTCCGGTCCTCGCTGCAGCGAGACGCGCGCCAATTGGCCCACGCGCACGCGTTCACCGCCCGGCGCGCTCAGCGCCAGGTTCGTGATCGCCTCCGGGTCCTCGCGGTAGCGTTCGGGAAGGCGCAGCACGATCGCAAACCGCCGTTGGCCCTCAATCATCTCGGAGATCGCCCGCCCGCCGATCGCGGCTTCCATCAGGTCGCGCACGTCGGAGACGTTCAGCCCGTAGCGCGCCAGCGCCGGCCGGTCGATCTCCACGCGTAACTCCGCCACCCCGGAGACGATCTCCATCTGCTCGTCCGCCACGCCCTCGGTTGCCGAAAGAACGCGCAGGGCACGCTCGGCGAGTTGCTCCAGCGTGCGCGGATCTTCCCCAAAGATTTTGACCGCCACGTCCGCCTTGATGCCGGAGATCGTTTCGTCCAGCCGCATGGCCATCGGTTGCGTGAAGTTGTAGCTGACGCCCGGCACCTTCTCCAACTGCGAGTCCATTTCTTCAATGAGGCGATCCTTGGTCAGGTTCGCTCGCCATTGCTCCCGCGGCTTCAGGAGCACGTAAACGTCGCCCTGGTAGATGCCCATGGCCTCGGTGGCTACATCCGGGCGGCCGATCCGCGTCACCACTCCCGTCACCTCGGGAAACGTCTTCACCAGCCGCTCCACCCGGTTCGAGATCTGGACCGACTCGGTCAGTGAAATGCCGGGCAGCTTGCGCGTCTCAATGAGGATCGATCCCTCGTCCAGCCGCGCCATGAACTCCGTTCCCATCCAGCGGATCGAAGCCAGTGATACCGCAAGGACAGCCACCGAGGTGGTCACCGTCAGCACGCGGTGCCGGAGCGTCCACCGGAGAACCGCTTCGTAGCGCCGCCGCACCCACCCAAACCAATGTTCGTCGCGCTCCCGAACGCCGTTCGCCAGCAGTACGGCCGCCCCCGCCGGAACCACCGTGAGCGCCAGCACCAGGCTGCCCAGCAGCGCCGCACAAACCGTGATCGCCATCGGCCGGAACATCCGCCCCTCCAGACCCTCCAGAAAGAAGATGGGCAGGTACACGGCGATGATGATGGCCACCGCGAACACGATCGGTCGCGCCACCTCGTGCGCCGCCGCCCGCATCCGCTCCCGTGCCTGCTCGCGATGGCCCGGCTTCACGCCGTGCAGCTTGCGGACGGAGTTCTCCACCATCACCACCGCCCCGTCCACGATCATGCCGAAGTCGATCGCGCCCAGGCTCATCAGATTCGCGGAGACGCCGAAGATTGCCATGCCGATGAAGCCGAACAGCATGGAAAGCGGGATCACCGCAGCCACCAGCAGCGCTGCGCGGAAATCGCCGAGGAAGGCGAAGAGCACGGCGATAACCAGCACGCCCCCTTCGAACAGGTTCTTCCGTACCGTCGCAATGGTGCCGTCGATCACCGTGCTCTGGTCGTAAAAAGGGTTGACGCGGACGCCGGCAGGCAGTCGCAGGGAGGCGAGCTTCGCCTTCACCCGCTCGATCACCTGCTTGCCGTTCTCCCCTTTCAGCATGATCGCCATGCCCGAAACCGTCTCACCCTGGCCGTCGCGCAGCGTCGCCCCCTGGCGCGGCATGCCCGCCACCCTGACGTCGGCTACGTCCCGCAGCAGCACCGGAGTGCCGGCGCGCGCCAGCACCACCACCCGCCGCAGATCCTCCGCGTCCTGGCTCCGGCCCAGCCCCCGGATGGTGTACTGCTCCGCCGCGTGCTCAATGAATCCGCCCCCGAAGTTGGCGTTGTTCTCCCGAACCCGTTCGTACACGTCGCGTAACGTGAGGCCATACCGAAGCAGCCGCGCCGGGTCCGCTTCCACCTGGTACTGCTTGGTCTCGCCGCCCCAGGTGTTCACCTCGTTCACTCCCGGTACCGTGCGCAGCGGCAGCTTGATCATCCAGTCGTGGATCGTCTTCAGCTCCATGCCGCTGCGCCCCTCGCCCTCAATCGTGTACTGGTACACTTCGCCGAACGCCGTTGCCAGCGGCCCCAACGTTGGGTCAAGACCCTCGGGCAGCCGCGCGCGCACCTCCTGCAGCCTCTCGTTCACCAGTTGCCGGGCGAAGTAGATGCTCACCGCATCGTCGAAGACGATCGTGATCATCGATAACCCGAGCTTCGAAACGGAGCGGATGCCTTCCGTCCGCGGAATGCCCATCAGCGCCGTCTCGATGGGAAAGGTCACCAGCTGCTCCACCTCGCTCGGCGCCATCGAGGGGCATTCCGTGACCACGACCACCTGGTTGTTCGTCAGGTCCGGAAACGCATCCACCGGGATCTGCAGCATCGTGTAGAGCCCCGCGGCGAGCAGGCCCGCCAGGCCGACGAGAACCAGCCAGCGGTGGCGCAGGTGAAAGTCAATCAACCAGGTCAGCACGCGTCCTATTCCTCGGCCAGCGACGCCTTCAGCAGCTGCGACTTCAGAATGAAGCTGCCGTGCGTCACCACTGTTTCCCCATCCTTCAGTCCGCCCAGTACCTGGCGGCGGCCGCCCGCCGTCCGCCCGAGTTCTACCGGCCGTACCTCGAACTCGCTCGCCCCGCGCCGCACAAACGCAACCAGCTGCCCGTTCACTTCCTGGGTCGCCGACTGCGGAAGAAAGAGCGCGGCTTCCGTCGCCCCCAACTCAATCTCCGCTGTCGCGTACATCTCCGGCTTCAGCCGCAGGCCGCGGTTCTCCAGCTGCACGCGCACGCTGATGGTGCGAGTCGTCGGGTCCAGCTCCTCTCCGATGCGCACGATCTTGCCGCGAAAAGGAACGTCGTACGCCTGCACCCGCAGCGCCGCCGGCAGGCCCGCGCGGAGCTTCACCAGGTGCTCTTCGCTCACGCTCAGCACCGCCCACAGCGAAGAGAGGTCGGCAAGAACGAAGAGGTCGCTCGCCGGCGTGACCACCGTCCCCGGCGTGACGTTACGCGTCAGAAGGACGCCCGGAGCCGGCGCTTTCACTGGGATCAGGTCATCGTCGTGATCGAACGCGCCCGGATGGTGTTCGTCCACATGATCCGCCGGAATCCCCAGGAACTCTTCCAAATGCTGGCGGGTGCGGCGCACTTCCACCTCCGCGCTCTCGAGTTCCGTCTGCGCATTGCGCCACTGCGTCTCGGCGAGTTCCGCCTGCTCCAGTGACCCTGCCTTCAACTCATGCAGGCGCCGCGCCCGGTCCCGCGCGCGCTGCGCGTACGTCACGGCCGACCGCAGCCGCGCCACCTCCCCCACCGCCTTCCGGTAGAGCGCGCGCGACTCGTGGATGTCGTGGCTGTGCATCCGCGCCAGCACTTGCCCCGTCTCCACCGCGTCGCCCACCTTCGCCAGCACGCGAACGATCCTACCCTCCGTCACCGCCCCCACCCGCCACACCCGGTTCTCATCCGGAGTAAGCCGGCCCGTGGCCTCGAGCGTTTCCGGAATCGCTCGCCGCACAAGCGATTCGAATGCCACCCCCGCATCCTTCTGGGCTTCCGGACTCAGCGAGACAACTCGTAACTCCTCCGCGGCCGCCGGCCGCGCCTCCGCCTGAACCGCGGCCGGTTCCTTCTTTGCGCCGCACGCCGCGAGCAGGACGCAGCAGACCACCGCCCACCGTACTCTCACTGAATCACCCCCATCGCCGATTCCAGCGCGGCAATACTCTGACGGTACTCGGCGAGCGTCCGATAGTACAGCACCTGCGCTTCAATCTGCGTTCGCTCCGCATCCAGCAGCCGCAGCAGATCCGAACCGCCCTCCCGATACGCAGCCTGCGCGATCCGCTGGCTCTCCGCCGCCCGGTCTCGAAGCGTGCCGAGATACTGTGTCACCTGGCGTCGCCGAATCTCGTAATCGGCCCGCGCGGAATTCACTTCCGCGCGGGCGAGGGCGGAGGCAGCGGCAAGGCTCGCTTCGGCCGCGCGCAGTTCTCCCCCGGCGGCGGCGACGTTGCCCTGGTTGCGGTTCAGGAAGGGAAGATCCCACTGCAGCCCGCCAATCATCGTGTCGAGTCCCGAAGTGCGCTTCCAGCCGAACACGAGATCGACGTTCGGTGTGGCGTTCGCGCGTTGCAGGGCCACGTTGCGGCGGCTTGCTTCCACAGCCGTGCGCGCCAGTCTCAGGTCCGGACGGTTCTCGAGTGCTTGTTCCACGTTCGGAGCCGGTATCGCGCCCGGCCACTGGTCGAGCGGGTCGGCGTAGGTGACCGCGGGAAACTCCGTCGCGCCCATCTCTCGAAACAGCGCGATGCGCGCCCGGTCCGCCTCGAGCGACGCCGCGTTCGCCGCGATCGCCAGCCGCTCCGCCTCCAGCCGGATGCGGATCAGGTCCACTTCGGCCATCGCGCCTTCCCGCACCCGAAGCTCGTGATACTCCACCACCTGACCGAAATTCCGTACCGTCTCCGCAAACAGGTCGTAGATCCGCCGCGCGCCCGCCGCCTGCCAGTACGCCTGGCGCACCCTCGCCGCAATCGTCCAGCGGAGGACGTCTCGCTCGCGCTCGGCTCGTTCCACTGCCAGTGAAGCGGCCTCCACCCGGCGGTTCCGCTTGCCCCCGGTCTCGATCGGTTGCTGCAGGAACGCGAAATTGTCCGTGTCACGCCAGAATTGGAACGCCGGATTGCCGTACGGGCGCGTGTTCTCGGTCTGCAGAATCAGCCGCGGGTTCGGCATCAGGCCGGCCTGCAGCTGAAGCCCCTCGCTCGCGGCAACCCGCCCTTCACTTGCGCTCAGTGCCGGATGCGCCCCAAGTGCCCGGCTGACCGCTTCCTGCACCGTGAGGCTGCTTTGCCCATAAGCAGCCGCGTGCTGCATCATCCACACCAGCACCGTCCATTCGAGAGTTCGGGAGCGCAACCTCTTCAACCTACCACGCGCTACACTGTCATGCCATGAAGCTCCCGCTCTACCAGGTTGACGCCTTTACCTCCCGGCCGTTCGCGGGAAATCCGGCCGCCGTCGTACCGCTCGAAAACTGGCTCGCCGATTCCACCCTCCAGGCCATTGCCGCCGAGAACAACCTCTCCGAGACGGCCTTCTTCGTCAAGAACGGCGACCGCTACCATCTCCGGTGGATGACCCCCGCCGTCGAGGTCGACCTCTGCGGGCACGCCACCCTCGCTTCCGCCTATGTCATCTTCCAGCACCTGGAACCGCATCGGCAGTCGGTGGCCTTCGACACGCGTTCCGGCGAACTGCTGGTGGAGCGCGATGGCGAGCTCCTCTCCCTGGACCTGCCGGCCCGAAAACCCACCCCCTGCCCGCCGAGCGCGGCCCTGGCCGACGCCCTTGGCGCTCCTCCGGCCGCCCTCTTCGGCTCACGCGACTACCTCGCGCTCTACCAAACCGAAGAAGAGGTGCTCGCGCTGGCGCCGGACATGGCGAAGCTCTCCGCCATTGACCGCTTCGCCGTCATCGCCACCGCGCCCGGCAGGAACTGTGACTTCGTCTCCCGCTTCTTTGCCCCCGCCAAGGGAGTGCCGGAGGACCCCGTCACCGGTTCCGCTCACGCTTCGCTGGTGCCGTTCTGGGGCGAGCGCCTTGGCAAGCAGCGTATGTTTGCCCGCCAGGTCTCCAGCCGGGGCGGGGAATTGCACTGCGAATGGCGCGGCGAGCGGGTCATTGTAAAAGGGCAGGTGGCGCCGTACCTTGAGGGCGCCATCACTCTCCCTGACGCCGACTAAGGTGTTTCTGGGGCGCCTCCCTAAGTAAGAAGTTCGATTCCCGATTCCGAGAACTATCCGATATGAAGGAAGAGAGAGTTCCGGAGGACAGGCCGGTGAGAAGTCCGGTGTCCTTGGCGGCGGAGGACGTGAAATGCTTAGCGGGCCTAGTGACATGCTAAGGGGCGCGACATGTTAAGGGGCGTGACATGCTGAGGGGCGTAATGATATGCCCTGATCGCGCGCTGGGTCAGGAATTGGAGGTCGCCCTCCAGGAGACCGGCCAGGTGATGCTGGCCCGCCAAACGGACCACTACCCCGCACTGACGGAACTGGTTCGCATGTTGCGCACAACGGCGCCCCAGGTAGTCTTTCTGAGCGCGGAAACGCTATCGGAAGTGCAGGTCCTGACGCCCGCCATCGTGGACATCATTCCGGGCGCCCAGATCGTCGCCTTCGGCAGAATCTGCGAGGCCGACGTCCTGCTGGAGGTCATGCGCACCGGGATTCGCGAGTTCGTTCACGCTCCGTTTGACCGCGCGACCGTCGAGCAGACGCTCGCCCGCGTCTGCGAAGTCTTGGCCTTGAAGCCCCCCGCGCTGCTGGCTACTGACCAGTTGTTCAGCTTTCTGCCCTCCAAGCCCGGCGTGGGAACCACCACCGTCTGCGTGAACGTGGCTGCCGCCATCTCCCGCATGCCCGACATGCAGGTCCTGCTGATGGACATGGACCTCAATAGCGGCATTACCCGCTTCATGCTGAAGTTGACCAACCC
>JANRJO010000096.1:0-2149 GCA_033763935.1 Bryobacteraceae bacterium
CTCACCTCCAGCAGCGACACCGCCTTCAACAACTGGTTCCGGCGGACTTCGACCGACCAGGCGAGGCGCCCGCGCTCGAGCAGGAACTCGCGAAACAGGGGATGGTATTGATACGTCGCTACCAGGGTCTCACTACCAGCAATAGCGTAGCGATAGGCCGCGACGACCATGCGGCGATCCGTGAACAACCGATCGCGATAGAGCGTCTCCAGCAAACGCGCTGCCTGCGTGAGCCCACTGAGAAGCTCCGCACCGCTCGCGGTGATCTGGGGCAGCAGCGCCGTGGTCAGGCAAACGTGCTGCGTCTGGGCCGGCAATCGGTCGAATATGACACCGGCGAAGTAGTTGAACACGGCCTCGCGCGTTTCTGCCGCCACCGCTTCCGGGACGATACCGTTGCGCTTGAGTCGCTCGAGCATGAGCGTCAGGCCTGCAGCCCAACCATCACTCGCCCGGTACAGCGTGTCGAACTCCTGTTCAGTCAGTGAGGTGCGCTTCGCACTGATGGCCCGGGCTTCCTGCGGCGTGAGTCGCAGATCTTCCCACTGGATGAAACTCACGTTCTCGTTGGCGATCAATCGAGCGCAAGCGTCGGGGGGATCCCGCCGGGACACGACGATGACGGTGATGCCGCGGGGAATCTCGTCGATCGCCTGCGCGACGACGGCATGGAAGCGCTGATCGGCGGGAACTTCCTGGTAGTTGTCCAACACCAGCGTGGCACCGTCCGGCAATCGGGCGAAGAGATCGCGAAAGAAGCGCCGCGCGAATCCTTCGATGTCCGGGAGGTACTCGGGGGTCAGCAGGGGCAATGTCCGTTGCCCCTTGCGGACAAACGACGTCGCGCCGAGGCGAAGGTGGTAGAAGAAAGTAGCGAGGTCACCATCGCCTGGATCGACCTGGAACCAGATACCGTCGTGCCGGCGCGCGTCCAGCCAGCTGGCAACCAACGTGGTCTTGCCGGCCCCCGGTGGTCCAACGACGCACAGGGCCGACCGATGCGAGCGCTCCTGGTCCAACCGGGCGAACAGGCGTTCGCGGGGCACCGCGTCGTGCACGCGGGGTCGCGTCAGCTTGGCGAGCGTCGGAACGTGTCTGGTCACCACGAACGCACCACGTTGAACTGGCTACGTCGGTTCCATCACGACCAACCAGCGCCACGGGGACAATGGCTCGGACCGACAGTACGAGCGCGCATGTCCGGCTCGCACGATCAGGTCTGCCTTCGCCGGTCCCGCAAAGCACCGGTCTCGAGGTTCAACGTATCACGACTTCAGAGCGGGCTCAAGGTTGGACGCAACTCTTTGGACGCAACTCTTCCGCTCCAGGGAAGAAGGGGCGCCGCAGGAGCTGGCGACATCGTGCGGTCGGGACAAAGTGCAGGCCCGATCACATGCTCCCGCCCGCAGGCGCAGATCCAGCAGGGGAGCGGATCGATTTAAGCGTCTTCTAAGTTTCGCGAGGAAAACTGTCGTCCATCGCAGGCCGCATCGGCTTAGCGACCCAACGAACGGAGGACAACATGAACACGAAGTCGGCTTTCGCCACCACCCCGCTTTCCCCTCGGAGGACCGCCGCCAGAGTGCTCGCCGGCGCCCTGCTCGCCACCCTCGGCGCGGCGCTCGCCCAACCGGCCCTCGCGGACCGGGATCCGTTTCCCGCCTGGCAGCAGACACAGTTCGCCGGTCGGACCGTACAACGGGAAATGACGATGACCGCGCCACGGACCGTTCTCGCTGGGCGGGACGCCTCCTTCGAGAATTGGCGCGCACGAGAGTCCGCGTCAGCGTTGCACGATGTCCGGTCCGACGTCGCCTCGGCTCACAAAAGCGAGCACACCGGCACGACCAGCGGCGGTGCGCAGTAACATGCAGCGTCGGCGGGCGTACCCGTGAAATCCTCACGGGTCTCGCCCGCGGCGCCAGGTGATCTCACGACCCCTCCACGAAAGGCCATCGGTGTCATGAAACTGTTGTTGGTGGAAGACGACACGCTGATCGGCGAGACCCTCGCGGAAACCTTGCGGGATCGTGCATTCTCGACGGACTGGGTCAAGGACGGCGCTGCGGCGGATAACGCGCTCAGGAACCATTCCTACGATCTGGTGATCCTCGACCTCGGTCTGCCCAAGCGTTCCGGCATGGACGTG
>JANRJO010000104.1:0-149820 GCA_033763935.1 Bryobacteraceae bacterium
TCGTGCCCGGGCTTGCTGCTGTAGAGCCTGGCGTTGTTCCAAATCCAAAGTGACTGGTCGAGCTACGCGCATCCTTCGTCCTCTCATTGTAGAGACGAAGGCGCGGCAATAATCGTTACTATTTATGACGCACTACACTAGTGCCGTAAATTGGTGGTGTGACGGCCGCGGAGGTTTACGAATTGACAACGCATGGCGGGGCAAGCGACTTCGCCACGTTAATCCGAGTCTGCGAAGGTTCGGGACCCTATTGCCTGATCGGGGGACTCGCAGTCAATTGCTACGTCGAGCCGGTATACACGCTGGACGCCGACCTCGTCGTTGTCGGTGGTCGCTTGGACTCGGTCTGCGAACTGCTGAAGTCGTTCGGATTCTCTCTCGAAAGGCACCCCTACTCGGTGAATGCTGCTGCCCCCGCAAGTCAACTCCGCATGCAATTCACTCTTGATAACCGCTACCAACCTTTCTTGTCACGAGCGCAAGCCGCCGAAGTGCTCGGCGTTCGGGTTTGCGTAGCCTGCTTGAGGGATGTCACGCAAGGCAAGTTGTGGGCGTATGCCGACCCACAGCGCCGCCTCAGCAAGCGTAAGAAGGACGAACTCGATCTCATTCGCCTCGCCGAGGCCTATCCGGAACTTGTTGAATTGTACCCGCCCGACCTGCGGCAGCAGATCGAGCGGGGATGACGATCAGGCGAACTCGACTGTGCGCGCCGAGCGCACTGCCTTGTTCTCGAGCAACTGCGCCAGCACGCCTTCCGGCACGGTATCATCCGTCTCCACGACCGCTACGGCCGACAACGGTTTTTCGCTCTCCTCGCGTCCCAGCGAGAAGTTCGCGATGTTGATGCCGTTCTTGCCCAGAACCGAGCCGACATGCCCGATCACGCCCGGCACGTCGTCGTTCTTCATGAAAATCAGGTGCCCGGCGAGCGGCGTCTCGCAGTAGATGCCGTCCACCTGCAGCAGCCGCGGCTTGTCGAGGACCACCGCACCTTCCACGGACGTCACGCCGCGATCCGTCTCCAGTTCCACGCGAATCGAATCCGTGTGGCTGCCGCGCTTCTCGTGGCGCTCACCCACCTCCAGCCCGCGCTGCGCCGCCATCTGCATCGCATTCACGACGTTCGCCCGGTTCGATAGCCACCGGTTCAGTGCACCGGCCAGCGCGCTGTTCCGAATGAGGTGTGTGCCGTCACCGATGTTGCCGGCGTACACCAGCCGCAACGCCTTCGGATTTCCGGAAGCCGCTTGCGCGGCGAACGCGCCCAGCCGCTCCGCCAGCGTCAAGTAGGGGCCTACGGACTTATACTGCTCGGGCGAAAGCGCCGGCATATTCACCGCGTTCAGCGCGACGCCGTCGCGCAGGTACTGGATCATCTGCTCGACGATGCGGATGCCGACAATCTCCTGCGCCTCTTCGGTTGAACCCGCAATGTGCGGCGTGGCAAGGAGGTTCGGCGCTTTCAGAAGCGGGTCGTCCGCCGCCGGCGGCTCGGGGTCGAACACGTCCAGGCCCGCCCCCGCCACCTTGCCGGACTCGAGCGCCTCGCGCAGCGCGGCTCCATCCACCAACTCCCCGCGCGCGCAGTTAATGATCCGGACGCCCGCTTTCATCTTCGCAATAGCGTCCCGGTTGATCATGTGCTTCGTTTCCGGGGTCAAAGCGACGTGCAGCGAGATGTAGTCGCTTTCCTCGAGTAGCGCTTCGAGGGACACTAGCTCAATCCCGTAGTCCGTCGCCGCCGCCGGACTGACGTAGGGGTCGCTCGCCAGGATACGCATCTCGAACGCCGCCGCCCGGCGCACCACCTCGCGGCCGATGCTGCCGAGGCCAACCACGCCGAGCACCTTCCCGCGCAGCTCGTTGCCGAGAAACTTCTTCTTCTCCCACTTGCCGCCAGTCGTCGAGGCGGTCGCCTGAGGAACCGCGCGCGCCAGCGCCAGCATCAGCGCGAGCGTGTGCTCCGCGACGGAGACGGCGTTCCCGCCGGGAGTATTCATTACCAGCACGCCCGCGCAGGTCGCCGCCGGCAGGTCGACGTTGTCCACCCCGACACCGGCCCGCCCGATCACCCGCAGCTTCGGGGCTTTCTCCAGAACTTCCTTCGTCACCTTCACCGCGCTGCGGACCACCAGTGCGTCCGTGTCCGCCAGGTGCGCGGCGTACTCCTTCGGATTCGAAACGACGACGTCCAGGCCCGGCTGCTTCTGCAGCAGTTCCACCGCGGCCGGAGACATCGGCTCCGCGACGAGAACCTTCATGCCTTCACCGCCGCTTCCTTCTCGAGCGCCGCCGCCGCATACACGTTCTGCACCGCCGCTACGCCGGTGCCGAACTTCACGTCATACCCGTTGGACGCCAGGATGATCTCCAGGCCGGCGATCACGGCGAACAGGTCCGCGAAATCAAAATAGCCGAGGTGCGCAATGCGGAAAATCTTGCCCTGCATGGTGCCCTGGCCGTTGGCGATAATCGCGCCAAAGCGGTTGCGGAAGCCCTTGACGATGACCGCGGAGTCCCAGCCTGCCGGCGCCTTGATCGCGGTAATCGACGAGCCCGGCGACGTCTTGGCGAACAGTTCCAGACCCAGCGCCGTCGACGCCTCGCGCGTCGCCCGCGCCAGCATCTGCGCGTTCTCCACCAGCTTGTCCATGCCGAGCTGCTTAATGTATTTCAGCGCTTCCGCCAGCGCCAGCAGCAGCGCCGTCGAAGGCGTCCAGCTCGATTCGCCCTTGTCCGCGTTCTTCTTCTCTTTCTTCAAATCGAAGTAGTATCGCGGTAAGTTCGCCGACGGCTGCCGCTCCCAGGCCTTCGCGCTGATCGCCATGAACGCCAAGCCCGGCGGGATCATGAACGCCTTCTGCGACCCGCCGATCACCACGTCGATCCCCCAGCCGTCGATGTCGAGTGGCATCGTGCCCAGGCCGGTGATTGCGTCGACGACAAAAATCGCGTCTGTCTTGCGAATGATCTCCGCCATCGCCTTCACGTCGTGCGCCGCGCCGGTGGATGTCTCCGACGCCTGCACGAACACGCCCTTCACGCCGGGGTTCGAATCGATCGCGTCCTTCACCCGCTCCGGCGTCACCACGTCGCCGTACTCGGCCGTGAGCACAACCGCGTCCAAGCCATAAGCCTTTGCAATCTCGACCCAGCGCTCGCCGAACTTCCCGGCCGAACAGACCACAACCTTGTCACCGCGCGAGAAGAAATTCGACACGGAGGCATCCATCGCGCCGGTGCCGGAAGCCACCAGCGAAAGCACGTCGTTCTGCGTGCCCATCACCTCTTTCAGGTCCGCCAGGCATTGGCGGTACAGCTCGCGGAAGTCCTGCGTACGGTGATGAATGTCGGAAGCGGCCATGGCCTGAAGCGCCTTTGGCAGAAGGGGCGTCGGACCTGGGGTTAACAAGCGCTGCTTTTTAATATGCATGGGTGGTGTAAATCAGGAGGTCTGAATTACTTAGAATAGCAGACGTCATGTCGATGCTCGATCGTCTCCAGAAGGACATGGTGGCCGCCATGAAGGCCAAGGAAGAGGACCGCCTCAGCGCCCTGCGCATGATGAAGGCGGCACTGATGAAGGCCAAGGTGGACAACCCCGGGAAGCCGCTCGACGACGCCGCCGAAATGGCCGTGATGTCGTCGCTCATCAAGCAGCGCAAGGAGTCGGCGGATATGTTCCGAAAGGGCGGCCGCGAGGAACAGGCCCTCAAAGAAGAAGCGGAAGCGAAGCTGATTGAAAGCTACCTGCCTGCCTCCGCGAGTGAAGAAGAGATGGCGGCGGCCATTGACGCCGCCGTAGCCGAGACGGGCGCCGCGTCGTCCAAGCAGATGGGCCTGGTCATGAACGCCGTGAAGGCCAGGCTCGCCGGCAAGCGCGTAGACGGAAAGCTGCTGGCGGACAAGGTGAAAGCCCGGCTGGGCTAATCGGCCCGCGATGGTATGATCTTCTTTCTCAAGGAGTTCCCAGGTGAATACGCCGACAGGCAAGAAGTTTGAACCTTACGTTCCTCAGCACGTGCAGATGGCGGAGTTCACGTTCCGCGCGGTCCTCCTTGGCTTGGTGATGACCGTAATCCTCGGCGCGGCAAACGCCTACCTTGGGCTGCGTGCCGGCATGACCATCGCTGCCACCTACCCGGCGGCCGTCATCGGCATGGCCGTGCTCCGGCTGTTCAAGGCGTCGATTCTCGAAGAGAACATCGCGCGCACGGTTGGCTCCATCGGCGAGTCCGTCGCCGCCGGCGCCATCTTCACCATTCCCGCCTTCGTCATCTCCCAGGCGTGGCTGCGCTTCGATACGTTCGAAGCCTGGTGGAAGTCCTCCGCGCTGATGCTGGTGGGCGGCGTGCTCGGCATCCTGTTCGTCACCCTGCTGCGGCGCGTAATGGTGGAGGATCCAGACCTCCCCTACCCCGAATCCTCCGCGGCCGCCGAGATTCACAAAGCCGGACAGCGCGGCGCCGATGCCGCCAAGAATCTGTTCCAGGCGATGGGCGTGGGCGCCGTCATCTACCTGCTGGGCGAATTCAAGCTCTTCTCCGCCAGCCGCGACTTCCTGGTCCACGTCGGCCGCCTTGGCCAAACCTCCATCCGCTTTGGTACGGCACAGACCGCAAACGCCGTGAATACGGGCGGCATCACCCTGGTGTCGGCGCCCGCCGTCAGCCCTGCGTATCTGGGCGTGGGCTACATCATCGGCCCGCGCCTCGCCGCGCTCAACTTCTCCGGCGGCGTCATCGCCTGGGGCCTGCTGGTTCCGCTGCTCATCTACTTCATGGGCCCCCAACTGAACACCTTTGTGCCGGCAGCGGCGGGCGAAGAGGGTTGGGCGGGACAAGCCGCGGCTGTGTGGCGCTTTATCGTGCGGCCCATCGCTGTCGGCGGCATGCTCGTCGGCGCCAGCTACACGCTGTTCCGCATGCGCAAGAGCCTCGGCGCTGGCCTCGGCCGCGCCATCTCTGACCTCAAGAAGGCAGGCCAGCAGAGCAGTTCCACCGCCCGCATGGATATCGACCTCAGTGCAAAAACGGTATTTGCGGGCATCGGCCTCGTCCTCGTCGCAATGGTGGTGCTCTACTCGCTCTTCACCGGCGACTTCGTCAGTGCCAGCCTCGCCGCGGTGGTCATGATCATCCTCGGCTTCTTCTTTGCCGCGGTCAGCGGCAACCTCGTCGGCATGATCGGCTCCTCCAACAATCCCATCTCCGGTCTCACGCTCTCCACGCTGATCATCGCCGCGTTGCTCATGGTCGCCATCGGCGTGCAGGGCATGACCGGTATCGCCGCCGTGCTCGGCGTCGCCGCTGTCGTCTGCGTATCGTCGGCCGTCGCTGGCGAGATGCTGCAGGATCTCAAGGTCGGCCACATCCTCGGAGGCACGCCCCGCAGCATGCAGATCGGCGACTTTCTCGGCGTCTTCGTCGCCAGCGCGCTCCTCTACTTCCCGCTGCTCTTCCTCCACGTCGGCAACATCAATGAGGGCGGCATTGGCTTCGGCGACCCCAAACTTTCCGCGCCGCAGGCCGGCCTCATGGCCATGCTCTCCCAAGGTATCGTCGGCGGCCAGATGGCATGGCCGCTCGTCGTCACCGGCATCATGATGGGCTTCGCCCTGATCATGGTCCAGGTCAAGAGCCCCATGCTGTTTTCGGTCGGCATGTACCTGCCCCTCGAAACCACGTTTGCGATCTTCGTCGGCGGCATCCTGCGCTGGGCCACTGATTCCATGCGTGACCGCCGCGGCTTCAACGATGCGCAAAAGGCGCGCGTCGAAAACGCCGGCGTCCTCATCGCCTCCGGCCTCATCGCCGGGGAAGCGTTGATGGGCCTCCTCAAAGGCGGCTTCGCCTTCGCCGACAAGCCCCTCTCCAGTATTCTGACGATCTTCCCCGATCCGCCCATCGTCATGGGAGCCATCGTGCTCGCCATTCTCGCGTTCTACATGGTCAGGACGCCCCTGACGAAGGCGGGCAGCCCCGACGAACCGGCGCCGCCGACAGCTATGATGTAGAGCCCGGCTCCAGAACGGCGCCGGAAGGAGGACATCTTGTCTCTGTCCCTTCCCGTTACCCAGGAAAACTTCCGGCGCACGTTCCTGAACGGCGCAGGCACGCTCGAGTTTGCGACCGACCGCGACCTCTGGAGCGCGCTCTTCCGCAACGGCGGCAAGTTCACCGACGACGTAGACCGCATTGCCGACCTCAGCGTCTCCGCCGGCACCAAGCTCACCTTCGGCAAGAAAGGCGGCCTGGCGCTGGGCCTCAACGTCTCGGGCTCCGCGATGCACCAGATGCAGGTCTACTTTCCCGGCGCCGATGCCGAAGGCCTCCGCGCCTACGGTCTGCGGGACCTGCTGACCGGCGATCAACTCTGCCTGCGCCTAAGCCTTGGCGCCAAGGGCGACGCCGCGCTCTCGGGTTCGTTCCCCGCCGGACCGCTGTCCGCCACGTTCGGCGTGGCAGCCGGCGGCAGCGTCGGCTACGAGCGTCTCAAGTTCTACCGGCAGGACCAGACCGTCGCGGATATCATCGGCGACTTCTTCAAGACTATGCGCCTGCCGCAGCAGGCGGACACGGTGTCCGAAATCCCCGACCCCGGCGAGGTGCTCATCACTCACCTCTCCGGCTACCTCAAGCTCAACGCCGGTCTTCGCTGGGGATACTCTGTCACGGGGTCCAAATCCTTCGAGGCGAATCAGCTGAAGCTCGATCTGGAGTACGCCGTCCGCGCCATGGCGGCGGTGTCTGTTGGCTATCAAATGGCCGGCGAGTTCACGCTCGAGTCGCGCCGCGGCTCCCGCCCGAACTGGGTTCGCCTGGTGGTGCGCAAGAGCCGCAGCAGCCGCTTCTCCTTCGCTGCCGACTTCGGGCTGGACGCCGACGTGAAGCTGGACGGCCTGCCCGCCGACGCCGACGAGTTTCTCTCCAAGCTGATCGGCAGCGACGCTGAGCGCATCCTCGGCTACTTCGACAAAGCCCGCAAGTACGCGAACGTCGAAGAACTGGAGAAAGAAGCCGGCAAGCTCGCGAAAGGCTTCATTCACAAACTCGCGCAGGAACAGTTGGGCGCGGCGCTGACGAACGCGAACCTCGATGCGTTCCTAGCGAAGATGTCCGTGGTGACTGAGGCCTTCGCCAACCTCGACAAGCGCATCCTCGGCCTCTATCAGGACTTCCTGAACGGCAACTCCGACATCGCCAAGGTCATGGGCCTCCTCGCGTCCGTCGCCAGCCGCGACCGATTGCAGTCGCTCGTAAACACCGAGTCCCTCGCGTTCGCTTTGCTGCGGCGGCTGCTGAACGAACGGGCCATGGACGCGCTGCTCGACGACGCCGAGTTCCGGCGCTTCCTCGAGCTCGCGCAGAAAGCGGACCAATTCTTCAACGGCAGCAAAGAAAAGGACGTCAAAGAGTTCGTCGACCGTGTGCGCCAGGAGTTCCCGCTGCGGTCTCTCTTCGGCGAGCTGCGAAAGCTCAAAACCACAAAGGACGTTGTGAACCTCGCCGACGAGCGCCTGCAGGGTCTCGTCGAACGCCTGGTCGGCAAGAGCTTCGACGAGATCAAGAAGAGCGATGCGGGCAAGGCGCTCGAAGAGATCAAGAAGGGACTCGACGCCGTCGACAGCTTCAAAGACCGCTGGTACGCCAAGCTGCGTGCGGCCGCGAAGCAGAACTTCACGATGAAGGCGAGCCTCGCCTATAGCCGCGCTTCGGCGAACACCGCGCTCGTCGACGTTGAAATCAACCTCGCGGACGACGCCGGCCGCCGCTTGTTCGAAGATGCTTCGAAGGGCGACCTCACCGGCGTGATGCAGAACTTCGATACCGCCATCGCCAAACTGAACCAGGGCGTGATGACGCACCAGCTCTCCGAGTCGATGGAGTTCACGTTCAACATCATGGGCTGGCAGTTCGTCTCCATTGCCACGCTGCTGCAGGACACCGAACATACCATCGAAGAGCGCGACGGCGGATTGCTGCACATCTTCGCCACGGACACGGGCCTGAAGCGGTTTAAGCGATCCGGGCGCGACAAGGAGAAGGAAACGCTGGCCAGCCACTTCCTGTTGCGCACGGTTGCCGAGACGATGCAGCCGCCCGGGCGCGACGGCCGCTACGTGATCGACACCCTCAAAAGCATGGCCGTGCGGTACGAGCTCGCGCACGAAGACGAGAAGACCGACCCCGAGGAGCTGACCCTGTATTTGTCGCTGGCCGAAACCCTCGGCCTCCTGCCGGACCGCGCCGGCTTCGTTGAGGACCTGAGACGCCAGTTCCCCGGCGGCTTTGGCAAGGTCAAAGTGCAGTACGTGGTGCGCTATGACGACCAGGCCGTCCGCAATGCCTTCGCGCTGCCGAGCAACGAAATTGGCCCTCGCGCGCGTGGTCTGCTGCGGCAGCTCGTGACGTCCTCCGTGGCGAACAAGAAGAACCGTTCGGACACCGTGCTCATTGCCTTCGCCTACCTCCAGGACATGAAGCCGACGAGCGCCAGCTCGATGACCATACCCGTGCCCTCGTGGTTCCACGCATCCGGCGCAGGTTCGATCGGAACCGCCGGCATGGCCGTTCTGCGCACGCTCTTCAACAAGGAGAACAGTTACGTCCGCGCGCTCACCGAGCTCGACCAGCTGGTGGACCGCGTCAACACGGAGCGCAGAGCCGTGCCACTCGACGACCTCACCAAGGCCGCGCGCAACTTCGTCTCCATGGCCGACGACATCGACGAGTTCTTCGCCGCCAACGGCTTCTTCGGCATCTTCGACAGGCTCTCCTGGGAGGGCGGCGGCAAGAAGGGAGCCCGCGAATCCGCCATCACCATCGAAATCACGCCGCCTGCCGGCCAGCCGGTTACTAAGGTGCTGACCGCGGGTCCGACAGCCGCCGAGATGCTGGACGCTCGCGCGATGCAGCAGGAGCAACCGTTAGAGGAAGTCCGCACGGCTACGAAGCGCCGGGGCTAGGCTTCGGGGAACACGGCGGCGAGATCGATGGCCTCGCCGCCAAGCACGTCAGTCTTCAGCATCCCGGAGTGACACTCGGCACTGCGCTTGCCGCTGGCGTACACCCACACGCTCTTCGCATCCGGATACACCACCCACACCTCCTCCGCGCCACCGCGCAAGTAAAGGCGGACCTTGTGTTCCAACTCACGAGCGGTGTTGGACGCGGACACCACCTCTACCGCAAGGCGTGGGGCGCCTTCGAAGAACCGGGGGCCAGGCTGGCCGGGAAAGGGAACACTGACGTCTGGGATGAGCCAGCTCTCATCAAGCCGAAAGCCCACTTCAACGTAGACATCGGTACCGTCCGCCAACTTCGTCTTCTCAATTTGTTTCTGGAGCCGCCGAGCTACCTCGTTATGCGGCCTCTCTGCCGGAGGCACTGGGAAAACCTCACCTTCAATGAGCTCAAGCGGGCCGGCGCTCTCCGGCAAGCGTTCAAACTCCGCGAACGTCAGCGTGGTTCTGGCCGCCATACCTACATGCTAACTCCGCCCTGCGGCCGCAACACGATCTTCCCCACCCCGTCGCCGTACCGCTCGAGCAACTCGAACGCCCCCTGCACATCGTCCAGCCCGCGCGCGTGCGTCACCAGCGGCGCGAACAAATGCGGTTTCTCCGCCATCAACTCCAGCGCCAGTTCCGACGTGTGATTCGACCGCCGCACATTGTAGAACCGGATCTCCTTCCGCCGCAGCACGTGGAATTCGAGCGGTATCTTCACCTCGCTCGGAATGCCCGTGATCACCACCCGGCCGGCGTTCCGCGTGACGTGCAGGCACTGGTTGATGGTGTCCTCCTTCGCCGCGCAGTCGATCGCCACATCCACTCCACGCCCCCGCGTCGCGCCCAGCACCGCCTGCACCGGCTCGCTCGCGTCGAACACCTCATCCGCGCCCATCGCCTTGGCCATCTCGCGCCGGTGCGCCACGGGCTCCACCACCAGCACCATCCTCGCGCCGGCCAGCTTCACCGCCGCCACGGTCAGCAGCCCGATCGGACCCGCGCCGAACACCGCCACCGTCTCGCCCAGCTTCACGTCCGCGAATGTAAGGCTGTGCAGAGCAACGGCCAGCGGCTCGAAAACCGTTCCCTCGTCGAAGCCCATGCCCGCGGGTAGCGGCAGCAGATTCGCCGCCGGCAGCGTCACGAACTGCCGGAAATAACCTGGGTCCGGCGCCACGCTCATAAAACGCAAATTGCTACAAACGTTGTGGCGCCCCGACAGGCAGAACTCGCAGTGGTAACAGTAGATCGCCGGCTCCAGCACCACGCGGTCGCCTGGCGCCCAGCCGGTCACGCCGTGCCCGCACTCCACCACCACACCCGTCGGCTCGTGTCCCAGGACCATCGGATACACCGCCACCGCATCCCCGATCCCGCCCTCCATAAAGTTATGCAAATCGGATCCGCAAATGCCCACCGCTTCCACTCGCGCCAGCACCTCGCCCGGTCCCGGCGCCGGCGGCGCGCCCTCCACCAGACGAAACCGCCTGATGTCCACGAGTTCTGCAATGGTCATCGCTTCCTCCCACACGGCGGCTTGATCAGCACCAGCTCGGCGATGTGATCGAGTACCGCGTGAAAGTACGCCATGTCGCGGTCAGCCACCGGCATGTCGTCCCGCAGCTGGCTCTCCGGCCCCGGCAGCCAGCGGAACGGGAAGCGCTGCGACTGCACCCACGGCATGTATCCCCACCCCTGCGCGCGTTCAAACAACATCGAGCAACTCGCCAGTTCCAGCGCCAGGTTCGCCGGTGTCGTCTCCCGTCCGTTGTCGTCTTCCGTCATCACTACCGGCCGGTCGAAGTTGCGAAAATCAGCCAGCCGGCGACCCTTGTCCTCCGGCTTCAACCGGTTGCCATGCACCATCACCAGGTCCAGGTTCTTCATGAGCGAATCCGGATACAGCATGCGCCCGTCGCTCGATGCGCCCACTGGCAGCGCCCAGTCGGTGCGCTTCTGCTGAAACCGCTCGCGGATCTGGTCCGCCAGCCGCACCAGGTTGGTGGGGATGAAATTGTCGAAGTCCCAGCCGCTGTGGTCCCATTCGTTGGCGATGTCGATCACCACATTCCGGAAGTTCTTGTCGATGAGCCAATCGGTCAGGTTCGCCGCGGCCTTCTGTATCGCCTCTGGAGACTCGAACTGCTCATCCTGCCCCTGATAGAAGTACATCAGGTTCACGACCATGCCCCGGTCGTTCGCGGCACGCAGCAGCGTCTCCAGCCGGCGCATCCACTCTTCCTTGAGCGACCCGTCAGCCCGAAACCCGCTGACCGCCGCGCCCTCGCCGGGCCCCAAGTGAAACGCACGCTGCCGTCGGATGCCGTTGACCTTCTCCTCATAACCGGGATTGCCGCCCTGCATGCTGACGTTGATCATCAGGACGCCGTGCTGCCTGTAAAAATCGAGGGCACCCACCAACGCTTCAGTGTTCTTCGCCGGGTCAAACGGTTTCTCCGTCAACCATTCGTCATGAAACAGCCCCTGCGCCAACCGCAGGTTCATCATCTTGCCCTGCGCCTGCCGCCGGAACTCCGGCCCGGAATAGGTCTTCTTCCATTCCTCGCCCGGACCTGAGCGCACGTAAAACGCGCGCTGGTCGTACCGGGGCCCAAGCAGGAAACCGGTGGCCACTTCAAGGGAAAGGAGAGGGGAGGCAGCGGCACAACAAAGAGCCGCGATCACAAACGGGAAAGGCGAACGCACAATGTCCTTCTTCGGGCCGTCCGGCGTGTTAGGGAGGGGCCGGCTCGGTCAAAGGTCCAGTTTACTTCTTAAACAGGTTGTCGAACGCGGCGCGCGCATCGTTCGGCGTGCGCGGCGGAGCCACGGCCGCGCGTACCGGCGGCGCCTGGGAGGCCGCGTCCCGCGCCACGGTCACGCGTGGGGAGAACAACTCGCACTCGTTCACCTGGTCCTTATAGGCAATCCGGACCGGGATCGGCTTCACGCACTGGAAGCGCGTGGACGGCTCGAAATGCGCACACTGCTTGCAACAGTGAAGGGCCGAGTTGCACTTCGGGCAGTTCGCCTTGAAGTCAACCCCGCTGGGGAGCGTCGTGGCGCAGTTCCAGCAGCGTGACGCCGTCACGGCCTGCACCATTCGCGGCAGGCGCGGTCCGGTGACGTCGATGGGCGGCCGCGGCCCCTGCGGCTTTGGACGGTCTTCCCGATAGCCGTTGCCGGCCCCCCGATCGGAGTCCATGTAGCCCCGCTGTTTGTATTTTCGATCGCCTTCCATGAGACGACTCCTTGATTTGACGCTTTTATGTCTCGGGCGAGTGCTAAGTACGCTACCTTCGCTTCATCCGGCTAGAGGCCGCGTCGGCCGTATAAGGCGAGGCCTTAAGGCAGTCAACGGAGGGCGGACCAGAGGGATGCAACGCCACGCGCCGGTCACGGAGAGAACGTGACCACTCACAGCGTACGCTTTAAACCACGTTGTACCATGCTTTTGTTTTCGAATCCAGCCCCTCTTTCACCAGGAGGAGTACTGTTCTTTGTACCCGCGGTTCGTGCGACCCCTGCGGGACGCTCAGACTCGCTCACTTCCACCGTGCAACTGGCCTGCCACCTCCACAATCCTCGTCAAGTCCAACAAACCGGACGCACCGGGAACCACAATAGTTGCCCCAAACTCCAAGTCCAGAGTAAACCTTACCGCTCTCCGAACTCATTTTGACCACGCTGCACCTTCCCCGCGGTCCCGCTTGCCGTCCTGCGCCGATCCCTGAAACAATCCCTCTATGTCCGAACACACCGCAGAGCTCGCACAGTTCGAACGGGACGGCTACGTCCTTGTTCCCGGCCTGCTGACCCAGGAAGAGACCTCCCTCCTGCTCGGCGTCGCCAGGGGCGACCGCGTCCTGCTCGATCACGCCTTCGACGTCAAGGACACATCCGGACGCGCCAGCCGGCTCTCACTCTGGAATCATCCCGGCGACGACATCTACGGCATGGTCTCCCGCTCCCGGCGCATCGTCGATCGCATGGAGTCCTTCCTAGGCGGTGAGGTCTACCACTACCATTCGAAGCTGATGTTGAAAGAGCCCCGCGTCGGCGGCGCCTGGGAGTGGCACCAGGATTACGGCTACTGGTACCAGAACGGCTGCCTGTTTCCCTATATGGCGAGTTGCCTCATCGCTCTCGACAGAGCCACCCGCGAAAACGGCTGCCTGCAGGTTTTGAAGGGCTCCCACCTGATGGGCCGGATCGAGCACGGCCGCTTCGGCGAACAGACCGGCGCCGACCCCGAGCGCGTGGCCGAAGCGATGAAGCGCCTTGAACTGATCTACTGCGAGATGGAGCCTGGCGCCGGTCTCTTTTTCCACGGCAACCTGCTTCACGCCTCCAGCGCCAACACCAGCGATCGCTCCCGCTGGTCCCTCATCTGCTGTTACAACGCCGCCCGCAATGACCCCTATAAGGAGTCCCATCACCCGCGCTACACGCCCCTCTCCAAGGTGGGCGATGATGCCATTCTCGCCGCCGCGGCGCGTACCAGCGATGCGACGAAAGCCTTTCTCGACCCCGCCAATGACCAGACCACCGGCGCCGCAAAGAACGCATGAGATTCGTCCCTGCCGTCGCGCGGTTCGTCGGCGGTAGGCGGCAGTTCGTCGGTTTTCAGAAGCGCGTTTTCAAGCGCGGGCCTACTCTCGAGACGAGGGAGGTTCTGGGAATGAAAGGTCTTTACTGCTTGATACTGGCCGGCGCGGGCGTTGCGGCGTGCCTGCTGGCCGAAACGGTTCGATTCGATCATGTGGTGCGAAACGATTTCTTCGCCGGGTTCGCTGGCAACCGCGAAGCGTTCGAGCGCGCGATGAAGGCGACGGAAGCCGTGCTGAAGAGCGATGCGAAGCACGCCGAAGCGCTTGCATGGCACGGGTCGGGCCTCATGCAACAGGCGGGTGAACTGTTCCGCCAGGGTGACCAGCAGAAGGGCGTCGCGCTCTGGTCCAAAGCGTTGGCTGAGATGGAAGAGGCTGTGGCCATCGCTCCGCGGAACGTCGGTGTCCGGGCGCCCCGAGGCGCTACCCTGTTTACCGCGTCGCGCTTCGCTCCCCCGCAGCAGAGCCGGCCCCTTCTCGAGGCCGCTATTCAGGACTACGAGACGATCCTCGACGTTCAGACGGCGCACTTCGACAAGATCGGCGTCCATCCCAAGGGCGAGTTGCTGTTTGGTCTCGCCGAAGGCTATTCCCGGCTGAATGACGCTACGAAGGCACGCGCATTCTTTGAGCGCATCACCCGCGAGCTCCCCGGCACCGTCTACGCGAAGCGCGCCGACAAGTGGCTCGCCGGCGGCAAACTGGAACCGGCCGAGACGCGCTGCGTCGGGTGCCATGTGGCTCGGTAGCGGATGAGAACGCCCGCCATCAAGTTCGTACGGAGCGCCCTCTGGGGGCTGGCTTATCCCGCGGTCCTGTTTGTGTTGGATTCCAGCCTCCCGGCCTATACGTACGCCCGCGCCGCGGGCATCAGTGTTTGCTATTCGTTCTGCATCGGCATGCTTGCCGAGGCGATCCTTCCGCTCACCGGACGGTGGATGGCTTCTTTCCCCCGGGCACTGAGTTGGCTCCTGGTACTGCTGACGCTGCTCGCCATCGCCTGCGTGGGAAGCCTCGCCGGTTCCCTGGTTCTGATGGCGGCGCAGGTATTCCCCCCGTCGTACTTCTGGCGCTGGTACGGCAACGCCCTCCGCATTGCCGTCGTCATCACCGTCATTACCGGCATCGCGATGTACGTGTATACGCTGCTCCGCGGCCGATTGGAAGAAACACGTCTCGAACTGAAGACGAAAGAGCTGGAGTGGCAGCGCGCCCTCCATCTGGCCACGGAAGCAAAACTGTCTTCGCTCGAGTCCCGTGTGCATCCGCACTTCCTGTTCAACACCATCAACTCCATCTCGGCCCTGATCCAGGAGGACCCAAAGCGGGCCGAACGGATGCTCGGTCAAATGGCCTCCCTCCTGCGCTTCTCCCTCGACACGCACCGCCGCCTGATCCCGTTGCAGCAGGAACTCCAGATTGTCCGCGACTACCTCGACCTGGAGTCCGCACGCTTTGAGCATCGCCTCCGCTACCGTATTGACGCGCCCGCCGAACTCCACGCCTGCCTGCTGCCGCCCCACAGCATCCAGACTCTGGTCGAGAACAGTGTGAAGTTCGCCGTGGCGCCGAGGCGCGGCGGCGGTAGCATCGCAATTTGCGCCTGGCGCGAGGATGACCGGCTGTACGTGTCCACCTCAGACGACGGGCCTGGGTTCACGGAAGCCGCTCTCCAGACCGGGCACGGACTCGATTCCCTGCGCGCGCGCCTGGAAACCGTCTTTCCAGGTCAGGCCGCCCTGGCACTCGAACCGGTAGACGGCGGCATGCGTGTCCTTCTCCATCTCCCCGCCATCAAGGAGGACCATGCTTCGCGCCTACCTGGTTGACGACGAGCCTCTCGCGCTACGGCGTCTCCTCCGCCTCCTCGCCGGGCGTATTGAAATAGCCGGGTCCACGTCCGATCCGCTCGCAGCCATTGCAGAAATTGAACGAACCGAACCCGACGTTCTCTTCCTCGACATTGAAATGCCGGAACTCAACGGCTTCCAGTTGCTCGCCCGGCTGTCCGCGCACCCCCTGGTGGTTTTCACCACGGCGTATGACGAGTACGCCCTCCGCGCGTTCGAAGTCACCTCCGTCGACTACCTGCTCAAGCCCATCGAAGAAGCCGCCCTCCAACGTGCGCTCGCAAAAGTGGAGCGGCTACTGGGCGGAGCCGAGCCCAGGCCGGACTTGCGCCGGCTGCTCGACCGAATCGCCCAGCAAGTGCCCTCCACGTATCCCACCCGTATCGCCTCCCGCATCGGTGACCGCACCATCTTCGTCGATGTCGGCCAGGTAACGCACTTCCTCGCCGAAGATAAGTTGACCTACGCCGTCACGCCGCAGAAGCGGTACTGCGTGGACTATACGATCACTGAACTGGAGGCGCGCCTCGACCCCCGCCACTTCGTACGCGTTCACCGTTCTACGCTGGCGAATCTCGAGTGGATCCAGGAGCTCTCGTCATGGTTCGGCGGAAGGGTCGTTTTGAACCTCAAAGATCCCGCCGGGACCCGGATCACCGTCTCGCGCGACCGGGTCAGGGAGTTGAAGGAGAAGCTGGGTCTGGCTCGCTAGCGAGCATCTCGCTGACGGTCACCAGCTGATAGCCCTCCAAGCGGAGCCGCGGGAGGACTTCGCCCAGCGCGCCGATCGTGCTCGCGACATCCGGGTTCACCAGGCACTCGCGGCCGTCATGCAGGCAAAGAATGGCGCCGTTGCGAGCGCCCTCGCCCAACCGTCGCGCCACCTCACCTGCGCCGGCCTTCCAATCGCGAGCAATCCTCGTCCACATCACCCCCACCAACCCCAACTCAGCCAGCACCCCGCTGAGTCCCGGCCACCGCACCCCGTACGGCGGGCGAAATAGCCGCGGCGCCCGCCCCGTCGCCTCGTGAATGGCCCCTTGAGCCAGCGATAGCTCACGTCGCTGAAAGCCCTGGCTGCGAAGCCAAAGACGGGCGTGCGTCTCGGTGTGATTGCCGATCTCGTGGCCCTGCGCGGCCACCTCGCGCGCGATCCCGGGTAGCCGCCGCACGTTCGCGCCAACCTGAAAAAACGTCGCCCGCGCCCCGTGCCGACTCAGCAGGTTCAACACCGCGGGAGTCGATTCGCTGGGCCCGTCATCGAACGTCAGCGCAATTGCCCGCTTGGACCCGCTGCCCCGCCATACGAACGGCCCAAAGAAGGGGGAACTCTTGCCCCGCACGGCCCATGCCGCGAACGCCGCCGCGGCTGCGGCCGTTCCCGCCATCAGCGGCGCGCCGCTCATTGCCCGTGCGTGCCGCCTCCGTCCGCCCACTGAACGCTATGGTCGGAGGTCACCGCCCAGGTCCCCTTCGGCGATATCAACTCGAAGTAAGACCACGGGCCCGGGATCCAGGGGTACTTCTCCGCGATCGACTCGTCGATCTCGACACCCAGGCCGGGCTCGCGGTTCACGATCAGATCGCCGTGATCGATCTCCAGCGGCTCCTTGAGAATCTCTGCCGCCAGCGGGAACGGATACATGCCCGCGCGCTCAGGCGTTGAGTAGCACGGATACTCGAGCCACGTCGCCACGCTCTCCGGCCAGCAAATGCCCAGATGCGCCGCCGCCACGACCTCGAGAGCCGTCCCCCAACTGTGAAAGGCGAATCTCAGTCCCGTCCGCGCGATCTCCGCAAACAGCCGCCGCCCCGTCGAGTAGCCACCCTGGCAGACCACGTCCATCTGTACGTAGTCGACGCACTCGGTGAGGATGAGGTCCAGGAACCGCGTCTCGTTCGGTTCGTGCTCGCCGCTCGCCAGCGGCACCAGGTCCTTCTCTTTCAACCGCCGGTAGGCTTCGTGATCATCCGGCGGCATAGGTTCTTCCAGCCACGCGATGCCGTAGTCGGCCATCTGCTCCGCAAGCCGCTCGATGGTCTCTTGCGAGTAGCTCCGGTCGCCCATGCGCCACCAGGTATGGGCGTCCACCATCAGGTCCACGTCCGGTCCCACGGCGTCGCGCATCCGCCTCACCGTCTCCAGGTCCCGGTCCGGCCCCAGCGCCGGTCGCATTTTGTATGCCCGGAAGCCAAGCTTTGCCACGGCCGCCGCTTCTTCCGCGTACTTTTCAGGCGGCATGTACATGCCCGCGCTGCCGTACAGGCGAATGCGGTCGCGCACACGCCCTCCCAACAGTTCGGACACCGGCACCCCGCGAGCCTTTCCGATCAGGTCGTACAGGCCCACCTCTACCGCGCAGTACGCCTTCGCCGCCTCCGCATCCGAACCGGGCCCCTTCAAGAACTGAACTCTCAAGGCGTCAGGGTCGCCCACGAAGCGGCCCTCCAACCAGGGGCCAACGGTCGAGGTGATCAGATCCCTTGCCTTTTCGCTCCCCTGCCCGGGAGCGTATCCCACCAATCCTTTGTCGGTCTCGATGCGGATGAGCATCGCATCCCGCTTTAGGATCGTGCGCTCGCCCCCGTAGTAGGAAAGCTTCAATGGGTCGGCTAAAGGATAAGAAAGGAGGATCGGATGGACCGCGGTGACACGCATCGTTTGAGATAGTAACGCGCCGGGCGCTCACAAAAAAAGCCGGGCGCTGGTCAGACGCCCGGCTGAGGAGCACCCACAGGCCGCTCGGAGGAAACGGCCGGTGGTAGTGGAGGAGGTCGATGGGTGGTGGCTATGCCAGCAGGCCGCCGTGCCCGAGGCAGGCGATCTCCCAACCCGAAACCCGATATCGCGCTAGCAGCGGCGGCAGAATCACGTCGACTACGTTCGACTTCGCCGATCGAAAACATCCCGGAGCGGAAATCACGGGTATGTCGTCCTTGTATCCCAGCAACAGAAGGTTCCCAGGCTCTACAGGAGCTAGGAAGCGCTCGAACTGGCAATCCAGCCGCGCCATTGCCCGGCCGATCACATCGTCAGGCCCGGCCGGCGCCGTGGTGGACGCAATCAACACCACCGTGGGCTTCGCCCGGAGGACATGCTGAATCGCCCGCGCTACCGACGCTTCCTCCTCCAGCGCTGATAGGACATAACTTGCGGTTATGCCCAGCCGTTCCAGCCGCTGGCGCATGATGTTTTCAAAGAGCTGGCGGGCCCGCTCCCCGCTGATCGGGTCGCTATACACAACGCACACAGACGGCATCCGGATCGGACGCGCCTGCAGAATAGGCCCTCTTTCTTTAAGGATACAGGTTACCGCTTCTAGTTGCGTTTTGGCAACAGCAAAAGGAGAGCTTTTTACAGTGGCTATTCTTTGTCCCGCGGCCGCGTAGCTGAAGTTCGTCACCGTCGCGATAGCTACGCTCGACGTACAATTGATCTGCTTCAAAAGTTCGTCGTCCACCAGCACCGAGCAGTTCTCGGTGGCCACCAGGTTGCTCCGCCCCCCGGTTGCCGGCTTCACTTCCAGACAGCCGCACCCGATCTCGGCGCCCACCAACGCCACCGCTTCATCCTCACCGACCTCGCCTTCATCGAGCTCGGTGACCCAGACCTTGTCCAATCCTTCCGTCTCCAGAAGCCGGACGTCCTCATCGCTGATGATGTGCCCCTTGGCAAGTAGCTTCTTACCGCTGGGACGGAAAATCGTGCAACACAACACCCGGCCAGTACTCTGGCGGATGTCCACTGTCTGGGCTCTCATCGAAGCCTCCGGACTGTTCGCAAAGCGACGGCCCCGGCGGCTGTCTTGTCTCCTTCCGCCTGAACCGTTCTGTAAGTTGTTAGGTGGTTTTATTAGAAAGAAATCTCAAAAGAATTGCAAGAAATATTTGGCGCTAAACGCCATTTCCTGCATCCAGCGGGCTCTTCCTCCATTGAACTGCCGCCCGCACCTCTCGAAATCGTTGATGCGCTAGGTCGCCAGCGTCGGCAAGGCCACGTCAACTGTGGCTTTTCTCGGCAGTTTTGGCCGCTCCTGGTGCTTGAGCTCCAGAAGCATAGCCGTCTCGTCACAGCATTGAAACTTGGGGCAGCGTAAGCAGTCTTTCCATGCCTTCAGCGGCAATTCATCGCGATCGACTTCACGAAAACCCAACTTGCGGAAGAAGCCGGTGACGTACGTGAACGCAAAAACAGCGGCCAAATCGAACTCCTGTGCCTCCTCGATCAGCGCGCTTACCACCTGCCGTCCCAAGCCGCCGCTCTGCGCTCGCGCGTCGACCGCCAGCGATCGCACCTCCGCCATCGACGGCGAATAGAAATGGAGCGCTCCGCAGGCCAAAATGTTGGATTCATCTCCAAGCACCGTAAAATCGCGGATGTTCTCGGACATTTCAAACTCCGTCCGAGGCAGCATGATCCCCTTCCCGGCAAATCCGTTGATCAGGCGGATCAACTCTGGAATATCCTTCATGCCTGCTTTACGCCGCCGGATCGCACCCTCAATTGCGGGGAGTACCCCATCGGATTTCAAGCCGAGCAGGGCGTCGGCAGGGATGATCGCGTTCATTGGGCCTCCAGGCGTGTGCCGGCCGGTTCGCCGGCCAGAATCCGCTCGAGCATATGGGGCGCCGATCCTGCCGCGATTACCACCTCGTTGAGTCCGGACCGCAGCGCGGCAATCGCGGAATTCAGCTTCGCCTGCATTCCTCCCGTGGCGATCCCTTCCGCGATGAGCCGCTCGCTCTCGGCTACACTGAGCCTCGGTGCCACCGAGCCGCTCGCGTCGCGCACGCCCTCCACGTCGGTGAGAAAAATCAACCGCTCCGCTGCGAAGCCGGAAGCGATGGCCACCGCCATTTGGTCCGCGTTCACGTTGAAGATGCGCCCGGCCCCGTCGCTCGCCACACACGCCACCACCGGCACAAATCCCGCGTCCACCAGGACCCGAAGTACCTCCGGTTGCGTGCGAACGATGCGTCCCACCGCTCCCAGCGCCTCATCCATCTGCTCCGCGATGGCCAGCCCCGCGTCCAACCCGCTCAGCCCCACCGCCGGCGACCCTGCCGCCACCAGAGACGCCACCAGTTCGTGGTTCACTGAACCGGCGAAGACCTTCAGCAACGCGTCGATCACCTCGGGGGTCGTCACTCGAAGTCCGTCGACGAATCGGCTCTCGATGCCCCGCTCCGCCAGAAAACGGGTCATCTGCTTCCCCCCGCCGTGCACGACAACTATCCGGTTCCCCTGTCGCGACAGGCAGGCGACGCTTCGAGCCAGTCGTTCGAGGCTCTCCGCGTCGTCCACCAGTGTGCCGCCCAGCTTCACCAGGACCTTCACAACAACCCCTCCGTCTCCGGCAGTCCCAGCGCCAGGTTCATGTTCTGTACCGCCTGTCCCGCCGCGCCCTTCACCAGGTTGTCGATCACGCTGACAATCACCGCCCGGCCCGTCGCCGCATCCACCTTCACGCCGATATCGCAGAAATTTGTGTGCTGCACGGCGCGCAAGTCCGGCGTCACTCCGGGTTCATACAACCGCACGAACGGTTCCCCGCGATAGTGCCTTTCATACAGCGCAACCACATCCCCGCTCGTAGTTCCCCGGGGCAATCGCGCGTAAATCGTCTCGAGGATCCCGCGCTCAATCGGAATCAGCTGCGCCGTGAACGTGAACTCGCCTTCCTCCAGCCCGGAGTGCATCAGCACCTCCGGCACGTGCCGGTGGTCGAGGATTGAGTACGCCGTATAGTTCTCCGTCACCTCGCAAAAATGGGTCTTCAAGCTCGGCTTCCGGCCCGCTCCGCTCACTCCGCTCTTCGCATCGCACACCACGCCCGCCGCCCGATCCGCCAACCCGGCCTTCACCAGCGGCGCGATCGCCAGATTCGCCGCCGTCGGATAACAGCCTGGATTGGCTACCAACCGCGCTGCCGGTAACCGCGCCCGGCAGAACTCGGGAAGCCCGTAGGCAGCCTCCCCGAGCAGCGCCGCCTGCGTGTGATTCTCCTTGTACCAGCGTTGGTAGTTCTCCGGCGTTCTCAGCCGGAAGGCCCCACTAAGGTCAATCACCTTCGCTCCCGCCTGCAAGTACCCCGGCGTCAGTTCCATCGACACGTCGGCCGGCGTCGCCAGAAAAACAGCCGCCAGCCCGGCTTCCCGGACCGCCTCCGCAGATGCGGAGAGACGGCGCGGACCTGCGGAACCGCGCGGAACCGCTCGCTCTTCCGAGTCCGCACGATGCTCCAGTAAGACCGGCTCCACGTGCCCGTGGCGGCTGAGAATTCGGACTAACTCGGCGCCGCTGTAGCCGCGAAAGCCAACGATTCCGATCGGGGAACGCATTGACTAAATATTCACCCTTCTGAATAATTATAACACTGAAGAGGCGATCTGACTGTGCGGGGATCAGCGCTGCTCTGTCACTGAGCGCTCCGCCAGGTCGCCAAACAGGGGCAGCCGGAACGTCTCGTTTTGACTGGTCTTGATCAGCATCAGAACCCAGGCGCCCAGGATGACCGCTTTCAGGATCTTGGTGACGAAGTGCGGGCCGGGGACGAATTCGAAGATCGGGTCCGCCACCCAATCCACCAGGAGCCAGCCGACAAACAGATACAGGCCCTGCCAGGCGTGGAACCGAACCGTCTGGTCCTTCCGGTATCGCTGAGCCGCAAGGACAGCGATGGCCGGTATCCAGCCGATGATCGGGATGTAGCAGACGATCGACGCGGTTCGCGCGTCCACATTCTCGAAGAGGTCCTTCCCCGCATCCCGGCGGGCCGCGGAGGGGCCGTCGGCATCGGTGCGCTGCCGCGCCCCGCAGCGGCCGCAAAAGACGTCGGCCTGCCGGACTTCATTCCCGCACTGCGTGCAGAAGGGCATATCTCTCTATCCTGTAATACGCGCGCAACGGACCGCCTGTTCCGCTATGGTACGATGCCGCGCATGAGGCGTCCCGCGGTATTTCTGATGGCCCTGGTTCTGGCTCCCGCGCTGTTCGCGGCCAAAACACTCGATCTGTACTTTGTCGATGTGGAAGGCGGTCAGGCTACCCTGATTGTAACCCCCGCCGGACAATCCATCCTCGTCGATGCCGGCTGGCCTGCCAACGACGGCCGCGACGCCACGCGGATTATCGCCGCCGCGAAAAAGGCCGGCGTCAAACGCATCGACTTCATGATCACCACCCACTTCCACCTGGATCATGTCGGCGGCGTGCCGCCTCTCGCCGACAAGTTCCCCATCGGGACCTTCGTCGATCACGGCGACAACACGGAAACAGGACGCGGCGCCGAAAGGCTGTCCTCGGAATACCAGCGCGTGTTGGCAAGCGGGAAACGGCTGACCGTCAAGCCCGGCGATACCCTTCCACTCAAGGGCGTCGAGCTCCGCTTCGTGACTGCCCGCGGCGAATCCGTACGCGGCGGTGTCAAGAACGAGCACTGCGCCGCCACCCAGCAGCGCGCCGCCGATCCTTCCGAGAATGCCCGCTCGCTGGGCTTCGTGCTGTCCATGGGCGATCGCTTCCGATTCGTCAACCTCGGTGACCTTACTTGGAACAAGGAGCTCGAATTGGCGTGCCCCGACAACGTGGTCGGAAAGGCGGACCTGTATCTCACCACTCATCATGGCCTCGACCAGTCCGGACCCGCCGCGCTGGTGCACGCCATCCAGCCCCGCGTGGCCATCATGAACAACGGAGCCCGCAAAGGCGGTTCTCCCGCTGCGGTAAAGACAGTTCGCAGCTCACCTGGCCTCGAAGACCTCTGGCAACTGCACTTCGCCGTCGCCGGCGGCGCCGAGAACAACGTTCCCGACGCATTCATCGCCAACCTTGAGGAGGCCTGCCAGGGACATTGGTTGCGCGTCTCCGTCGACCCAAGCGGCAGCTTCACCGTCTACAACAGCCGTAATAAGCACGAGAAAACGTACGCGCGCCGGTAACGCTCTGAAGCTGCGGGCCGAATCGAACGATATAATCGTGGGGCACGCCCCGCGCGCATGCTGCTCTCCAGCTCAACGTACTTCGTCTTCCTGGCGGCACTGTTCTTCCTGTACTGGCCGGCGGCGCGGATTCGCGCGTTCGCCCTCGCCCTCATCCTCTTTGCGAACTACTTCTTCTACGCCAAGTGGGACCTGTTCTATCTCTTCCTCATCCCTGCCGCCTCGGCCGTAGACTATACCATCGGATACTGCCTCGGCCGCGCGGAAACGCCCCCGATCCGGCGCTTATTGGTCGGCCTCAGTGTTGCCGTCAATGTGGGACTCCTTGCCACCCTCAAATACACGCCCTTCGCTCTGCAGAATTGGGGTTGGCTCACGGGGCGGCCCGTGCCGGAGTGGCGCTGGACCTTTGCCTTGGGCATCTCGTTCTACGCCTTCCAGGCACTGACCTACACCATCGACATCTACCGCCGCGACGCCGAGCCCTCGCGCAGCCTGCTGGCGCACTTCGCCGCCGTCAGCTTCTTCCCCACCACGCTTGCCGGGCCCATTGCGCGGATGTCGACACTGGTGCCGCAGTTCGAAAAGTTCCGCCCGCTCGAAGCCGCGGAGGGCGGGCGGGCGCTGTTTCTAATCGGCCTGGGGTTGGCCAAGAAATTCCTCATCGCCGACTACCTTGCCGACAATATCGTTAACCGCGTCTTCGATCTGCCTCGACTCTATAGCGGGCTCGAAGTCCTTGCCGGCGTCTACGCGTACGCGTTGCAGCTCTACTTCGACTTCTCCGGCTACACTGATATCGCCCTGGGCTCCGCCTTACTGCTGGGCATCAAGCTGCCCATCAATTTCAACCAGCCCTATGCCGCGGTGAACATCGCCGATTTCTGGCGTCGCTGGCACATCTCGCTGTCCAATTGGTTGCGCGACTACCTCTACTTCTCACTGCCAGGCAAGCGCTCCCGCTCCGGTCCGTACTTGAATCTGGTGCTGACCATGGCAATTGGCGGTCTCTGGCACGGCGCCAGTTGGAACTTCGTCGTCTGGGGCCTGCTCCACGGTTTCGCCCTCGCCCTGACCCGCGCCGTGCAAGCCTGGCGCAAGAATCCCCCGGCCCGAACCGAGTGGTGGGCGCTCGCCGGACGCCGCTTCGCCACCGCCCAATTCGTTTGCTTCGCCTGGATTTTCTTCCGGGCTCCGGACCTGGCGTCGGCGGGAGCCATTCTGGAGCAGATCGCTTCCTTCACGTTCTCGCTCGCCAACCTGCCTCCTCAAATCCTTTTCGTGATGGCCGTCGCCCTCGTGGCCCACTATCTGCCGCGGCGCTGGTATGAGATCAGCCAGCAGTTGTACGTCCGGGCGCCCTTCTACGCGCAAGCCGCCACGCTCGCCGCCCTGATCGTGGCCTTACAGTTCGTCGCCTCCACCGGCGCCGTCCCGTTTATTTACACGAGGTTCTGATGAAGAAAACGGCGCTGGCGGTGATCACGTTGATTGTGCTGCTGGCCCTGCCGGACCACGTTCCCGCCCTCGCGCACCTGAAGGGCTTTGACTGGAGCATTACCAGCCAGGTGCTGGAGTTCACGCCGCGCCGCGCCTCCGCCAACCCCCTGGAAGACGAAGCCTATCGCCTTCGCCCCGATCTGGATCCGGCAAGCTACTCCATGCACCGCTTGCTCGACCCGCGCAACAGTCTGGACCCGTTCTTCGCGGCTCTACGGCGCACCGAGTTGAAGGAGCCGGGCGCAGTCACCCGCGTCGTTCACTACGGCGACTCCCCGACAACCGGCGACCTCATTACCGCTGACGTGCGGGCGCTCCTGCAGCAACAGTTCGGCGACGGCGGCCATGGGTTTCACCTCATTGCCCGGCCCTGGGCATGGTATGCGCACCGCGGCATCGAGTGCGATAGCCGCGGTTGGCAGATCGACCCGGCCAACCAGTCACAGATCCGGGACGGTCTCTACGGTTTAGGCGGCGTCAGTTTCCGGGGACAGGAGGGTGCCGCCGCCCGCCTGCGGCTGCGTCAACCCGGACACACCGCCCTCGAGATTTCTTACTTGAGCGAACCCGGCACGGGCTCCTTCGCCGTCTTTGCCGACGAAACCCTCCTCCGCAGAGTGGACACCAACGGACCCGAGAAAGGCCCGCGGTTCGTCCGCGTCGAGCTTCCGCCCCGGACCCGGTGGATCGAAGTCCAAGTTACCTCCGGCACCGCGCGCCTCTTCGGCATGCATTTGGAGAAGGAGGGTCCCGGCATTGTCTACAGCAGCCTCGGGCTCAACGGCGCCTACGTCAGCGTCCTCGCACGCTTCTTCGACGGCCAGCACTGGGCCGAACAGCTGAAGCATCACCGCCCGCATTTGGTGATCATCAACTACGGCACCAATGAGAGCATGTACCAGGACTTTATCGACAAGGTCTACTCGAAAGAGCTCGGAACCGTCATCACCCGTGTTCGCGAAGCGGTGCCCGACGCGTCGCTGCTGATCATGAGTCCTATGGACCGCGGCCGTCGCGATTCCTCCGGAGGCATCACCACGGTGCCTTTGCTGCCGCGCCTGGTCGCAATGCAGGAGCGGCTCGCCGCCGAGCAGGGCGTGGCGTTCTTCAATACCTTTCAAGCCATGGGCGGACCGGGCACCATGGGCAAGTGGTACGCCGCCGAGCCGCGCCTGGTGGGCGCCGACTTCATCCACCCCATGCCGGCTGGTGCGCGCATCGTCGGCAACCTGCTCTATAAGGCCCTTCTGGACGGCTACAACAAGTACAAGTTGAAAGCGATGCAGGAGCGCCTCGCCCTGTCCAAGCGGACCGGGAAGCACAAAGGAACCCGGCAGCCGTGAGGGTGGCGGCGGCGCTTTGCCTCCTCCTCCTGGTGCTCTCGGCTGTCGCCGACGGCGCCCGCCCCAAAAAGAAGCGAACCCGGCGTACCCCTTCGAAACGGCCCGCCGCGGTCCACACCGTCCCCGCTCCCCTGCCCGAAACCGCTCTCGAGAACGAAGGCGCCCTCGTTCCTTTCTTCGAATTGCTCCACCAACTCGAACGTGGCGAACGCTCCCGGCCCGTCCGCGTGCTGCACTACGGCGATTCCCACACCGCGGCGGACGAGTGGACCGGCACCCTCCGCACCCTCTTGCAAGGTAAGTTCGGCGACGGCGGGCCCGGATTCGTGCACGCCGGCCGCCCCTGGAACAGCTTCCGCCGCAAGGACGCCGTGAGCCGGGCCTCTCGGCGCTGGTACACCGACGGGCTGTTCGGGCGGAAGGGGGATGGCCTCTACGGTCTCGCCGGCGTTGCCATCACCGCCGCCCGAACTGGCGAGTGGGTTTCCCTTGAGGCCGACTTCCAAACCCTGGAGCTTTGGTTCCTGAAGCAGCCAGGCGGCGGCAGCGTCGCCCTAACCGCCGACGGCGTGGAGTTCGAGTCCGTCTCCACGGATGGCCTCATCGAACCCGGCTATGCCGCCTTCGACTTTGAACCCGGGCGCCACACGCTCCGGCTTGAAACCGCGGACCACGCCCCCGTGCGGCTGTTCGGGTGGGTAGGGGAAAAGGGGCCCGGCGTTACGTACGAGACATTAGGGATCAACGGTTTCCAGGCAGCGATGCAAGCCGGCTGGGACACGCGATTGCTCAGGGAGCACATCCGCCGCCGGGATCCGGCCCTGATCGTGCTCGCTTACGGCACGAACGAGGCCGGTTCCCGCGACCTCGACTACCAGACCTGCCGCGAGCAGTTCGGCGCGGTCCTCAAGCGGTTGCGGGAGGCGGCGCCGGCCGCGGCCATTCTCGTCGTTGGCCCGCCGGATCGTTACTTCCGCCAGCGCCGGAAATGGATTCCGCTCCCCGGCCTTGATCGCGTCATCCGCGCGCAGCGAGACGCCGCTGCCGAACATGGGTGCGCGTTCTGGGATCAGCGGGCTAAGATGGGGGGCACAGGCACAATGCCGCGGTGGGTTCGCGCCGGGTTGGCACAGCGGGACCATGTGCACATGACGGGCGCCGGCTACCGGCGTCTCGGGGAAATGCTGTTCGGTGATTTGATGGAGCCGTATTTGCGCTTTGTCGAAGCGCGGCCGGCGGCTCCAACGAAGGAGAGCAACGGTAATGGACCGCAGAAAACGGATCCTTGAAATCATTCGCGATGTCTCGAAAAGGAGCGATGCCCCTGCTCCCGGCGAAAGCCTCTTCGAGAGCGGCCTGCTCGACTCCTTCGCCCTGCCCGATCTCGTCACGGCGCTCGAAGAAGCGTTCTCCGTCAAGATCCCCGATGCCGACCTCATCCCCCGCAAGTTCGACACCGTGGAACGCATCGAATCCTACATCGAGGGCCGGAAGTAAGCGTGGCCTACATCAAAGCGTTTGGGAAGTACCTGCCCCAGCGGGTGGTAGAGAATGGCGAGATCGGCGCCCTCGTGAGCACGGAGCCCGAGTGGATACGAAACGTTTCGGGCATCGAGCAGCGCCGCTTCGCCGGCCCATTCGAGACCGTTGCAGACATGGGCCACTGCGCCGCCTGTGACTGTCTCGCTCGCGCCGACGTGAGCCCGTCCGAGCTCGGCATGATCCTGGTGTCGAGCGGATCCTCTGAGCGCTCGTTCCCCGGCCCCGCCGCCGTCATCGCGTCGAAGCTTGGTCTCGATGCCACGCCATCGATCGATGTCCCCGTCGCCAGCGCCGGCTCCATCTTCGCCCTCACCTTGGCGAGTCGCCTGGTCGCCGCCTATCGCAACATCCTGGTCGTGGCCTCCGAGAAGATGTCCTCCGTGGCCCTGCGCGAGCCGCGCGATCGCGGCGTGGCGCCGTTGTTCGGAGACGGCGCCGGCGCGTGCCTCCTCACCGCTGACGACGGTAAGGCCCGAGTTCTCGCGTCGGCCATCCATTCCGACGGCGCCTTCGCCGAGGACCTCAAGCTGCCCTTCGACAAGCCGCTCGAGATGAACGGCCGGTCCGTGATCTTGCAGGCCTCGCGCAAGATTCCCCGCGCCATCCAAGAAGTCCTCGAGGCCGGCGGCCGCACCGCCGCCGCCATCGACACCTTCGTCATGCACCAGGCCAATCAGAACCTGATCAACCGTGTCGCGCAGGCTGTCGGTGTGGCCGAGTCGAAGTTCTTCTCGAATATCGCGCGCTACGGCAACACGTCCTCGGCTTCGATGCTCATCGCCGCCGCGGAGTGGGACGGATTCCGCGCCGGCGCCGATGTCGTCTTCGCCGGCTTCGGCGCGGGCTTCCACTGGGGAGCCATGCTCGTCGAAGGCGTATGATGATTCCGATATGGACGAGCGGGCCTACTTCAACGAATCCCAAACCACCAAGCCGGCGCAGTTGAACTGCCCGTTCTGCCGCACCGCGGAGAGCTATGACCTCCGCTGGATCGTGCGCAAGAAGAAGGATCGCCTGCCGCCCGGCGGCGATGAGCGCGACCGCGCCAAGTTCGCCAAGGCCCAGAGCTATATGGTGCTGGTGGACGACAAGGTCGCCTGCAAGAACATTCGTTGCCGCAAACGTTTCGACGTCTCCGGCGTCAAAACCATCGCCTTTATCTAACCCACACCCATGCCCCAACTCATCGCTCAGCCGACCCGCGTGACCGCCGCGGGCAACAAGCCCAAGCTGATTGACGAATACGTCGGCCGCGTAAACTCCGGCACGGCGGAAGTCAGCGTCGCCCACATGCGTAGCCCCGCCGGCTGGGTGGAGCCCGGCCAGCGCCCCGGCTTCGACGAGTACACGCTGGTGCTCAACGGCGCAGTGCACGTGGAGCATGAAGGCGGCCTGCTCGAAGTGCAGGCCGGCCAGGCGGTCCTCACCAGAAAGGGCGAATGGGTGCGTTACAGTACGCCACACGGAGCCGAGTACATCGCAATATGCCTGCCCGCGTTCAGCATGGAGACCGTACACCGGGATTCCGAGTAGCTTTCGTCGCGGCATCCGCGCCGTCAAGGTCCGCGAGGCCAGGGGTGCGTCACTCGTGAGGCAACGGCTACGCAACTGGCTACGGTCGAAACGTAACAGATGGATATATATCGGCATCTTCCTCGCCATTCAGGTCGTGCTGAAACCGCCGGATTCCTGGGGAGACCTGCTGTTGTTGCCGTTGCACCTCGGGCTCTGGGGTCTTTTTCTGCACAGCCTCCTGTTTGACGGCGGCCCCACTACTGGCACGGACCCCATGCAGAAGCTCGCCGAAGACTACGCGAACGCCGTCGCCAGAGACGAAAACGGCGCGAAGCCCGAAGGCCCCGCGCCGTCCGCTAACTCCACAAACCAGCCTTAGTAGCGATACGTGTCCGGCTTGTACGGACCATCCACCGCGACACCCAGATACTCCGCCTGCTTCGGCGTCAGGGTCGTCAGCTTCACGCCGATCTTCTCCAGGTGCAGCCGAGCAACTTCTTCATCGAGGTGCTTCGGAAGCGTGTAGACATTCACCTCGTACTTGTCCTTGTTCTTCCACAGGTCAATCTGCGCCAGCGTCTGGTTGCTGAAGCTGTTGCTCATCACGAAGCTCGGATGGCCCGTCGCGCAGCCCAGGTTCACCAAACGCCCTTCGGCCAGCACGTAGATGCTGTTGCCGTTCGGGAACGTATACATATCCACCTGAGGCTTGATCGTGGTCCGCTTTACGCCGGGTGCGCCGTTCAGCCGGTCCATCTGGATCTCGTTATCGAAGTGGCCGATGTTGCAGACGATGGCCTGGTCCTTCATCTGCGACATGTGCTCCAGCGTGATCACCTCGCAGTTGCCCGTGCAGGTGACGTAGATGTCAGCCCGCCCGAGCGTGTCCTCCACCGTCGTCACCTCGAAGCCTTCCATCGCCGCCTGCAGCGCGTTGATGGGATCGATCTCCGTCACGATCACGCGCGCCCCAAAACCCGCGAGAGACTTAGCCGAGCCCTTGCCCACGTCACCGTAGCCGCAGATCACGGCCACCTTGCCCGCCACCATCACGTCCGTCGCGCGCTTGATGCCGTCCGCCAGCGATTCGCGGCAGCCGTACAGGTTGTCGAACTTCGACTTCGTCACCGAGTCATTCACGTTGATCGCCGGCACCAGCAGCTTGCCCTGCTGCTGCATCTTGTACAACCGGTGCACGCCGGTGGTCGTCTCTTCCGACACGCCGCGCCATTCCTTCACCAGGTCGTGCCAGCGACGCGGGTTCTCCGCGTAGACCTTCTTCAGCAGGTCCTTGATCACCTGCTCTTCGTGGCTCTCGCTAGCCGTGTTCACCCAGTCCGAGCCTTCTTCCAACTCGTAGCCCTTGTGAATCAGCAGCGTCACATCGCCGCCGTCGTCCACCACCAACTGCGGGCCCTTGCCGTCCGGATGGCTGATCGCCTGGTAGGTGCACCACCAGTACTCTTCGAGCGTCTCGCCCTTCCAGGCGAACACCGGCACGCCCGCCGCCGCAATCGCCGCGGCCGCGTGGTCCTGCGTCGAGAAAATGTTGCAGCTCGCCCACCGAACGTCCGCGCCCAGGTCCACCAGCGTCTCGATCAGCACCGCCGTCTGAATGGTCATGTGCAGTGAGCCCGTGATCCGCACGCCATCGAGCGGCTTCGTCGCGGCGTACTTCCGGCGGATGGACATCAGACCGGGCATCTCGTGCTCGGCCACGGCAATCTCTTTACGGCCCCAATCGGCCAGCTTCATGTCAGCGACCTTGTACTCGGTCGCAGTGCGGTTCAGCGTTGCTGTCCCCATCTGTTTCGGCTCCTCCCTCAAATATCTTATCGAGAAATCGAGATACAACGATAGAATAGAGGAGAGAGTGGCATGACGTCAACCCTAAAAACACTGAAGCTGGCGGCCGAACCGATGCGCGTCCGGATTCTTCTGCTGCTCGAGCGCGAGGAGCTTTCCGTTACGGAACTCCAGGAGATTCTTGGGGTTGGCCAGAGTACGGTCTCCACTCACCTGGCACAGCTCAAGCAGGGCGAGCTGGTCGAGGATCGCCGCCAGGGTAAGAACATTCTCTACCGCCTGCGCTCGGAGGAACCCGTGGTCGGGCAGTTGGTCGGCATGCTCCGTGGCGAGGCGCCCGAGGCGGCGGCGGACGCTGAGGCCCTCGAGCTCATCCTCGAACGCCGTCGCGACAAAGTCCGCGCCTACTTCGACGAACTCGCGGGAAAGTTCGGGCGCCAGTACCTGCCGGGGCGCTCCTGGAAGGGGTTGGCGGAGACGTTTCTCGAGCTGCTGCCGCCGATGGTGATCGCCGACCTCGGCGCCGGCGAGGGCACGTTCTCACAACTGCTCGCCCGCCGCGCCGAGCGTGTCATCGCCGTCGACAACTCCGAAAAAATGGTCAGCTACGGCGCTGAGCTCGCCCGGCGCCACGGGGTCACGAATCTGGAGTACCGCTGCGGCGACCTGGAGAAGCTGCCCATCGAGGACCGCTCGGTGGATCTCGCCTTCTTCAGCCAGAGCCTCCACCACGCCCAGCACCCCGTCCGCGCCGTGCGCGAAGCCCATCGCATCCTCAAGCCAGGCGGCCGGATTGTCGTCCTTGACCTCGTGAAGCACAACGTCGAAGAAGCGCGCGAGCTCTACGCTGACCTCTGGCTCGGCTTCTCCGAAGTGGAGCTCCGCACGTTTCTCCGCGAAGCAGGCTTCACCGACCTGCGTTCGAACGTCGTCCACCGCGAAGAAGCCGCGCCGCACTTCGAAACCATTCTCGCCACCGGACGCAAAGTGTAAGATCGAGGGGCTATGCGTCCCTTGCTTGCCTTCTTCCTCGCCGCCGCGGCACTGCTCGCGCAAGCGCTGCCCACCGCGTCCCCCGAAAGCCTCGGCCTCTCACCGGAGCGCCTTGACCGCATCACCGCCGTTGTCCAGAGGGCGATCGATGAGAAGCGAATCGCCGGCGCGGTTACGCTCATCGCCAGACGCGGCAAGGTCGGCTTCCTCAAGGCGCAGGGCCAGATGGACCGCGAGGCCGGCAAACCGATGAGCGCCGACGCTCTCTTTCGTATCTGCTCCATGACCAAGCCCATCACCAGTGCCGCCGTCATGATGCTGTACGAAGAGGGGCGCTTCCTGCTGAGCGATCCCGTCTCCAAGTACCTGCCCGAGTTCAAGAGTCCTAAAGTCCTGATGAAGACGCCCGGCGGCGCGCACTACACCGTGCCCGCCAACCGCGAGATCACCATCAAACATCTGCTCACGCACACCTCCGGCATCACCTATCACTGGCATGCCGATCTTGGCAAGTACTACCAAGAAGCGAAAGTCGCGCACGGCATCCTGCCCTACCAGGGAACCATCGCCGACAGCGTCAAGGCCCTCGCCGCCCAACCGCTGCTTTTTCATCCCGGCGAACGCTACGAATACGGACTCAACATCGATGTTCTCGGCCGTCTCGTCGAAGTCGTCAGCGGCAAGCCGCTCGACCAGTTCTTTGCCAAGCGGATCTTTGAGCCGTTAGGCATGAAGGATACGTTTTTCTTCGTGCCCGAAGAGAAGATGGCGCGCCTGGCCGCGGCCTATGTTTATTACGATGGCAAGGGCCTGGAGCGGTTCCCGCAGCAAGCCATCGTCGAAGGCCCGTTCGAGTACACGGCCGACTACGCGCACGCCGCTCCCCGCAAGCTCTTCGCGGGCGGCGCCGGCCTTGTATCCACGGCGATGGACTACGCGCTGTTCTGCCAGATGATGCTCAATGGCGGGACGCTCAACGGCAAACGCCTGCTCAGCCGGAAGACGGTGGAGTTGATGACAACCGACCACCTTGGGTCCGTCGCCCCGAACTTCGCCTTCGGGCTCGGGTTCGGTATCTCCGGCGCGAAGGCGCCGCTGGGTGAAGCCGGTACGCCCGGACAATACAACTGGGGAGGCTTCTTCTACACGACGTTCTTCGTCGACCCAAAGGAACAGTTGATCCTCGTTTTCATGGGCCAACTGCACCCGACGGGCGGGCTGACGCTCGATCGCACGGTCGCCGCCATGGCAAACCAGGCGATCATCGATTAGTAATCGAGCTTCTTCAAATACCCGATGCTCTTCCGCAGCGATTCCAGCGGATCGCCCGGCGTGTGGTCCTGCTCCACGAAGTAGTGCTTCACGCCCGCCTTCGCCGCCGCACGCAGCGTGGCGGCCATATCGATCACCCCATCGCCCACTTCACGGAAGCTCTCACGCGGCACCTGTTCGTTGTAGCGCTTCTCCATCGATGCAACGTTCTTCAGGTGCATCAGGTGCGTGCGCCGGCCATACTTCGCAATGATGTCCGCCGGCGTCAACCCCGCCACCTGCACCCACATCACGTCCAACTCCAGAAACACCAGGTTCGGGTCCGCCTCCTTCAGCAACACGTCGAGCAGCGTCCCCCCGCCCGCCGCCGGCTCAAACTCGAACGCGTGATTGTGATACGCCAGCTTCAGCCCGATCTTCTCGCACGCCGTCCCCGCTTCATTCAGCGTGTCGCCCAGCCGCTTCATCACCTCCGGTCCGCCCCGGTCCTGCGGCGCAATATAGGGACAGACCACGTACTCGAAGCCGCGTTTCGCCGCGTCCTCGAGTTTCCCCGGCAGTTGCCCCTTGTCGGCCGTGAACAGGCGAGTGTCCAGGTGCAGGCTCACCGGCTTGATCTTCGTCTTCTCGAGCGCCGGCCAGGTGATGTCCATCTGGCCGCCGATCACCTCGGCCTCGCGAAACCCCATCTCTTCGAGAGCTTTCAACGTCTCATCGGCCTTCTTTGGGAGCACGGTGCGCAGCGTGTAGAGCTGCACGCCGATCGTGGGAAGGGTGCGGGCCGCGAGCGGAGCGGCCGCCGTAGAAAGGGCAAGGCCCAGAAACTGCCGGCGTTCCATGCCCCTTATGCTACCTATTTTTCTCTCACCGTGAGCAACTGGTTCGGCTTCACCGGACCGATCGTCTCCTGCACCCCACTCGGCCAGCGCACCGTGACCTCTGCCGTGGTCGCGGTCCCCAGCCCGAAGTGCAGCCGCCGGTCATTCGACGAGTAGTAACTCGACTGGGACGCCACATCCTGCGATTGCACGCGGCCGCCGTACTTCACCGTCACGCGCGCGCCAATCGCGCTGCGATTCGACTTCGTTCCCACCAGCTTCACCTGCAGCCACGCGTTCGTCTTTACCTTCAAGTCATTCCGCAACAGCGAGGGCGGCTCGTTCATGTTCCACACCAGGATGTCGACGTCGCCGTCGTTGTCGAAGTCACCGAACGCCGCGCCCCGGCTCGAGTGAACGGCGCCGATCCCCGGTCCCGCCTCTTCGATCAACTCCTCGAACTTGCCGTTCCCCAGATTGCGAAACACCAGCCGCGGCGTCTTGAACGGATACTGCTCCAGCTTCGCGCCCACCTCGGGGTAGACGCTGCCCGTTGCCACAAACAGGTCCGGCAGCCCGTCGTTATCGAAGTCCGCCATGCCTGCCCCCCAGCCGATATACCGCGTCTCCACGCCCAACCCCGCACGCAGTGTCACATCGTCGAAGAAGCCCTTGCCGTCGTTGCGATAGAGCCCGTGCGTATCGTCTGCGAAGTGCGTCTTGAACAGATCGATCGACCCATCCAGGTTGTAGTCGCCCGCGGCCACTCCCATGCCCGCCTGCTCCATGCCGTCTTCGCTCAAAGCCGCGCCGCGCTCCAACCCTTCCTCCACGAACGTCCCGTCCCGGTTGTTGCGGAACAGGAAGCTGCGCGTCGAATCGCAGGCCACGAACAGATCCGGCCACCCGTCGTTGTCGAAGTCGCCGTTCGTCACGGTCATCGCGTAACTGCCCGTCGCCTTCGAGACACCGGTCGCGTCGCTCACGTCCGTGAACGTGCCGTTTCCGTTGTTCCGGTAGAAGCGTGACTTGCTCGTGGGCAGCCCTCGGGGCCCGCAGTTCACCGGAATACCCTTCCAGTTGCAGTTCGCGTTGCCCCCTGGCTTCGGCACTTTCTCAAAATCGAACTCCAGGTAGGTGCCCGTAAAGAGGTCGAGGTCCCCGTCGCGGTCGTAATCGATCCAGGCCGCGCCCGCCCCCCACTCCACTCCCGGCGTCACTAAACCAGCCTGCTTCGATACCTCCTCAAACGTCCCTTTCCCGGTATTGCGGTACAGCGCGTTCCGCCCCCAGTAGGTGATGAACACGTCCTCGAAGCCGTCGTTGTTGTAGTCGCCCACCGCCACGGACGACGCCCACCCCGTCCGCTCCATGCCAGCCGCCCTGGTCACATTCGTGAACGTGCCGTTGCGATTGTTGCGGTACAGCCGGTTCGTGCTCTCTTTCGGCGCATCCACGCGCCGCGTCCCGCCCAACACCAGCGCGTCAAGCCACCCGTCATTGTCGTAGTCGAACAGCGCCACACCCGCGCCGGTGACCTCCACGATGTAATCCTTGTGATCCACGGGCCCGTAGATCGCCGGCGCCGTCAGACCCGCCTCCTTCGCGATATCCACGAAGTGCGCGTGAAACGGCAGGCCCGAGGGCTTGGATCGCGGCGTCGGCTTCACCCCGCGCGAAGAGATCCCCTGAGAAAAGACAATTCCGGCGGTAGCCAATAACAGAACGAAGCGCGTCACGACCCTTCCTTCACGGTCAGTTGTTGCCGGACCTTCACATTCTCGAACTTCTGGACGAGCCCGGTGGGCCACCGGATTTCAATCGACTTCGCCGTAGAGTCCGTACCCATGCCGATATGAACTCGCGGATCGTTGGCGCTCTGATAACTCGCCGCAGTGTTCACCATGAAATGTTGCACCAGTCCCGATTCGCCCGTCACCTTCACCACCGCCCCGATGCCGTCCCGGTTCGATTTCGTCCCCACCAACTTCAACGTCAACCACGCGCTCTTCGCACCGGCGTCGTTCCGGAACACCACCGCCGGCTGCCCAACATTCGCGACCACCACGTCCACGTCCCCGTCATTGTCCAGATCGCCGAAGGCCGCCGCTCGACCCGCCCAGGCTTTCGGAAAAGGCCCTGCAGCGGTGAACCGCCCCTTTTCATTCCGCAGCAGCAGGGGCGGCTGTAGATACTTCAAATGCGGAGCGGTCATCTCGATGGTGTCCAGCACGTGGCCCTGCGCCACGAACAGATCCTTCCATCCGTCGTTGTCAAAGTCGAAGAACTTTACGCCCCAGCCCGAGTACAGCAGCGTCGCCTGCCCGAGCCCCGACTTCGCCACGATATCCGTGAACATCCCATCGCCCTCATTCCGGAAGAGCCGGTAGATCTCGTTCGAGAGGTTCGTGACGATAATGTCGGCGTTCCCGTCGTTGTCGTAGTCCGCGAAATCCGCTCCCATCCCCGCGAACGTGCGGCCGTCTTCATTGAACCCCACGCCCGCCACCAATGACTCGTCGCGAAACTTCCCCTTTCCCAGGTTTTTGTAGAGGAAACACTGCACCGAGTCGTTCGCGACATACACATCGGTCAACCCGTCATTGTCGTAATCGGCGAAGGCGACGCCGAGCGTCTTGCCCTTCGGGTTCGCGATGCCCGACTCCTTCGAAACATCGGCAAACGTCCCGTCGCCATTGTTGCGAAGCAACACGTTTGTGACGCCCTTAAAATTGTCGGGGTGGCAATAGGCGCGCCGCCCCGGCAGCCGCTCCCCGCAATAGAGGTTCTTGCCGAAGTCCCAGCCCAGGTACCGGCCGACGAAGAGATCCAGGTCGCCGTCGTTGTCATAGTCGAAGAAGCCGGCACTCGTGCTCCAACCGGTGACACCCGCGCCGCTCTTCGCCGTAACATCCTCAAAAGCGTTGTTGCCCAGGTTGCGATACAAGGTCGCCATCCCGTAGGCAGTCACGTACAAGTCGACGAATCCGTCGTTGTCGAAGTCTCCCGCCGCGACACCCATGGAGTAATTCGAGTAGCCGCCGGCGAGCCCGGTCTTCTCCGTCACGTCTTCAAAGCGATTGCGGCCCAGGTTGCGATACAGGCGGTTCCAATACTTCGCTTCCCGTTTGTCCGGCTTCGCCGGCGGCGCGATTTTCGCTCCGTTGGTGAAGAAAAGGTCCAGGAGTCCATCGTTATCGAAGTCGAATACAGCCACTCCGCCGCCCATCGTTTCGATCAGGTACTTCTCCGGCGTCGGCGAATTCTCGTGCCGGAACGCAATGCCGGACTCGCCCGTAATGTCCGTAAACGGACTACTCGCGGTCAGCAGCGCCACCATCCACCACGGTTTCATGCTTGCCCCTAGGACGCATCACATTGTAGTCACACCACTAGTTTTTTTGTACTGTCCGCGAGCGCCCGAGGCGAATCAGCGCGCCCTCGACGAAGGCCAGCGGCGCGAAGCGGAACTGAAAGAGAAGCGGCGGCGCGTCCTGCGCCTGCTGCGGTAAGCCCGAAGCGGGCTTATGATGGACCCATGGAAAGCGTGGATCGCCGGGCCTTCGTCGGCGCGGCCGCCGGTCTCTTGATCCTGAGGCCTGAATTGGTTCGTGGCAGCCAGCGGAATTCCGCGGTGCGCATGGCCTTGTATGGGTGCGGGGGACGGGGCACCGGGGTCGCCGACTCGTTCCAGACCTACACCGCCGCCCAATACGTCGCCCTCGGCGACCTCTACCAGGAACAAACAGAGCGCGCGCAGAAGTCGCTTGCCTCCTCCGCGTCCAAAACCAACAAGGCTCGCGTCGATTCTTCCATGCTGTTCCATGGTCCCGACTCTCTCGAGAAGCTCGTTTCCCGCCCCGACATCGACGTCGTCCACATCGCCACGCCGCCGTACTTCCACCCGGAGCATCTCGAGAAAGCCGTCGCCGGCAGCAAACACGTGTACCTCGAGAAACCCGTCGCCGTCGACGTGGCAGGCGCCAAACGAGTCATGGCCGCCGGACAAAAGGCCGCCGGCAAGCTCAGCCTCGCGGTCGGCTTTCAATTGCGGCACGCTACGCCATACGTGCAACTCGTCGAGCGCGCCCACAAGGGCGCTCTGGGTGATATCGTCTGCGGCCTCGCCCACTACTACGCGAGCGGCATCCCCCGTCAGGACTGGCCCGGCGTCAGCCCCGAAACGCGCCGCCTCCGCAACTGGATCTACGATCGCGTCCTCTCCGGCGACATCCTCGTCGAACAGAACATCCACCTCATCGACGTCAACAACTGGATGCTCAAAGCGGTGCCCCTCTCCGCGCAGGGCACGGGCGGCCGCAAAGGCCGCACCGATCATGGGGACTGCTGGAGCCACTACAACGTCACCTACACGTACCCCAATGACGTCCACGTCACCGTAACCTCAACGCAGTTCATCAAAGGTGCCTGGGACGTCGGCATGCGCTACTACGGCTCGAAGGGCAACGCCGAAATGTACTACAGCGCTCCCGTCAGAATCACCGGCGACGAAAAGTGGGAGTTTCCCATTCAGTCACAGTCTTCCGGTGATGCCGCCACCCTTGCGACCGGCGCGTTCCGCGGAGCGCTCGACGACGCCGACCAGCGCAAGGAAGAACACTACATCGCAAGCATCACGTCGGGCAAGTACATCAACGAAGCACAGCAGGGAGCGGAGTCGACGCTGAGCGCGATCCTCGGCCGCACCGCTGCCTACACCGGCCGCCCGTGGACGTGGGCGGAGTTGCTTAAGACCAACGAGGCCTGGGACGCCAAGCTCGATATTCGAAAGGTCTAGCGAAACACCACCAGGTGGTCGATTCCGATCTCGGCGCCGGTCGCGCCCGGGTACGGTTCACCCAACACCACGAGCCGCAGCGTGTGTTTGCCGTTCTTCAAACCGAACGCGTGCCACACGCTCTCGCCGCCTTTCATGTGCGTCTCGTCCGGGTACACATCCACCACACGATCGAGCTTACCGTCCAGCCAGACTTCCGCTTTGCCGCCACTCGGCAGATAGGGCCCGACAATCACCGCGCCCGTGCCCTCGAAAGCGATCGCCGCCTCCGCCCCCTTCGTCGCGCTCACCTTTCGGTTCACCCGCCGCCCGCCCGAAGCCTCCGGCGTCCGCCACTCGCCTTTGAACGTCCACCGCGCGTCATCCGAAGCCAGGCGCTCCACGGGCGAGCCGTAGTCGTCCCAGAGCTCGAGCTTCGCCGCTCTCGGCGCCTGTGTCTTCACGATGAGCTTGTCGCCGGCGACACGCCCGCCATTGCGTTCCACCAGCGCAATCGCCCGCTTGACGTTGCTGTCGACAATCGTCCGGAACGAGAAATCCGTGTAGCTGAACTTCTTGTCCGCTATCGCCGGAATGCCGCCCTTCCAGTGGTCGTCGATCTTCTTGTAGCCGACCATCACCCCAAGAATTCCCGCCGCGCTCGACGGGTTGCAGTCGGAATCCTGCCCGCAGCGCGTGCTGATGCGAATCGTCTCGCCCATGTCGCCCTTGCCGTACAGCAGACCAATGGCGATGTACGCCCCGTTCAGCTTGGCGTCGATGTTGAACGGCGCGTTCGCTCCTTCCGGGCACGGCTCCCGCTTGTTCCACTTCTCTTCGACGCGATTCCAGACCTTGATCCAGTCGTCGGACTCCTTGGACCACGCCAGCACGTCCGCGATCACCCGTCCGTAAGGCGATTTCGCCGGGATACACGCCAAGCCCGCCTCCACAACGCGCCGGGGGTCGCTATCGAAAAATCCCGCCGCGTACATACACCCCACGAACATGCCGCCGTAAATGCCGTCGCCGTAGTTCATCACGCGGCCCGCGCGCCAGGCGATGTCATTCGCCACCTGCGGCAAACCCGGCGCCATCAGGCCAACAAAATCCGCCTCGATCTGAAAGTCGATGTCGTTCGCGTGGATGTTGTACTTCGGCGTGCCGGAGAGCGTCGCCGGAACGCCGCGCTTGAGCGCACGCCGCGCCGCCAGGTTCGCGTGCCACAGGTGGTACTTCGCCTCCCGGAACATCGCCCCGAAGTCCTCGGTCGTAGCGTTCACGCCCTTGTCGTCCAGCACCTTCGCGAAGGTCATGTCGACGTACAGGTCGTCCTGCACCAGCGCATTGCTGATCTTGTCCGGGGTCCAGTCAGGCAGTTCTTTCTCCGGGATGATGCGCTCGCGATAGCGGAACTCCGTCGGCGCGCCATAGCTCACGCCGATCATCTGGCCGGCCCAGCCGCCCTCGATCTTGTCGCGCAAATCCGCGAGCGAGATCTCCTTTGTCCCCGCGGGCGCTGACATCGCAAGCCACGCACCGACGGCCAGGGTGATTACAGTCAAGAGCAGGAAGACGCGCCGCATGTTCGCTCCTCAGGTAGATGCCAGCGCCTACAACCTATCACCGGCGCGCGCTGGGCGGCAATGGTACGATGGCGCTTCCAGCACTTCCGGCACGCGGAGAGCAATATGGTTCTTTCGGACGTCGATATCAGGCGCTACATGGAAAAGGGCAAGATCCGGATCACGCCGGAACTCCCGCCGGAGCAGTACGGCAGTTGTTCCGTCGACTTCCGCCTGGGCCACACGTTCAGCGTCTTTGAACACAGCCGCTACCCGTACATCGATCTGCGCGAGAAGATCCCCATCCAGGACCTCATGACCGAGGTCATTGTGAAGCCGGGCGAGCCCTTCATCCTGCAGCCACGCGAGTTCGTCCTCGCCATTACCGAGGAATGTCTCGAACTCGACGACGACGTGCTGGGGCGGCTCGAGGGTCGCTCGAGCCTCGGCCGCATCGGCATCATCGTGCACGGAACCGCCGGCCTCTTTGATCCCGGCTGGCGCGGCAATGCGACTCTCGAACTCAGCAACCTTGGCCGCATGCCGGTGGCGCTGTATCCGGGCATGCGCATCTGCTCGTTCACCTTTGAGCAGCTCTCTTCTCCGGTTACCGTGCCCTACTACAAGAAGCCGGGCAACAAGTATGCCGGGCAGACCGGACCGCTTGCGAGCCGCCTCGTCAACGAAGTGCGGTCGGAAACGTAGGTCTAACGCCCCGATGATCCGAAGCCGCCCGCGCCCCGGCGGCTTTCGTTCAGGTCGCCCTCTTCCCACTCGATCGCCTCATACCGCGCAATCACCATCTGCCCGATGCGGTCACCCGCATGGACTTCATACGGCGCCTTGCCGAGGTTCAGCAGGATCACTTTAATCTCGCCGCGATAGCCCGGGTCGATCGTGGCCGGGCTGTTGGGCAGCGTGATCGCGTGCTTCAGCGCCAGTCCGCTGCGCGGCCGGATCTGCGCCTCGTACCCGGGTGGAAGCTCGATCGCCAGCCCCGTCGCCACCGCGCGGGGCACGTTCGGCTCCAGTACACAGTCCTCCACGGAGCGAAGGTCGAGCCCGGCGTCTTCCTGCGGTCCGTGCGCGTACTCCGGAAGCGCGGCAGCGGGCGAAAGGCGGTGAATGCGTATGCGCATGAACCTTGTATCATAGCCATTTGCCCGACCAACCCCAGAAGCGAGTGCTCACCATCGCGCCTCTGCCGCCGGAGAAAGCTGCCTATGCCCTGGCTCGCTACAGCCGCTCTCCCGACTCCATTCGCGATTCCATCGAGTGGGTCCGCACCCATGATTCCCGGAAGTTCCTGGAGAGCTTCTATTTTCAGTACGGACACGCTTCCATTGCCGACCTCGGTCATGTCACGCTCTGCTTCGAGGGCGTTTCCGAGCTTGCGGCCGTCGAGATCGAAGACGAGCAACTCTGGGACGGCCAAGCCCGCTCTTCTCGCTACCAGGACTTCGGACGTTCGGGGTTTGTCACGCCGCCTGAGTTCAACGCGGAACAAGCTGCCCTCTACCAGTCCGCTGGTAAAGCACTTCTGGCTGCGTATAAGCAAGTCCACGCACAGATGTGCGAGTACCTGGCCGAGAAACTGCCGCGCCCCGAATCAATGAAGCCGGACGCCTACCAGCGCAACATCGCTGCGCGCGCGTTCGACGTGGCCCGCTATCTCCTGTTCTTCGGCGTGCCCACAGGTGTCGGCCAGGTCACCAGCATTCGAACTCTCGAGAAGCAGATCCGGCGCATGAAGGCTTCGGAGTTCGCCGAGGTTCGGGAACTGGGCGCGGAGGCCGCCGCCGCTTGCGCCGAAGAGCCGTCATGCCTGTGGGGCGGCTCGAGCGAACCTGTCGCGCCCACGCTCGCGAAGTACGTTGAGCCAGACGACCATGTCTCCCGGTCCCGTGACGATCTCCGCGCCTGGGCGCAACAGAACATGCCGCCCGCAACGGCCCCCGAACTCCCCGACGTCGATCTGCTCAAGCCGGCCGAGACCGAGTCCGATATCGTCGCGACGCTTCTCTACTCCGTTACCGACCGGCCTTACCGTGTGCTGTACGAAATGGCGTGCGCCTGGGGCGCCAAACGCCGCGCCGAGGTGATCGACGTAGCCCTACAGTCGCGTAGCCGCCGCGATGAGTTGCTGGGGGCGTTCCGCGGCGGACCCTACGTCTACGACATGGTCATGGACATTGGCGCCTACCGCGACCTGCATCGCCATCGCCGCTGCCAGCAATTCCGCCAAGCTTACGGCCGGATGCTTGGCTACTCCGTACCCGCAGTCGCCGGACAGGCCGGCCTCGAACCGCTGTTCCAGCATGCCCTCGACGCGGCCTTCGCGGCCACGGGCGAACTACCGTCGCCTGCTGGCGCGTACCTGCTGCCCTTCGCAACCCGGGCGCGCTTTCTGTTCAGAATGGATTTCGCCGAAAGCGAGTACATTGCGCGCCTCCGGAGCGGCGTAAAAGGACACTTCAGTTATCGCGAGATTGCCTGGAAAATGAAAGAACAAATGTCTCGGCTGGAGCCGTCTTTAGGGCGCTTAATGTCCGCTACACCGCCCGAAATAGAAGATCCGCTACAGCGCTAGCTTTTTATGCCCGGTCTGTAACTCTTACTCGCCCCCGGGACCCCACGATTTTCCTATCTTGCTGACCGTGCGTACCTTGTCGGTTTGGTACGGCATCTGCACATCTCACCGTCGTGAGTAACGAGAGACCGTTTAATGGTCCAATTTTAGACAACTCGAAGACACGAAGCTTCGATCCGAGAGTGCCGGCGACGGCAGTCGGGCGAGGTGAAATGAGTGAGATAGGAGAACTTTCGTCATGAGCCGTTTAAGAGCCATAGCGATGGCATCCTGCCTCGGCATGTTTGGCGCCTTCCTGCTGCCGAAAGCCGATGCGGATCAGTGGAACAAGCGCACGAAGTTGACCGTCAATCAGCCCGTGTCCGTTTCCGGAACCGTGCTGCAGCCGGGCAACTACGTGATGAGGCTGCTGGATTCCCCGTCCAACCGGCACGTGGTTCAAATCTTCAACGAGGACGAGTCGCGGTTGATAACGACGGTAATGGCAATTCCGAACTGGCGGGTTCGCCCGACGGGCGACACCGAGCTGCGGCTGGATGAATCGGCCGCCGGCGGTGCGATCCCGCTGCGTGAGTGGTTTTACCCCGGCGACAACTTCGGCCAGGAATTCCTGCGCGGGGTTGAACCCGTGCAGTCCGCTGGTGTGACGTATCAGCAGGCGGAAACGACGGAGATTGCTCAGGCGGCTCCGGCGCCCGCTCCCGAACCAGTTCCGGCTCCGGCTCCGGAACCTGCTCCGGCGCCCGAACCTGCTCCTGCGCCGGTGGAACAGGCCCAGGCACAGCCGGAACCGGCGCCCGCTCCCGCGCCGGAACCTACACCCGCTCCTGAACCCGTCCAGGCCCCCGCTCCTGTTGAGCGGCTGCCGGAAACGGGTAGCCCCCTCCCGCTGATCGGCTTGGCCGGGTTGGCCTCGCTGGCCGGCGCCATGGTGGTTCGCAAGATCCGGGGGTAAGTGCTCCCGGTGATCGCAAGAGTGAAATGCGAAAGGGCCGGATTCGTCCGGCCCTTCCAGCGTGCGGACGGTGCCCTAATGCCACGACGGAAGGATCGTTCTTGTGCTCTCGAAGGCTTCCTGCTCGGCCTGGGAGCAGTCCTGATCATCTACGTCGCCTACATCTACGGCGGCCAGCATTGGTATCAATGGCGGCAGGAGCAGACACTCGAAGAGGCACGTTCGAAACCGGAAGCCGCGCGGCAGCTCGATCCGAATCTCGTTGGCAATCTCTCCATTCCCCGCGTCGGCGTCTCTGCCATGGTACGAACCGGCGTCGACGAGAACACCCTCGACATCGCCATCGGCCATATCCCTGGCACGGCGCTTCCGGGTGAAGCCGGCAATGTCGGCGTCGCAGCGCATCGGGACACATTCTTCCGCGGCCTCCGCAACATCCGCGGCAAGGACGAGATTGTCATGGAGACGCCCAACGGCACCTTCCGCTACGTTGTCGAGTCCACGAAGATCGTCAAGCCGGAGAACGTCGAGGTCCTCCGCCCGACCGAAAAGCCATCTCTGACCCTGGTCACCTGCTACCCGTTCGGCTTCATCGGAAAGGCCCCGAAGCGCTTCATTGTGCGTGCGCGGCAGACCAGCGCTCCGGAGTCATTGCAAGGCTCTTAAGCTTCGCCGCCAGCGTGGTCCGCTTCAGCCGCAGCATCTCCGCCGCCTGGCTCTTGTTGCCGCCCGTCTTCGAAAGCGCCTGCTCCAGAATATCCCGCTCGATCGTGTTGACGGTGTGCTCGAAATCCAGACCGTCATCCGGCAGAGCGACGTATGGGGTCGCCGGCCGGACGTCATCCGGAGGCCTTGAAGCCACAGGCAGGCGGAAGTCCCCCGGATATAGCGTGAGCGACTCGCCGCTCAACGCAACCGCCATCTCAACCGCGTTCTCCAACTGCCTCACGTTTCCCGGCCACTCGTACCGCATCAGCCGGTCCAGCGTCTCCGACGTCACGCGCCGCAGCGGCACCTCTTCCTGCCGGCACACTTTCTCGATGAAGTGCCGCACCAGCAGCGGGATGTCGCGCGGCCGCTCGCGCAGCGGCGGCACCTGGATAGGCACCACGTTCAGCCGGTAGTACAAATCCTCGCGGAACTTTCCCTGCCGGATGCGCTGCACGAGATCCACGTTGGTCGCGGCGATCACCCGCACATCGACCTTGATCGTCTCTCCGCTGCCCAGTCGCTGAAACTCGCGCTCCTGCAACACGCGCAAGAGCTTCGCCTGTGTCTCCAGCGGGATCTCCCCCACTTCGTCCAAAAAGATCGTGCTGCCGTGCGCCTGCTCGAAACGCCCGGCTCGCTGCTGCATCGCCCCCGTGAACGCGCCCTTCACGTGTCCGAACAACTCTGCCTCCAGCAGGTTCTCCGGAAGCGCGCTGCAGTTCACCGCTACCATCGGTAGATGCGCTCGCGGACTCGCCTGATGAATCGCGCGCGCCACCATCTCTTTCCCGGTTCCCGTCTCACCGGTGATCAATACCGTCGACTTCCGCGGCCCCACCAGAGCCACCACATCCGCCACCCTCTGCATCCCCTCGCTGTCGCCTACTAACCTCTCTCGCCATGCTCCCCCCGCCGCTTGCCGGGGACGCGCCAGCGATTCCACCACTGCAGCCAGCTCCTCCGCAGTTGGTCCGGGCCCCAGTACCGCGTGGGCCCCTAACTTAGTCAGCCGCACCACCTCCGCAATCGTGGGCTCCTGATGCTGAAACACCACCGGCACGCTGCGGTTCGCGCTTTGGGCCTGCTCCAGAAGCCCCTCGGCACTCCAGCCTGCTATCGGAACCGTCGCCAGCAGCACGTCGTACGAGCAGGTCTTCAGCCGGCAGAAGCCGTCCCACGGGTCGCGGGCCGTGTCGCACTCTTCGAATACTGAACCCGTCAATTCCATAACCGCCCGCGGCGGCTGCGTCTCTCGAGATCCGATCCAAAGGGCCTTCATTCCAAACACTCAAGCATCCATCGGCAGCGAAGGGCGAACCTTTATTCGCTTTTTTTACGTACTCCCCCCGCGCGCCACAGGCTATGACAAACACCCCAAGCACCTTCGGCGTTTATAATCGCTAGCGAAGTAACCACCATGCGAACCCTCGCCCTCCCGCTGTGCGCCGTACTGGTGATCACGGCCCCCGCCGCGGCCGCCGACCAAGCAGCCGTCAAGAATCGGTCACCCCTTCCGCCGAACGCCTTCTATCCGCTGCCGCTCACCTCCGTAAAGCCCAAGGGCTGGCTGAAGCGCCAACTCGAAATCCAAGCGCAGGGGCTCAGCGGCCACCTCGACGAATTCTGGCCATCGCTCGTCGGCAGTGCCTGGCTCGGCGGCAATGGCGAAGCGTGGGAGCGAGGGCCTTATTTTCTCGACGGCCTGGTGCCGCTCGCCTGGCTGCTCGACGATCCAAAGCTCATCGCCAAGGCCCGCAAGTGGGTCGAGTGGACGCTTGAGAACCAGCGCGAGGACGGCCTGATCGGCCCGGCCAAGAACACGGACTGGTGGCCGCTCATGGTCCAGGCCAAAGTGCTGACTCAATACCACGAGGCCACCGGCGACGCCCGCGTCATCAAAGTCCTCACGCGATATTTCCATCACCACCTCGCAGAAGCCGAAAAGACGCCGCTCAAGGAATGGGCCATCTTCCGTTGGGGCGACCAGGCGTTGACGCTCGCCTGGCTGTACAACCGCACCGGCGACCCGAAGCTCCTCGAGCTTGCGCGCGTGCTGGCGAAACAGGGCTACGACTGGAAAGCCCACTTCGCTGATTTCCAGTACCCCCGCAAGCTCGCGAAGAAGGAAACCAACCTCAAGACCCACGTCGTGAACAACGCCATGGCCATCAAGACCAGCGGCGTGTGGTCCCTCTTCTCAGGCGACAAGTCCGATCGCGAGGCAATCTACCAACTCCTGAAAGTCATGGATGAGGCCCACCTGCTCCCCGGCGGCGTCCACGCTGGCGACGAGCACTACGCCGGCCGGAGCCCCGTGCAGGGAACGGAACTCTGCGCTGTTGTGGAGGCCATGTTCTCCCTCGAGCAGATGATCGCCATCCTCGGCGACCCCGCCCTCGCCGACCGCCTCGAGAAGATGACCTTCAACGCGCTGCCTGCCACCTTCGACCCCAAGATGTGGGCGCATCAGTATGACCAGCAGCCGAACCAGGTCCTCGCCAGCGTCCACCCCCGCGACTGGACTACCAACGGACCCGAGTCAAACATCTTCGGCCTCGAGCCCAACTTCGGCTGCTGCACCGCCAACATGCACCAGGGCTGGCCGAAGTTCGCCGCCAGCCTGTGGATGGCCACCCCGGACGACGGCCTCGCCGCTGTCGCCTGGGCGCCCAGCACCGTCACCGCAACCGTCCGCGGCGGCGTCGCCGTTACCATCGATACCACCACCGACTACCCCTTCCGCGACACCATCGACCTTACCGTGCAGCCCGAGAAAGCCTCCTCCTTCCCGCTCCTACTTCGAATTCCCGCCTGGGCTGCCGGCGCCACGGTCACAGTGAACGGGAGGCGCCAGGCCGCCGTCCAGGCGGGCAGCTTCCATCGGCTGGAGCGAACCTGGGAGCCCGGAGACAAGGTCCGCATCCGCCTCCCCCTGCGCCCCCGCCTGTCGCGTTGGTACAACAACTCGGCTGCCATCGAGCGCGGCCCCATCGTCTTCTCTCTCCCGGTAGGCGAAGACTGGCGGAAACTGCACGACCGCTCCCCCGCCGCCGACTGGGAGGTCCACCCCACCAGCGCCTGGAACTACGCGCTGGCCGTCAACGAGGAAACCGTCGCGTCGCTGAAGGTTGAGAATATGCCGCTAGGAGAATATATCTTCAGTCCGCAGGGCGCGCCCCTCAAGCTTCGCGCGAAGGGTCGTAAACTGCCTTCGTGGGTCATGCAGAACGCCTCCGCCGCGCCTCCGCCGCAAAGTCCTGTCTCCTCCACGGAACCTCTCGAGGACCTTACTCTCATCCCCTACGGTTCCGCCAAGCTCAGAATTACCGCTTTTCCGGTGCTCGCTCAATGAACATGAAGAAGATTTGCTGGGGTGTCCTGGGCGCGGCGAAGATTGCCGTCGAGAAGGTGATTCCCGCCATGCAGCGGAGCGACCTGACGGAGGTCACTGCGCTCGCATCCCGGGATCGGGAGAAAGGAGCCCGCGCTGCCGCGAAACTCGGGATCCCCAAAGTCTACGGTTCATATGAGGAGCTACTCGCCGACCCCGAGATCGACGCCATCTACAACCCGCTGCCCAACCATCTGCACGTTCCCTGGTCCATCAAGGCCGCGGAAGCGGGCAAGCACGTCCTGTGCGAAAAGCCCGTCGCACTGTCCGCCGGCGAAGCGCGCGCGCTGCTCGCCGCCCGCAGCCGCTACGGGGTCAAGATCGGCGAGGCGTTCATGGCTCGCAGCAATCCTCAATGGCTGCGCGCGAGAGAGATCGTACAATCCGGCGCCATCGGCCCGCTGCGCGTCGTCGTCGGCTTCTTCAGCTACTTCAACCGCGATCCCAACAACGTGCGTAACAAGCCCGAGTGGGGCGGCGGCGCGCTCATGGATATTGGCTGCTACCCGGTGACCCTCTCCCGGCTCCTGTATGGCGAAGAGCCCGTACGGGTCATGGGCCTCATCGAACGCGACCCCGATTTCGGCATTGACCGCCTCACCTCCGCGATGCTCGAGTACCCCTCGGGCCAGTGCCTCTTCAACTGCAGCATGCAACTGGTTCCCTACCAGCGCATGCAGTTGCTCGGGACGAAGGGCCGCGTGGAAGTCGAAATCCCCTTCAACGCACCGCCGGACCGCCCGAACCGCCTGCTCATCGACGACGGCTCCAGCGTCCATGGAGACGGCATCCGGGTCGAAGAGCTGCCTGTAGCCAACCAGTACACCATTCAAGGCGACCTCTTCTCTCGCGCGATCCTGGAAGGTGGTCCCGAGCCCACGACGCTCGAGGATGCCGTACAAAACATGGCCGTGCTCGAGGCCATCTTCCGCTCCGCCGAAAGCGGCCGCTGGGAGAAGCCGTAGGAAACATTGACATTCGGTACAGAGTCGTATTGAAGTATCTGTAAGCGCTTTCGGTCGGCGCGAGAGGGGCTGGGAATGAAGCTGGGCTGTCTGCTGGGGTTTGCTGTAACCACCGTTCTTGCTGCGCAGGGGGACCTGCCGCAGCAAGCTGCCGCCATCCTTAAGAAAAGCTGTGTCAGTTGTCACGGCGGTGGCCTGAAGATGTCCGGCCTTGACCTCACCTCGCAGGACGCACTCGTCACCGGCGGCTCTCGCGGGGCAGCCGTCGTAGCCGGCAAACCTGACAGCAGTCTGCTCTACCGGCTGATCACCCACCAGGAAAAGCCGACGATGCCGCCCGGCTCGAAACTCAGCGACGCCGACCTCGACACCCTCCGCAAGTGGATTGCCTCCGGCCCGTCATTGCCCGCCGCGCAGGCCGCCGCCGCCCCCGCGAAGCCCGATCTATCCCGCCTCGAGGATCGCCCAATCACCGCCGAAGAGCGCAATTACTGGGCCTTCCGCCCGCCCGTGCGCCGTGAGCCTCCGCCTCTCGCTTCAAACCCAGTGGACGCGTTTCTCCTGCAGGCGTTCAAGGCCAAGGGCCTCACTCCCTCCCCCCGCGCCGGCGCCCGCACGCTCATCCGCCGCGCCTACCTCGATCTCACAGGGCTGCCGCCCACCCCCGCGGAAGTGGAGGACTTCGCCCAGGACCCCTCCCCGGCACGGTGGCGCGCCGTCATCGAGAAACTGCTCGCCTCCCCCCACTATGGCGAACGCTGGGGCCGCCACTGGCTCGACCTCGTCCGCTACGCCGACTCCGGCGGCTTTGAGCGCGACTTCGACTGGCCCAACGCCTGGCGATACCGCGACTACGTCGTCGCCGCCTTCAATAAAGACAAGCCCTACGACGTCTTCCTGCGCGAACAGCTTGCCGGCGACGAAATCGATTCGCGCTCCAACGAGGCCATGACCGCCACCGGCTACCTCCGCCTCGGCCTCGATAACAACATCAAGAACGAGCGCACTCGCCTCGACGAGCTCGACGACCTTGTCACGACAACCTCGGTCGGCTTCCTCGGCCTCACCGTCGGCTGCGCCCGCTGCCACAACCACAAGTTCGACCCCATCCCACAGAAAGACTACTACCGGATGCAGGCCGTCTTCTACTCCACGAAGGGCATTGAACACCCGCTCGTCACGCCGGAAGAGGTGGCGAAGCACAAGGCCGAAACGAAGCGCGTCCGCGACCTGCAGAAGCCTCTTCTCGACGCTAAGAAAGAGATCGAAGAACCGTTCCGCAAGAAGCTCTTCGCGGAGCGCATCGCCGCGCTCCCCGAATACCTGCAAATAGCCTGGAAGACGCCGCCCGAGAAGCGCACCGAGGGCCAGAAGCTGAACGCCGAGCAGATCGAAAAGACCCTCGTCATTAAGGAGAAGGAGATCCTCGCGCTCCTGCCCGCCGGCCTCGAGAAACGCCATGCCGAACTCGCCGCGCAGATCGAGGCCCTGAACCAGCAACTGCCGAAACCCTACCCCACCGCGCGCGCCATCGCCGAGCCCGGCCGCGAAGCGCTGCCCTCCCACTTCCTGCACCGCGGCGCTCTCGACGCCAAGGGCTCCGTCATGCCTCCCGGCGTCATCACCGTTGCCTGGAACGGCGAGTTCGAATTTCCCCCGGCCCCTCCGGAAGCCCCGTCCAGCTGGCGCCGGAAAGCCTTCGCCGAGTGGCTCACCTCGCCCGGCAATCCGCTCACCGCTCGCGTCATGGTGAACCGCATCTGGCAGCATCATTTCGGCGAAGGCATCGTCCGCACGTCCTCCAACTTCGGAAAGACCGGGACGCCGCCCTCTCATCCCGAACTACTCGACTGGCTCGCGACGGAGTTCATCGCACGCGGCTGGAGCATCAAGGCCATGCACCGGCTGATGATGACTTCCGACGCTTACCAGATGGCGAGCGATGACATCGAAGCGAACTTGAAGCACGACCCCGAGAATCGCCTCTTCTGGCGCATGCCCCGCCAGCGCCTCCAGGCGGAGACCCTGCGCGACCAGATCCTCTGGGCGGCCGGCACCCTCGACCTCGCCGTCGGCGGTCCCGCCGTCTTCCCCCACATCGACCCCGCTCTGTACCAAAGCAGCACCGGCCGCACCTGGCCCGGAAAGCCGGACACCGACCCCTCCACCTGGCGCCGCAGCCTCTATGTCTTCATGAAGCGGTCCATCCGCTACCCGCTCTTCGAGGCCTTCGATCAGCCCGACGCCGTCAATTCCTGCGACCGCCGCAACCGCTCGACCATCGCTCCTCAGGCGCTGCTGCTGATGAACAACGCGTTCGTGATCCTGCAAGCGGAGAAGTTCGCCGAGCGCCTGCAAAAAGACGCCGGACCGGACCCAGCCAAACAAGTAGACCTGGCGTGGCGCCTCGCTCTCAGCCGGCCCCCGGATGAAACGGAACTGGCCAGATCTGTGGCGTATCTGAAGAGCGGCGACGGAACGCTCGCCCAGTTCGCCCAGATGATTTTCAACCTGAACGAGTTTGCGTACCGCCAATAGGGAGCCACATGATCTCGAGACGTCAGTTACTCAACAAGCTCGGCGGCGGCATTGCCGGCCTCGCCCTGGCGGACACGCTCCATCGTCAGGGCCTCGCCGCCGCGCGTCTGTCGCCCCTCGCGGCAAAACAGCCCCATTTCCCCGCCAAAGCCAAGGCCGTGATCTCCATCTTTTGTTACGGCGGCATCTCCCAGATCGATTCCTTCGATCCCAAGCCGGAACTGCTGAAGCGGCAGGGCGAAGCGATGACCGGCGTGGGCGAGGTCATGGTGTCGCAGGGCCACCCCGGGGGCCTGATGCCCTCGCCATGGCCGTTCAAGAAGTACGGCCAGTGCGGCATGGATGTGTCCGACCTGTTCCCGCACGTTGCACAGCACGCGGACGACCTCGCGCTCATCCGCTCCATGCACTGCATCAGCAACGATCACGGTCCGGCGTTGTACCAGATGAACACGGGCACGATCCTGGCCGGACATCCCAGCGTCGGCTCCTGGGTCACCTACGGTCTCGGCACCGAGAACGAAAACCTGCCCGGCTACGTCGTCTTTACCGATTACCGCGGCGGCCCCATTAACGGCGCTCCGAATTGGGGCGCCGGCTACATGCCCGCGGCGTATCAGGCGACCCCGTTCCGCGCGCAAGGCGACCCCATCGTCGATCTCAAGCCCCCCGCCCGCCGGGGCGACGCCGCTCAGAAAAAATGGCTGGAACTGCTCGGGGCGATGAACGAGAAGCACCTCGCCAGGAACCCCCTCGATACCGAGCTATCCGCCCGCATCTACTCCTACGAGCTCGCCTACAAGATGCAGATCCACGCCACCGAGGCCATCGACATCTCGAAGGAAACCGAAGCCACCCGGAAGCTGTATGGCCTGGACGATCAGCCCACCGAGTACTTCGGCCGCCAGGCCCTCATGGCCCGCCGCCTCGTCGAGCGCGGCGTACGCTTCGTTCAACTCTACTCCGGCGGCGGTAACTTCGAACCCAGTTGGGACGCGCACTTTGACCTGAAGGGTAACCACGGCCAGCACGCCGCCGAGATCGACAAGCCCATAGCCGCCCTCATCAAGGACCTCAAGAGCCGTGGCCTCTTCGATTCCACCCTCATCGTCTTCCACAGCGAGTTCGGCCGCATGCCGATCTCACAACGCATGGACGGCCGTGACCACAACCCCGACGGCTTCGCGGTTTGGCTTGCAGGCGCAGGCGTGAAAGGCGGCAGCATCGTCGGCGCCACTGACCACTATGGCTACCGCGCCGTTGAGAACAAGAAGTCGGTCTATGACCTCCACGCCACCATCCTGCACCTGTTGGGCATGGACCACGAGAAGCTGACCTACTACTTCAACGGCCGCGACATGCGCCTCACCGACGTGCACGGGAACCTCATCAAAGAGGTTCTCGCGTAGACTGGGAAGCGGGAACGGCATCTGCTGCCGGAGAGCAAGCGCTCGAGAATTCCGGTCGAGGTCGTCGCCTACTCCTTTCGTTGAGGACAGACGCCAGAGGAGATCCTTCCGGCGTTTCCAGGCGTGCAGTCACTCTCCACGATCTACGGCGTGCTGCCAGTAATCAATCGATTTTCGCAAGCACGGAGGAGTCATCCCCGACGGGATGAATGACAGGAGCCTTCTCCGCCTCGCACCACTCGCTCTTTATCGTCTGGTGTAAGGTGACCGTTGACCAGATGGCAAACCAACTGGTCTGGCTGCCCCTTCTCCCGTTACTCCACTCCGAACTTGTAGATCGTCGTCGAACGCATCTGCTCGCCCGGCTTCAGAACCACGCTCGGGAAGCTCGGCTTGTTCGGCGAATCCGGGAAGTGCTGCGTCTCCAGGCAGAAGCCGTACCGATTCTGATAGACCTTCCCGCCCTTTCCCGTCAAAGTCCCGTCCAGGAAGTTGCCTGTGTAGAATTGGACGCCCGGTTGGTCGGTGTGAACCTCCATCGTTCGCCCGCTCGTCGGCTCCGTCACGCGTGCCGCCAGCGTGAGCCCGGACGGCGCCTTGTTCAACACGAAGTTGTGGTCGTAGCCCTTGCCGTACTTGATCTGCGTATCGTTAGCGTTGATGCGCTCTCCAATCGCGTGCGGCTGCGTAAAATCGAAAGGCGTGTTGGCCACCGGCTTCAGTTCACCGGTGGTGATCAGCGTCTCATCCACCGGCGTCATCTGGCTCGCGTTGATGCGAATCTGATGCTTCAGAATGTCGCCGTTGCCCGCGCCTGCCAGGTTGAAGTACGAGTGGTTTGTCAGGTTCACCACCGTGTCGGCGTCCGTAGTCGCCAGGTAGTCGATCCGCAGTTCGTTCTGGTCGTTCAAAGAGTAAGTGACGGTGGTGGTCAGCGTGCCCGGATACCCTTCCTCGCCGTCCTTGCTCACGTAAGTCAGCTCCAGCGCCGGCGCGCCGTCCTTCGTCGTCTCCTTCGCCTGCCACACCTTCTTGTCGAAGCCCTGCACGCCGCCGTGCAAATGGTTCGGCCCGTTGTTCGCCGCCAGCTTGTACTCTTTGCCGTTCAGCAGAAACCGCGCCTTCCCGATCCGGTTACCGTAGCGGCCGATCAACGCGCCGAAATACGGGTGGCCTTTCAGGTAGCCGTCGATGTTGTCGAATCCCAAGACAATGTCGGCCGAGTTCCCCTGCTTGTCCGGCGTCTTCAGCGAGGTGATGATCCCGCCGTAGTTCGTGATCGTCGCCGTGATGCCGTTCTTGTTCGTGAGCGTGTACAGGTCGACGGCAGTGCCGTCGCCGGTCTTGCCGAACGCTTGCTTCTGCACTTTGGATGTCTCCGTGTTGGTCGCGGATTTCGTCTCCGCGGGTTTCGTGCCGCTGCCGCAGCCGGCCAGCAGCGTTGCGAGAAGGAGAGCGGACGTGGTCTTCATCTTCATGATTTCACCTGTCCATAGTAGGCCGCGCTGCCGTGCTTGCGCAGGAAATGCTTGTCGAGCAGCGCCTGCGGAATCGGTGTCGCCGCGAGGTTTACCGCAACCGTCTGCAGCGCGAGCACGGCCACTTCCTCGAGCAGCACTGCGTTGTGCGCCGCGTCCTCCGCCGTCTTGCCCCACGCGAACGGCGCGTGCCCGGAAACGAGGACCCCTGGCATCTCGAGCGGCTCGATACCGGCGAAGCGCCGCACGATCGCATGCCCCGTGTTTTCCTCGTACTTGTTTCGAATCTCGTCTTCGCTCAGCGGCGCCGTCACCGGGATCTCGCCGTAGAAATAGTCCGCGTGAGTAGTGCCGAAACAGGGAATCCCGCGGTTCGCCTGCGCCCAGCAGGTCGCCGCTCGAGAGTGCGTGTGCACCACGCCTCCAATAGCCGGGAACGCTTTATAGAGCACGATATGCGTTGCCAGATCGGACGACGGCCGCAGCCCGCCTTCCACCGGCCTGCCGTCCAGATCCACAATCACCATGTCCGCCGGCTTCAGCCGGTCGTAGTCCACGCCGCTCGGCTTGATCACCACCAGGCCGCGCTCGCGGTCAATGCCGCTCGCATTGCCGAAGGTGTACAGCACCAGACCGCGGCGCACCACTTCCAGGTTCGCTTCCAGAACCTCTTCGCGCAGTCGCTCCAGCACGTTCTAGTGTCCCCTCGCGATGCGCCGGAGCGCCGGAAGAACATCTCCTGCGGCGAACGCCGCCGCCGACCCCTGCCCCAAACCGAAGTACAGCTTGCGATAGAGGCTGAACAACTCCTCGTAGACTCCCGCGGCGCTCGCGTCCGGCTCAATCACCCGGTAGCTCGGGCAGAGCTTGTCCTGCGCCTCTTCAATCGTCCGGAACGCACCCGCCGCCAGGAACGCAAAGATCGCCGAACCCAGGCTCGTCACTTCGCTCTCCGGCACCAGCACGGGCTTGTTCAACACGTTCGCATAGACGCGATTCAGCACGTCGTTCTTCTGCGGAATGCCGCCCCCGTTGATCACCCGGCGGATCGGAACACCGTGCTCCTCCATCCTCTCCAGAATGATCCGCGTGTGGAACGCCGTCCCCTCGATCGCGGCAAACAACTCGTCCTGCGCCGTATGAGTCAGGTTCCACCCGAAAGTCACGCCTCCCAGCTCCGGGTTCACCAGCACCGTACGGTCGCCGTTGTCCCACGTCAGCCGCAGCAGTCCCGTCTGCCCGGCGCGGTAGTTCTCCAAGCCCGCCGACAGCGCCGCCACGGTCGTCCCGGCCCGGCGTGCGATCGCGTCGAAGATGTCCCCCGTTGCCGACAACCCGGCTTCCACACCCGCCATCCCCGGATGTATGGACCCCTGCACCACGCCGCACACGCCCGGCACTAGTTGCGTCTGCTGCGCTATCGCCATGATGCACGTGGACGTCCCTACCACGTTGACGACGTCGCCCTCGCGGCATCCCGCACCGATCGCGTCCCAATGAGCGTCAAAGGCCCCGGTGGGAATCGGAATGCCCGCCTTCAATCCAAGCTTCGCCGCCCAATCGTCCGTCAACCGTCCCGCCACCACATCCGACGTCGCATATCGCCCCGCCAGCTTCTCGCGCACGCCCCCCAACACCGGATCGAGCCCCGAGAGAAACTCCTCCGGCGGAAACCCGCCCAGGCACGCGTTCCACATCCACTTGTGCCCCATCGCGCACACGCTGCGCGGCACTTGTGCCGGGTCGTCGATGCCGCACAGCACCGCCGCCATCATGTCGCAGTGCTCGAGCGCCGTCGCCATCCTCGCCCGCTTGTCGGGATTATTCCTCAGCCAGTGCAGCAGCTTCGAAAAGCCCCACTCGGAGGAGTAGACCCCGCCGCACCAGTCGATCGCCTCCAGCTTCTTCGCGTGCGCCGCCTCCGTGATCTGCGCCGCCTCGCGCCACGCCCGGTGGTCGCACCACAGGTAGTAATCGTCCAGCGGCTGCAGCTTTTCGTCCACGGGAATCACGCTCGATCCCGTTGTATCGATGGCGAGCGCTTCCACTGCCGCGCCCTCCACCTTCGCGTTTGCCAGCGCCTTCTGCATGGCCTCGGCAAGCGCGCGCATGTGATCCGCGTGACTCTGCGTGGCGAAGTCCGGATCTTCTCTCTTGCGGTGAAGCGGATAGTCGGCGACGCCGGAGCCCAGCCGCCCCTTCTCGCTGTCGACAATGGAAACTCGCACGCTCAGCGTGCCGAAATCGACGCCGGCTACGACGGCCATCGGTTCCTCCTACTTGTGCCAGTACACGTCCCAGTCGAGATACTTCGTCGTCGCCTCGAACACCGCCTTCGCCGTGTGCGACAGGTTCGCCGCGACGTGGTGCTCAAAGCCGTTCTCGCAGATGAAGTGTAGCAGCCCCTGCAGGTCGCGAATGTGCACCACGCCCGCGCCGCCGAATGTCGTCAGCGGATCGCTGGTGAACTCGCCCTCGCCTACGTAGCCGCGAATCTCGCCCGTCGCATCGTCCGTGGAGAACCGCGCGTACGTCATCGGCCCCGCCTTCACCCGGCCCACGCACGTGCCGAACGTGTTCAGCTTGCCCACCGTACCCGCGATGATCTCCTGGTAGTCCATCCGCACGTCCTGGAAGAAGTGCTTCGGCAGGTTGCTGCAATGGAAGCAGACGGCCTTGTCGGGATCTTCGCCGTAGTTATTGTTCCAGTCCAGCAGCGCGCTCGGCGTCTCCGACGCCAGCCGCAGGGCATGCATACCGATGACGCCCGCTATGTCCACCTCGCACGCCGACGACATCAGGTTGTTGCTCATCTGGCTCATCACGGTGCAGGGCACCACGCCGAAGAACTCCTCGAGCGCCGTCCAGCACTGAATCGCGCTGATCGCCAGATCGTTCGCCTGCATCCACTCGTCGATCACCGCGCCGAGCTTCGCCATCTTGATCAACGCCGTGTCCGGCACACCGTCCGTCGACACGTACGCCTTGATCGAATCAAGCTTGGCCTGCACCGCCGCATCGCCGTCGCCCAGGCGGCCCACCCGCCCCAGCACGTCGAACAGGTCGATGGTCTCGACCGTGATGCCGTTCCCCTGCAGCAGCTTCTCGCTGTAGCGGACGGTGTTGAACGCCGCCGGCCGCGCGCCGATCGCGCCGATTCGCAGCCCGCGCAGCCCGTTCACCACCCGGCAGACCGCGGAGAAGTAGGCGAGATCCTTCGCAAACGTCTCCGACTGCGGCGCCTCCGTATGGAGCGTCGTCAACGTGTAGGGAATCCGGTACTGCTGCAGGTTGTTGCAGACCGACATCTTCCCGCAGAACGAATCCCGCCGGTCGGCGATCGTCATCTTGCCCGCGTTGTCCGGCGTCGCCTGGATCAGCACCGGCACGTCCAACTGCGCCATGTGCAGCGTCTCCGCGACGGCCCGCTCATCTCCGAAATTGGGCAGCGTCACAATGATGCCGTCGAGCGTGCCGCGCAGCTTCGCGAACATCTCGGCGCACTTCTTCGCCTCCGCGCGCGTCTCCACCGCGCCGTACTTCGTGTCCTCCTCCGTGGGGCACACCACGTTGGCGCCCGCCTTGGTGAGAACGTCGATCATCTCCACCCGGCCGGTCTTCGCTAAATGGTCCGGAAAGAAGCCCCGGTTCCCTACAATCAGGCCGAAGGTCATCTGTTTTCCGGCGTCCTTCGACAATCCGGCGCCGTTCGCCTGCACAGCCGTTTCCCCGTTAATGCCAACCATAGTTATGCCTCTACCAAAACATGATATTCAGAACGAAAAAGATGACTGTCACGAAGGCGCCCCAGAACAGGGGACGCTGAAACAAGCTTACGTGCGCCTCGGAGGGAACCTCTGTGCAGCCATAGACCAGGCCGGCCAGCTTAGAGTCGGGCATCGGCCTGGTCATGTAACTTACCGCCACCGTCACGATCACGCACACCAGCCACGACCACAGCGCGCGGTACATATTCTCGGCCATGTCCTTCGCGTCCGGCGACAACGCGATAATGGCGATGGCGCTGCGATCCACCTTCACCCAGGCCCACATCGCAATCGATGCCAGCGTACCCGCCAGCAGCCCCCAGAACCCGCCGGCCGGCGTCGCCCGCTTCCACAGCATCCCCAGAAGCACGGTGCCGAACAATGGCGCGATGAAAAAGCTGAACAGCGCCTGCACGTAATCCATGATGCTCAGAAACTGCATCACCAGGTACGCCGTACCGATGCTGACGAACACCCCCACCGTCGTGCTCCAACGGCCCATGCTGACGTAGTGCGCGTCTGTCGCATCCTTTCTCATAAAGGCCTTATAGATGTCGTACGTCCAGACCGTCGCAAAGGCGCTGACGTTCCCCGCCATCCCCGACATGAACCCTGCGATGAGTGCCGTAATGCCGAGGCCAAGCAAACCCGGCCCGCAATACCGCGCCAGCATCAGCGGCAGCACTTCGTTGTAGCTGTGCCCACCCGTCGCTACCGCCTCCGCCTCGCCCACCAGCTTCACGTCCAGCACCGCCAGTCCAAGCAAACCCGGCAGAATGACGATGAAGGGCACCAACATCTTGAAGAACGCTCCGATAATCGGCGCCATCTGCGCCGAACGAAGATCCTTGGCGGCAAGCACGCGCTGCACCACCAGGAAGTCCGTCGTCCAGTACCCGAAGGAGATCACCCACCCCAACCCGAGCACAATGCCCGTCCAGTGGATTCCCATCGGATTGTCCGTGAACGAACCCAAGGTGCTCCACAACTTCGTATAGTTCCCACCCGCCGGGCCCAGGTTCGTAAAAATCCTCTGCTGCAGTCCGCTCCAGCCTCCCGCTTCAATCAGGCCCAGGATCGGTATCAACGCCGCGCCGAACCAGATCAGCACGAACTGCAGCACTTCGTTGAAGATCGCCGACCGCAGCCCCCCCAGCGCCACATACGCCGCCACCGTTAGCGAGGAGACCCAAATGCTGAAGTTGATGTCCCACCCCAACACCACCTTCATCACCAGCGCCATCGAATACATGTTGATGCCGCTCATCAGCACCGTCATGAAGGCGAAGGAAACCGCCGACAGCGCGCGGCTCGGCTCCCCGAACCGTAGCTGCAAATACCCCGGCACCGAGTGCGTCTTCGAGATGTAGTAAAACGGCATCATCACCAGGCCGAGAAACAACATGGCCGGGATGGCGCCGATCCAATACCAGTGCGTCGCCAGGATGCCGTATTGATAGGAAGCCGCGGCCCATCCCATCAACTCTAACGACCCTAAATTCGCCGCCACGAAGCTCAGCCCCGCCAGCCACGCCGTCATCTCGCGTCCCGCCAGGAAGAAGTCGTCCCCTGTCTCCGACTGACCCTTCAGGTAGAAACCGATGCCGAGACAGGCAAGGAAGTAGATCACGATGATCGCGGTGTCAACCGTGCTCAGCGAGATGAGGCGCGACGGCGTGGCGAGTGCCAATAGCGGAAGGGGCATGCAGCCTCTTTCTGAAAGCGATTACAAGGGTTCAGCATATCGGCGGGGCCGAAGTGTGTCAAGTTGGAGGTGAAGTCATGCCGGCCCCCTCTCCCCGTGACATCCACCTCGCCGTCGTGAACGCCGACGCGCTTCAGTTCCCCGCAGACGTACTCGCCGTGAAGTACGCTCAGGCTCCATACGGACTCGACCTGGCTGTAATACGCGCTCTCGGTTCGCCGCCCCTTCGACTGCCCGACGATTCCCATGGCCTCTTCCTTTCCACGGAGGGCCGCCTTGCCGCCACCGCCGTTCTCATCGTTGGAACGAAGCCGCTCGGCGCCTTTGGGTACCCCGAAGTGCGCGATTTCAGCCGCCGCGTCCTCGAAACCCTCGTCACGGCGGCTCCCGCTACCGCTCACCTCGCGCTCACCCTGCACGGCGCCGGGTACGGCCTCGACGAGCGCGAAGCGTTCGAGTCAGAGATCGCCGGCCTGTCCGACGCCATCGTCTCCGGCCGCTTCCCGCGGGCTCTCCAGCGCATCAGTGTGGTCGAACGGAACCCCGGCCGCGCCGGGCGTCTGGAAGTTTGGTTAGAGCGTCTGACTCCCTCCGGCTTGCTAAGCGTGCGACCCGAACGCGCCCCCGCCGAAGCCCTGCAGTCCGCCGGCCTCGCCTCCCCGCCGAAACCATCCATCTTTGTCGCCATGCCCTTCGATCCCGCCATGGACGACACCTTCCACTACGGCATCCAGAACGCCGTGCACGCCGCCGGCTACCTGTGCGAGCGCGCGGACCAGTCGACGTTCACCGGCGACATCCTCGATTGGATGAAGCGTCGCATCGCCGCCGCCCGCTTGGTCATAGCGGACCTCACCGGCGCCAACCCCAACGTCTACCTCGAAGTCGGCTACGCATGGGGCCTCGGTAAACCCACCGTGCTCACGGTGCGCGACACCGGTGATCTCAAGTTCGACGTGCGCGGCCAGCGCTGCCTCACTTACTCCAGCATCCGCGACCTCGAAGAACGGCTCCGCCGCGAACTGCAGTCTTTATTACAAATGCAGTAATGCATACCAGGGACGATATAATCGAAACCCGGCCTCTATGAATCTCGAAGCAGTTGCGAAACGCGCCGGTGTTTCAACGGCTACCGTCTCGCGCGTCCTCAATAACGTAGACGTGGTGAAGTCCGTCACCCGCGACCGCGTCATGAAGGCGATCGCCGATCTGAACTACCATCCCAACCTTCACGCTCGTAGTCTGGCCGGAGGCAAGAGCCGAACGCTCGGAATGATCCTCTCCAACATGGAGAATTCGTTCTTTTTCGACATCTACCGCACGCTCGAAGCCGAGGCCAACTTCCGCGGCTATGATGTCCTCGTGATCAACACGCACTACCGCCCCGAGCACCTCGCGCGCGGCGTGCGCCTGATGATCGGCCGCCGCGTCGCCGGTCTCGCTGTCGTCGTCTCCGAGATGGACGACGAGCTGATCGGCGAGATCGAGCGCAGCCGCATCCCGACGGTCTTTTACGACGTCGGCACGCCCGGCCCCCACATCTCCAACATTCGCGTGCATTACCGCAGCGGCATTGAGCAGGTCGTCAATCACCTGCACGGCCTCGGCCACCGCCGGTTCGGCTTCGTGGGACACCATTCCGCCCTCGGCCCAACCAGCGAGCGCGAGCGCGCTTTCGTCGAGACACTCGCCCAGTACGGTCCAAGCGTCGGCTACGCGACGGCCGCGGACGAAGACCGGCTCGACGGCGGCCGCAGCGCCGCGCAGAAGCTGCTCGACAGCGGATTCTCCCCGACCGCCATCATCTGCGTCAACGACCTGATGGCCGTCGGTGTCCTGCGCGAACTCAGGGAGCGCAAGCTGCGCGTACCGGAGGATGTATCGGTCACCGGCTTCGACAACGTCAAGCTCTCCGAATACTGCTCGCCGCAGCTCACCACGCTCCATATCCCGCGAGATCGCATTGGCAGCCTGGCCGCTGAGTTGCTGGTGCCCACCGAAGGCAAATCCGCCCTCGCCCATGCGGAAGTCACCATCGAGCCCGAACTCGTGGTTCGCGAGTCCACCGGCCCCGCACCCTCCTAGCGGCCTCCGAAGCGGAGAACGAAACCACCGCCCGCCACCACGTTGTGCTGCCCGCCAGTGATGCCCGGGACGTTATACGTAGGGTTTCCGCTGTAGAAATCGCGGACTTCACCTCGTACTGCCAGCCATCGCCACACCCTCACGTCCGCACCCCCGCCGAACATGAACGTGCCCCGGTGCGTCAGACGAGGCGCTGCATTCGGACGTCCGCCGATATCCAGCAGGCTCTGTTCGTAGAGTGCGTAGCCGCCGCCGACCACCGCGTACGGCGAGACCCTCGCCAATGGCGCGAACTTCACCCGGATGCCCGGCGTCGCGTAAATCGTCGCCACGTCGCGCGTCGCTGCGGCAATGCCGGATTCGATTCGCCGCTGCGGATTCGCCAGAAAGTGAAACTCGGCGTACAACGCCACTGGCGACGTCCCCGCAATCCGCACGCCATAGTTCGCCTGCAAGGCCGTTCCCGAGCCCAGAGAAATGCCCTGGCGCTCGACGCCCCGCAGTGTCCCTAACGTAAGTCCAATCTCGTGCCGGGGCGGGATCTCTTGAGCCGCTGCCCCGGCGGTTACCAGCACAACAAAGACGATAGACCGTTTCACGGCTATTTATGGAGATTCGGCCAGTTCTTGTTCCCAGCCTCGATGCGCTTGAGCGCTTCCGCCTCCCACTTCTTCTGCACGTCCTTGTTGTAGTTCACGTAGAGCTTGCCGTCGATGATCTTCCACGCCTCGGGGTCGGCGTTCGCCGTGTAGTTGTTGCTCACTGCCCACGCACAATACCCTCCGAACTGCGGCGCGTACTTCTCAGGCGATGCAATGAAAAGCTTGCGATTCGCGTCACTGGAGAAGTACCACTTGGCGCCCATCCACTCGTGGCTGATGGAATCGGAACCCTTCGTCGCCTTGCTGGCCGTAAAGTACGCCACGGGATCGTATCCTTGAAGGGCAACCCCCCGCCAGCTCTTATTGACGGGGTCCACTGGCGCGGCGCTGAGGACCGCCGTGGCAATCAGAGTCAAGAACAAAGTTCGTGTCATGCGCTTACATCACAACCGGGCGCCACTTCATTCCCCGGAATAATCGCCCCGCGCCGCTGGATTCACCTCTCGACGCGGCGCCCGCAGTCACATCAGGAGGAAGAACCGTATGCCCAAGCTGGTTGGAAAGAATGTTCTCATCACCGGCGCTTCGTCCGGAATCGGTCAGGCCATTGCCGTCCGCTTCGCTCAGGAAGGCGCTAACGTCGCAATCAACTATTTGAAAGACCCTGGCGAGGCCGAAGCCACCGAAGTCATGGTCGCGGAAGCTTGCATGGCCGTCCGCAAGTCCGGCTGCAAAGACCTCGTTGTGCAGGCCGATGTTTCTAAAGAAGACCAGGTCAAAACCATGTTCGCCAAGGTCATTGACGCGTTCGGATCCATCGACATTCTCGTCAACAACGCCGGCATCCAGAAGGTGACCCCCAGCGACCAGATCGAGATGGCGGATTTCGACCGCGTGATGAACGTCAATATCCGCGGCGCGTTCCTATGCGCGCGCGAGGCGCTCCGTCACTTCCTGGATCGCGGCATCAAGGGCGTCATCCTCAACAACTCCAGCGTTCATGAAATCATCCCCAAACCCAAATACCTGCCCTACTCCATCAGCAAGGGCGCCATGGAGAACATGACCAAGACCCTTGCCCTCGAGTACGCCGGACGCGGCATCCGCGTCAATGCAGTGGGCCCCGGCGCTGTCGTTACTCCCATCAACAAAGCGTGGATCGACGACCCCAAGGCGCGAGGCGAAGTCGAAAGTCACATCCCCATGGGCCGTGCCGCTTCCGCCGACGAGATTGCTTCTGTGTTCGCCTTCCTCGCCTCCGACGAAGCCTCCTACATCACCGGTCAGACCGTTTTCGCCTGCGGTGGCCTGACGCTCTACCCTGAGTTCCGCATCGCCTGGTCGTCGGGAGAATAGTCATGAAGACTGTCCTCATTACGGGCGCCAACGGCGGACTCGGCTCCGTCGTGACCACCGCGTTCCTCGACGCCGGTGCAGGCGTCGCCGGCGTGGCGCCCCACATCGCAGATACCGACTTCCCCCACCCCGGGTTCGCCGCGTTCCCGGCGGACCTTTCGACGGCCGCCGCGGCGGCGGAACTCGTCCGCCGCGTTGAAGAACGCCTCGGTCCCGTCGACGCCCTCGTGCATCTCGTGGGCGGTTTTAGCGGGGGCACGCGTGTGGAGGAGACCGGCGACGACGTCGTGGAGCGCATGTTCGCGATGAACTTCAAAACTGCGCTCCACGCCGCGTCGGCGGTCCTGCCCGGCATGCGATCGAGAGGCCGTGGCCGCCTCCTCGCCATCGGCGCCCGCCCCGCCGTGGAGCCGCGCGCGCTCCTCGGCGCCTACGCCGCCTCAAAGGCCGCTATGGTCTCGCTCTGGCGGACTCTCGCCCTCGAGAACAAGGATTGCGGCATCACCGCCAACGTGATCCTGCCGGGAACCATCGACACCCCCGCCAATCGAAAAGCGATGCCCGAAGCGAACCCGAGCGGGTGGATTACGCCCGCTCAAATTGCCTCGCTGCTGGTTCACCTGGCATCGGACAACGGGGCGGCCGTATCTGGCGCCCTCATCCCCATGTACGGCGCGGAGGTCTGAGTGTTCGTCTTCTACCTCGCCGCGGCGTACTTTGTCATCGGCCTCCTCTTCGCCGTGGCATTCGTCTTCCGGGGCGTGGACGCCATCGATCCCGTGGCGCGGGGTGCGTCCTTCTGGTTCCGCCTGCTGATCCTCCCTGGCAGCGTCGCCCTCTGGCCCCTGCTCCTCGTTCGTTGGAGGCGCGCATGACCCGAGAACTCCGGCGTGCACACCGTAGCGTTTGGCTCGCTTTGGCCATCCTGTTGCCGCTGCTCTTCGCAGCCGCCCTGCTCCTTCGAGAAGACCCTACGCCGCCCAACGCCGGCGTTAACTGGGAGCGTCTCCCATGAGCGTCCAATACCGCGCCGTCTACTGGAACAAAGACAAGAAACGCTACGACCTCTTGCTCGCCGCCGGCGTGCTTCTTTACCTCGCCGCCTTCGTTGGGCTCGGCGTCGTGCTTCACCCCAACGCTACCGCTGAAACCCTCCTCATCCGCGGCCTGGCTACGCTCGCCTTCCTCATGCTGCACGTCATCCTCGCCATCGGCCCGCTGGCTCGCCTAAACCCCCGCTTCCTGCCCCTGCTCTACAACCGACGCCACTTCGGCGTCACCATGTTCGTCGTCGCGCTCGCGCATTCCGTCTTTTCGATCATCCAGTTTCACGCCCTCGGCGACATCAACCCCATCGTCAGCATCTTCGTCAGCAATACCCGCGTCGACAGCCTCGCCAACTTCCCCTTCCAGGCCCTCGGCTTCTTCGCACTGTTGATCCTCTTCCTGATGGCCGCCACCAGCCACGACTTCTGGCTGAACACTCTCTCGCCCCCGGTTTGGAAGAGGCTCCACATGCTGGTCTACCTGGCGTACGCCCTGCTCTTCGCTCACGTCTGCCTCGGCGCGCTGCAGTCGGAACGCGGCCTCGCGCCGGCCGCGGTGCTCGTAGCCGGGTTCGCCACCCTCGCAGTCCTCCACGTTGCCGCCGCCAGCAAAGAACGCGTCGTGGACCGCGACCAGCCCGCCGACGGCTACATTGAGGTGGGCGCCCTCGCCGCCATCCCCGAAAATCGCGCCCGGCTCGTCTGCGCCGGCGGCGAGCGCATCGCCGTCTTCCGCTATGACGGCAAGGTCTCTGCCGTATCGAATCTCTGCGCCCACCAGAATGGCCCACTCGGCGAAGGCCGCATCATCGACGGCTGCATTACCTGCCCCTGGCACGGATACCAATACCTGCCGGACTCGGGTACGTCACCCCCGCCCTTCACCGAGAAGATCGCCACCTATCGGACCAAAGTCGCCGGCGGCAAAGTGTTCGTCGACCCCAAACCCCTCCCCCCAGGCACGTTTGTCGAACCCGCGAGGACCGATGCTTAAGTCTGTCGTGATCGCTCTCCTCGCAGGCTCCGCGGCTCTCGCTGCCCTCCTCGCCATTGCACAGAGCCCCTTCGCGCCCAGCCGGTTCGAGTTCGGCCTCTTCCGCGAGTACGAAGGCGACCTCTTCGAATGGCCGCACCCCCTCTTGATCGGCGATGACGGCCGCCGCTACCTTCTGGTGGTTGCCGGCAAGCACGGCGCCGCCGAACGGGTGCGCGGCTTCGACGGCAAACGCGTTCGCCTTCGCGGTTCACTGATCGAGCGCGGCTCGGACCGCATGCTGGAAATCGACTCAGTGGAGGCTACCGGACCCGCTGCACGCCGCCGCCAGCAGCCGCTCGAAGTCGCCAAGGTCCGACTCACGGGCGAAATCGTCGACAGCAAGTGCTTCCTCGGCGTCATGAACCCGGGCCAGGGCAAAGTACACCGCGATTGCGCCGTCCGCTGCATCAGCGGCGGCATTCCGGCGGCGCTCTTCGCACTCGACGAGCGCGGCAAAGGACGCCTCCTGCTGCTCACCGGAATCCCCAAAGACGAACTGCTCCCGATGATCGGCGAGCGTGTGACCATCGCGGGCGCCCTCCTTCGCGACGGCCCGCAGTGGATACTGCGGCGGGAATAGAACAGTCGCCCGCCGCGATGTAGCGGCATGGAACACAGCAAGGCCGTCGCCGTCATCAGTTGGATCTTGCGAGGCGTCACCGCCGTCATCCTCCTGCAGACCCTCTTCTTCAAGTTCACCGGTGCGAAGGAGAGCATCTACATCTTCTCCACGTTGGGCATCGAACCCTGGGGCCGCATTGGCACCGGCGTCGTCGAACTGATCGCCGCCTTCCTGCTGCTGATTCCCGGTACCGTCGTCTACGGCGCGGTCCTTGCGCTCGGCGTCATCAGCGGCGCCATCGTCTCGCACCTTACGAAACTCGGCATCTCCCTCCCCGCCGTCGGCGACCGCGGAGAACTCTTCGCCCTCGCGCTCGCCGTCTTCTTCTGCTCGCTCGCCACCCTCTACCTCCACCGCTACGAAGTCCCGATTTTCGGTAGCCTGTTAGTAAGGGCAAGGGCATGATCATACGCAGGGCTGGGGCAGGGGAACTCCGTTGGTCGGACGTGACCCCAAAGCGTGATTACCTGAATCGACGGCGGTTCCTCGGGGCAGCGGCCGGAGCGGTGCTCGCACTCGGCCGGGCGGAAGCCGCGGGCGCCAAACTCTCCGGTTACGCCAAAAGCAAGTTCAGTACCGACGAGAAACTCACTCCGTACGACGCCGTCACCGGGTACAACAACTACTACGAGTTCGGTACCGGCAAGGACGAACCCGCCAAGTACGCCAACACCCTCAAGCCCCAGCCGTGGACGGTGAAGATCGAAGGCGATGCCGCCAAGCTCGGCCCGCTCGATTTCGACCGCATCATGAAGCTCGCGCCCCTCGAGGAGCGCATCTACCGGTTGCGCTGCGTCGAGGCGTGGTCGATGGTTGTGCCCTGGATCGGCATCCCGCTCTCCGCGCTTATTCAGTACGCCGCGCCCACCGCGAAAGCGAAGTTCGTCGCCTTCGAAACCCTCTACGACACCAAACAGATGCCGCGCTCGCAGTGGGCTGGAATCCCTCTCCCGTATGTGGAGGGGTTGCGCCTGGATGAAGCCATGCACCCGCTCACCATCCTCGCCGTCGGCCTCTACGGCGAGGTGCTCCCCAACCAGAACGGCGCCCCTCTGCGACTCGTTGTCCCGTGGAAATACGGCTTCAAGAGCATCAAGTCCATCGTCAAGATCCGCTTCACCGATAAGCAGCCGCCCACCACCTGGAACATCGCCAACCGCGGCGAGTACGGCTTTTACTCGAACGTGAATCCCAACGTCGACCATCCCCGCTGGAGCCAGGCCAAGGAACGCCGCATCGGCGAGTTCTTCAAGCGCGACACCGTGCTCTTCAACGGCTACGGCGACCAGGTGGCCAGTCTCTACTCCGGCATGGATCTCAAGAAGTACTACTGAGGCCCATGAAGAAGTTCGTGAGCAGCCGCTGGACGAAGGCGGCGGTGTTCCTGGCCTCGCTTGTGCCGCTGGCGTATATGGTGTGGGGCGCCTTCAACGACGGCCTCGGCCCCAATCCCATCGAATACGTCACCCGCGAAACCGGCGATTGGACGCTCCGCTTCCTGCTCCTCACACTCGTCGTCACCCCCGCGCGCAAGCTCCTCTCGCTCCCCGACCTCATCCGCTATCGCCGCATGCTGGGGCTCTTTGCCTTCTTCTACGGCGTCCTGCACTTCACCACCTATATCTGGTTCGATCGCTTCTTCGACTGGCCGGACATCGTCAAAGACATCGCGAAGCGCCCCTTCATCACCGTCGGCTTCGCGGGCTTCCTGCTGATGCTTCCCCTGGCCCTTACCTCCACCGCCGGTTGGATTCGCCGCCTCGGCGGCAAACGCTGGCAACTGCTGCACCGGCTGATCTACCTCTCCACCCTTGCCGGCGTCATTCACTACTACTGGCTGGTCAAGTCCGACGTTCGAATGCCGCTGCTGTACGGCGCGATCCTCGGCGTGCTGCTTGTCTTCCGCGTCTTCGCGTGGGCCCGCCAGAGAGCCCACAGTTCGCGCGCCGTCATGAGCCCCGCTCCCCGCTGAACATTCGCCGCCCCGATCTCGAACGCAAGCCGCCACTGCTCGTACAGCGCCCGGTATGCATCCTGGAGGCTTACTGCGGGGTCATAGATGTGCGTGGGCTCAGACCCGATGCCGTTCAACTCCAGCACAGTGAACCGCCCCGCCTGGAACTCTTCCACCGACTCCGACCGTACATCGAACCGCCCCAGAAAGAAGCCCGGATGCGTGCGCGCCACGCGATCGACCTCCGCCTCCAGCGCGGGCGTCGCCAGCGAAGCCCCGTCCAGAAAGATCGACCCCCGGCAATGCGACCCGATCTCCGTCAGCTGCACCCGCTCTCCGCGCGCCGGCACGAACCCCAGCGGATGCGGCGTCATCCGGCGATACGTCTCCGCCATCACCGCCGTCCGCGGGTTTTTCAGAATCAGTTCGCCGATGGTGCTGCGCCCGTCGCCTTCCACCACGGCAAAGGTCTTCCGGGTGATCGAGAAGATCCTCCCGCGCGGCTCCGCCGGTCGTCGCACATAAAACACGCCGAACTCGACGCCCGGCACGTGGCGCTGCAGGATCACATTCTCTTCCGCGCCAAGCAGCCGCTGCTCCAACTGGGCCGCCGTCCGCACCACCGTCACACCCGCGCCCCTCTCCCCCACGTCCGGCTTCACCACCAGCGGGAAGCCATGCGCCTTCACAAACTCGGACGGGTCGTCGCCCGGCCGCAACACGACAAAGTCCGCCACGGCCCCCGACACCCGCAGCGGCTCCAGGATCGACGACTTCGACTCCCCAAAGAGTCCGCCCGTAAAGATCCCCGGGTTCGCTGCGGTGAAAATCGTTGCCGAGCGATGGCGGATGGCCAGGATCACCAACCACGGCATCACCGGCAGGTACGCCGCCCAGGATGGCCAAAATTCCCAACGCAGGCGGGCAAGGCTCCGGAAGTTCCGTATCAGGAGTACCGCCCCGGCGATCAGGACCAGGGCCACGCCCCCGACCGACTCACCCAGGTACGCCGCAGCCCCCACCAGCAGCGGTGTCCACAGCAGCGATGCAATCAGGAAATGCACCAGGAAGGCGGCAGTTCGCGTCGGAAGCAAACCCGCCGCGAAGTACGTCGGCAGGCGAAGACCGGGCGTAAAGCGGCTGAGCAAAATCACCGCCAGGCCCCGTTGGTTCAGCCACTCGGCCGCCCGCTCCACCTTGTCCTTTGGAATCAGCTTCGCCGCGGGCGCCCAGCGGAGTAGGGAAAGCCCCGCCAGCCTCCCGGCGAGAAACAGCAGGATGTCCCCCACGAAAATACCCACCAGGCACGCGAGCGTGGCCTCAACGAACCCGAGTTTCCCCTGCGCCACCAGCGCGCCGGCGGCGATGCAAGTCAGGTCTTCGCTCACCAGCGTACCCGCGGCCAGCAGCAGCAGCGTTACTGGCACCGGCGCACCATCTCCAACGTCTCAACCAAACCCGGCCGGCAGGGCGCGGAGCCGCGATACGAGAAGCGAACCCGCTCCTTCGTGACCTCGATGCGGCTGAAACTCACCGTCTCGGCGTCCTCCCGGTGCATGCAGGGCGAGTACGCGCTCGCCCTTTCGCCGTGGCTGGCGTGAAAGCGCTCCAGGTCGGGCTCGCGCTTGAACGCCCGCAAACGGCTCTCTCGCACCCCGTCGGGATCGAACGACGACGAGATCAGCGGCGAACACACCGCCTGCCGCCGCCGCAACAGCTGCCCGTCCCATTCGAAGGCCAGGCCGTCGCTCCCTGGCTCCAACACGAGCAGCGTGAATGCCGCCCGGCCCTGCAAGTCCCGCGCGGCCATAGCCTCTGCCACCGCCTCCCCGTCCGGCAACGCCGCGAGCCCCGAAACCAGTAGTCCCCGGCTGACGCTCCCCTCGCCCCCAGGGGCTCCGTTCAGCAGGCACAGTGACAGTCCGCATTCGTTCACGCTGATCCACGTACCGCCTCCCTCTGGGTCCTTGGGAGCGATCACGCGCAGCCCGCCGGTCCGCTGCATCCTCGGGCTTGAGGCCGGCGCTCGCCGCCGCTTCTCATCGCGGTTGCAACGAAGCGTGTATCCGTCCCCGCCGGCGAGCCAGCTTACCGTGCACATAGGCGATCACCATGCCGCAGCGTCGAAGGAGCAACTCCGAACGAGGGGTCCAGCGCGACTCCCAGCGGACGCAGCGTTAGGGCAATGATCGCAAAATGATGGACCGTGTGGCCGCTTAGGCTCTGCAACTCGCGCCCCACCGACGACGCCAGCCACGGATCGGCCAATCCCAACCCCTCCGCATCCTCGGCCTTCACCATGACCGGCCGCCCCGGCTCCCCTACCGTTTCCAAGTCCGCCCGCAACGTGGCGATCCGCTCCAGCGCCGACTCCCGGCTCGTCTCCAGCCGCCGCTCGCGCGACCGGCCGTCGTAATCGATCTTTCCGCTCGTCACACCCCGCAAAAAGCAGTCGTAGAACTCCACGATGTGCCGGAAGTGCGGTCCGGCCGCGGCGTATCTTTCCTCATCCAACCGCTCGATCAACTCCGCGGCTTGCGCCAGCCACTCGCGATTCAAGCGAATCAAAGCCGGTAGGGCAGGGGACACCGATAGCATATGCGCCTATCCATCCCGCCCTCCCGCTGCTTTATTCCGGAATAATCGGCGGGCCTTCAGCGATTCGACTGCGACACGCCATGCCGGCCGCAACACCCACCCTCCAGCCCCAGCCCAGAACCATCGCCGCGCACTGGCCCGAGTACGCGATGGAGGGCGCCGAACTGGCTCTGTTCATGCTCTCCGCATGCTCGTTCGGCGTCCTCCTGGAACACCCCATGTCGCCCCTCCACCAGGCCATCGACAGTGCCTTCCTCCGGCGCCTGGTGATGGGGCTAGCCATGGCGGTTACCCTTGTTGCCATCGTGCAGTCGCGCTGGGGCCAGCGCAGCGGCGCGCACCTCAACCCGGCGCTCACCTTCAATTACTGGCTGCTCGGAAAGGTGAACCGCACCGACGCCCTCGGCTATATCGCCGCCCAATTTCTGGGCGGAGCCTTCGGCGTATGGCTGGCCTCGCTGCTCATCGGGCCCCCGCTCGGGCACACCGCCGTGAACTACGTTGCCACCCTCCCCGGCGACGGCGGCTCCCTGATCGCCTTCGTCGCCGAGTTTGCCATTTCGTGCTTCTTGATGACCACCGTGCTCGTGGCCTCCAACTCCGTCAGCCTTCGTCGCCTCACACCGTATCTGGCGGGAATACTGGTGGCGCTCTACATCGCGTTCGAGGCTCCCCTTTCGGGTATGAGCATGAATCCGGCGCGCACGCTGGGCTCCGCTCTCGCCGCCGGTGACTTCAACGCCCTGTGGGTCTACTTTTCAGCGCCCCTGCTGGGCATGGGCGCTGCCGCTTTCCTCTACGCGCAGCTCCGTGGCGTTCGCCGCGTCTATTGCGCCAAGCTCCACCATCACAACCGGCAGCGGTGCATCTTCCGCTGCAACTACGAGGCTATGGATGTCGAATCGCTTTGACGTCATCATCATTGGTACTGGCGCCGGCGGCGGAACGCTCGCCCACAAACTAGCCCCCACCGGGAAACGCATTCTTCTGCTCGAGCGCGGCGGTTATGTCCCGCGCGAGAAGGACAACTGGGACACCAAGGCCGTCGTGCAGACCGCCAAGTACAACACCAGGGAAGTCTGGCGCGATCGCAACGGCAAACCCTTGCATCCTCACACGAACTACTACGTGGGCGGCAACACCAAGTTCTACGGCGCCGCACTCTTCCGCCTCCGGGAGCGCGACTTCCAGGAAATCCGCCACCACGGCGGCATCTCGCCCGCCTGGCCCATCTCCTACGCCGACCTTGAACCCTACTATTCCCAGGCCGAAAGCCTCTACCACGTGCACGGCAGCCGCGGCGAAGATCCCACAGAGCCGTGGGCCAAGTGTCCCTACCCGCACCCCGCAATCAGCCACGAACCCCGCATTCAGCAACTGTCCGATGACTTCGCACGCCTCGGCCTCAAACCCTTCCACACGCCCCTAGGAGTGATGTTGAACGAGAGCGCTCCCCACAAGAGCCCCTGTATCCGCTGCTCCACCTGCGACGGCTTCCCTTGCCTGGTGAAGGCGAAATCCGACGCCCAGGTGGTCTGCGTGGACCCCGCACTCGAACATCCCAACGTCACGCTGCTCACCAACGCGCTCGTCGAAAGGCTCGAAACCAGCCCCTCCGGCCACGAAGTCACCACCGTTCGCGTGCGCCGCGACGGTGTCCTGGAAGACTACTCCGCCGACATCGTGGTCGTCTCCTGCGGCGCCATCAACTCAGCCGCCCTCCTCCTGCGCTCCGCGAACGAGAAGCACCCGAACGGCCTCGCCAACGGTTCCGACGTCGTCGGTCGCCACTACATGGGACACACCAACTCCGTCCTCTTTGCCATCTCCACCCATCCGAACCCGACCGTCTTTCAGAAGACCATGTCGGTCAACGACTACTACTTCGAGTCGAGCGAGTGGGAATACCCCATGGGCCACATCTCCTTCGTCGGCAAGTTCGACGCCAACATGTTCGCCGCCGGCGCGCCGAAAATCGTTCCCGGCCTCACTCTCGACATCATGGCGAAACACTCACTCGACTTCTGGCTGACCTCCGAAGACCTGCCCGACCCCGAGAACCGCGTCACGCTCGACCGCGACGGCAATATCGTCCTCTCCTATACGCCCAATAACCTCGAAGGCCACAAGCGCCTGAACGCCAAGCTGAAGCAGCTCGTCAAAGCCTCGGACGTCGACCACATCATCCCCCACAACGCCTTCGTCGGCGACCGCATTCCGCTCGCCGGCGTCGCCCACCAGAATGGAACTATCCGCTTCGGCGAAGATCCCAAGACCTCCGCGCTGGATCCGCATTGCCGCGCGCACGAGGTGTACAACCTGTACGTGGTCGACGCCAGTTTCTTCCCCTCCAGCGCTGCCGTCAATCCCGCGCTCACCATCATGGCCAACGCGCTTCGCGTCGGCGACCACCTCATCGAGAGGCTGAAGTAAGATGCTGCGGCGTACCATCCTCGGGCTTCTGCTCTCCGCGGCCCTCTTCGCGGCCGGCGAAAAGGTTACCGCCGTCGACTCCGTCGGCGTCACTGTGTCCAACCTCGATCGCGCTCTCGCCTTCTACACCGGCGTCCTGACCTTTGAGAAGATTTCCGCCTCCAGCGAAGCGGATCAGCGGACCGCGCGGCTCAAACTGGGCGACGAGTACCTGGAACTCATCCAATACACGCGCCAAAAGGGCCGCCCGATGCCGGCCGACACCCGCAGCAACGACCTCTGGTTCCAGCACGTCGCACTCATCGTCAGCGACATGGATGCCGCCTACGCCCGGCTTCGCGCCAACGGCGTCAGGAACGTCTCCCTGGAACCCCAAACCCTCCCTTCCTGGAACAAAAACGCGGGCGGTATCAAGGCGTTCTATTTTCAGGACCCCGACGGCCACCGCCTCGAAATCCTTCAGTTCCCCGCCGGTAAGGGCGACCCGAAATGGCAGCGCAAGGACGCCCTGTTTCTGGGCATCGACCATACCGCGATCGCCGTCAGCGACACGGAGCAAAGCCTCCGTTTCTATCGGGACGAACTCGGCCTCAACATCGCTGGCGAGAGCGAAAACTACGGCCCGGAGCAGGAGCGCCTGAACAACGTAGCCGGAGCCCGCCTCCGGATCACCGCGCTGCGGGCCCCCTCCGGTCCCGGCATCGAGCTTCTCGAATACCTTGCGCCTCGCGGCGGCCGGCCGTTCCCGGACGCCCCCCAGCCGCACGACCTCTTTCACTGGGAAACGCGCCTGGTCCTGGGGCACCGCCCCGCAGCCCTCTTTCGCGATCCCGACGGCCACGCCCTCCGCGCTGTCCGGTAGCAGGCGAATCTTTTTTCTCAAAACAGCCGTTTACTGGGAATAAACTGGCCTACAGGCGGCATTCAGGGAAAGAATGGCCAGGGATGCAGTCATGGAGATCTGGATGTCACAAGAGAGGCCCGCTGCCGGCGTAGCCGCTCACGAATCAGACACCGCCGGCGCTGTCTCCGGCCGCTTCGAAACCGAGGCGATGCCGCACATCAACGATCTGTTCCGGACGGCCCTGCGCCTCACGGGCGAGCGCGGCCGCGCCGAAGACGTCGTGCAAGAAGTGTACCTGCAAGCGTGGAAGAGCTTTAACCGCTTCGAGCCGGGCACGAACTGCCGCGCCTGGCTGTTCAAGATCCTCTTCCACTGCGCCCATCACGACCGGCGCAAGTGGTTCCGCTTCCCGCTGCTCAAGGAGACCGAGGAGTTTCTCGAGGCCAACCTGACGGCAGCCGAGCCGATTCCGGAGCATCTGAGCGACGCGGAGATTCTGAGAGCGCTCGACCGGATTCCAGCCGAGTTTAAGAATGTTGTCCTCCTGGTAGACGTGGAAGAGTTCGCCTACAAAGAGGCGGCGGAGATTTTGGGAGTGCCGATTGGCACGGTGATGTCGAGGCTCAGCCGTGGCCGCAAGCTGTTGCGCGGTTCGCTGGCGCAGGTAGCCGAATCGTATGGGATCGGTAAGGTGCAAGGGAGGGGAAACGCATGAGCGAAATGCAAATGAACCGGGAAGAGCAGGCCTTGCGAGACCGGCTCCGCGCCGCCGTCCGCCGGACGGAGACTCCGCCGTTCCTCGAGGCTCGCATCCGGGCCAACCTCCGCGCCACCCCTGCCCCCGCCCGCTGGCGTTCGTGGGCCCTTGCCGCAACCGCCGCCCTCGTCGTCCTCGCTGCCGGCGTCGCCTATCAGCTCGGCCATCTGCGATTGACCTCCGCGTCCCAGGACGCCTACATTGCCTCTGTCACCAACCGTGTCGCCACTCTTATGCGTGTCGGCTTGAAGGATCACATCCACTGCGCCGTCTTCCGCAAGTACCCCGGCAACACTCCACCCGCAGAAGAACTGCTGCGCAAGATCAGTCCCGAATATCGCGACCTCGCGCCGGTGATCGCCCGCGCCACGCCCCGCGACTTCCACTTGGTGATCGCTCACGAGTGCCGCTACCAGGGCCGTAACTACGTGCACCTGGCTCTGAAACGCGGTTCCCGCCTGCTCTCCCTGGTCGTCGCCCGCAAGGCGGACGGCGAGTCGTTCGCGACGGAGAACACGTTGCCCGCGCAGGTCGCCGCCGGCCTCCCGCTCTACTCCGCTGCCGTGCAGCGCTTCGAAATCGCCGCCTTCGAAAGCCGGCAGCATCTGGTGTACGTCATCTCCGACATGCCTGCCAAGCAGAACATGGAGACCATGCTGGCCGCCGCTCCCGGCCTCAAAGAGGTGCTCGCGAAACTCGAGGGCGGAGCGGCATAGAATCAGGGTGTGCGGAGAGCCTGCCCACCTCCTCGCCGTCATCTCCCTCGATCAGGGCGACCGCGCCGCCGCGCTCCATCACTTCCGCCTCTATCTGAAGCATGCCCCGAAGGCAGCCGACGCCGGACAGGTGAAAGCTCAGATTGCGGAACTGGAAGCGGCCCTCAAGGGCTGGTATTGACCCAGGAGCGGAGCACCTCCGCCACGCTCCAGGCCTGCGCAATACAGCCGCGCGGCGTGAACGGCTCCTCGGCATCGAAGATCTCGCTGATGGTGCCCACGCCTGCCTCGCCCAGGTGCTCCTCGAAGCCCTTCAAAAGCTCTCGCGCGCCCGCCTTATCCTCCGGGTGCAGCTTCAACCACGCGTCCACGTACGGCCCGATCAGCCACCCCCACACCGTGCCCTGATGATACGCGGCATCCCGCGACCGCAGATCTCCGTAATACCGCGCCTTGTAGTCCGGGTGTGAAGGTGCGAGCGACCGCAACCCGTCGGGCGTCAGGAGATTCTCGCGAACGGCCTTCATCACCTGCTCCCAGTGCCGGGCGTCCAACACGGGGTACGGCAGCGAGATCGCCAGCACCTGATTGGGCCGCAGAGCGGAGTCGTCGCCCCCCTCTCCGTCCACGATGTCGTAGAGATATCCCCCCCGCGCGAACCAGAACCGCCGGTTAAAGCTCTCCCGCGCGCGTTCCGCGTGCTGCTGCCATTCCCGCTGCGCGCCGTCGCCCTCTTCGTCGCACACCCAGTTCGCGAGCACGCGGAGCGCGTTATACCAGAGCGCGTTGATCTCCACAGCCTTACCGCGCCGGGGCGTCACCACCCAGCCGTCCACCTTGGCGTCCATCCACGTGAGCTGGTAGCCTTCCTCCCCCTGCCGCAACAGGCCGTCGGCCGGATCGACGCGAATGCCGAAATCCGTCCCGCGCAGGTGCGCCTCCGCGATCTTCTTGAAGACCGGCAACAGCAGCCGCAGCGTCAGCCGGTCATCGGTCTTGCGCAGGTACCGATCCATAGCGTGGAAGAACCACAGCGTAGCGTCCGCCGTGTGATACAAGCCCTCGCTTTTGCCGTCAGGGAAGAAATTCGGGATCAGGCCGTTCTTCACATACTGTCCGAACGTCCGTAGAATCCACCCCGCCTCACTGTGGCGCCCCGTGCACAGGGTCAGCCCCTCCAGGCTGATCATCGTGTCCCGGCCCCAATCCGTGAACCAGTGATAGCCGGCGATGACGGACCGGATCTCGTCGCCCGCCGCCGCCGCCCGCGCCGCTTCCTGCTGGCGTCCCGCCGGCTTCATCAGAAACTGGTCCGCGGCCAGCACTAGTTCCGCGCCCATCCCCTCGCAGGCCGCCGGCGGCGCTGCAATCAACAGCCTCTCGCGCCGCAACAACTCCGCCCTCCGCGCCTGTTCCGGAGCCAGCGCATCTATCGACTCCCATGGCTCCGTCGAGGCGATCAGAGTGGCGGGTTGCGCCACCGTCAGGTCCACGTGAAAATAGCCGGGACTCCACAGGTCACCCCGGCTCTCGTACCCGCGGCTCTCCTCGATCCGATAGAGCACCTGCTCGATGGTGCGCCGGTCTACCGTGAACGCGCCGCAATCTCCGGTGATGCGCGTGCGTAGCGGAGGCAGCTCCGGCCCCGCCGCGAACTCGTGACGGTGATCCCACACCGTAATCCCGTAGCTGCCGCTCAGGGGCAGCGTCACTGGCGCCTCGTAGGGGCGGAACCGGAAGACAGGGCGAATGTTGAGGCGCAGCGAACCTTCGCCCTCCAACATGGTGTACGTCACGTGCACGGTGTTTTGCCGCTGCACCAGCAGCAGGCTCCTCTCGATGACGCAGCCCAGCGCCTCGAACCGCCACACCGGAAGTCCCTTCTCCAGCCGGAACTCCGTCAGATACTGCGAGCCGTGCAACTGCAGGCGGTCCGGCCGCTCCTCGCCCCCCAGCGCGACTTCCTGGCCGCCCGGCAGCATCACGTGCTCCACCAGGTCGCTCAGCATCACGATTCGCCCCAGCGGCGTCGGCAGCGCCGCTACCAGCAGTCCGTGATAGCGCCTGGTGATCACACCCGCCAGCGTGCCCGACGCATACCCGCCAAGCCCGTTCGTCACCAGCCATTCCCGCGAAAGCAGCGGCTCCGTCTCCGCCGCCTGCGAGGCCGACCAGCTCATGCGCCGAACCAGCTCAGGCATCGCTCTCCGGCTCCGCGGCCAGCAGGATGGCCGATTCCCCGGCCATGCGCCATTGCTTCTGGGAGACGATCCCGGGAGACCCCGAGCCTGCGTACCGGCAGCTCTCGCTCGACCACAGTTCGCGCCACCGCCGTCCCTCCGGCGGCGCCAGCAGCGGCTCGTTCATCTCCAGTTCGCCATCCACTCCCATGCATACCAGCAGCAGCCGGTCGTCGCCGTCGCCGCCGAACCAGCGCAGCACCAGGCGGTCCGGTCCCAGAACTGCTCCGTCCACTGCGCCGCGCCGTTGCTGCCGCAACACCGGGTCCTCGCGCCGCAGGCGAAGCAGGTCTTTGTGCAGGTCGTAGATCGGGCGGTTTCGCTCCCGGTCGCCGAAGTCCAGCTTCGAACGCTCAAAGGTGGCCGGGTTGCCGGGGTCCGTCAGGCACTCCTGCGCCTCTGGCGTCTGAATGCTGGGAAACTGCGAAAGGAACTCCGCTCGCCCCTCGCGCACTTTCTTTGAGAGCTCAGGGTTCTGGTCCGCGAAGTAGAAGAACGGAGACGACGCGCCGAACTCCTGCCCCTGAAACAGCATCGGTGTCCCCGGCGCGAGCAGGAACAGCGCGGTCATCACGCGGAACCGCGCCGGGCTGCTGAGCTGATGAACCCGCCACCCGCGCAGCGAATTGGCCACCTGGTCATGATTCTGAATAAACAGCACGAAGCGCGCGGGTTCGATGTCGAGCGAGGGGGCTCCGCGCGGGTTCTTCTGCCAGGAGTAGAACTGGCCCTGGTAGAGGAACCCGTACTTCACCATCGACACGAACTCCTGCGCCGTGGCGTAATAGTCGGTGTAATACGCCTCCCGCCGCCCTGTAAGCGCCACCATTGCGCTGTGATGGAAATCGTCGTTCCACAGCGCGTCCAGCTCGTATCCGCCCTGCTTGGCTGGCCGCACCAGCTTCGATCGCTGCGGCTCGTTCTCCCCAACAATCACCGTCGACCGCCCCCGCGCCGCGCCGCGCACAGCACGCGTAATTGCCAGCAGGATGTGTTCCCGGCTGTCGTCAAAGATCGCCTGCGTCGCGTCCAGCCGCAGCCCGTCCAGGTGGAACTCATCAATCCAGTACCGCGCGTTCGCAATGAAAAACTCCCGCACCGGCTCGCAATGCTCGCCGTCGAAGTTGATCGCGTCTCCCCACTCGTTGTTGTACTTCGACGTGAAATACCAGTCCGAGAACTCCCGCAGGTAGTTGCCGTCCGGCCCCAGGTGGTTGTACACCACGTCGAGAATCACGCCCAGGCCCAGCCCGTGCGCGCGGTCCACGAATCGCCGCATATCGTCCGGCTCGCCGTAGAGCCACGTCGGCGCAAACATGCCCACGCCGTCGTACCCCCACCCGAAGCGCCCCGGGAAGTCCGCCACGGGCATCACTTCAAGCAGCGTGATGCCACACCCCGCCAGTTCCTCTAACTGCCTCTGCGCGGACGCCCACGTACCCTCCGAGGTGAAGGTGCCGATGTGCATCTCATAGACCACCTGCCCCTCGAGCTTCGATCCGCGCCACGCCGCGTCCGTCCATTCAAACGCCGACGGATCGACTACCGCCGACGGTCCATGCGGCCCGTCAGGCTGAAATCGTGACGCGGGATCCGCGTATTGGCCCTGCGCGTCCAGCCGGTATCGATACAACGTCCCGGCACCCGTGCCTGCTGCTTCTCCGGAGAAGTACCCGTCGCCCTCCGGCTGCAGCGTCGCAATCAACTGGCCGTCCGGTGAGACCACTTCCACCTGCTTGCGCTTCGGTGCCCACACCCGAAAGCCCACACCCCCGCCCGGCATTACCTCGGCCCCGACGGGAATTCGTCCGACACGTTCAACAGCGGATGGTGGCGGCATCTGTCCTTCAATAGACGCTTCGCGCCGCAGGACATTTCGCTGCGTTAGGGAGACGTTGTACGCTGTCGCTTGGCCCTCTACGCTCTCACCATCTTCACCGGTGCGTTTCTTTTGTTTCAGGTGCAACCGGTGATCGCCCGCATCATTCTTCCCTGGTTCGGCGGCAGCGCCGCGGTCTGGACCACATGCATGCTGTTCTTCCAAACCGTGCTGGTGCTCGGCTACCTCTACGCGCACCAGGTGACGCGGCGCCTCTCGCTCCGCAGGCAGGCCGTGCTGCACGCCGTGCTGCTCCTGGCCGCTGTACTGACCCTGCCCATCCTGCCCGGCGAGGGCTGGAAGCCGCGGGGCGCGGAGAACCCCATCGGCAACATTCTCGCGCTACTCGCCGGAACCGTCGGCCTGCCCTACCTGATGCTCGCCACCACCGGCCCGCTGTTGCAGGCCTGGTATGTCCGTGCACGCGAAGGCGCCGTCCCTTACCGGCTCTTTGCCCTCTCCAACCTCGGCTCCATGCTGGCTCTCCTCACCTATCCGCCGCTCATCGAGCCGTTCCTGCCCACGCGCCTGCAGGCGTATGTGTGGTCGGGCGCGTTCGTCGCGTTCGCCCTTCTGTGCGCGGCGACGGCCTTCACCGCCGTGCGCACTGCGCGTCCGGCCGCCACGCCCCCCGCCGAAGTGGAAGCCGCGGAGCGCCCCACGCCCGGCACGCGGGCGCTCTGGCTACTGCTTCCCGCCTGTGCCTCCACCCTCCTGCTCGCCGTCACCAACCACCTCAGCCAGGACGTCGCGGCGATTCCCTTCCTCTGGATCCTGCCGCTGAGCCTCTACCTGCTCACCTTCATCCTCGCCTTCGATGCCGAAGGCTGGTACAGGCGGCCCGTGTTCCTCGCGTTGCTGGTTCCTTCGCTCGCCGGCATGGCCTACCTGCTCTGGCCCAACGCGAAGGAACTCGACATGAAGTGGCTCATCAGCATCTTCAGCGCGGCATTCTTCGTCGCCTGCATGTTCTGTCACGGTGAACTCGCGCGCCTGAAGCCGCACCCCCGGCGCCTTACCGGCTACTACCTCATGATTTCGCTGGGCGGCGCCGCAGGCGGCCTCTTTGTCGGCCTGCTCGCGCCGGTGGCGTTCCCTTCGTACTTCGAGTTTCCCCTCGGCCTCGGCCTGTGCGGCATCCTCGGGGCGTGGGTCTTACAGCGAGGCCGTAAGTACTCGATGGAGCTATGGTCGCTGGTGGCCGTCTTCCTGGTGTTTATTGGCCTGGTGATCCGCGATTCCGTGAGCGGCTACCGCTACGCCGGCCGCAATTTCTACGGCGCCCTGCGCGTTCGCCAGACCGGTGAGCCGCCCGCCGAAGACGCCTACCGCACGCTCCTCCATGGCTCCATCAATCACGGCGAACAGTGGCTCGACCCGCAGAAACGCCGCCAGGCGCAAACCTACTACTGCAAGGACTCGGGCGTCGGCCAGGCGCTCGCCCTGCGCTCCAACCAGGGACCGCGCCGCCTCGGCGTGGTCGGCCTCGGCACCGGGACGCTCGCCGCCTACGGGCGTCCCGGCGACACCGTGCGCTACTACGAAATCAACCCCCTCGTCGTCGACATCGCCCGCCAGTGGTTCACCTATCTCGGCGACACGCAAGCCAAGCTCGACATTGTCCTCGGCGACGCCCGCCAGGCCATGGAACGCGAGGGCCCTCAGAACTACGACGTGCTCGCCGTCGATGCCTTTTCCGGCGATTCCATCCCCGTCCACCTGCTGACGCGCGAAGCGATTCAGCTCTACTTCCGCCACCTCAAGCCGGACGGCATTCTTGCGGTCCACGTGTCCAACAAGTTCTTGGATTTGATCCCCGTGGTTGGACTGTCAGCGGGCGAGTTGAAGAAGGCCGCTACCGCCGTGGACACAGAGGACTCCGACGACGGTAATTGCTTCGGCGCAACCTGGGTGCTCGTCGCTAATGAGCCCGGCTACCTTGCGAATCTTCCCTTTCACAACGGGACGGCCCTCGCCACACGGGCGGGCCTCCGCACCTGGACGGATGACTACTCGAACCTGTTCCGAATCCTGAAGTAGATCGATGAACGGCAGGGAAATCCCTTGCATGTGATCTCTTGCTGGCATACACTGAACCAGATGGTTCAGTGTCAACCAGCGCACCTAGACGCCTCGTTCGCGGCACTTTCGGACGCCACGCGGCGAGGGATTCTGGAGCGGCTGGGGCAGTCTGATGCTTCGATCACGGACCTTGCCGCGAAGTTCCGTATGACGCTGACGGGCATCAAGAAGCACGTCGGTGTTTTGGAGCAGGCGGGGCTGGTCACTACGGAGAAGGTCGGCCGGGTACGGACGTGCAAGCTCGGCTTGTGCCAGTTGGAGGAAGAGGCGGCATGGATCGAGAGGTACCGCCAGCTGTGGGACGCGCGCTTTGAGGCGTTGGACAAGGTGGTTGAGGACTTGAAACAGAAGAAGAGAGTCGACGGAACAAGGAAAGGAAAGTAAGCCGACACTTATGAAGAACCCCACGACAGTAGAACGAACGTCTGAGCGTGAGCTGGTGGTCACACGCACCTTTAACGGTCCGGCGCACATCGTGTTCGAGGCCTGGACCAAACCTGAGTTGCTTCAGCGTTGGTGGGCGCCGAAGTCGTTTGGCATCTCTTTCGTTTCCTGTGAGGCGGATGTACGTACCGGGGGGACGTACCGCTTCGTGTTCAGCCACCCTGCGGCGGAGCAGCCCATGGCGTTCTTCGGCAGATACGTGGAAGTGACGCCCCACTCGCGCATCGTTTGGACGAACGAGGAGAGCGCCGGTGGCCCCGTGACCACGGTGACCTTCGAGGAAAAAGAGGGCAACACGCTACTGATCCTGAGCGAACTCTATCCTTCGAAGCAAGCCCTCGACGAAGCAATCGCTTCCGGAAGCACCGGCACAGGCGGGGCAGGCGAGCAATTCGAGCTGTTGGACGAGCTACTCGTTACGTTGGTGAGAACATGAGAAAGCGCGAAGGCTGACGCCGGAGGTGGAGCCGGCCAAGGTGTTACTGTCCGCCCGTTCGCGGGCGGAACGCTCGGCAGAGGATTGCGATGAGAGCCACGACAATAGGCCCCGTCGAATCTTTGCCGCCCGGCGGTTCGCTACGCAGCACCCGGTGCGGACGGCTCGTGAAGCCCCTCATTCATCAGGTCACATCCTAAGGTTGATCTCGGCAGTAGTCCTTTTCTCGCGTGATCTGGGAAAGGCCACCAGAACGACTCAAAACCTGTTCCGAATCCTGAAGTAGAGGAGGGAGAGCATGTCCCTTACCATCATCGACCGGACCGCCGAGACAGCCGGTATTACGCACAACCTCAGCGGCATCCAGATTCTCACCCGTGCGAGCGACACCACGCGCGAACTCAGCAGAATCAACGCCATCGTGCTTCACCAGATGAACTTCTCGCGCGGCGGCGACGTCACCCTCTACGACACCGTGATCGCTCATTACGCCGTGCTCACCGATGGCTCCGTGCTGCAACTCCGTCCCTTGACGGACATACTGAACGACGCCCATAGCGGTCCGGGAGTGGAGATCGAGTTCGCCTCGCCGGTGGGCGGCTATCCGAGCGTGCAACGAATCCGACGCGGCGCGGCCGAACGGCCGCACCACGTGCAGATCGAAGCCGGCCGCAAACTCGTTGAGCACATTCGCGGACTGTTCCCGTCGAATCTCCGCTTCATCTATTCCCACCAACAGTTCAACCCCACCGTGAAAGGCAATTGCCCCGGCCCTCACCTCTGGTACAACATCGGCGAGTGGGCAAAGCTCAAGTTCGCCTTACGCAGCGAGGGAGTGTCGAACAGCATTCCCGCTGCCTGGACCGACTCTTCGCTCGCCTGCTAGGCGGTGGCTGCCCGCAGATACTTCACCGCGTCCTGCAGCTCCAGCGCCAACGGCCCGGTGCCCGCGGCGACGAGGATCTCGGCCAGCTCGTCGTGAAACCACATCTGGTCGTCGCGGCTGCGTGTCCGAAAGCGCTGCCACACCTCGTCTCCCTGCGTGCGGTACGCGATGATCAACGACCTGACGTTGTGCAGCTTGTCGGCGCAGACAATGCGGCGCACGCGCCGATCCGCCGCTTGCACGTGCTTCAGGTACTCCTCCCGCAGCGCGCGCCAGGGCACAGTGCGCCCGTGATTGTCCGGCATCAGGTAGTCTTCGGTGCACGCTTCCACCAGCCGTAGGACCTCGTCGCCGAAGCGGGCGCGAATGTCGTCACGCAGCTTCGGCTCCCCGCCCGGATACCGCCGCGCCTGGTCTTCAATCGCATCGTGCAGCAGCGCGGCGATCACCTCGTCCTCTGACCCGCCGTCCTCCATCACGGTGCCGGCAACGATCATCAGGTGCGAGAAGTAAGGCGTGCCTGTGGTTTTCCGCTTCTGCTTCGCGTGCAGTTCGTTGGCGAAGACGAGCGCGTCGGCAAAGCGCTGGGTGGGCATATCAAGGAGGCCGGCGATACCCGCCCCCGCCGGGGGTCTCAATGCGAAGGCGGTCGCCGGCCTCCACCGTGAGACGCACCTTCGCCGGAATCTGCTGCACTCCGTCTTTGCGCACCAGGACGTTCTCCCCCGGAGCGCCCGGCTCTCCGCCCTCCAGCCCATACGGCCCTCGCGCGCGCCGGTCGCTCAGAATGGTGACGTCGGCCGGCTCCAGAAACTCAAGCTCCCGCACGATGCCGTCCCCGCCCCGGTGCGCGCCCGCGCCGCCTGACCCGCGCCGTATGCGGTACGCGCGCACCCGCAGCGGATAGAGATGCTCGAACGCCTCCACGGGAGTGTTCCAGCTATTGGTCATGTGCGTGTGCACCGCGTTCAGCCCGCTGCCCGCGGCAGACGCGCCCATGCCGCCGGCAATCGTCTCGTAGTACGCGAACGGCTTTCCCTTTGCCGTGTCGAATCCTCCGAAGCTCACGTTGTTCATGGTGCCCGAACTCGCCGCGGGAATCCGTTCCGGCGCCGCCGCCGCCAGCGCGCCCAGCAGCACGTCTGTGATGCGTTGCGACGTCTCCACGTTCCCCGCCGCCATCGCCGCCGGTGGACGCGCGTTCACCACCGTTCCCTCCGGCGCAATCAACCGGATCGGCCGCAACAGGCCCGCCGTCGACGGCACGTCCTCACGAATCAGGCAGCGAAAGACGTACAGCGTGGCGGCGAGCGCAATGGCGTAGTTCGCGTTCACAGGCCCCTGCGACTGTGGCGCGGATCCGCTGAAGTCCACCGTCGCCGACCCCCCGCTCACCGTCACCGCCACCGCCACCCGCACCGGCCCTCCGCCCAACCCGTCGTCGTCCAGGAAATCCTCAAACGCGTACCGTCCGTCGGGCAGTGCGCTAATCGCCGCACGCATCAGCCGCTCGCTGTAGTCCTGCAAGTCGCTCATATTGCGGCGCACTCGCGACAACCCGTAGCGCGATACCAACTCCCCCAGCCGCTCCTCACCCCGCCGGATCGACATGAATTGCGCCAGCAGATCGCCCTCGCGTTCCACCGGCGTCCGCACGTTCGCCAGGATCAGGCGCATCAACTGCTGGTCCACTTCGCCCTGCCGCACCAGCAGCGTGGGCGGCAGCCGCAGGCCTTCCTGATAGATCTCGCGCGCCAGCGGCATCGAGCCCGGACTCATTCCCCCGACGTCTGCGTGGTGCGCGCGGTTGGCGACATAAAACGAGGGCTTGCGCCCGCCGTTCACGAACACCGCCGAAACCGCGGTAATGTCCGGAAGGTGCGTTCCTCCCGCGAATGGGTCGTTCACCACCGCCACGTCACCCTCCGCCAGGTTCATGCTTTCAATCACCGCTCGCACCGACAGCGGCATAGCCCCCAGGTGTACCGGCATGTGGTCGCCCATGGCCACCGTCTGGCCCGCGCTGTCATAGATGGCGCAGGAGTAGTCGCGCCGCTCTTTGATGTTCGCCGAGTAAGCGGTCTTCCGCAGCACCACGCCCATCTCTTCGGGAATCGAAACCAGCAGGTGCCGGAAGAGTTCCAGTTCGATCGGGTCCCGCTTCACGGCTTGCACTCTCCCGCGCTCACCAGGAAAGCCGCCACCGGCGTCCACGCCGTGCCCTCCTGCTTCTCCACGCGATACGACTTTGAAGGCGCGTGCGCGCGCACCCGCCAGCCGTCTCCACCGGCCGCCCGCCGTTTTAGCGGCGTCGGCTTCATCACGATCTGCCGGAGCGACCAGTTGTCGCCGCCGGTCATCGTCTCGAGCACCTCATACCGCCCAGCCGAATCCCCGCGCCGCAGCCGGTCAACGATCAGCGAACCCGCCGTCCTCGAGTCGAACCAGAACTGATCGATCGCCCCCGGCCGGCTCTCGACGTAAACGTCGCGCCGCACGAAGGTCTTCCCGCCGTTCGTCGTCACCAGGAAAAACGGGTCCTTGGGAATCGCGCCCAGAATCTGTCCTGCGATCCAGCCGTGCTCCAGGTCGAGGAATTGCATGTGTTCCAAGCCCGCCGACGCGATCCGCTCGTGCCCCTCGTACCACGTCTTGCCCCCGTCATCGCTTGCCAGCAGCACGGAGGACAGCGTCACGCTCGCCGTGTGCAGGTTCCCGCTGACAAACAGGCGATCGCCAATCGTGCCGGCCGATGCCAGCTCCACGAAGATAGGGCACGGCGCGTCTTCGCTGCAATCCAGGCCGAGGCTTTCGATCTGGGCGGCCCCGCACTGAACCGGTACGCGCAACGGCTTGCCTTCATTCACCAGTTTTGGCGGCGCCGGCTCCTGGGCTGCTGCCGCTCGCAGGAAGCATAGCCACAGCAACCACGCAAACAGTCTCATGGGCTCACCGATTGTACCAACCGCATCTCCGGACGACCCTCGATCGGACGACCCTGCAACACCGTCTGCAGCCACCCTTCGCCCTCTTCCAGGAGCCTCGCCGTGTCCACACCCTCGAATGCGGGCAGGTGCGGCCGAAGCTTCCGCAGCGCCTTCCGTAACTGCAGTTCCGCGCCGATGGAGTTTCCCCGTTCGTAGTGGTACAAACCCACCGCGAAGTGAATCAGGCTTTGCAAAAACAGGCGGCGTACCCCGCGCTCGGGCGTCCACACCTCCTCCAGCACCTCGTGCGCTTCGAAGTACGCGCCTTCGTTGAAGAGAAGAACGCCCCGCTCTAATCCGCTGTGCATGATACGTTGAAGAACAGCCGTGCTTCGTTGGCTCCGCCGCTTCCAGAAGACTCACGACCTGCCGCCGCTCACCGGCGCTCCCGCCGTGCGCCGCCTCAAGACCTACTCCGCCGAAAGCGGCTACGTCTACCAGTATTACTTCGAAGGCCGGCGCTTGCTGATGAAGGACGGCGAACCAGTCAACGAGTACGTCTTTGAGGTCTCCGCCGACCGGCGGCAATATCATTCCGTCTCGGTTCTGGTTCGCCAGGTCGTGCTGGACGAATGGTGTGTGCAACACCGGCGTGACGACTTGAGTTCCTCGCAACGGCATGGCATCGCGAAGATGGCGCTGTTTGCGGCTTTTGACGAACGCTCGCGCCCTGAGGAGATGCGCCGTCCGGTGGAGGTCACTGGCGCCGGGCTCGAGAGGATCGCCGAAGCGATCGACCTTTAAGCCATGGGATTCGCGCTCTGGATCGAGGATGGTATCGCCTGGGCCGAAGGCACCCACGAGTACCGGCCCATGGGCTCAGCCGTCATCAGCATCCATACCCACTTCACGCCCCGCGACTTCCGCCCCGCGCCCCGTCATCGCACCCCTATGCGCGATCCCTGGGCCTTCGAAGGCTTCTTCGCCTCCATCGGCCACCTGAACCAACACCTGGAGAAGCGCCGGCGTCGGGCGGGAAGTCGTCCCTATAATCCCACTTTCGCTAACTCAAATCGGCTCCGATAAGTCCAGGCTACAGTCCTTCGAACGCTTTCGTAGATCCTCTGTTTCCCGCGAGTGCGCCAGGCCATTTGTACAGCTTGGGAGACCAGCCATACGACTCCCGGCTTGAAACCCGCGGGGCGGGGGACGAAGTCCATCGCCTTCGAAGCTTTGAGGGCTTCATGCAGCATCTCGGCGGTAACGGCGGCGACTTCCTCTGTAACTGGGTCAGGTGGCTGCTGCTCCGGATAGAAGAAGCGAATGACATCGATAACGTGCTGTTGCTCCTGTGTCGTCATACGCGGGAGTGTAGCGGTGCATCTGTGTGCCGTCAATAAGTAAGCAAAGTTACTGTCACCGCCCTATCAGTCCCGCCGGCCCCATCGTTTCTTGACTGCGGGAACACCGGCGTTCTTCGGGGTAGGTGGCACAGGGCTTCTATGCCGCTCTTAGCCCTTCAAATCGCGAAAAGCCTCTTCGATCTCGCGCTTGGCTTCGGGCGAGGGAACCGTCAGGGGCAAACGCGGCGGCCCGCCGTAGTAGCCGTTCAGATCCATCGCGTACTTCAGTCCCGGCACGCCGTACTTCGCCGTCACCAGGAAAGCGGCGTGCCCGATGCGGTTCTGCCAGTCCTCCGCTGCCTCGGCCTCCCGCGTCCGGAACGCCTCCCATATGGCAATCGTTGCGTAGGGCGCAGCGTTCGCGAACGCCAGTACCGCCCCCACGGCGCCCACTATGAGCGAAGGCCACAACGTCGGCGCCGAGCCCACTAGCACCTGAAAGCCCGGCTTCACCTCGCGGATCATCTTCATCACCTTCTCGAGGTTCCCCGAGCTCTCCTTAATAGCGATGATGTTCGGATGCTCCGACAGCGCGGCCACGGTTTCCGCCGGGATATCGAGGCCGGTCGCCTGCGGCCAGTTGTAGATCATGATCGGAATCTTCGACTCGTCCGCCACGCTGCGGAAGTACAGCGCCTGCGCCTCGCCCCGCTGCAGCAGGTTCTTGTAATAGTGCGGCGTGCGCACCATCGCCGCCTTGTATCCCATCGACGCCGCGCAGTTCGTCAACTGCACGGTCTCGCGAACGCTCTCGACGCCCGTGCCCGCCAGTAGCAGCTTCTCAGGCGCCGTCCAGCCGGCCACCCACTCGAACAACTGCAGCTTCTCTTCGTTCGTGAGGTAGACGCTCTCGCCGGTGGACCCGCACACCACGTAGCCGGCCAGCGCGGTGCGGTTCCATTTCTCGACGTTGTGCTGGAGCTTTGCTTTCCAGATCTCGCCGTCATGAGTGAACGGCGTCGCGATGGGAGGAAAAATGCCTTGGAGTTTCATAAAGGAAAAGGCCCCTGAGAATCAGATTCCCAGGGGCCGGTGACCACTGCAACAACCTCTCGCTGAACTAGACGACCTTCAGCAGGATGATGACCAGGGTGTAGAGGGCGAGCGACTCGATCAGCACGAGGCCGAGCAGCAGCGCGAAGCGGATGGCTGCCGCGGCGCCCGGATTGCGCGCCATGCCCTCGGCGGCTGCAGCCACCGCCTTCGCCTGAGCGAGGCCGCAAAGCCCGCTGGCGATGGCCATGGAGAAGCCGGAGCTAATCGCTACCCAGTTGGTTGCGCCGCCGCCGGTTTGACCGGTGGTCTGCGCGAAGATCGGCGTGGCGAAGCAGAGGATCGCCAGCACGAGGAAGAACAGTCTCAGGTTCATTGGTTGCTCCTATAAGTGGCCCGCAGGAGGTGGTTCCCGGACCGGCCGACCGTAGTGGGGCCGGGCTCACACTGCGCGCCGATAAAGCCGCTATGAATTAATGCTCCTCGTGGGCCGTGGCGCCGCCGACGTAGATCATCGTCAGCAGCGTGAACACGAACGCCTGGAGGAACGACACGAACACGTGCAGGCCCATGAAAATGGCCGGGAAGACCAGGTAGGTCAGCCCGAGGAACGCCAGCGTGACCTGCTCGCCGGCGTACATGTTGGCATAGAGACGAATGGTAAGAGAGAGCGGGCGCGCCAGGTGGCTGATGATTTCGATCGGAATCATCAACGGGGCGAGCAGCGGCATGGGTCCGACAAAGTGCGCGAGGTACTTGCCGACGCCGTTTTCTTTCATGCCCAAGTAGTTGTAGTAGAGGAAAGCCGCGATGGCGCACCCCGCGGGAACCGCCGGGAACATGGTGGGCGACTCGAACGAGGGGATCACGCCGATCAGGTTTGCGAAAAGTATGAAGATGAACAGCGTCCCGAAGAACGCCACCCATTTGACGCCGTGATGGCCGACGGCTTCGTCCGCCTGGTTGTGGAGGAACCCGTAGACCTCTTCGAAGATGTGTTGCAGTTTGCCGGGGCGATCCATCGACAACCGTGGCCGCAGGAACGCGAACACGATCATGATGATGACGGCCACCAGGATCTGCATGGTCATGAAGTTCGACCAGGGCTTAGCCGGGTCGTGGGGATGAACGCCAACCAGTGCGAGTGCAGCATTGGCCGGACCCGCCAGGTATTGGTTGAACAGGGCGGTCAGCCAAAGTTCATGATGTTCTTGCATAAGAAACGAGCTGATAGCAGGCCTCGGCGATGGCCGCGGCGACCAGCGTAAGCAGGCCGGCCAGGAAGGCCAAACGACTGACCTCTAAGTAATTAACTATAACATAGCCGGCCGCGCCCAGGAGCCCGTAGCGCAGACCCAGCAGGATTGCGGAAGCCGTTCCGCCGCGCGGCGACTTACTCCCAACGGAGTCCACTGCGCGCTTTAGCCAGCGGAAATTGAAGTAGGAAATCGCCCCGCCGGAGGCGAAGCCGAGCGCTCCCGGCGCGCCCTCGAGCAGGGCGGCGACGAGCGAACCCACGACGGCCAGTGCCACCGTCATCCGCTCCATGCGGCGGACCGGCGCCCGGTAGTCGAACGCGTCAGAGTCCACGGGTGTCCCGGTTGAAATGCCGCACCAGCTCGATCAGCCCCGCGGCGATCCCCAACAGCAGAAAGACGATGTACAGGAAATTGGTCCCGAACGCGCGATCCAGCAGGACGCCGATCACGTAGCCGACAAACACCGAGATGGGCAGCAGGAACGCGAGGGAAAGGTACTCGCCCACCAGCCGGTACCAGTTGCGAGGGCGTTCGGCGGGCATAACTTGATCCCAGTATAGCGAGGGCCCCCGCCGGCTACGCTTCGGGGTAACCCCTCCGGCTGGGGTAAACTATTGGTTTAGGTGGTTGTTTGCGACTTCCCGCCCTCATCGTCCTGACGCTGACCGCCGCAGCCGTCGCCCCCGCCCAGCAGCCCCAAGGCCAGCTCGATGCGAGCCCTACGCTGTTCACCGTCCTCACCGCCATCAACGCCGCCGGCTTCGACGGCGATCTCAACTCCCCCTCGAACCATCCGCTGCGTGAGGCCGTCCGGAAGTACGTTGCGGCGAAGAACCCTCCCGTTCTCGCCGAACTGAAGGCCTTCTATGCCGCGCATCGCCAGCGCTCCCCCGCGCAGGAAATGAGCCAGTACGTCTCCTTCGCGCTGGCCTCTAACGGCGCGCCCGCCTACGACCTTCGTTTCCAGGCGAGCGAGATACCCCCGGATGTGCGCGAGCTGGCGGGCTTCTCCGAACTGCTGGCCCGCTTCCACCGCGAAGTCGACATGGACGACCTGTGGAAGCGCGCCCAGCCCGCGGTGGAAGAGGCCCTGGCTCGCTATCAGCCCTCGGTGGTGAAAGCGATTACGGAAGTAAACGCGTACCTGCGGCACGCAACCAGCGGCTCCGAGCCTCGGCGTTTCCAGATCTATGTCGACCTCGTCGGCGCCCCGAACCAGATTCACGCGCGAACCTACGCCGGCGACTACTTCATCGTCCTCACGCCTTCGCCCCAGCCTCAGGCCGACGACATCCGACGAGTCTACCTGTCTTTTCTGCTCGATCCCATGGCACTCCGCAACCAGGTGGAATGGGACAAGAAGAAGGGGCTCGGCGACCTGGCCCAGCCGGCCCCGCTGCTGCCGGACTACCTGAAGAGCGACTTCACGCTGCTGGCCAGCGCCTCCCTTGTTCGCGCCGTGGAAGCCCGCCTCTCGCCCAAAGACAGACGCCCGGAACTCATCGATCGCGCGCTTCGCGAAGGCTACATCCTAGCGCCCTATTTCGCGGAGAAACTGCCGGAGTACGAGACGCAGGAGCAGTCCATGCGACTCTACTACCCGCAGTTGATTGAAGGCGTGGACCTGCGCAAGGAAGACAAGCGCTTGGCGGGTATCCAGTTCTCGAGCGAACGCGCTGTCCGCGTCGCCAAGACCGCGCCGCGCCAGGAACCTGAGCTGAGCGAACCCGAGCGGCTCCTGCAGGAAGCCGAGAATCTGTACTTCGATAAGAAGCTCGACCAGGCGCGCGGCGTCTACCAGCGGTTGCTGGAGGCGAGCGGCGAGAAGCGCTACCAGGCGAAGGCATATTATGGTTTAGCGCGGATTGCGATCTTCAACCGCGATCCGGAGTCGGCTGAACGGCTCTTCGAGCGGGCCCTCGCCGCCGGCCCCGACCCGGCCGACGCAGCGTGGTGCCAGGTTTACCTGGGCCGGCTGTCCGACGCGGCGGCGGCGTCCGCCGAGAAAGCCGGGCGCCCCGAGGACGCCGCCCGCGAGCGCGCCTCGGCGCAGGAACGATTTCGCACGGCGTTGGCGCTCCCGGGCGCCAGCGAGGCGGCAAAGCAGGCGGCACAGCAGGGGTTGGCCGCTGCGGAAAAGAGAAAGTAAGGAGTCATTCGTATGAAGAAGATGGTACTGGCGCTGGTCTGCGGGACCGCGCTCCTGCTGGCGCAGAAGCAGCCCCAGCCGAAATCGCAGAAGGAACTGGAGGCCCTCCAGGCACTCTTCCAGGCGCCGGATCCGGACAGCCGGATTAAGGCGGCGGACGTCCTGCTCAATAAATTTGCCGACACGGACTTCAAGGCCTTTGCCTTACAGGTAGCCGCCGACAGCTATCGCGCCAAGGGCGACAACGAAAAAGCCATCATTTATGCCGAGCGCGCCGCTGAAGCAGACCCGAACAGCATTCAGGCTGTTCAGGCGAAACTCCTGATCGCAGAAATCCTGGTTCAGGGCACACGCGAGACCGATCTCGACCGCGAAGAGAAACTCACCCGGGTCGAAAAGCTGGCGAAAGAGGTCCAGGACACTGTGAAGACCGTCGTAAAACCGAACCCGCAGCTCGCCGACGAGCAGTGGGAAGGCGTGAAGAAGGACCTGAATTCTTCCACTTACGAAATGATCGGCATGGCCGCTCAGGTTCGCAAGAAGCACGACGTCGCGATTCAGAACTTCAAGCTCGCCGTCGACGCCGCCGCCTCACAGGCCCGTCCGATGGCTCGCCTGGCCGCTGGCTTGGAGCAGGCCGGCAAGTACGATGAAGCGCTGCAGATCGTCGAGAAGCTGAGCGCCGACCCGAACCTCGATCCGGGCATGAAACCCTTCATCGAACAGGTGAAGGCTCGCGCGACCAAAGGGAAGGCTGCCGCCGGCAAGTAAAGGCGGTACGATGAGCGCGGACTTGGGCGCCCTGGAAGCGGAAATCGATTACGCTTTCCGCAACCGGGAGATCCTCGTCCGCGCCCTCACCCACAAGAGCCGCACCGCGGAACATACAAGCGAACCCAGCGCCGATAACGAACAGCTCGAGTTCCTCGGCGATTCGATTCTCGGGTTTCTCGTCAGTGAGGCCTTGATCTGTCTCTTCCCCAGTTACCGCGAAGGGCGGCTCTCGAAGCTGAAGGCCCACCTGGTGAGCGCCCTTCATCTGCAGGATGTGGCCGCTAGCCTCCATCTCGGCCAATACCTGGTCCTCGGGCGCGGCGAAGAAATGAGTGGCGGCCGGACGAAAAAGGCGTTGATGGCGAACGCATGCGAGGCATTGATTGCAGCCGTTTACCTCGACGGCGGCATGGAGGCGGCCCGAACCTTCATCCAGCGACACATTATTCGGGATTTTGACAAGAATACGCTCGAAGGACGGACGCCGCTGGCCGACCACAAAAGTGAGTTGCAGGAACTCAGTCAGGCTCTCAAGCTGCCGCCGCCGCGCTACGTCACCGTCAACGAGCAGGGCCCGGAACATGCGAAGACGTTCACCGTGGAGGCCCGCATCGGCAAGGAATGGGTGTGCCGGGCCGAAGGTGCTTCGAAGAAAAGCGCCGGCCAGCAGGCCGCGAAATTGCTCCTCGACTGGCTGAGACAAACGCCCGCCGGCCTGGAAGGTTCCGCGTCAGACGGCCGGGCCGACCGCTAAATCCTTACGTTTCAGAGGAATTCCGCAGCGCACCAGCGCGTTCTCTACGGCCGCCTCAGTTAGGCGCGAAGCGTCATACTCCACGCGAATGCTATCGAGCGTCGGCAGCAGCTTAACGTGCGAGAGCCCGTACACCCCGTGGGCCTTCGAAATCGCCTCCATGTCGCCTTCTGTCACGGGACGAGTCAAATCGAAGGAAAGCTCAACTTTTGTCATGCCTACAACAGGATAGCAGGGCACAAACATGAAGGGCCGCCCGAAGACGGCCCTGCTCGGAGGATCTCGATGACATGCACTCACCCTCTTTGGGGGGGCGACGGCGATGCATCGAAGGGTTTGATTGAATTGTGCACTAGAGTGAGGGATATTCTCAATGGCCAATTGCAAATATTTAACAGGATGGTTTCTTCATCTTCCAGAGCATTTGGCGGACCATCCCTTGCCATAATTCCGCGTCGCGCTCGGGGAGGGAGAGCCGGTGGACCATTCGGCGCACCTTTTGGCGCGTCGAACCTGCAGTTTTCGGGTTCATATAACCTGCCGTCTCCAGCGCCTCTACCAGGAGTTCCGTCAGCCGCTCCACCTGTTCGCCCCGAGCGGCTTTGACGGGCTCCGGCGTTTTGCGAGCCGCACGGGCATCCCGAATCAGCTCGTACAGAATCACGGCGACAGATTGGCCGAGATTCATCGAATGGTGTTCTTCTCGGGTCGGGATCCGCAAAAGCCAGTGGCAATGCGCCAAATCCTCGTTCGAAAGCCCGTATTTCTCGGAGCCGAAGAGGAGTCCCACCACTCCGCCGCCCTCCAAGTGCCGGCGAATCAGCCGGGCCCCATACTCCAGGCGGCGCAGCGAGTGCTTCAACTCGCGAGGGCCGGCCGACGTAGTTCCCACGACGAGCGTGCAATCGGCCACCGCCTCGGCAAGCGTCGCGGGGGACTCCGCCGCCTCGAGAACCGCTGAGGCGTTCACCGCGGAGCGGGCTTCCTTGAACGCCACCTCGTAGGGGTTGACGATCCGCAGCGCGCGAAATCCGAAGTTCGACATGGCGCGCGCGGCGGCGCCGATGTTGAGAGGATTTCGCGGCGAAACGAGGATGACGCGAAGTTTCTCGCGCACCAACGCGATGTCCGGGGTTACCGCAGTTCCTCCATGATCTGGTCCAGGACCGCGGGTGGCGGCACGGTGCGCTCGCGCGGTAGCGTCGCGAGCGGCTCGTCAATCACCTGCAGCATGTCGATGAACGTCGGGCGATTCGGTTCCACGTACAGCACGCCGGTGAGGACTTCCCCAGTACCCTGCGACTCATGAATCAGCCGCAGCGCCTGCAGACGGTCCGTCGGGTCGTAATCCCGGCCCATCTTCTTCAGGCGCAGCGTGCTCCCGTCGTGGAGTTCGACGTCCCGCACCTCGCCCTCCGGATAATCCACCTCGATGTCCTCGAAGTGCGGCACGAAGTCGATCTCGTGAATCGCCTCCTCGTGCTCCTTCATGTACGAGTAGCTCTTGGTGGACCCCTCGTGATCGTTGAACGTCACGCACGGCGAGACGATATCCACCACGGACAAGCCATTATGCGCGATGCAGGCTTTCAAAATGCCCTGCAATTGTTTCTTATCGCCGGAAAACGAACGAGCGACAAGCGTCGCTCCCAACTCGATGCCCGCCAGGCACACGTCGATCGCCGGGAGGTCGTTAATGACTCCTGTCTTGAGCTTCGCACCCAGGTCCGCCGTAGCCGAAAACTGCCCCTTCGTCAGGCCGTACACGCCGTTGTTCTCGATGACGTAAATCAGCGGGACGTTGCGGCGAAGCATGTGCATGAACTGCCCCAGGCCAATGGACACCGTGTCACCGTCGCCGGATACGACAATGCCGAGCAAGTTGCGGTTCGCGAGCATCGCGCCGGTCGAAATCGCCGGCGCCCGCCCGTGCACGGCGTTGAACCCGTGCGCCATGTTCAGGAAGTAGGCGGGCGACTTCGACGAGCACCCGATGCCGGAGAACTTCGCCACCTTCCAGGGCTTGATGCCCATCTCCCAGAAACACTCAATCACGCGTTCCGAGATGGCGTTATGACCGCAGCCCGCGCACAGCGTGGTCTTGCCGCCTTTGTAGCTCAGAACTTCGAGACCAATGCGGTTGGTCTTCTTCGGAGGCAGTGTCGCTGTGGTGCTCATACTCTCTCCTGTCGAACGATCTCATCCGTCACCGACCGTGCATCAATGGGCATGCCGCCGTAGTAGCGGACGCTTCTCAGCTTGCCGACCTCCTCGACGGGGAGGTCCAGCCGCATCAGGCTCATCAACTGCGCATCACGATTCTGATCGATGACGTACACGCGCTCGTGCCGGTTGATGAACTCGCTCAACTGCGGCCCGAACGGATATGCCCTGAGCCGGAGCCAACTCACGCGCAGGCCGTACTCGCGCTGCATCTGGTCCTGGCTCTCCTCCATCGCATACCGGGACGTGCCGCACGAGACGACGCCGACGGCCGCTCCGTCGACGTAGGCAACGGCGGGTTCGGGCACGGCGGCGCGAATGCTCTCCCACTTTCGCTGCAGCCGGTTCATGTTGTTGACGTAGTCGTCTTCGCGTTCCGTGTATTGCGCCGTATCGTTGTGACCGCTGCCCCGGGTGAAATATGCGGCGTTCGGGTGCTCGGTACCGGGGAGCGTACGGTATCCAACGCCGTCGCCATCCACGTCCTTGTAGCGGGCGAATCCGCCCAGGCGCTCCAGGTCCTCCGCACTCAGCACCTTGCCGCGGTCGAGAGGCTGGTCCGGGTACGGGAACGGGTCGGACATCCAGTTGTTCATGCCGAGGTCGAGATCGGTCATCACAAAGACCGGGGTCTGATACCGCTCCGCCACATTGAAGGCGTCCCGCATCATGCTGAAGCATTCTTCGGGCGATGACGGAAACAGCATGGGGTGTCGCGTGTCACCGTGGGAAAGAACGGCAGTCACCAGCAGATCCCCCTGCTGCGTACGCGTCGGCAGGCCAGTGGACGGCCCGACGCGCTGCACGTTGACGATCACCGCCGGAACCTCCGCATAGTAGCCGAGGCCAATGAACTCGCTCATGAGGGAGATGCCGGGGCCGGCGGTGGCGGTCATCGCTCGCGCGCCTGCCCAGCCGGCGCCCATCACCATGCCGATGGAAGCGATCTCGTCCTCGGCCTGCACCACGGCGTAGGTTGCCTTCCCGGTCTCCTTGTCGATGCGAAATCGCTTCAGATAGCCGATCAGCGTTTCGACGAGCGATGACGAGGGCGTGATGGGATACCAGGTAACCACCGTGACGCCGGCGAACATCGCGCCCAACGCTGTCGCGGCGTTCCCATCGAGAATGATCTTGTTCCGCGTCTTGTCCATCCGCTCCACGCGGCACGGATCGGTCTTTTGAAGGTTCTTCTCGGCGAAGTCGCGCCCCGCCAGCACCGCGTTCCAATTCAGCTCGGCCGCCTTGGCCTTCTTCGGCCCGAACTGCTTGAAGAGCGCTTTGCGGATCTCCTCGAAATCGATTCCCAGCAGCGAACCCACGACGCCGTCATAGATCATGTTGCGCACCAGTTTGCGCAACTTGGCCTCGGGGCAGACGGGCGCGACGAGTTTGTCGAACGGCACCGGGTAGAAGTGCAAGTCATTGCGCAGTGCGTTCAACTTCAGCGGCTCGTCGTAGACGACGCCCGCGCCGGGATCGAGGCCCGCGACATCTTCCTGCGCGGTCTCCGGGTTCATCGCCACCAGGAAGTCGATCTCTTTCTTGCGGCCGATCCAACCGTCCTTCGAAGCGCGGATGGTGAACCAGGTGGGCAGCCCCGCAATGTTCGACGGAAAGAGATTCTTGCCGGAGACGGGAATCCCCATCTGGCAGATGGACCTCATCAGAACATTGTTGGCGGTCTGGCTGCCGGAGCCGTTTACAGTGGCAACCTGCAGGCTGAAATCGTTGACTGCCGAACGGCGTGGAACATCAGAAGGCGGCCCGAGAGGGGCCACTTCAGTGGTCGACATGGGTAAATGCATTCCCCCGCCAGCATTATAGTGCAGAGGGCGGTGACTTTTTGGAACCTTCCGGCCTCCGCACGGGAAGTAGAGACAGGAGCGCGATTGCAGAGCGACAGCGAACTGCTACGGCGGATGGAACTGGGCGATGCGGTCGCGTTCGGCGAGTTGTATCGCCGGCGGCAAGCGTCCATCTACCGCTTCGCGCTTCACATGAGCCGCTCGGCGGCTGTCGCCGAGGACGTGGTCCAGGAGACTTTCCTGGCCCTGATCCGGAACGGCGGCCGCTACGACGAGTCCCGTGGATCGGTGGCGGCGTACCTTGCCGGCATTGCCCGAAATCTGGTGTTGCGGGCAACGGGCGCGGAACGCACGGGTGTGGATGCGGAGGCGGAAGCGGCGTTGCCCTCGGACGAGGACGTACTCGGCGATTTGACGCAGCGTGAAGAACTCGAGGCGCTCCGGCGGGCGGTGGATGCACTGCCGGCGCAGTATCGCGAAGTGGTGGTGTTGTGCGAACTGGAGGAGATGAGTTACGCGGATGCGGCGGCGGCGCTCGGCGTCCCCGTCGGGACGGTACGGAGCCGGCTGAACCGCGGTCGGCAGATGCTGGCGGAGCGGCTGGTCCGCCGTCAGTCAGCGAGGTGTTCGGTATGAGGGAAGAGCAAGTGAATGCGGGCCTGCGGGCCCTGGCAGCGGACGAACGGCGCCTGGAGGCGCCGCGGCATGTCGAAGAAACGGTGCTAGCGGCGTTTGCGACCCGCCGGAACAATCCTTGGCCCAGGCAGTCGCGGCGACAGTGGTTGGCGGCGGCGGCAAGCATCGTCATCGTCGTCGCCCTGTCCTGGCTTCTGGGGCGCGAGGCCAAGCCCCCGGCCGCACCCCCCGTAGCGGCCGGCGGCTTCATGGCCATTCCCTACGCCACTGGTGCCGCGCCGGTGGGCGGCGGATATATCGTGCGCGTGCGCATGGAACGGACGGCGTTAGTGTCGCTCGGCATTCCCGCCGGCGCGGCCCCTCCCGGTGCGAGGGTGCAAGCGGATTTGTTGGTTGGTGACGACGGTGTCGCACACGCGATCCGTCTGGTCCGGTAAGCAGTTCTCAGTTCAGTTCAAGAAAGGTTCACTATGCTCAGCAGACTCTTGATCGTAACCGCGTGTGCCGCATCCTTTGCTGCCGCGCAGGAGAAAGACGTGTTTCAGATCCGCGTGCCCGCGCCCGGAGAGGGCGCGAACCAGCGGGTTGCCGTATTCACCCCGGCAGCGGCCGCTGACGTCGTCCACTTCGTCGGAGCCGGGGAGCACTTCGAATCGGAGACGGTGAAGGGGGCCCCGTATTCCGCCGAGGCTGTAAGCGAGACCTCCCAGCGCCTGGCGGACGGAAATCGCATCACGCGCAAGGACGTGTCGAAGATCTGGCGCGATAGCGAAGGGCGGACGCGGCGCGAGAGGTCGCTGACCGGGGTCGGGCCGTGGTCCACTTCGGAAGCGCCGAAGGAGATCGTTTGGATCAACGACCCGGTCGCGAAGACAATGCTGCACCTCGATCCGGCTGGGAAGGTTGCCCGCAGGATCCCCGGCATGGGCGCCACTTTCACCATCGCCGACCACGTTCCCGGCACTGCCGCCGTGCGCGTCGAGCATCTCCCAATGCGCGTCCAGCTCGAATCCGGCGTCGCGCCTAAGAAAGAAGACCTGGGCAAGAAGATGGTAGAGGGCGTGATGGCCTCCGGATCCCGCACCACGCTGACCATCCCCGCCGGGGCCATCGGCAACGATCAGCCGATCGATGTGGTGACGGAGCGCTGGTTCTCGGATGAGTTGAAGGCCGTTGTTTACAGCAAGCACACGGACCCGCGCGTCGGCGACACGGTGTATCGTCTCACCAATCTCAATCGCAGCGAGCCGGCCCGCTACCTGTTCGAGATTCCGGCGGACTATAAGGTGGAGGAAGCCCCGGGGATCGGGCACGGCACGATCCGAATGCAGCGGCACAAGGAAGCACGCTAGCCCCGTTTGGGCGTTCGGAAGGGCGAAGGCGAGCCCGGGAAACTGGGCTCGCCTTTTTTGTGTCTCACGTCTGTGGGACAACCGCGCCAGCGCCCGATGATTCTCGCCGTCGACGACGACGCGGAAGTGCTGCGCAGTGTTTCGCGCGATCTGCGGCGAAAGTACGGCCAGGAGTTCCGTATCGTCAGCGCGGACTCCGGCGAGGCGGCCCGCGAATCGCTGGAGGAATGGCAGGGTCGCGGCGAAGAACTCGCCCTCATCGTCGCCGACCAGCGCATGCCGGGCATGCAAGGCGTGGAACTTCTCACCCAGGTGCGCACCCTCTTCCCCCGTGCGAAGCGCGTTCTGTTGACGGCCTACGCCGACACCAACGCTGCCATCGCCGCCATCAACTCCGCGAAGATCGACTTCTACCTCACGAAGCCATGGGACCCCCCGGAGCAGCACCTCTATCCCGTCCTCGACGACCTTCTTTCCGACTGGCGCCACGGCTACCGGCCACCCTATGAGGGCCTGCGGCTTATCGGCTACCGCTGGACGCCGGAGACTCACCGGCTGAAAGACTTCCTCGGGCGCAATCTCGTCCCTTTTCAGTGGCTCGATGCGGAGGCGGAGGAGGCGGACCCTGAGATTGCGAAGTTGCTCGAGAGCCTGCGCGCGGAGCAGGTTCACCTGCCGGCCGTTCTGTTCGCCGACGGTACGCGCATGGAGGCTCCGGAGCCGGAAGCAGTGGCCGCCCGACTCGGCCTTCAGACGCAGGCGAAGACCTCGTTTTACGATCTCATCATCATTGGCGGGGGACCGGCCGGCCTTGCCGCCGGGGTCTACGCCGCATCCGAAGGCCTGAAGACGGTCATCGTGGAGCGCGAAGCGCCCGGCGGTCAGGCGGGGCAGAGTTCGCGCATCGAAAACTACCTGGGCTTCCCCGCGGGCCTCACCGGCGCCGACCTCGCTCGACGAGCCGTCACTCAATGCGCGCGCTTCGGCGCGGAACTGTTGACCCCGCAGGAAGCGGTGAAGCTCACCGTGGACGGCGCCTATCGCACCGTGGAGATGCGCGATGGCACGCAGGTCACCAGCCACACCATACTGATCGCCACTGGCCTCTCCTGGCGCCTCCTGGACGCGCCGGGAGCGGACCGACTGCAGGGCGCTGGCGTCTACTACGGCGCCGCGCTGACGGAAGCCGTTGCTTGCAGTAATGAGGAGGTGTTCGTGGTGGGAGGCGCCAACTCGGCCGGGCAGGGGGCCCTGCATTTCGCGCACTTCGCACGCAAAGTGACCATGCTCGTTCGAGCGGAGTCACTCACGCAAGGAATGTCGCAATATCTTGTCGATCAGATCGAGGCCACACCCGCCATCCAGGTGCTTACCGCTGTAGAGGTTGCCGAAGCGCATGGGGCAGGCCGACTCGAGGCGCTCACGCTTCGCAACCGGCGCACGGGTGAACGCTGGGACGTTCCCGCAACCTCGCTGTTCATCTTCATCGGCGCCGCACCGTGCACCAGTTGGCTGCGCGACGTCCTGCCCATGGATGACCGGGGCTACATCCTGGCCGGCCCAGTGCTGCGCCGCGCCGAACACTGGCGGCTGGACCGCGAACCGTACCTGCTGGAAACCGGCATTCCGGGAGTATTCACGGCGGGCGACACGCGTCACGGAAGCGTGAAACGTGTCGCATCTGCTGTTGGCGAAGGCTCGATCTGCATCCAGATGGTGCACCAGTACCTGAGTAAGGTCCGATGACACTGCACGAATTTGAAGAAACGTCCCCGGAGCTTCCGGCTGAGACTCTGGAACAGTTCCAGCGGGAAGGCGAGATGGTGGAGTTCGCCGACGCCGACGTCCTGTTCGAACAGGGGCAGGAGAACTACCCCTGCTATGTGGTCCTGGAAGGCCGCGTCCGGATCACGAAACAGTTCAATGAGGAGCGCCGCGTGATGGGAGTCCACGGACGCGGGCACTTCATCGGGGATCTCTCGATGGTCACCGGTGAACCCGCGCCCGCCACGGCGGAGGCAGTAGGGAGGGTAGTGGTTGTGCGTGTGGAAGTGGAGCGGTTCCGCGAAGTCTCCGCCCAGTGCACGGAGTTGGCCCAAAATGTTCTGACGACCATGGCCTCCCGCGCCCGGGACGTCGAATCTGAGACTCGCCAGCAGGAGAAGCTGTCGGCCCTCGGTAAGCTCGCTGCCGGTTTGGCGCACGAGTTGAACAACCCGGCGGCCGCCGCCCAGCGCTCCGCGCGCCAGCTTCAGGGCGTGGTGGCGACAATCCTGAACGAGGCCATTCTCCATGACCGGCGCTTCGACCCTCGGCAGGCCGCGGCGCTGGTGGAGTGGCAGCGTCGCATCGGCTGCCTTGCGCAAGCGAGGCTGTCGCCGCTCGAACAGAGCGACCGCGAGGAGGAGTTCGCCCGATGGTTGGAAGACGCCGGGGTACCAAATGCCTGGGACCTTGCGCCGGACCTCGCCGCCGCGGGCGCGCGAGTGGAGGAAGTGCGTCCGCTGGCAGGCGACTTCCCGGGCGAGGCTCTCACCGCGGCGCTTCACTATCTGAGCGCCGGATGCCAGGCGCGCGAGCTCGCGGCGGATGTTGAAACCAGCACCTCCCGAATCGCGGAACTGGTCCGCGCAATGAAGGAATATTCCTACATGGACCAGGTGCCCTTTGGGCGCATCGACGTTCACAAAGGTATCGAAGCGACGCTCCGGTTATTTGCGCCGCGCCTGCGCGAAGGCGTGGAACTGGTGCGCGACTATGCGGCCGATCTCCCCACCATCTGCGCCTATGGCAACGAACTGAACCAGGTGTGGACGAACCTCCTCGACAACGCGCTCGACGCGATGGACGACAAAGGCACCCTTACCATTCGCACGCGCCCTGACCATGACGGCGTGATCGTGGAAATCGTCGATACCGGCCGTGGCATTCCCGAGGAAATCCAGGAACGCATTTTCGAGCCGTTCTTCACGACGAAGAGTGTTGGAGAGGGCACCGGTCTCGGCCTGGATATCAGTTACCGCATCGTAACCAAACGTCACGGCGGAACCATTCGCCTGACCTCGAAGCCCGGCGAAACCCGCTTCCAGGTCCGTCTTCCCGTCGAGCCGCCCAAGCAGGACGAACCCTAGCGCTCGTGCGCGTCTTCCAGATACGTGTAGCCGTACATGCCGTCCTCGTAGAAGCGCAGCAGCCGCCCGGATTCCTCGTAGCCGATCTTGCCGTCACGTACCGCCGTCTCCACGTCGCGCCGAAACTTCTCAATCAGGTTGCGCGAGTTGAACTGCACGTAGTCGAGGACTTCCCGCACCGTGTCGCCGTTCACCACCGTATCCAGGATCACCTCTCCGTTCGGTCCCAGCGAAATGTGCACCGCGTTCGTATCGCCAAAAAGGTTGTGCAGATCGCCCAGGATCTCCTGGTAAGCTCCCACCAGGAACGCACCCAGGTAGTACTTCTCGCCGCCATACGGATGCAGCGGCAGAGTCTTCTTCACGTCGCGGCGGTCAATGAACTGATCGACTTTGCCGTCCGAATCGCAGGAAATGTCTCCCAGTACAGCGTGCCGCGTCGGACGCTCGGCCAGCCGGTGAATCGGCATGATCGGGAACAGCTGCTTCACCGCCCACGAGTCCGGCATGCTCTGAAACAGCGAGAAGTTGCAGAAGTAGGTCTCCGAGAGCATGGAATCCAGGCCCTCCAGCTCCTCCGGAAAATACTCGAGCTCCTTCGCCATCCGTTGGATGCGGCGGCAGATCGCCCAGTAGAGGTTCTCCGCGATGCAGCGCTGCGCCAGCGGCAGGTAACCCAGGCTGAACAGGTTCAGCGCCGAATCCAGCGCCTGCTGCGCGTCGTGGAAGCTCTCCAGCAGGTTCTTGGTGCTGAGCCCGCGTGCGGTCTCCTGCAGGTCGATCAACGGCTGCTCCACGTCGTCGGGCAAGTCTGTCGGCACATCCTGCTCGCCGAATCCGCTCACGCCCAATACGTTGAACACCAGCACGCTGTGATAAGCCGCGATCGCGCGCCCGCTCTCCGTGACGATGGTCGGGTGCGGCACCTCCGCCTCGTCGCAGATGTTCTGCACGTGGTAGACGATGTCGTTGGCGTACTCCTGCAGCGTGTAGTTCACGCTCGACTCGAAGTCCGTCTGCGAGCCGTCGTAATCGATGCCCAGCCCGCCGCCCACGTCCATGTACTTCAACCCCGCGCCGGCGCGCTTCAACTCCACGTAAATCCGCGCGCACTCGATGACCGCGGCCTTGATCTGCCGGATATTCGTGATCTGGCTGCCCAGGTGGAAGTGCAGCAGCTGAACGCAGTCCTCCATCCCAAGCGACTTCAACTGGTCCAGCGCCTTCAGCGCCTCACTCACCGTCAGCCCGAACTTCGACCGGTAGCCGCCCGATGATTTCCACCGCCCGGAACCGCGGCTTGCCAGCTTCACCCGCAGCCCGATGTTCGGCCGCACGCCCACCCGCTGCGAGTGCCGAATGATCAAGTCGAGCTCCGTGTACTTCTCCACCACCGGAATGATCCTGCGCCCGATCTTCTGAGCGAGCATCACCATCTCAATGTATTCGTCGTCCTTAAAACCGTTGCAGATGATCGGCGTTTCGTTGTCCGCCACGCCCAGCACCGCCAGCAGTTCCGGCTTCGAACCCGCCTCCAGGCCAAACCCGTACGGACGCCCGTATTCAAATACTTCCTCGACCACCTGCCGCTGCTGGTTGACCTTGATCGGGTAAACGCAGATGTAATTGCCTTTGTAGTTGTGCTCGGCGATCGACGCCTGAAACGCGTCGTGCATCTCGCCCAGCCGGTGCTTCAGGATCTCCGCGAAGCGGATCAGAATCGGCAGGTTGATGCCGCGCAGAACCAGGCTGTCGACGAGGTTCTTCAGGTCCACCCGACGGTTTGGCTCTTTGCTCGGATGCACCCACAAATGGCCGTTCTCGCCCACCGAGAAGTAGCCCTTGCCCCAGGCGGCGACGTCGTACAGCTCTGCCGCGTCGGTCGTCGTCCACCGCTCCGTCGGTTCGTAAACCTGCGTGCCTTCGGTCAGTCGTAGGTTCAACTCAGAATGCCCCTCCGTGGAAATTCCAGTGTCCAATGAAAAGACGGAAGGGGGCAACAATAAATTTCGATTGCTTTCACCCCGAGATACAATCGTCGCCATGTCCGGACTGCTTTCGGGAATGACCGCGCTGGTGACGGGCGCGAGCAAGGGCGTCGGGAAGGGAATCGCGCTCGAACTCGGCCGCCACGGATGTGACATTGCCGTGAATTACAACTCCGACCGCCGCGGCGCCGAAGCCACCGTCGCCGAGCTCTGCGGCATGGGCCGGCGTGCGTTCGCCGTACAGGCGAGCGTCGCCTCCTCCGCCGACATCGCGCGTATGTTCGGCGAGGTCTCCGCTCAGTTCCCGAAGCTCGATGTTCTGGTCAACAACGCCGGCGTTCAAACCTGGAAGCCGCTGCTCGAACTGACTGAGGCGGAGTGGGATCGCGTCCTCGATACCAACCTCAAAGGAACGTTCCTGTGTACGCAGCAGGCGGCGCGCCGCATGAAGGACTCGGGCGGCGGCCGCATCGTCAATATCGGCTCCGGCTGCAACAAAGTACCGTTCCCGAACCTCGTCGATTACACGGCAAGCAAAGGCGGCATCGAACAGCTCACCAAGGTCGCTGCCGTGGAACTCGGCAAGTACGGCATCACCGTCAACTGCGTCGCGCCCGGCGCCATCGAAATCGAGCGCACCAAGGAAGAAGCGGGCGACTACGCCGGCACCTGGGCCTCCCGCACCCCGCTCGGCCGCGTCGGCACCCCGCTCGATGTCGCTCGCGCCGTGGTCTTCTTCGCCGGGCCCCAGGGCGACTTCGTCACCGGCCAAACCCTCTGGGTGGACGGCGGCTTGTTTACCAAGCCCCAGTGGCCGTACGACGAGTAGTATAGACATTCGATATCGAATCGCGATAGCATACCCGGAATGGGGAAACCTGCGGAGCTGCTCCAAGGCACGCTCGATCTACTCATCCTGCGAACGCTCTCCCTTCAGCCGCTCCACGGCGTGGGCGTCGCCGACCGTCTGAAACAGATCACAACGGGCGTGTTCGACGTCAAACCCGGATCGCTCTTCCCCGCGCTACACCGCCTGGAAGCCAAGGGTTGGATCGAAGGCGACTGGGGAGCAACGGAGGGCGGCCGCCGCGCCCGCTTCTACACGCTGACGGCCGAAGGCCGCAAACAATTGTCGAACGAGACTCGCGAATGGCGGCGCATTTCCGGCGCCGTGGAACGCGTTCTGCTTGCGGAGTGAACCATGCGGTACCTACGAGAGGTCATGCGGCTGTTGTTCCGAAAGTCGCGCATCGAAGCATCGCTGGAGGAAGAACTGCGCTCGGCTCAGGACCTCCTCGCGGAGCGCTACGCCGCGAACGGTTTGCCGCCCGAACAGGCCACGCGCCGTGCGCGAATGGACCTCGAGGGCCCGGAGCAGACCAAGGAGCGCGTGCGCGATGTGCGGCCTGGCGCGCTTCTCGAAAGCTTCCTGCAGGACGTGCGCCTGGCGTTTCGATCCATGCGCCGCGAACCGGCCTTCGCCGGCGTAGCCATCCTGACTCTTGCCCTCGGTATGGGCGTCAACACGGCCGCGTTCGGTGTTCTTCATTCGGTGGTCCTCGACCCTCTCCCCTATCGGGAACCCGACAGGATCTCCCTCATCTGGTGCTCCTTTCGGCAGATGGGCGCCCCGCGCGCTCCCGGCTCCGGCCCCATGCTGAAGGAGGTGGAGCGCCAGACAACCGCGTTCTCATCGGTCGCCGGAATCTGGGTGGGCAACGCCACCATCCAAGGCGACCCCGAACCGGAGCAGGTGAAGCAGGCCCTGGTCACCTGGAATTTCTTCGACGCGCTCGGCGCCGCGCCGTCCATCGGCCGTGCCTTCGCCGCCGCGGACGAGAACGCAGGGCCCCCCAAGACGGCTGTCATCAGCGATGGCCTCTGGCGCCGCCGCTTCGGCGGCGACCCCGCAATACTGGGGAAACCCCTCCGCCTCGGCCGAAACACGCTCACGATCATCGGCGTCATGCCGCCCGCCTTTCGCCTGCACTTTCCTCCCGATGCGAACGTGCCCGCCGAGCCGCAGATCTTCGTTCCGTTTTCAAAGGGACTGGAGTCGGCGCCGAAGGACCTGTACTACATTCGTCTCCTTGGCCGCATTAAGACGGGCCAATCTCTCGCCCAGGCCCAGTCCGACCTCGATGCCGTCGCCGCCCGCCTTCGAGAAGGGCACACCGAGTACGCGGCCGAGAACCTGACCTTCACGGCCGCGCCGCTACAAGGCGACTCGGTCCGCGAGGTCCGTCCCGCGCTGCTCGCTCTGATGGCAGGGGCGGCGTTCGTGCTTCTGATCGCCTCGGTGAACGTCGCGAATCTCCTGCTCTCCCGGGGCGCCGCGCGTCGCCGGGAGATGGCCGTTCGCCTCTCCATCGGCGCCTCGCGGGGACGCATTGTGCGGCAACTGCTGGCCGAAAGCCTCGCGCTCGCCTCCGTCGCCGCCATCGGCGCTCTCGCCCTCGGCTGGGCCGCGGTGAAACTCGTGCAGGCCATGCGCCCCGATACGCTCGCCCGCCTCGACGGCGCGCGCCTCGATCCGGCTATCCTCGCCTTCACCGCGGCGGTCGCGATACTCACCGCCGTTCTCTTCGGCGTGTCGCCCGCCGCCGAGGCCGCCCGCATCGATCTCGCTAGTTCGCTGAAAGACGGCGCTCGATCGACGGGTGGAACTCGCCGCAGACGCTTGCGGGAAGGGCTTGTGATCGCCGAGGTTACCCTCTGCTATGTGCTGCTGACCTGCGCCACGCTTGCTATCCTCACCTTCTTCCACTTGCAAAAATCCAGCCCGGGCTTCGATCCCCAGGGCGTGCTGACGTTTGAGATTCAGCCCGGCTCAGGTCCCCCGGAGGGGAAGGTGAACTTCGTCCGCGAACTCGAGCGCCGGTTGGCCGCGCTGCCGGGAGTAACGGCCGCGGGCGCCGTCTCACACTTGCCGCTCGACGACTATCCAAACTGGTACAGCCCCTACGTGCCCGACGGCATCGCGCCCGAAAAGGCCCGTGGCCTCCTCGCCGACCAGCGCGCCGTCACGCCCGGCTATTTTCGGGCCATGGGCGCCACACTCAAGGCCGGCCGCCTCTTTGACGATAACGACCGCGCAGCCACCGCGGGCGTAGTCATTGTGGACGACGTGCTGGCCGCCTCCACCTGGCCCGGCGAAAGCGCCATCGGCAAACGCCTGCAGGTGGAGCGCTACCACGGTGCAGGCTTTGAGACTGCGAAGGTCACCGTTGCCGGCGTTGTCGAGCACCTGCGCCACCACTCGCTAACCAGGCAGCTACGCGGTCAGATCTACATCCCCTACCCGCAGAGCCCGCGGGAGCACTTGAGCTTCGCGTTGCGTACCCCGGGCGACCCGCTGGCGCTCGCCGCCCCTGCCCGCTCCGTCCTCCACTCGCTCAATAAAGATATGGCGATCGCGAAGGTGAGGACCATGACCAGTTACGTTAGCCGCGCTCAGGGACCGGTGAACCTGAACGCCGTCGTCGCCGCCATCGTTGGCGTCCTGGGCTTGCTCCTCGCGGCGATCGGCGTCTACAGCGTCATCGCCTACTCCGTCGTGCAGCGGGAGAAGGAACTGGGCGTCCGCATGGCGCTTGGCGCCGAGCCCCGCGACGTCCTCCGCCTGGTGCTCCGCAAAGGGTTGGCACTAGCCGGCCTCGGCATTGCTCTGGGCGTCGCTGGGGCGCTCGTACTGGCGCGCCTGCTCGAGTCGATCCTGTTCGGCGTCACACCGTTCCACTGGCCCACGTACCTGTGGGCGGCCGCCGTCATCGCCGCCGCCGCCCTTGCGGCCTGTTGGTTGCCGGCGGCCAGGGCCTCACGGGGGTCTGTTCTCACCGCCCTTCGACTCGAATGACTGGCGCGTCCGGCCCGGTACTTTCCCGTGTGCAATCCGTCGCGGCCCTATGCTATAGATGGTTGCTTAACCCTGTTCGAAAGCGAGGCGTGCCATGGCTTACGTGATTGCAGAACCTTGTATCGGTACAAAGGACACCGCGTGCGTTGACGCGTGTCCCGTGGATTGCATCCACCCGAAAAAGGACGATCCGAAGCACGAGGGCGAAGAGATGCTCTACATTGATCCCGTAGAGTGCATCGATTGCGGCGCGTGCGTGCCCGTATGCCCCGTCTCGGCCATCTTCGCGCTCGATGATCTGCCCGAGAAGTGGTCCGAGTTCGCCCAGCGTAACGCCGTCTACTTCGGCCGCTAGTTCGCGTCTCGATAGGTCGCGAACGTCACGTCGGTTTCCCAAACGGTGACCTCCGCCAGCCGCACTTGGTTCGTCCGGGGCCCCTCCCCCAGCCGTTTGACCAGTTCGTCGTGAAAATAGCGGGCGATGTTCTCCGCCGAGGGATTGAGCGTGACGAACGGCTCAATGTCATTCAGGAATACGTGATCCACCCTCGCGATCAACGCGCGCAGGTGCCGCTTCACCTCCGCGAAATCCACCAGCAGTCCCGCGTCGTCCAACTCCTCGCCTCGGTACAGTACGCGGATGCGATAGTTGTGCCCGTGCACGTTCTCGCACTTGCCGTGGTAATTGCGCAGCGCGTGACCCGCCGCGAACGTCTCTTCCACTGCGACTTCAAACATTGAAGAACGCCTCCACTTCCTCCAACTTGGTGGTGAACGAATAATCGGGCAGGCTGTCAAAAAAGATCTGGCCGTACCGCTGCCTCGTAATTCGATTATCGAGCAGGACGAGCGCCCCCCGATCCGTCCGGCTGCGGATCAGGCGCCCAAAGCCCTGCTTCAGCGCAATGGCGGCTTGCGGAATCTGGTAGTCGCGGAACGGCTGCCCGCCCGCCTCTTCAATCGCTCGAATACGCGCACCGATCACCGGGTCGCTCGGCACGGCGAACGGTAACTTGTCGATGATGACGCAGCTGAGGCGGTCGCCCGGCACGTCGACACCCTGCCAAAACGACGAGGTCGCGAACAGCACCGAGTTCGGCGTGGCGAGAAACTCTTCGAGCAGCGCGCGTCGCGGCCCTGTACCTTGCAGCAGCGTCGGATACTCCACCTCAAACGAAACGCGATCGTAGATCAGCCGCATCTGCTGATAGCTGGTGAACAGAACAAACGCCCGCCCACGCGATGCGTTCAGCAGCCGGATCACTTCCTCTGACGCGGCGCGCACGAACGCCGGCGACCGCGGGTCCGGCAGTTGCTGCGGTACGTAGAGGATGGCCTGGCTCGGGTAGTCGAAATGGCTGGGCACTACCAGCGACCGCGCCGACGGCACGCCCAGCCTGCTCTTCACAAAGTCGAAGTTCCCGCCCACCGCCAGCGTCGCCGACGTGAGCACCACCGTCTCCACCGAATCGAACAGCCGCTCGCTGAGAATCGACGACACGTCGATCGGTGTCGCCTGCAGGTAGCAGCCGCGCCCGCGACGCTCCACCCAGTAGACGTAGCTTTTCTGCCCCGCCTCCATGAAGAACCGCAGCCGGTCGCCGATCTCTCGCGTGCGGCGAAACAACGGAACCGCCTCCTCCGGCGCGTCCTTAATCAACTGGAGATGCGACCCCACCAGTTCCAACAAACCATGGAAATCCTCGTAGGCCTCCTGGTGCTGCTCGAGGAAGGCATCCTGCGACTGAAATCCGAAGCGGCCCTCGGTGAGCGGAAACAACCCGAAGAAGCGCTCGCTGTGCTCCTCGAGCGCCGTCAGCGCGCGGTCCAGTTCTGCCGTTCCAATCTTCTTGCGACGAGCCAGGCCCGAAATGTCCTGGCACAGATCCTTGACCTGTAAATTACTGACCGATGATCCAAAATACTGCCCGGCGACGTCCTCCACCTCGTGTGCTTCATCGAAAATGACCGCGGCATACTCGGGAATGATCCCGCCGTAATCTTCTTCTTTCACCGCGAGGTCCGCGAAGAACAGCGCGTGATTGACGATGATCAGGTCGCTTTCGAGCGCCCGCCGGTGCATCTCGGTGATGAAGCACCGCTCGAACTGCTGGCAGCGCTGGCCCGTGCACCGCTCGCGCCGCGCATCGATCTTGCCCCACGCCGAACTGCCTTCTGGCAGGGACCGGATCTCCGATCGGTCGCCCGTCTCCGTCGTCTTCTCCCACTCGCGGATGATCTGAAAGTCCGCCACCTCCTCCAGGCCGCTCAGCACCGGCTCTTTCTCGGCGTCGTAGATCTTTTGCCGGCAGGCGAAGTTCGCCCGCCCCTTCATGTAGCAGGCGCGGATCGGCTGTGCGAAATGCTGCTGCAGAAACGGCAGGTCCTTGAAAAACAGTTGCTCCTGCAGGTTCAGCGTGCCCGTGGAGATCACGACGCGCTTACCGCTCAGAATGGCCGGCACCAGGTAGGCGAGCGTCTTGCCCGTACCCGTGCCCGCCTCCACTACCAGGTGCCGCTTCTCCGCGAGCGCCGCTTCCACGGCCTCCGCCATCTCCAGTTGGCCCGGACGAAACTCGTAGTTCGGATGCCACTGCGAAAGCAGACCCCGGCGCGAGAAAAACTGCCGGACCGGCGAGGCCTTGGTGGAGGGCGTCACTAACTTTTAGTATTGTATGTTCTGACATGGCCACGGATATCTTGTTGGCCGACCTTCTGGGGATACTGGCACGAAAACAGGCTGTCATCATAGCGGGAGCGGGCGTCTCCATCGCCGCAACGGACCGCGCGGCCACCAGTTCCTGGGTAGGGCTGATTCGAGACGGCGCGCAGCGCTGCCGTCAGGTCGCGGGAGCCACCGACGCCTGGCTCTCCATTATCGAGAGCGAACTCGCGTCTGGGGATGTCGACAACCTCCTCTCGGCCGCCGAAAAGATCTCCCGAAGACTGCCCGAAGGCGAGTACGCCCGTTGGTTGCGGGAGACCGTCGGCGCCCTGCGCCCGGTGAGTCCCGCTGTTCCCTCGGCGCTTGCAGCGTTCGGCGTGCCCATCGTCACAACTAATTACGACGGCATTCTCGAGCTGTCGACCGGTCTGCCCGCTGTGACTTGGATGAGCCCTGCCGCTGTCGAGCGCGTTCTGCGCGGCGAGGACCGCGCCATCATTCACGTGCACGGCCACTGGGGAGACCCGAAATCGGTCATCCTCGGCATCCGCTCCTACGAAAAGATCCTCGGCGACGAGCCCACGCAAGCTCTGCTCCAGGCCCTTCGCGCCATGCACAGCCTGATCTTCGTCGGCTACGGCAAAGGTCTGGCCGACCCCAACTTCGGCGCACTCCTGGCCTGGGCCCGCCGCGCTTTCTCAGGCTCCGAATACCGCCATTTCCGCCTGGTCCTCGAGTCGGAAAAGGACGAGATCCAGGGCGAACACCCGCCCGAAGACCGCATCTTCGCCATTTCCTACGGCGCCAAACACGCCGACTTGGCGCCCTTTCTCGAAAGTCTGCGAGCGCCCGTGCCAGCGCCCGGTCCCGCCGCCGCCCCGGCGCCTCCTGCCACCGCTTCCCGCGCCATCCGCAGGCTCAAAGGCATCCGCACCGTCGAGATCCGCCTCACGCAGCTCTTCCGCATGGCGGATCTGCTCCTGTTCCCCGACAACGTTCGCTCCCGCCGCTTCCGGGACGTGGTAACGGACCGTAACAAGCTGCGGCGCGCCCTCAGCCGCGGGTGGAAGATGCCACTCGGCAGCCTGGGCGCCCTCGAACCCGCCGCCCTCATCTCCGACTTCGTCGAGGAGAAGTTCTGGAAGGTCGCCATCCCCGACTTCCGCAAGCCCACCTCACAGTGGCTCTACCTGTTGCCCTTTGAACTCAATCTCTCCTCCCGCCTCGCCGGTCTTGAGTGGCGCGTCAGCCCCGCCATCAAGGACTGCACGCAGAATCGCCAGTTCAACGGTGTGCTTCGCGTCTACCCGCCCGGCGTCGGCTTGGTCCGCCTTTCCGTGTGGGTGACCTTTGTCGCCAGTGCGCGGCTCGATGTGCTGATCGGCCTCGCCCGCCATCTGGAAGAACCGCTCTTCGGACCGCCAGAGGGCGACGCCGCCCCCACCGAGCAACTGCTCCGCGACATCGTCGACGAAGCCGCCGTTGCCCTCTTCGGACCCGAAGGGCGTCTGGAAGACCGCCGCTGGCGCCCGCCGGAGGTGTTGTTCGTCCCCGTTGACGAGGACCGCTTCAATCCCGCGGCGCACACGGAGGAACTCACCGAACTCCTCGCCTACCCCACCGGCCAGACCGAAACAACGGCCGAGTTGAAGGGGCGCATCGCCGCCGCCGCCGCCGGGCCTCATTGGACCCGAGACCGCGTCTTCACGGCTGCCAGCGAGCGCGCCGCCCTGGCGTTCGTGTCAAAGGACTACGCGGCCGGAATCTCCGCCCGACAGCGCAGGATGCGAACCTGGCTCGCCGAGACGTGGGAACTCGCCGCGGCCGGCGTCTACGCCACCAAAGCGTTCGCCGACATCCTCCTCGAAATCGCCCGGACGCGAAGCGTTGACTCGTCGGCCGAAGGCCTCCAGTACCTGTCGCTGGCCGCCTCCAGCTTCCACGCCGCCCTGCAGGCGGTCGCGCTCGCCAGGACTCAGTTGCAGACCCTCGGCGCCGGCCCGTTGATGGTCTTCGCCCGTGACCTCTGGACGTACGACAACCCGGTCCCGGAGGCGGAACTCCGCGACGCTCTTGCTTACCTGTCGGAGTGGGCGAATGGACAAGGGCAGCCCGCCGAAGGGCTGCGCGCGGATCTACGGGAGATCGCGGCGTTGTCGAAGGGCTTTAAGACCCGGACAACCGCGGTTGGGGACTCATAGGCTGCCCAAGACATCTTGATTCATCACAGCAATGTCGCGCCATGACTCCACAAGCGCTCCGAATCGTATCCTCGAGGGGCCGAAACGTCATTCACTCACGCAGTTCCCACCCGGGCGGGATCTGCGGAACACAGCCTACTCCGCACGAATGCTACCACGTCAGCGCTCGTAAAGGAAGGCGCAATCCTCCAGCCGGCTCGCCCCCCCGTCGTTCACCGCGAACTTGCGGATGGAAATGGCCTCCCTCTGCCGCTGCGGTCCCCGAAAGAGTGAAGCGGCCCCGTAGACGCCGTCCTTGCGCAGCGCATAGAACGTAATGTCGAACTTCGTCAGCCGCGCCTTGTCGTCGTCGTAATTACGGGAAATCCGCTTCAGCGTGTCCAGACAAGCCTCTTTCGGCGACATCCCTTTCCGCATGTTCTCCACGATCGTGTGCGCGCCCGCGACACGAATGTTCTCCTCCCCTCGCCCCGTCGAGCCGCCGCCGCCCACTTCCTGGTCGACATACAGCCCCGCCCCGATGATCGGCGAATCTCCCACCCGCCCCGGAAGCTTCCAGGAAAGCCCGCTGGTGGTGGTGACGCCCGACATCTCGCCCTTCGCATTCAACGCGAGGCAATTGATCGTCCCCGTGATTGGGTACGTCGCGCGATCAAGCGCGTATGCCAGCCACTCCTCACTCGCCTCGGGGAACTGCTGCCGCAGCCACGTGGGCACACTGCCGGACTGCTTTGCGGGCGGCGCGTCCAGGCCGTCGCTCCAGTTGCTGTGCCCCTGGCGGTCGCGCAGCGTCTGCTTCCACACCAGCCACGCCAGGCGCGACTTCTCCGTCAACAGATTCTCCTCGGGAAAGCCCATTGCCTTCGCAAAGCGGAGCGCGCCCTCGCCCACCAGCATGATGTGATCCGTACGCTCCATCACCATACGCGCCACCTTCGACGGGTACTTGATGTTGCGAATACCAGCCACCGAACCCGCGCGCCGCGTCGGCCCGTGCATTACGCTCGCGTCGAGCTCCACCACGCCTTCCTCGTTCGGCAGCCCGCCGTAGCCGACGGAGTCGTCCTCCGGGTCCTCTTCGTTGATGTTGACGCCCGCGATCACGGCGTCCAGTGTGTCGCCGCCCTTCGTGAGTATCTCCATCGCACGAGCACAGGCCCGCAACCCGTTTGCGCTCGAGATCACAACGTTCTTCGCCCCCTGGGCGCTCGCCTGCGAAGCGGCGGCCGCCATCGCCGCGGTACCCGTCAGCCATTGACGTCTGTTCATGTGCGTCGTCCCCCTGTTCAAGCGCTCCCCTGCTAGACTGGATTCCAAATGAGGGCCGTCTGTCTTTGGTTGCTGCTGGGAACATTGTTGTGTTTCGCGCAGGATAAACGCAAGGGCGGCAAGCCGCCGGACGTGACGGTGGTCGAGGCATCCGCGCACCGCACGGGCGAGAAGATCGCCATCGAAGGGCGCGTCCGCAACACCAGTCCCAAGCCCCTCAAGAAGCTCATGCTGCTGTTCGAACTGCTCGAATCGAACGGGAAGGTCATCGCCACCAAGCAGGGCGAGATCGACGAACCGCTACTCGACGCCGACGGCGAGGCCGCATTTCACGTCGAGGCGACAGACGAAGCCCGCGCGGTCCACTTCCGCATCCAGGCCACTGACGCTGCCCGCCGCGACCTTCGTGTCGATCCCATGACACCCCGCCCCATCGAGTAGCTTTTACAAGTCTTTTACATCTTCTGTACGACCTTGTACCCCCCCTGCCCGTACTATCGCAAGCCAGGGGGGAGTTTCTGTATGCTCGAAATCGACCAGATGCGGGGCGAGGCACGCGTAGACGGGCGCGACCTCAAGCTCACCAGAAAAGAGTTCGAACTTCTCGCCGTCCTCGTAGCCCATGAAGGCGAGATCCTGACCCGCGAAGAACTGATGGGCGGCATCTGGAACTACAGCCAGGAATGCCGCACGCGTACCCTCGACGTTCATGTGCGCCGGGTCCGTATGAAAGTCGGCTATCCTTGCATCGAAACCGTGTTCGGCGTGGGCTACCGGTTCCACGGGGCTCAGCAGCGAAAGGCCAGGCTGCACGTGGCGGCGTGAGCAGAGCCCGCTGCTAGACTGGTTCTTTGCCAACACTACCGGCTCCCGTCCAGCGCACCGTCGACGTTTGCCGGCCTACCGTCTCCTATTGGATGGAGACGGAAGTTCACGTCTACGGCTTCTCCATCGCCGCGAACGTCCTGCTTTCGTTCTTTCCCTTTCTGATCGTGTTGCTCTCGCTGTGCCGGTACGTCTTTGAGTGGCGTGCCGCGGAGCAGGCCATCTACCTCGCCCTCGGCGACTATTTTCCGGGCGAGATCGGCGCCTTTCTCAGGCGCAACCTGATTGCCACGGTCGAGTACCGGGGACCGTTTCAGATCGCCAGCGTACTGCTGCTTCTGTTCACCGCCAACGGCATCTTCGAGCCTCTCGAAGTAGCTCTGAACCGCGCCTGGGGCATACGCGAGAACCGCACCTTCCTGAAGAACCAGGTCATCAGCATGGGACTCATCTTCGCCTGCGGCGGCCTCATCACCGCGTCTACGGTACTCACCGCCTTCAATCGCGAACTGTGGCAGAAGACGCTGGGGCCCGATTCCGCGCCGCTTGTAAACGTCCTCACGCTGCTGGTGTTCAAAGCGGCCGCGGTCCCCATTACCATCCTGATCCTGTTCCTGGTCTACTGGCTCCTGCCGAATCGCCGCCTTCCCTGGCGTGCGCTGATCCCCGTGAGCGTCGTCGTGGGCTTGGCGCTCGAGGTGATGAAGTACGTGAACCTGCTCACTTGGCCGTGGTTCCGGGAGAAACTGCAGGGCGAGTACGGGCCCTTCGTGAACTCCGTCACCATCATTCTCTGGAGTTTTATTGCCTCGATGATTGTCCTTGCAGGCGCGGAATGGGCGGCCCGCAAGAACCCGGCCATTACCGGCCGGCTTCCGGCGCCGGTTGAGCCACCCTCGCTTCGATCACTTCGCTGATGGTCAGCGAATCCCGCGGATACACCTCCAGCCGGAAGCGAATCTGCTCGGAAAGAGGCCGGTATATGACGCTGCCGTTCTGTAATTGGCCCGCGTCCAATTCCACCGTCTTGCTGAACGTCCCGTCGTGAATGATCAGCGCGCCCCGGCTGGCCTCGAGAATCGGCCGCGACTCGCGGTTCCAACGCACGTGCAGGTTCCTGCCTGACGGATCTGCCGCCAGCCCGAGTGCGATCGCCTGGAGCCCGCTCTCGGCCGGCTTCACCGGCGCCCCGTAGAAGGTGACCGCCACCTGAATGCCGATGAAGACTCCGACTAACAGAAACAGCAGCGACAACGGTACCCACAACCACGGCCCTTGGGGGCGGCGGCGGTTGGGCGCCTCCAAGGCGGTGAGAGGCGCCGGTCGTTCCACAGCCACCGCAGCCGTGGGCGGTGCCCACGCGGGTGGCGTCGCGATAACGGCACTAGCCGGCGCCTCCTGCTCCGCCCCCGGATTCGTCCGCCACGGACGGTCCACTCGGCCCGCCTGCCCTCCGCCCAACTCCTTCCGGCGAAACGGGAACTCGAGCGGGCTCTCGCTCTGGAACTGCCCGTCCTCGCGCAAAAAGAAACCCGCCGTCGGAATCCGCGTCGCGAACGGCTTAATGACTAACGCTACCGGCGCATCGCCCGGGATGTGGCGATCGATCAGCGCCAGATCCTCGCCGGAGAGCCCCAGGCCTTCGCGCGTGTGGCTGCGGAAATAACCCACCACTCGCACCGTCTGGCCGGAAAGGGAACTCCACTGCGACGCGGCCTCCCCCAATCGGGCCTCTTCCTCCTCGTTCAAGAGGTAGGACGGGCCCTTCTCGTAAACGATGGGCACTGGCTCGAAATCCTCAATCGTTACCTCGGTTGTCCCGGTTGAACGATCAATTGTACCCAGCAGCAGCCCCCCCACCTCCGCGCCACGCCGCGGCACCGCGCTAAACGCCCGTGTCACGTCCACCAGCAGGCGGTCCACCACGTCAAAGCTGAGGTGGATGGTCACCCGGCTTCCTGCCGGCTGCCACAGATAGTGTGTCGAGGAGGCGACCATCATTGCCTATCGTAGCTACTATCGTTCGTTTCGGGCGAAGGCTTTATGTCGGCCTAAGGCCTGCTGGGGGATACTGTAAGCGATCATGCCAGGGACCCTCTATGTCGTAGCGACCCCTATTGGCAACCTCGAGGACATCACGTACCGTGCTGTCCGCATTCTCCGCGAAGTGGATGCGATCGCCTGCGAAGACACCCGCGAAAGCCGTAAGCTACTCGATCATTATGGGATACAGAAACCTCTGGTCAGCTACCACGAACATAATGAGTCGGCGCGCGCCGAAGAATTGCTGCAGCGTGTCGCAGATGGCGAAACCATCGCCCTGATCTCGGATGCCGGAACCCCCCTTGTCTCGGACCCCGGCTATCGTCTGATCCATCACGCCGCCACCGCCGGGGTACGTGTCGTCTCCGTGCCCGGCCCCTCCGCCGCCCTCGCCGCTCTCACCGCCTCAGGACTGCCCACCGATGCCTTCCGCTTCTGCGGCTTTTTGCCTCCCAAGCAAACCCAACGGCGCAAGGAACTCGAACACCTCGCTGCTGAAACCGCCACCCTCATCTTCTATGAGGCGCCCCATCGGATCCTCGAATCGCTGGGCGACACCGAGACCGTGCTTGGCCCCCGCCCGGTCGTCGTGGCCCGCGAGCTCACCAAGCTGCATGAGGAGATTCTTCGCGGGACCGCGGCGGCCATCGCCGCCGATCTCGCCTCCCGGCCAAGCCTCCGAGGCGAACTCACTCTATTGATTGGAAAGGGAGAAAAGCGAACCGACCAACGCCCGGTCCGCGAGCTGGTGGATGAATTGATGCGGGAAGGCACACCACGAATGGCCGCCATTAAGCAGGCAGCAAAGATGAGAGGAATCTCCAAACGTGAAGCCTACGGCGAACTGGAGGACGCGGGGGCGTCCTAGTTTGTAAATCCCGAAGACTCGTCGTCGTATCCGTTCTTCCGCATCGGCGGATGCAACCCGCCGTTGCCGCCCTTGTTTGCGGCCTTCGCTCCATGGGCCGGATCCGACCACATCTGTCGAGCGGTCTCGACCGCTTCCCTCATCTCTCCTTGCAGCGCCAGTTCCCCTTCAAGGAACTGCAGACCCTCTAAGAGCCAGCCGGCCAGTTTCGGCTGACACAAAGAATAAATGACGTGCCGCCCGGCGCGCCGCTCCTGAACGAGGCGGTGGGACCGCAGAACAGACAAATTCTGCGAGACGCTCGAGTGGCTGATGGCGAGGATCTGCTGCAACGAATTCACATCCATCTCACGGTTCCGCAACTCTTCTATAATGCGGATCCGGTGAGGGTGTGCGAGAACGCCCAGCAGCTTCGCTAATTCCTTCGTTACAAATACACGAGTTGGAATCGCTGTTCCCCCCTCTCTTTGCACTCTAGTATACGCTCAATTCAGTTCGCAAGAACAACACATTCTAATGTTGAGATATCTGAAACCTGGACTACAATGAAAACATCTTAAGCCGTACCGCCCGCTGCCGGGCGCACGAACCGGGAGCGTTCGCTGCATCGTCCGGCGCCGATTGTCATCTGGGTGATTGATTCCATGGACTCAAAATCTTCGCGGTCACCGCTGGTTGCTCGCTGGGGAGAGGAGAACCTCGGGGCGCTTGTCTATCGCGTCCTGGAGTTCTCGTCCGCCTCCGTTGGGATGGAACTGGACGAGGAGGCGGCTCGGGCCGCCATTCAGTTGGCCATCCGCGAAGCGGATGGTACGCAATCCGTACTCGATCTGTTTTGCCGCGCCGGCGAAGAGTTGGGCATCGTTTTCGCCCGCGTCAACAAGAGTGTCGATAACGTGATGAAGATCGCCAGCCCCCGCTCCGCCTGGCTGACGATTGTCCAGGAACAGGGTGAGGTAGCGGGTGTGCTGGGTGTACGAGACGCCGACGGGCGTCGCGTGGAAGTGTCGATGCTCGATTCCGACGCGGCGCCCAAGTGGGTGAGCGTGTCGGAGCTCACGCGCCTATTGGGCGCAGGTACGAAACGAGACCAGTTGGAATGGGTGGCCGTCGAAGCCGCCGCTCCCCTCTCGCAGTATCACCACTCCGCTGGCCACGACGACCACGTGTACCACAACGTTCCGCCGTTCGAGCGCATTAAGACGCTGCTCAAGGCGGAGAAGACAGACCTCTGGGTCGCCGTCATCTACTCGGCGGCAATCGGACTCATGACGCTCGTTGTTCCCGTGGCCACGCAGTCGCTCGTCAACACGGTAGCATTCGGCACTCTGCTGCAACCGCTGGTCGTCCTGACACTGGCGGTGCTTGCGGGCCTGGGGTTTGCCGCGCTCCTGCAGGGGTTGCGTACCTACGTCGTCGAGATCATCCAGCGGCGTATCTTCGTGCGAGTGGCCACCGACGTGGCTCACCGTCTGCTGCGCGCCAAGACCGACGGCTTCGAAGGTCATCACGCTCCTGAGCTGGTGAATCGCTTCCTCGATGTGGCCACCGTACAAAAGGCCGCCGCGATGCTTCTGATCGACGGCCTCTCCATCTTCATGCAGACCATCATCGGCATGATTTTGCTGGCCATCTATCATCCGTGGCTGCTGGCATTCGATGTCCTGATGCTGCTGTTCATCCTCATCGTGCTGTTTCCCATGGGCAGCGGCGCCATCGCCACTGCCATCAAGGAGAGCAAGGCCAAGTACGCACTCACCGCCTGGCTTGAGGAGATGGCCCGCCACCCGCTGACCTTCAAGAGCTCGCGCGGCGCCGCGCTGGCGCTGGAACAAGCCAACACACTGGCCGCCGAATGGCTCCGCTATCGCAGCAAGCACTTCCGAATCCTGCTGAGACAGATCATCGGGTCCTTCGCGCTGCAGGCCATAGCCTCGTCCGTGCTCCTGGGCGTGGGCGGCTGGCTGGTCATCAACCGCCAGCTCACACTGGGGCAATTGATCGCCGCCGAACTCGTCGTCGCCCTGGTGGTCAGCGGCTTCACCAAGTTCGGCAAGCAATTAGAAACCTTTTACGACCTCAGCGCCGCCATCGATAAACTCGGCTACCTCACTGACCTTCCGCTCGAGAAGCAGGGTGCCGTCTCGCTGCGCCGAACCGAACACCCGGCCTCCGTGCTCTTTCGAAACGTCCAGTTCACCTACGACGGCCGAACGAGCATCCTCAACGGATTGAATTGGGAGATCAAGCCCGGGGCCCGAATCGGTTTGATCGGCAATAGCGGAAGCGGCAAGAGCTCTCTCCTCGACATGCTGTTCGGTCTTCGCTTCCCCGGTGCGGGCATCCTCGAGATCGACGATGTCGACATCCGCGAAGTGAACCTGCGCGACCTGCGGGCCCAGGTGGCGCTCTGCAGGAGCGACGACGTTTTCGATGGGACCATCGCCGACAACATCCGCCTCGGCCACGGCACGCTAGGCTCCTCCGACATCCGGGGCGTACTGCAGAAGGTGGGACTGCTGAGCGTCGTGCAGTCCCTCCCAGACGGCATTAACACCCAACTCAGCACCGGTGGCTGGCCCCTCTCCGCCGGCCAGGTGGCCCGCCTCACCCTGGCCCGCGCCATCGCGGGCAAGCCTCGGCTTCTCATCCTCGATGAGTGCCTGGAGTCCCTGGTAGATGCCAGGGATCGCGAGCAGATCATTGATGCGATCTTTGACCGCCGCGCCCCGTGGACGCTCATCGTAGTCAGCGCCGACGAAGGCGTCCTCGGCCGTTGCGACCGCGTGTACGAATTGCGCGGTGGCACGATCGAAGAAGCGTCCACCGCTGTAACCCGCTAAACGGAGACGAAACGACATGGCGACACACGTACATCCTCAACCCGCCCCCGGGCAATTGGGCGAGCTGGGTACGCTGCCTGCGATGCGGCTCGTCGGGACGCCGCACACCACGCGCACGCTCGCGCGCGTGCTGGCGGCGCTGTTCCTCACTATCGTGATGGCCCTGGTGTTCACGCCGTGGCAGCAGAGCGTGCCGGGCAAGGGCCGCGTCGTAGCCTTGAATCCGAATGACCGCCTGCAGTCCATCGGCGCGCCCGTCGAAGGCCGTATCGTCAAATGGAACGTCATTGAAGGTTCGCGCGTGAAAGCCGGCCAGGTGCTGGGCGAAATCGCCGACCAGGACCCCAATATGCTCAGTCGTCTCGATGTCGTTCGTGGGGCGGAGGAGCAGCGCTGGCTCGCGGCGCAGCGCCGGCTCGAAGAGCTGAGCAGCCAGATTTTCCAGCTCGAAGAATCGCGCGAGAACGCGATTCAGGCGGCCAAAAGCCGTCTCCAGATGGCCATGGACCGAGTCCGTAGCGCCGAACAGACCCTGGAGGACGGCAAGGCGCGGTTCACTGCCGCGGACCAGAACCTCCCCCGCCAGAAACAGCTTCTCGACAAGGGACTGACCTCCGTCCGCAACCTCGAGCTCGCGCAGGCCGAGTTTGACCAGGCAAAGGCGAACGTCGAGTCCCGCCAGGCCGCTCTCAACGCCGCCATTAACGACCGCCGCGCCTTCGAGGCCGACCTCCAGCGCATCACCGCCTCCGAAACGGCCATCGTGCGCTCCGCGCGCGCTTCGCTCGAAACGGCCAAAGCCGACGCGCAGAACTTCCGCGCCGGGTACGAGCGCGCCCGCGCCGCCTACGCACGCCAGTCCACGCAGGTCATCACCGCGCCCCGCGACGGCACCATCTACCGCCTCCTCGCGCAGCCCGGCAGTGAACTCCTCAAGTCCGGTGAGCGCATCGCCGAGTTCGTTCCCGAGTTCGCCTCCAGTCCCGTCGTCGAACTGTTCCTCAACGGCAACGACGTTCCTCTCGTGCACAAGGGCGATAAGGTTCGCCTGCAATTCAACGGCTGGCCGGCAATTCAGTTCGTCGGCTGGCCGTCCGTCGCCGTCGGCACCTTCGGCGGCGTCGTCTTCCTCGTTGACCCCACTGACAACGGCAAGGGCGAGTTCCGCATTCTCGTCTCGCCCGACCCCGAGGAGGAGCCGTGGCCCTCGCCCAGCTACCTGCGCCAGGGCGTTCTCGCCAACGGCTGGGTGCTCCTCAAAACCGTCCCGCTGGGCTTCGAAATGTGGCGGCAGTTTAACGGCTTCCCGCCCGTCATCGGAGCGGAGGAACCGGGCGCCGGCGGCAAAGGCGGCGGCAAGGGCGGTAAGAAATGAGGCTCGTCGTTGCGCTCTCGCTGGCCGCCGCAGCGGCCGCCTCTCAACCGCAGCCGCCGCAAAATCCCCAGCACAATCCATTACTGCCGCCCCACTCGCCGAACCGGCCCACCACCGTCACCCATCCCGCCATCGCGGCGCCTGCCGCGTCGCTGCCTTCGGCGGCTCTGAGCGGCCGTCCCGCCCTGCGTCTGGAAGACATCCTCTCGTCCGTCCGCAAAAGCTATCCGCCTCTGCTCGCTGCCCTCGAGGAGCGGCGCATCGCCGATGGCGATCTCCTGGTGGCCGAAGGTGGCTTCGACGCCGTCGTCCGCGCCGCCTTTGAGAACCAGCAGGCCGGCCCGCTCGACAATAACCGCTTGAATGTCGTCGTTGACCAGCCGCTCGCCTTTCAAGGGCTCAGCTTCTTCGGTGGTTACCGGCTGGGCGAGGGCCGCTTCTCCAGCAGCGATGCCAGCAGCGTGCTCACCACCGATCTGGGCGAATACCGCACGGGCCTCCGCCTGCCCCTGTTCCGCGACCGCGCCATCGATAGCCGCCGCGCGACGCTCTGGAAGTCGCGTATCGGGCTGCGGCTGGCTGACCTTTCTGTCGATCAGCAATTGATCTTTGTGATTCAGGCCGCCACTCGCCGCTACTGGGATTGGGTGGCCGCCGGGCAGCGCCTGCGACTGGCCGAGACCATCCTCAACGTGGCACTCACGCGCGACCAGCAGTTGAAGGAAGCCGTGCGGCTCGGCCAGTTGCCGCAGATCGAAGTCACCGACAACGAGCGCGCTATCCTCACCCGGCGCGCACAGGTGGTGGAAGCACGCCGCGGCCTGGAGCAGGCCTCTTTCGAGTTGTCGCTGTTCTACCGCGACGCCAACGGCGATCCCGTGACCCCCCTGGAGGATCTGCTGCCTCCGGCGTTTCCGGACCTCGCCGACCTCAGCGAGCAGCGCGTCGCCGAAGACGTCGACCTCGCGCTGAAGCGGCGTCCCGAAGTGCTCCGTCTCGCTGCCCAGCGCGACCAGACCCGCATCGATGCCGACCTTGCCCGCAACCAGACCGCTCCCAACATTGACCTGGTGTTCGGCTTCAATCAGTTCGCCGGTGCCGGCACAACGCCGCGCGGTAACGCCAACGAGGTGCGGGGCTCGCTGATCTTCGAGCTGCCGTTTCAACGGCGCCGCGCCTTGGGCGCCGTCAAGTCGGCCGAGGCGCGTCTCGCGCAGTTCGACCAGCGCGAACGCTTCGCGCGCGACCAGGTCATCGTTGAGGTCCGCGACGCCGCCTCCGCCGTACGCCGCGCCGCCGAACGCACTCGTGTCCTTCGCGACGAGGTCAACATCGCCCGCAACCTCGAGGAACTGGAGCGCAGCCGCTTCGACCTCGGCGACAGCACGCTCTTCCTCGTAAACCTTCGCGAGCAGGCGACCTTCGACACTGCCGTCCGCGAGGTGTCCGCCGCCGCCGATTACTTCCGCGCCTACGCCTTGTACGAGCTGGCCATCGCCGAAGCGCTCTCTTCGCAGCCCCGGCCCACGCCGTAGCGCGGCTGCCGCCGAACGCCCAGGCAGTTACCGGGCAATGACACGCGAGACAGAGAACTGCCACAACGTGTTGTCCGGAATCCCGCGATGCATCCCCCATTGTTTTCGCAGGCCACCCTCGATGCGCGTGGTCTTCCAAGCGAACGAGAGCATGCTCTGATACCGCCACACACGGTTCCCGTTGGTTCCCCAAAAGCCCCACGAATAGGTCTCCGCTGGGCCATGGCGGAAGACGATGCGCGGGCTCTCGCGCTTCGACAAGCGATGCTCCAGCCACGCCTGGGTCGTCACCAGGCTGCCTTTTGCAAACCGGCTCGCGACGACCGTGTAGCTGTCGCTCGTCACCGTGAATGGCACGCGTCCCGAGTAGCGGTACGTGAGCGATTCGGCCGTCAACCAGTCGTTCGACCCGTCGCGCACACTCCGGAACTTCCAGTGTTGAAGACCCCCGCCCAGGACCACCTGCTGCCGCCCCCGAGCCCATACCGGCCGGCGGTACGAGAGCCCGGCCAACCAGTTGTCCTGATGCGAGCGGAGGTCGTTCGAATCGGCTCCGTACACGTACCAGTAGTCGCCCTGCTTCCAAACGTTTGAGATCCCGGTTTCCACGCGGTTCTGCCATGACGGCCCCTGGCCAAACACTCCGCCCAAGGCGAGCTGGTACGTTTCCGCAAGCCCGCTCTGCACCGTCGTCACCCATCCCCGGCGGAGTTCCTGTCCGCGGATCGCGGGCGCTGCCGCCAACAGCACCAGCATCGCCCACGCTCTCATGCCGCCCTCCGCTCCGCGTCTCCGGACACCATCGCACGCAGCTCGGAAGCCGCTGCTTGTAGGCTCTGCGCCTGTGCCGTCAACTCCTCACTGGCAGCTGCACTCTCTTCCGAATTGGCCGCCGTACGTTGGATCACGCCTTGCATATCGGCCACCGCCCGCGCGATTTGAGCCAACCCGCGCGATTGCTCGGCGCTGCCCGTGCTGACTTCCTCCACCACCACCTTCACCTGCGCTGCCCCTTCGCTGATCGCTTGGGCCGCGGCGGAAACCTCCTGCACCCGCACTCGCCCCTGCCGCGCCTTCTCGATTGACTCCTCGATCAACTGCGTCGTGTCGCGCGCCGCCTGGCTCGAGCGTTGCGCCAGGTTGCGAACCTCGTCCGCCACCACTGCGAACCCCATGCCCGCCTCCCCCGCGCGCGCTGCCTCCACCGCCGCATTCAGCGCCAGAATGTTCGTCTGGAATGCGATGTCCTCGATTACGCGGATGATCCGCGCGATCTTGTCGCTCGACGCATTGATCTCAGACATCGCTCCCGACATCAGCTCGAGCGCCCCTGTCGTTCGCGAAATCTCCTGCGACATCCGGTTCACTTGCGCCAGACCCTGGCCGGCGATCTCCTCGTTGCGCCGGGCCATCGAGTTGATCTCTTCCGTCGAGGCTGACGTTTCTTCGATCGACGCCGCCTGCTCGGTCGCGCCTTGCGCCACCGAACGGCTGCTGTCCGCCACCTGGCTCGACGCGGACAACATCTGGTCGGCGCCTTCGCCGACGATCTGCGCGATTCGCCGCAGGCGCGTACTGGCGCCATGCACCACCACGAACACTCCCCACCCCGTCAGGAGCGATGAGGTGAGAAAGAGCCCGATTACCCATCGGCCCATCCGCTGCGCCCGGGCCGCCTCCGCGCGCGCTTCTTCCAGGAACTTCTGCAACGTCGCGTCCATACTGGCCGTGGCCTCATCCATGCGCCCCGCCTGCTTGAAAGCCTCATCCAGCTGCCGTTTGACCTCTCCCTCGAAGTCGCCGCCCTTCGCCGCTTGCGCCATCAGTTCGAAACTCGATACCCACGTGCGTACGGCGTCTGCTATCGTTGCCGCGTCCTCCCGGCCGCGCGCCGTCAGCAGCAAAGGTCTGATCTCTTCAACCCGCTCGGATACACCTCGCGCTGCCTCTCGAAAGCTCCGCTCCGCCGTCGCCGTCCGTTCTGGCTGCTTTAGTAGCGAGTAGAGCAGGACCCCCCGGGAGCCATTTCGCATCGCCGTCGTGTGCGTCTTCAGTTCACCCACGATCTGGATTTTCCGAGCGGTGACGTTCGCCGCCGCGTCCAGCTTCCCGCTGACATCTTCGACCAGGTAAAGCGAGATGGCCCCGCCGAGCATCAGCAGGAACATCATTCCGCCGACGGCGGCGAGTAATTGAAAGCCGAGTGGTCGGCGTTGTGTATTCTGCACAGGAGTAACCTCAACATGAGACCGATTGGGAACGGGACCTGGAAGCCCTGCGGGTCCCCGCAGGAGTCTTAGTCCCCACGTATTGTTCATATCGGTTCGCTTGATCCAGTCCTGAGAAAAACTGCAGAGCAACCCGCGCCCTTGGAATGCGAGACAATAACGACCTTATGCGCTCGCCCCAGCTCGTTCGCGTCCTCGCCGCCGCCGTTCTCCTCACCTCCTGCGGCCCCGCCCCGGAAACAAAGAAGAAAGCCGAGTCCCCCCGCCCCGCCAACCAGGCGCCGGCCGAGTTCAAGGTGAAGTTCGAGACCTCTAAAGGCGACTTCGTCGTTCACGTCCACCGCGACTGGGCCCCGCGCGGCGCTGACCGCTTCTATGAGCTCGTGAAGTCCGGCTTCTACGACGACTCGCGCTTCTTCCGCGTCATCAAGGAGTACGTGGCCCAGTTCGGCTTGGCGAAAGACCCCAAAGTCTCCCAGCTCTACGCCAAGTCCCAGATCGCCGACGACCTGGTCCTCAAGAGCAACATGAAGGGCCGCATCTCCTTCGCTAAGGCCGGCCCCGCCTCGCGCACGTCGCAGGTCTTCATCAGCCTGCGCAATAATCGCGCGCTCGACGAACAGGGCTTCGCCCCCTTCGGCGAAGTCATCCAGGGCATGGAGAACGTCGAAAAACTCCACTACGGCTACGGCGACTACGGCGGCATCGACCAGAGCCGCATCCTCGCCGAGGGCAACCAGTACCTCGATCGCAACTTCGCCCGCCTCGACAAGCTCGTCAAGGCAACCATCGTCGAAGAAGGCACATCTCCTGCTTCAGGATCCTCCAAGTAAGAATGACCGCCACTGAAGCCACCAACCGCAACTTCCACGACGCTGCCCGTCTTCTGGACCTCTCTGAGCCCGCAATCCGGCAGTTGATCACTCCTCTTCGCGAGATCAAGGTGGAGTGCAACATCGTTCGCGACGACGGCTCGCTCGCCACCTACGTCGGTTTCCGCATCCAGCACGACAACTCGCGCGGGCCGATGAAGGGCGGCATCCGCTACCACCACCAGGTAGACCCGGACGAAGTGAACGCCCTCGCTTCCCTGATGACCTGGAAGACGGCGGTCGCCGGGCTTCCCTACGGCGGCGCGAAGGGCGGCATTGCGGTCGATCCCCGGACGCTCTCCAAGATGGAACTCCAGCGGCTCACCCGCGTCTTCGTCGAGCGCATTCACGACATGATCGGGCCCTCCGTCGACATCCCCGCGCCCGACATGGGCACCAACGCCGAAACCATGGGCTGGATCGTCGACGAGTACTCGAAATTCCACGGCTGGTCACCAGGCGTTGTCACCGGCAAACCGCTCGAGCTCGGCGGCTCGCTCGGCCGCGAATCGGCCACCGGGCGCGGCCTTCTCTTCGCCGCCCAGTGTCTGTTCGGCGAAATCGGCGCTTCGGTCTCGGACTTCACCTATGCCATACAGGGTTTCGGCAACGTCGGCGCTTGGGCAGCCCGGCTGCTGCATGCCGAGGGCGCGCGTATCGTCGCCGTCAGCGATGTGACGGGCGCCGTCCGTAATCGCGAAGGTCTTGATATCCCCGCCCTCACCGCGCACGTTGCCACGACCGGCTCGGTCGCCGGCTTCCCCGGCGGCCTTCCCTTCGACCGCGAGTCCATCCTGGCCGAGGAGTGCGATGTCCTGGTGCCCGCCGCGCTCGGCGGCGTCCTGAATCGCGAGACCGCCCCCGCCGTCCGCGCCCGCTACATCCTAGAGGGCGCCAATCACCCCACCGATCCCGACGCCGACGCCATCCTCGCGCAGAAGGGCATTACCGTCCTTCCGGACATCTACGCCAACGCCGGCGGCGTCACCGTCAGCTACTTCGAGTGGGTGCAGAACACGCAGAGCTTCGGCTGGGATGAGGAACGCGTCAATGGCGAGTTGGCCCGCTACATGCGCCAAGCGTATGCGGCCTTGATGGAAACCGCCCGCCAGTACAAGTGCTCCCTGCGCACCGCTGCCTTCGCCCTCGCTGTCTCGCGTGTCGCGCGCGCCACAGCGCTGCGCGGCCTCGCTTAGCTCGCCCCGCGGAGGAGCCGTAGCGCCTGGTCGATCGCCGGCGCTTCACCACGACGCCCGGGGCCGCCGCCATCCTTGGCGTCCGGCGGGGCATCTCCTTCGCCCGGAGCCAGGAACAGGTTCGCCTCCACGCCGTGCTGCTTCGTGTAGAGGTCCCAGTAACGGCCCTGCATCGCGTACAGCTCCTCGTGCGTGCCGCGTTCCAGGATTCTGCCGCCTTCCACCACCAGGATCTGGTCTGCCCGGCGAATCGTTGAAAGCCGGTGCGCAATCACGAACGTCGTCCGCCCCCGCATCAGGAACGACAGCCCCTCCTGGATCAGCGCTTCCGACTCCGAGTCCAGGCTCGACGTCGCCTCGTCCAGAATCAATATGCGCGGGTCCGCCAGGATGGCCCTCGCAATCGACACGCGCTGCCGCTGCCCGCCCGAGAGCTTTACCCCGCGCTCACCGATGATCGTCTCGAGTTTATCGGGAAACCGCTCCGCGAACTCGTCCACCCGCGCGATCCGGCACGCATCCGCCACCTGCGCGTCTGTCGCGCCCGGCCTTGAAAACGCCACGTTCTCCCGAATGCTCCCGTCAAAGAGAAACGAATCCTGCAGCACCACGCCCAGTTGCGTTCGATACGACGAGAGCCGCACCGTCGAGAGGTCGATGCCGTCCACCAGCACCGCGCCCTCGCCCGGCGAATGAAAGCCCGCCACCAGCCCGATGATGGTCGATTTGCCGGAGCCGGACGGACCCACCAGCGCGGTCACCGTTCCCGGCTTCGAGTCGAACGAAACCTCGTGCAGCACCGGCCGGTCCTTCTCATATTCGAAGCTGACCCGATCGAACCGCACCTCGCCGCGAATCGCCGGCATCTCCACGGTCCGCCGCGGGTCCGCATCTTCCGGCCGCTCCGCCAGCACCTCGCGCGTGCGGTCCAGCCCTGCAATCGCTTCCGTCAATTGCGTGCCGATGCCGACCACCTGAAAAATCGGCGCTACCAGGAACGCCAGGAACAGCGTGAAGGTGACAAATCCGCCCAGCGTCAGCTCGCCGGCGATGATCTGTCGCGCTCCCAGGAACATTACGATCGCGCCCACGATCCCCATTAACAGCGTCGCCGAAAGGCTCATCACGGAGATGCCCGTCAGGGTCTTCAGCACGTTGTCCAGCAGCCGCTGCACGCCGCCCGAGAACACGTCCGCCTCGCGCGCCTCCGCATGGTAGCCCTTCACCACGCGCACGCCGCCCAGCGACTCCGTCAGCCGCCCCGTCACCTCACTCTGAATCTTCCCCCGCTCGCGGAAGATCGGCCGCAGCGTGCGGAATGCCCGCTGCAGGACGTAGGTGAACGCCAGCATCACTCCCAGCGCGATGCTCGTAAGCATGGGACTGATGCCGAACAGCACTACCAGCGCCACCGCCGCGGTCACCAGGCCGCCCACGAACTCCACCAGCCCCGTGCCTACCAGGTTGCGCACGCCTTCCACGTCGCTCATGATGCGCGACACCAGCGCGCCCGTCTTGTTGGAATCGTAGTAGGTCACCGGCAGGCGCCCCACGTGCTGCTGAACCTTCCTGCGGAGTTCCGCAATCAGCCGCTGCGCCGACTTCGACAACAACTGCGTCAACGTGTACTGCATCACCGCCTGCAGCGCCGTGGCCGCCACCACCGCCGACACTAGCGGCGTCAGCAGGTCGTACTGACGCTTCCCGATCACGTCGTCGATCAGAAACTTGCTCGACGCTGGCAGCACCAGCCCGGCCAGCCGGCTGACTCCGATCAGCAGCAGCCCCACCAACAGCACGTTGCGGCGCGGCCGGATGAGTTCGCGCAAATCGGGCCAGATATCGCGCAGTCTTTCTAAGGTAGAGCGCTTAGCGTCGTCCCCCTCAACGGAGGCACCGCGCGCACGCATTCCTCTCCCGCCCCGAGCTTCGCTGAACCGCAAAGTGGTTGTATCCCCTCTAACTTCAGAATAGCGGTACGAGGGTACTAGTAGCGGTCAGCCTGCAGTCCCATTGTCGCCGGGCCGCCTAGCCGTCATGATGCTGACATGACGTTCGGCGCGTTTGTGGATCTATACGAGGTTCTTCAGGTCAGTGCGAATGCTGACACGGAGATGATTCACCGGGTGTACCGGCTGTTGGCGCAGCGCTACCACCCCGACAATGCCGAGACCGGCGACCTCGCTACGTTCCGCCGCCTCACCGAAGCGCACAAGATCCTGGTCGACCCCGAGGCCCGCGCCGCCTATGACCTCCAATACCGCTCCGAGCGCAAGCGCTTCTGGCAGATCTTCGACTCCGCCGCCGCCAGCGCCGAGGGCCCCGAAGCGGAACGCCGCAAGCGCGCTGGCATCCTCAGCCTGCTCTACCGAAAGCGCGTCGCCTCTCCCGACCACGCGCAGATGTCCATCCTGGAACTCGAGGACCTCCTCGGGGTGCCCCGCGAGCACCTGGAATTCGCCCTCTGGTATTTGAAAGAGAGCGGTCAGGTGACGCGCACCGACAGTGGCCGCTACGCCATCACCCTGAAGGGCGTGGATGCCGCCGAGTGCGTCACCGAGCAGCCGATCATTATCCGCAAGCGGATCGAAGCCGCGGCGTAAGGCTGAGAGATGGTAGCCCGCCTCAGGGGAATTGACCTCCTGCCTGACGTAGTGCAGTCTTCCCCCAAATAGCCATTTGTCGGCAGGGACTACCGGGACCGCGGAGCCGGGACGCCACATTCTGCCCAATCTATAATCATTTCGCCTACATTCCTAATTATTCTCTTTTTTTTTTGCTATCCGAGGCGCATACTCTCCTCCAGGAGGTTCGTATGAGAAAGGTGCTCAGCGTAGTGTTCGCTGTCTGGATCGCATTCGGCCTTCTGGGTAATCCCTTCGCCCACGGCCAGCCCCCTGCGTGTAACAAGTCCTGCGGAGACGGTGCCACCTCGTCCTTCGGCACGCGAGATGGTAACTGCTGGGTAGGCGGGAGCGGATACACCCCGTGCTACTGGCGTAACTGTTCGGCCACGAAGACCTGCAAGTCTCTTGTAGGTGGCATCTGTGTCCCCGTAGCGTCCTGCGGTCCCACGGAACCACCCTCAGGAGGCTGTACCGATCACTTTTCGAGTTAACGACGATGAACGCAAGAACTCTCGTCCTCTTTTCGCTGGTCGTGTCCGCAACTCTGCTGGCCGGCCAAACTTCACTGCCTCCCGCGCACACGGTGGAATCGGATGAATATGTTGCAAAAGCGGGGGCCTCGCCCTGGCGCTCGGCTCACTACACGTTCGCGTTCCGGGGAGACGGATCGACGGCAATTGTCACCAGTACGTTCGATTCCAAGGGCGCCCCGGTTGCCATCGACCGGAAAGTCACTCTGAGCACGGGAGTGTACGCGGAGATCGCGGACCATCTGAAAGCCGTTACGGCCACACGATCGCCGAATGCCGCGGCGGTAATGAGCTCACGCACTGCCGGCGGGTGGGACCCGGGCTCCAACTGCGCCGTCACCTTCGACAAACTCAACCGCCGGGCAGCGCCAGAAAAAGGCGAAGCAATCGCCGGACACGCAACAGTCAAGTTCGTGGAGGACTCGGCGAGCATGCGCCTCACTCGCTGGTTCGCCCCCGGACTCGGCTGCTCGGAACTGAAACAACTCGCGGAGTTCAAGGGCGCCGGTGGCGCAATTACCGATACGAGCCAGCGCACGGCGGTGAAGGTGACTCGCGGCGAACCGGACGAAGCACTGTTCGATTGGCCGAATGAGTACGAATACCTCTCGCCCAGTGAGCGTTACCTGAAGAGCGCGGCAAGCTGCGGGTGTCCTGTCTCGCCGGAGACCCTGGCGGCCCTCAAGCGGAGCGATCCGTCCTACCGGGAGCGTGCCTGGCGTAAGCCGTAGGCCGCAAACAGCCCGTCAGGCCGTCTTGACGCGCGTCTCGTTCTTGACGGCCTTTACGCCCTTGACCTTCTTGACGACCTTCTCGGTCTTCGCGCGCGCACGCTCGCTTCCCACTTCGCCGCGCACCGTCACCACGCCATCCTTCACGTCCACCTCGAGTGCCCCGCCCTTGATGTCGACGTCGTTCGCCAGCCGCTGCCGTACCATGTCGTAGATCTCGTCGTCGCTGTGCACCTTCTGCGCCGCGAGCACCAGCGGCGCCAGAGCCGTCACAAACACTCTTCGCGTCATTCTTCCGAACTCCCGAGACCGGCCATCGACCGCCAGTCTAGCTCATTCAAAAACGCCCCGGACTCGCGCCACCGCGGGCGCACTTTGACGAACAGCTCCAGATAGACCCTTCGCCCGAGAATCGCCTCGATCTCCTGCCGCGCGGCCGTCCCCACCGCCTTCAACATCGCCCCGCCCTGCCCGATAATAATCTTCTTTTGCCCCTCGCGCTCCACGTAGACCGTCGCCAGAATGCGCGTCAGCTTCGGCGTCTCTTCCCACTTGTCCACCAGCACCGCCACCGCATGCGGCACCTCCTGCCGCGTGGCGATCAGAATCTGCTCACGGATCAACTCGCCGGCCAGAAATCGCTCCGGCTGGTCCGTCACGTAGTCTTCCGGGAAGTAAGCGGGCCCTTCGGGCAGGCGATCGAGGATCAGCCGCTTCAGGCGGTCCAGGTTCTCGCCGGTCAGCGCGGAAATCGGCACATACTCCTCGAAGGCGAACAACTCGCGATACTTCTCGAGGAGCGGCAGCAGCCGGTTCTTGTCCTTCAGGCGGTCGATCTTGTTCGCCACCAGGAAAATCGGCGTCTCCGTCCGCCGCAGCATGTCCACCGCCTGGGCGTCGTCCTCTTCGAACGCGGCGGCCGCGTCCACCAGAAAAAGCAGCAGGTCGCGCCCGTCGAGCGCCGCGCGCACGGTCTCCATCATCCGCTTGTTGAAGGGATTGTCGGCCCGGTGAATCCCCGGCGTATCGACGAAGATGGCCTGCGCGCCCGGCTCCGTCACCACACCCTGCACGGAGGTCCGGGTGGTCTGCGGCTTGTCGGCAACAATCGCGAGCTTCTGCCCGACCAGCGCGTTCAGCAGCGTCGACTTCCCGGCGTTTGGCCGGCCGACAATCGATACGAATCCGCTCTTATGCGTGGCGCTCACCGCCCTCACCATTCGTCCGGCTCACCGGCGCCTTCGAGATGCGCACCTTCTCCACGCGCATTTCGTTGCCCGCCAACACCTCCAGGCGAAGTCCCGCATGCTCGATCGACTCCCCGCGCCCCGGCACCCGCCCCGCCCACTCCGTCACCAGGCCCCCCACCGTCGTCGATTCGATCTCCGCCTCCGGCCGGAATCCGAGGAGGTCCTCGAGATGATCGAGGTCGAAACTGCCCGACACCACGTAGGCGCCGCCCGCTTCCACGGTCACGTCGCGCGCCGGTTCGTGCTCGTCCCGAATCTCGCCCAGGATCTCCTCCACCAGGTCTTCCATGGTCACCAGCCCGGCCGTGTTGCCGTACTCGTCCACCACGATCACCATATGGAGGCCGCCGGTCTGCATCTCCTTTAAAAGGTCCGCGCCGGACTTCGTCTCGGGAACGAACTTGATGGGCCGCGCCAGTTCCCGCACCCGCCGCGCCGTGCGCTGCTGCTCGTCGCTCTCGAACATCATGTCCTTGACGTGCACAAACCCGATGATCTTATCGATCGTGCCCTCGTACACCGGGATGCGCGAGAACTGTTCGTTGAAGACCAACTGGCGCAGGTCTTCGAGCGAGCGGTCGTGTGCGATCCCGACAATATTCGGGCGCGGCGTCATCACCTCGCGAACCTGTTTGTCGCCGAAGGCCACCACGCTCTGGATGAGCTTCCGGTCATCCTCCTCGATGATGCCTTCTTCGGTGCCTGCGTCAATCAGCGCCTCAATGTGCTCACTCGGGTCGGCCGGATCCTCCGCCGCTTCGCTTCCGCCCCGTAACTCCGCCAGCGACTGGAACAGATCCAGTATCCACACCAACGGCTTCATCAGGAATGCCAGCGCGCGAAGCAGCGGCGCCAGGGGGTTCATCCAACGGCCCGACGTGCGCTTATAGAGCGTCGGTGGGATGACATAACACACCACCACCATCCCCAGCCAGGCCATCAGCCCGGCCTCGAGAAACGTCTGCCACAACGGAACCATGTGCCGTCCGACGATCGCCAGTACCACCACGCCGAACAGCACCAGGCTGGTATGTTTCAGCAGCGAGAACGTCAGAATGCCCGTGTCGCCCTTGAGTCCCAGCCGGTCTTCCAGTTCCTCCTTGAAATGCTCGAGGGCCGCCGACTCCCGCGTCCGCAGACGAACGGACTCCAGGTACAACAACTGCACATAGGTAGACAGGCACAGCAGGATGGCGAGCGCGAAGGCGGCAAGGAACAGCAGCAGCGTCATGCGCGGGCTCTTTCAATCAGCCCGCTCGGCAGGCCCATCTTCCGGCGCCACTGCCGCTCCGCGCGCGCCATCCGCCCGCCGTCGCTTTCGTGGTCCATGCCCTTCAGGTGCAGTGCCCCGTGGAGCAGCAAAACGCAGATCTCCGTCTCCAGCTCGTGCCCCAACTCGGCCGCTTGTGCCGCCGCCCGGTCCGTCGAAATGGCCATCTCGCCGAGCGATGCCCCGCCCGGTTCCGGAAACGACAATACGTCCGTCGGATAGTCCTTCCCGAGAAACTCACGGTTCAGCCGCTGCAGTTCGTCGTCCCGCGTGATGAGGCAGGTGAAGGGCGCACCCGCCACTTCCTGACGAACCCGCTTGGCGAAGTCTTCCACAACAGCCCGTCGCAGCCCGCGCGGTGCGCGCCTGTAGAGCACTAGCGGAGGTTCTTCGTTGTCCATAAATCAGGCGCGCGGCAGATTCTCATCCGCGCCCTCCACCACTGGCGGCGCCGGCGTGGCGTCGATCACCGGAACTTCCGGCAGTGTCAGTCGGAGCGACAATTGGCGTGCCGCCGCCTCGTTGAACCGCTCGTAGGCCTTCACAATCCGCTGCACCAGCGTATGACGAACTACGTCTCTGTCGTCGAAGTAGACGAAGCTGATCCCCTCTACTCCCCGCAGGACGTCGATCGCGTCCAACAATCCGCTCTTCCGGCCCGTCGGCAGGTCGATCTGCGTAACGTCGCCGGTAACCACCATCTTTGAATTGAACCCCACCCTCGTCAGCACCATCTTCATCTGTTCCGCTGTGCTGTTCTGCGCTTCGTCCAGGATAATAAAGCTGTCGTTCAACGTGCGCCCGCGCATGAAGGCGATCGGCGCCACCTCGATTACGTTGCGCTCCAGCAGCTTCTCCACCTTGTCGGAATCCAGCATGTCATACAGCGCGTCGTAGAGGGGCCGCAGGTACGGGTCCACCTTCTCCTGCAGCGTGCCCGGCAGAAACCCGAGCTTCTCGCCGGCTTCCACCGCCGGACGCGTGAGAATGATCCGCGAAACACGCTTCGACAGGTACGCGGACACGGCCATGGCTACGGCAAGATACGTCTTGCCGGTGCCTGCCGGCCCCACGCCGAACACCATGTCGTTCCGTTCAATCACGTCCAGGTACTTGCGCTGGTTCAGGGTCTTCGGCGCCAGCACCTTCTTGCCGAAACTGCGCTGCCGCCCGCTCTCCACCAGGCCGCGCAAAGTCGTGTCGGCATCCGACGTCACTACCCGCAGGTAACTGTTCAGGTCCCCGTTGTTGAAGACATGACCTTCGCGAATGAGCGCGAAGTAATCGTCAAGAATCCGGCCGGCGCGGGTCGTCCCCGCCTCGTCGCCCTCGATCTCGAGCGAGTCGTTCAGCAGCCGGGTCTTGACGCCGAGGTTGTCCTCCAGAACGCGGATATTCTCATCGCGGGTCCCAAACAGGGATTCGATTCCGCGACTGATCTGCACGGAAAGTTTCATTCGTTGGCCAATAAGAAATTCACTGACGCCCTGGTCTCAGGCGCGAGCCGGAACAATGGAGGGTTTGCTGGCAGAACAAAGCAGGGACGGGGTGGCTTACCAGAATCGCCGATCCGCGGGCGCGGAAAGGAATGCTCCATCCTTACCAAGCGTATCGCAGGATCGGCGTAAATGCAACGATGTATTAGGTTTGTAACTAGCTACGGGACATCCCTGGCAACAGCGTCGCTGCCCCCAGACGGCCCGAGTGCTTCGTCATTCGAGACCGCAGCTCCGTCCGCGCACGCAGCAGACGGCTCTTCGCCGCCGCTACCGAGATCCCTAATCGCTCCGCCACGTCCGGCATGGGCAGTTGCTCCACGTCGCGCAGCAGGAACACGCTGCGCAGCAGCGGAGGGATGCGGCGGATCTCCTGGTGCAGTACCTCCGCCACTTCACGGCGCCCCAGCGTCTCCTCGGGCGAATCCGTACGGTCGGGCAACTCGAGCGTCCCCACCTCATCGCCGATCATCGCGTCGTCAATGTAGAAGAACTTCGCCCGCCGCGTCTGGCGCAGCCGCATCAGGCACTGGTTCACCACAATGCGCGTGAGCCACGTGGAGAACTTCGCGTCCTTCTGGAATTGGCCTATGTGCTCGAACGCTTTCCAGCAGGCGTTCTGCACCTCATCTTCGGCGTCCGATTTGTCGCGCAGAATCGACAGTGCGAGCTTGCTGCACGAGTTGTAATGCCGTTGGATGAGCTCGGCGAAAGCCCGGTCGTCACCTTGCTGCGCAAGCGTGACCAGTTCATCATCTGCGAGCGACGCGAACTGTGTGTGCTGGTTTTGCATCTGGCCCCTCTAGGGTGAGTCCAATCAAACGTTCTATGAACGACGCTACCAGGGACGATGGGCGAAAACCAGACGCTGCCGAAAGCCATTTCAGCCCCACCGAAAAATACGCTGAGGAATTAAAGAATGATAAAGTAGATTTCGGTATGGCTGAATATCGGGAGACCAGCGAGGAGACGGTCCGCCGCGTCCTCTCCTCTTACGAACTCGGCAGAAAGCTGCGTCAACTCCGTCTCCGCAAGAAGATCGCCCTGGTCGATCTCGGCAAGCACACGGGCCTCTCCGCCTCCATGCTGTCGCAGCTCGAAAACGGCAAGCTCATCCCGACCCTGCCCACCCTCGCGCGCATCGCGATGGTCTTCGATGTCGGCATCGACCACTTCTTCTCCGACCGCAAGAAGCGTTCCTTGTTCTCCATCATCCGCGCCGGCGAGCGCATGCGCTTCCCCGAACGCGCCGATTCCCCCGTACCGCAGTTCTTCTTCGAGTGCCTCGCCTTCTCCGCACAGGACAAGAGCCTGCAGGCATACCTGGCCGAGTTCCCGCGCCGCGAGCCCGACGAAATCGTCGCCCACTTCCACGACGGCGCGGAATTCCTGTTCGTGGTGGAGGGCCAGCTCGCCATTCGCTACGGCGATGAAGAGCATGTATTGAAGGCGGGCGATAGCGTCTACTTCGATTCCGCCGAAGCCCATGGCTATCGCGGCGTCGGCAAAGGATTGGCCAAGGCTCTCGTCGTCACCACGCCCCCTCGCCTGTGATCCGGACAAACTGGTACCGTAATCTACGTGACGATTGCGATTGCCGCCGACCACGCCGGTCTGCCCCTCAAACAGGAGCTGGTCGCCCGCCTGCAGTCTGCCGGGCGCACCGTCGCCGACCTCGGCGCGCACCAGTTGGACCCCAACGACGACTACCCTGACTTTGCCGTAGCCGTCGCCAAGGCCATCCTCGAGGGCCGCGCCGAACGCGGCATACTTGTCTGCGGAAGCGGCGTCGGCGTCACGATTGCCGCCAACAAGTTCCGCGGCATCCGCGCCTGCCTCTGTCACGACACCTACTCCGCCCATCAGGGCGTCGAACACGACAACATGAACGTGCTCGTCATGGGCAGCCGCGTCATCGGCCCCGCCCTCGCCTGGGACCTCGTCAACGCCTTCCTCAATGCCGAGTTCAGCGGCGAGGACCGCCACGTCCGGCGCCTGGCCAAAGTCCAGGCTCTTGAAACCTAAACGCTTCCGCTCCCGGCTGCGTCATTTCTGTGTGACCCGGATTCTGCTCTCGGTGTGCCTGGCGGCGGTGGTGTGCGCCCCTGCGCAGCAGACGCCGGACCCCGGCCTGAAGAAGCTCCTCCAGCAAGTGGAGCGCCGGTACAACTCCGCGAGGACGATACAAGTCGAATTCGAACAATCGGTTAGCGCGCCCGGGCGGCCGCGCAGGACGGAGAAGGGCGCCCTCACCCTCCGGAAGCCCGGCCGCATGCGCTGGGATTACACCTCCCCCCAGGGGAAGCTCTTCCTGTCCGACGGCAAGCACATCTACTACTACTCCCCGGCTACCAACCGGGCCGAGAAAACGAAGCTGAAGGAGAGCGAGGACCTGCGCGCGCCCCTGGCGTTCCTGCTCGGCAAGCTCGACTTTGACCGGGATTTCCGTAACTACCAGTCCCGCACGGACCACGCCTTGACCGTCATCAACGCCGAGCCCAAGAACAACCGGCTTCCCTATCGCGCCGTCGAGTTCACCCTCGGGCCCTCGGCCGAAATCCAGAAACTCGTCGTCACCGGCCAGGACAACTCGATCTCCGAATTCCGATTCGACAACGAGCGCGTGAACGTTGCCGTTAACGACAGCGCCTTCAAGTTTCAGTTGCCGCCGGGCGCGCGGCTGGTGGAATCCGCGACGGTGGAGGAGCAGCCGTAGCTATGCCGGAGTTCGCGGTCAAATACGCCGACGCTCGCGGCGAGATCCGCCAGCAGGTGATCGAAGCGCAGTCCGAACAGGACCTGCGCGACCGCTACGGCGCCCAAGGCTTCCTCGTCTATTCCATCCGCGCGCGCCAAGGCCTGGCAGGCATGGGCCCGCGCTCCAAGAAGCTCGACGTCGAAAAGTTCCTGATCTTCAACCAGCAGTTCGTGACGCTGATCCGCGCCGGCCTTCCCATCCTGAAGGGCCTCGACCTGCTCGCCGACCGTCTCACCGACCCCAAACTCGGCCGCCACATCAAGGCCGTGCGCGACGAAGTGAAGCACGGCACGCTGCTCTCCGACGCGTTTGCGAAGCAGGGCGTCTTCCCGCCCATGTACGTCACCTCCATCATGGCCGGCGAGAAGAGCGGCTCGCTCGGCGAGGTCATGGAGCGCTACATCGCCTACCAGAAGCTGGCGCTCTCGGTTCGCAAGAAGCTGCTGCTCTCGCTGCTCTACCCGTCGATTCTGATCGTCATGGTCATCGCCATGATCGTCTTCCTGGTGACGTACGTGGTGCCGAACTTCGCCCAGCTCTACGGCTCGATGTCCGCGCAGTTGCCAGCGCTCACGCAGATTCTCATCGCCGTGGGCACCACCGCGCGCAGCTATATCCTCGCCGGCGTCGCGGCGTTGGTGGGGCTCGCGGTCCTATTCCATTTCTGGTCGCGCAGCGAATCGGCGCAGCTCCGCATCGACGCCGTGAAACTCCGCCTGCCGGCCTTCGGCGACATCTGGGTGAAGTACCAGGTGGCGCAGTTCTCGCGTGTTCTCTCCACGCTCCTCGTGGGCGGCATTCCCCTCGTGCAGGCGCTCGAAACCGCCGCCGAATCACTCGGTACGCCGCTGCTCAAGAAGGCGCTCGAGAAGTCGAAGCGCATGGTGAAGGAAGGCCAGACGCTCTCGCAGAGCCTCGATGCCACGAAGGTCTTCCCCGGCCTCGCCATCGACATGATCGAGGTTGGCGAATCCACGGGTGCTCTCCCGGCTATGCTCGGCAGCGTCGCCGAGTTCTATGAGGACGACGTCTCCACGCGCATGCAGGCCGTGCTCGCGCTCATCGAGCCCGCCATCATGATCTTCATGGGCATCTTCGTCGCCTTCGTGCTGATCGCCCTCTATCTGCCGATCTTCTCGCTCGCGGACACGCTGCAAGGATAACGCCCATGGCCACCGAAACCAGCCGCATCCAGCAACTCGACCAGGAAGCCACGCAGGCGAAGATGCTGGCCTCGCGCTACCGCTGCGAGTTCGTCGACCTCAAGGAAGCGCGCATCGACCACGAACTGTTCCGGTCCATCCCGGTGGACCTCATGTTCCGCTACAACTTCGTGCCGCTCGCCGCGCAAAACGGCACGCTCGAAATCGCTCTCGCCGACCCGCGCCACCTCAATCTCATCGACGAGCTCTCCATCCTGCTGCAGAAGAAGCTGCGCGTGAAGGTGGCCACGCTCACGCAGATCTCCGACCTGCTCAAGAAGACCGAGCAGAGCCAGCGCGTGCTCGAAGAGGTGACCGAGGGCTTCACGCTCGACGTGGTCGACGAGGAGAATGCCGACGAAACGCTCTCGATCGACAAGCTGGGCGCCGACTCCGACATCGCGCCGGTCATCAAGCTCGTCGATACGACGATCTTCAACGCACTCGAGCGCCGGGCGAGCGACATCCATATCGAGACCCGCGACCAGGAAGTGGCCATCAAGTACCGTATCGATGGCGTGCTGCACTACGCCATGCCGCCGATCGCCAAGGACTGGCACTCGACGATCATCTCCCGCATCAAGGTCATGTCGGAGCTCGATATCGCCGAGCGCCGCGTGCCGCAGGACGGACGCTTCCGCGTTCGCTACAAGAGCCGTCTCATCGACTTCCGCGTCTCCATCATGCCCACGGTCCACGGCGAAGACGCGGTGCTCCGCGTTCTCGACAAGGAGTCGATGAGCGAGAAGTTTGCGAAGCTGACGCTCGACGTCGTTGGCTTCTCCGAACTCGACATCACCAAGTTTCGCCGCTACATCAAAGAGCCCTACGGCATGGTGCTCGTCACCGGCCCCACCGGCTCGGGCAAGACGACTACGCTCTACGCCGCGGTGAACGAGATCAAGAACGACGAGGACAAGATCGTCACCATTGAGGACCCGGTCGAGTACCAGATCAAGGGCATCACGCAGATCCCCGTGAACGAGAAGAAGGGGCTCACCTTCGCGCGCGGCCTGCGTTCGATCCTGCGCCACGACCCCGACAAGATCCTGGTGGGCGAAATCCGCGACCAGGAGACCGCGCAGATCGCCATCAACGCGGCGCTTACCGGCCACCTGGTGTTCACTACGGTCCACGCCAACAACGTCCTCGACGTGCTGGGCCGGTTCCTCAACATGGGCGTTGAGCCCTACAACTTTGTCTCGGCGCTGAACTGCATCCTCGCCCAGCGTCTGGTGCGGCTCATCTGCGACCACTGTGCCTACAAAACTACCTACCCCGACGACATTGTCACCGAGAGCGGCCTAAACGCCGCGGAGTGGCGCGGCTTCGAATTCACCGAAGGGCGCGGCTGCTTCGAGTGCGGCGGGACCGGCTATCGCGGCCGAACCGCCATCCATGAATTGCTCGACCTCACCGAGCGCATCCGCGAGATGATCCTCGACAAGCGGCCTTCGTCGGAGATCCGCCGCGTCGCGCGCGAGGAGGGCATGTCGTTCCTACGCGAATCCGCGCTCGAGCGCGTTCGCCGGGGGCTCACCACGCTGAAGGAGATCAACAAGGTCACGTTCATCGAGGCCTGACGCGATATGTCCCTCCTCCACCAGCTCCGCCACGCGCTCTCCGATCCACCACCCGAGTTCCTGCTCGAGATCTCGGAAGCCGGCGTAGCCGTGGCCCGCTCGTCTGCCCCCGGACAGACTTCGTTTTACGCGCTTGAGGCCGGCGTCCTGTCCGTCTCTCCGCTCCGCGACAACGTCGCGAAGCCCGAGGAGCTCGCTCGCGCCGTCGCCACCCTCGCGCCGCCCAATGGCAAGAAGCGCCGCGCTGCCGCCCTCATCCTGCCCGATTTCTGCACGCGCCTCACAGTCCTCGACTTCGACTCCTTCCCCAACGAAGCCGCCGAGCAACTCTCGCTGGTGCGCTTTCGCGTCAAGAAGAGCGTCCCGTTCGACGTCGATTCGGCGGTCATCAGCTACGCCGTACAGCCCGCGGAGCCGAACAGCAAGCGTCGCGACGTGGTGGTCGTGGTAGCCGCGCTCGAGATCGTCGCCAAGTACGAAGCCGCGCTCCGCGCCGCCGCGCTTCATCCCGGACTGGTGACCGTCTCCACCCTCGAGGCCCTGAACCTGGTGCCGGCCTCCGGCGCCGTGCCGGTGGTCTTCGCCAAGCTCACCGGACGGGTGCTCACCGTGACTGCGCTCCATCACAACATCGTCCGCATGGTGCGCTGCGTCGAACTCCCGGACGTCTCTCCCAATGAGATCTTCAGCATCCTCCAGCCCACCATCGCCTTCATGGAGGACGAGTTGGAGCAGCGGCCGGAGCGCGTCCTCCTGGCGGGCTTCGGCGAGCCCGATTCGAACATGCGCGCCGACTGGAAGACGGAACTCGGAGTTGAAGTGGAAGCCGTCCACTCGCGCTTCGGCATCGCCGGCCAGAACAACGCGGGATTGCTCGGCTACATGCAATCCTTGAAGGAGAGCTGATACAGGATGCCGCGGCTGCACATCAATCTGGCGAGTGAGCCGTTCCGGCGGGACCGGCCGATCCTTGTCGCCTCCGGCGTCGTCGCCGTAATCATGGTCGCCTCGCTGGTCTTCCTCATCTCGCTCTCGGTGTTCGAATCGCAGGAAGTGGCCGAGACGCGGGCGACCATTGCATCGCTCCAAAAGCAGCTCACCGCCGTGGGCCAGGAGCAGGCGAAGATCGACAGCACGCTGCGGCAGGCCCATAACGCGGAAGTTCTCGATCGGAATCTCTTCCTCAACATGCTCATCGATCGCAAGAGCATCAGTTGGACGAAGATCTTCTCCGACCTCGAAAGCGTGGTCCCGCACGACGTGCGGCTCATTCAGGTCCGCCTGAGCCCGCAGGCGAGCACTCTCGACATGGTGGTCGCCGCGCAGTCCAGCCAGCCGGTGATCGAGTTCCTGTTGCGGGTTGAAAAATCGCCCCTCTTCGGCCCCACCACGGTGCAGGCCATGCTGCCGCCGTCGCAGAGCGAACCGCTCTACCGGTATCGAGTGAGCGTGAAATATGAGCAGAAGATTTAGGATCCCCGCACGCTTCACGCGCGACCCGCGGACGCTGGTCCGCGCCGGGCTCGGCGTCCTGCTGCTCGCCAACATCGTCGCCGCGCTGTTTCTCTTCAAGCCCTGGGGAGGCTCCCCGGAGGATCTCGCGCGCGAGCTGACTTCCCTGCAGCAGCAACTGCTGCAGCGGCAGGCGCAGCTCAAGCGCTCAAAGACGCTGCTGCTCAAGGTGGAGGCCGCCCGGACACAGGGCGACGGGTTCCTCGCCACCTACTTCGCCGAGCGGCGCTCCGCCTACCCCCTGCTGGTGGGCGAGCTGACGCGCCTCGCCCTGCAGGTCGGCTTCAAGGCGAAGGAACACTCCTTCGCGGGCGAGCCCATCGAGGGCAGTGACACGCTCGAGATGGTCACCGTCATCGGCAACTACGAGGGCACCTATTCAGACCTGGTCCAGTTCATCAACGCGCTCGACCGCTCGCCGCGTTTCTTCCTCGTTGAACAACTCCAGGCCTCTCCGCAGCAGGGTACACCGATGCTGAACGTCAACCTCCGCATGCACGCCTTCGTGCGGGACGACGGCTCGCCGCCGCTGCCCGCGATGGAAGCGCCGCCGGCGAGCGAAACGGCGCCCAAAGAGGTGGCCTCGAGATGAAGCTCGGTACCAACGAACCCAAAAAAGTCATTGCCCTCGGGGTGCTCGGGCTGGTGGCCGCCTATGTTCTGCTGGCGCCGGATGATTCGGGACCATCGGCCCCGTCCTCCGCCCCGCGCCCCGCCGCCCGGGCGCCGGAGCTGCTGAAGGACTTCGTTCCTGGCCCCGAAACCGCGCCCCGCCGCAGTCCGAATGTCCGCCGTAATCCGAACGTGGTGCACGAATTCCGCCCGTCGCTCAAGCCGAAGCGCCCGGAAGAGCGGCCCGACCCCTTAGCCGTTGACCCGACGCTCCGCCTCGCACAGCTTGCGAAGGTGCAGAACATCGGCGTCGATGGCGGACGCCGCAGCCTCTTCGACTTCAGCGCGCCACCGGCGCCGAAGCTCCCGGAGCCGAAAATCGTGCCGGGGCCCGTTCGCAAGTTCGTCGGGCCGGTGGCGCCGCCCGAGCCGGTTGTGGTCGCTGAGGCGCCGAAGCCACCGCCGCCGCCCATCACGCTGCGTTACTACGGCTTCACGAGTCCCGCGAAGTCCGGGGCGCGGCGCGCCTTCTTCCTTGATGGAGAGGATATCCTGGTAGCTGGAGAAGGCGATACGTTGAAGCGCCGGTACAGGATCGTTCGTATCAGCGGCAGCTCAGCCGTCGTTGAGGACACCGAGCACAAGCACCAGCAGACGCTGCCACTGGTGCCGGAGATGCAGTCATGAAGAGAGAGGGCGAGCGCGGCTTCGCATTGCTGCTGGTCTTTGCCATGGCGGCCGCGGTGGCTATTCTCCTCTATAGCGAGCTGCCCCGCGCCATGTTTGAATCGCAGCGCGCCAAGGAGCAGTTGCTGGTCGAGCGCGGCGAGCAGTACCAGCGCGCCATCGGACTCTTCGTGAAGAAGTTCCAGCGGTACCCAGCGGCCTTGAAAGACCTCGAAGAGACCAACAACATTCGGTTCCTCCGTAAGCGCTTCAGGGACCCGATGACCGGCAAGGAAGAGTGGCGCCTGGTCCACACCAACGGCATGATGCTCACCGATTCGGTGGTGCAGAAGCAGCAGCTCGGGCCGGACGGCAAGCCGATGCAGCCGGGACAACAGCAGTTGGCGGGCGTAGGCGGTATGGGCACGATGGGCGGCATGGGCGGCGGCATGGGCGGCATTGGCGGTGGAGTCGCTCAGAGCGGCATGGCTGCCCCCATGGGCGGTATGGCCGGCGTTCCCGGCGGACAGCAGGGATTCAACCAGCAGAACTACCCGGGACAGCAGCCGCAGCCAGTCGGATACCCCGGGCAGCCGACCTACCCTGGACAGCCCGGACAACCAGGGCAGCCCGAGGCGCCTTGGATGCAGCGTCGCGGCAACGACCGCGTTCTCGCCCGGCCGCCAGGGATGCCGCAGGACCCGAACTCGCCCGTCGATCCAAACGCCCCGCCCGCCGATCCCAACGCTCCTGTGCCGGACCCCAACGCACCACCGGATCCGAACGCGCCCCAGCCGCCTCCAGGGACGAACCCCGCCTATCCGCAGCCGGTGCAGCCGGGGCAGCCGAACTATCCGCCGGGCATACCCGGATTCCCGCCGTCGCAGCCGGGCCAGCCAACGTACCCTAACCAGCAGCCGATTTATCCGAACCCGCAGCCGACGTACCCTAACCAGCCGTACCCCGCTCCCGGGCAGCCGCAGTTCCCGAACCAGGCGCCGACGCCTTCCCCCTACCCGAACCAGCCGCAGTATCCGGGCCAGCCAGGCAACTACCCCGGTCAGGCGCCTGTCCTGCCTTCACAACCCTATCCGCCGCCGAACCAGCCGAACGTCCCGGGCTTTCCCGGCGGTCAGGTGTCGCCGCAGAACCAGGCCATTCGCATGATCCAGCAGGCGCTCCAGTCGCCGCGCCAGACCGCGTTCGGGCAGCAGGGCGGCATGGGCATGGGCATGGGACAGCAGGGCCAGCAGCAGTTGGGCGCGGGCATCGCGGGCGTCGCCTCGACCCTTGAAGGCGACAGCATCCGCGTCTACAACGAGCGGGCCAAGTACCACGAGTGGGAGTTCATCTACGACCCCAGTAAGGACAAGTCGCGCCAGCGGGCTTTGGGCCAGATGGCCGGCCCGCAGCAGGGCCAGCAGCCGCTGCGGGGCACCGGGATGGGCGGCGGCTCCTCAAGCGGCTTCAACTCCGGCGGCTCCTCGTTTGGCCAGGGCGGCGGAATCGGCCAAGGGGGTGGCTTCGGGCAGGGCGGCGGTTTCGGGCCGCCTCCGTCTCCGGTGAACCCGGGGCCGCGCCGTCAGTAATCCTTCACTCGCCCCGCTGGACTCGCGCGTTTCTTCCTGCTAAAAACAGAAGCGAGGGGAATTGTTTGTGGATTTCTGTGGAAAAGTACCGGCGCGCGCCGCTCAGCCCCTTCGCTCTCAGCCTTCTCCCCATCCACAGGAATATTTGCGGTCGAGCGGCCGATACCAACAGAACCGGCTTGTGGCGCCGCTCGCCAAGCGAGTAGGGTAGAGGACGTTCCCGACATGGCAGCTACCGACATCGCCTTCGAGAAGGGCCTACCCGCCAACCTCGATGCTGAGCGCTTCGTGCTCGGTTCGATCCTGATGGACGACTCGCACTTCATCCCGGTGCGGGCGATCCTCGATCCGGACGACTTCTCGCTCGAAAAGCACCGGCGCATCTTCGCGCGCATGGCCGAGATCGCCGAGCGCGGCGGCCGCATCGATCGCGTGACCCTCGCCGAAGAGCTGATGCGCAACAACCAGCTGGAGTCCTGCGACGGCATCACCTACCTGGTCTCGCTCGACGAGGGGCTGCCGCAGCTCTACAACCTCGATAGCTACGTGCAGATCGTGAAGGACAAGAGCGTCCTTCGCCGCATCATCTTCTCCTCGCAGCTTCTGATTAACCGCGCGATCGCCGGCGAGGCGACGCCGGATGACCTGCTTGCCGACGCGGAGGAGAACTTCCTGCAGATCGGCCAGTCGCGCGTGCGGGAGACGATGGCGCGCCCGGAAGAGGTGATCCGCGACGCGGGCGGGCTCAATGCGTTCCTCGACCCCAGCCGCCGCATGAACGGGATCGAGACGGGCTTCCTCAAGTTCGACGAGATGACGGGCGGCCTCCACGGGGGCGAACTCATCATCCTTGCCGCTCGCCCGGCGATGGGAAAGACGGCGCTGGCGCTGAACATCGGCCAGCACGTGGCGACGCGCTCGAGGCTGCCGGTGGCCGTCTTCTCGCTCGAAATGTCGAAGCAGAGCCTGCTCACCCGTATGGTGTGCGCCGGCGGCCGCGTCGACCAGCAGAAGTTCCGCGCCGGCTATCTCAGCCAGGACGAGCGGCGGCGGCTTCAGGTGGCGGCGACGGAACTGGTGGACGCGCCGCTCTACATCGACGACACGTCGGCGGCGAACCTCATGGACATTCATTCGAAGCTGCGCCGCCTGAAAAACGAGGTGGGCCTCGGCCTGGTGATCATCGACTACCTGCAGCTCATGCAGGGCCGCGGCCGGTTCGAGAACCGGACGACGGAAGTGAGCTCCATCTCGCGCGGGTTAAAGCTGCTGGCCATGGAACTCGACGTTCCATTCCTGGTGCTCTCCCAGCTCTCCCGTGCCCCCGAGACGCGGCCGGGCGACCACAAGCCGCAGCTATCGGACCTGCGCGAATCGGGCTCCATCGAACAGGACGCCGACCTGGTCTGCTTCATCTACCGGGAAGAGGTCTACAAGCCCGACCGCGGCGACCTGAAGGGCCTCGCGGATCTTATCCTCGCCAAGCAGCGCAACGGCCCGACAGGGCGCGTACCGCTGATCTTCCTCCGCGAGTTCACGAAGTTCGAGAACCGCGCCGACGACATCGGGTCGGCGGAGGAGTAGCGGCCTAGCGGCAAGCGCCGACGAGTGCTTCAATCTTGGGGTACAGCCGATCGAACGAAGGCGCGTTGATCAACCTCTACTACGCGCCCGTCGGCGACGTCGCTCTCGGACCTGTCGCGTTTCCGCATCGCGCGTCGGCCATGGAATTGCCGCAGACAACGTTGGGTCACCACTGGCAGGACGCAACGCATATTGCCAACAATGTCGTGACGGGCGGACTGACCTACGGGAAGTTCCGAATCGAAGGGAGCGGCTTTCGTGGGAAAGAACCAAACGAGAACAGGTGGAACATCGACATGGGACCGATCGACTCGTGGTCGAGCCGGTTGACTTGGCAGCCGGGCTCCAACTGGGTCGCACAGGTATCGGCCGCCCGAACTTCGTCGCCCCGAGACGATCCACGTGGATGACGTCGTCCGGGCCACCGCCTCGTTGCACTACACCAGACCTGTGCGAGAGACTCTGGGTTGGTCGAGCAGCCTGATCTGGGCCCGCAACTACAAAACAGTCGGCAAGTACGCGACGAATTCTGTCCTGGCCGAAACGGTCGTTCCGTTGAAACGCAAGAACCTTCTAACGGCGCGGGCGGAGTGGTCGCAAAGGGATGAGCTGTTCGAATACGACCACGACTTGGCCCATGAGCTACTTGCGAAGACTGGCAAGCGCGCTTTCAATGTCGGAGCGCTCACCGTCGGCTACACGCGGGAGGTTGGTTCGATGGGTCCTGTCCGGGTGGCCGCAGGGTTCAACGTGACCGCATACTCGATCGCCGCGGCCCTGAAACCGTTCTACGGATCGCGGCCGGTGGGAGTGAGTGTGTTTCTCCGTTTCCGCCTAGCGGCGGTGAATGAGTAACAGTCCGTGAGGCGATGGACGAATAGGGACTATGCCAAGTCGCTTGGAGCATTACTCAAGAAGAGATAAGATGCCCGGAGAAGGAGATTGTGCGAATGCACCGAGCGAGGTGCCGACGAGCACAAGTGGGATTCGCCCACAGCCGCCGCGTTGTCGGCCGGAAATCCAAAAGCCTGTGCCAAAACTGAGCCAAAACCCCATCTGATTGGGTGCCTTGAGGTTACTGACCGAGCGAGAGCAGATTCCCCAAGTTGTTGAAAACAGAGCAATCAGTATAGAGCCATTGGAGGGTTTGGAACCGGTTCCTGT
>JANRJO010000105.1:0-81333 GCA_033763935.1 Bryobacteraceae bacterium
CCCTCAGTAAGTTCGATGGGCGGCTCGAACGGGGCTTCGAGCCAGCGCCACAGGTCCCTATAAACGAACAGCTGCTGTCTCAATAGCGCAATCAGCCGGGACAGGCTCCAGTCGAAGCCGGACTGCAGTTGCAGGAACTTCGGACCTCAAGTTTGCCGCCACGAAGCACTGATGGCCATACCGTATGATTCTCCGTTCCCCCCGCGCCTCGGCCCCACACTGTGGGCATGAAGTGTCATCAGTTAGCCGCACTATGGGCCCTTGCACTCCTGGCGTACCCCGGGATACTGTCTTCGCAAACTGCGCCCAACGATGCCGGTTGGCCCCGTCACTATTCCAATGGCTCGGCCAGCCTGGTCGTTTACCAGCCGCAAGTCGACAATTGGAGTAACTTCAAGAAACTGGCCGGGCGCTGTGCCGTCGCAATCTCATCCGCCCGGGGCCGTGAACCTGTCTATGGCACGTTTCGCTTTGAGGCGGAGACGCTGGTCGACACGGACAGGAAGCTGGTCCTGCTTAGAAACATCACTGCCTTTGACATGCGCTTCCCTCCTTCGGCGGCGTCGGCGCAGCTACCCGAACTGACGCGGCAGCTTCTGCCCACTGAAGCCTTAGTCGTCGCGCTCGACCGGCTGCTCGCCTTCGTTCAGACAAGAGAGGTTCCGCGAAAGGAAGCGCGCGTGCTCACGGAGCCTCCTCCCATCTTCGTCAGCACTCGGCCCGCTGTACTGGTCATCGTCGACGGCGATCCAGTAATGCTTCCTGTTGAGAACACGACGCTGGAGCGAGTGTTGAATACGAACTGGGAGCTCTACCGCGACAAGCGAAGCGGGATGGTCTACCTGCGGACCGAGCGGGACTGGCTGCGCGCCGCCGACCTCACTTCCTCGTTCGCGCCCGTTCAGGAACTCCCGCCCGATTTCGCCCGCTTGCCCGCTGCGGAAAAGAAGCTCACCGTCTCCGGCCCCTCGCCGCAGGTCTTTCTGGTGACCCGTCCGGCTGAACTCATCGTTCTGCAGGGCCAACCGGCGCTCGCGCCGATCAGCGGCACTACCTTGTCCTCAGTCAGCAACACCGAGAGTGATTTGTTCTTTCACCATCAGGCGCGCGCTTACTACTTCCTGACGTCCGGGCGCTGGTTCCGTTCTGCAACGCTCGAAGGGCCGTGGCAGTATGCGTCCAACTCGCTCCCCGATGACTTCAAGAAGATACCCCCGGATCATCCGCGGGCCCGCGTCCTGGCCGCAGTGCCGGGTACGCGAGCGGCTGAGGATGCCATCTTGCTCGCTTCCATTCCCCGAACCGCCGAGGTGAACCGCCGTGAAGCGAAAGCCGAAGTGCAGTACGTAGGTGCTCCGCAGTTTGTGCCGGTGCAAGGCACCACAGTCTCCTACGCCAAGAACACGCCCAATGACGTGCTCCGCGTGGGCGACCTCTACTATCTCTGCCTCCAAGGTGTCTGGTTCGTTTCCACAAGTCCGAATGGCCCATGGGAGGCGGCCGCCAAAGTTCCCCCCGAGATCTACACCATCCCGGAAAGCTCACCGAAGTACCACGTCACGTATGTACGGATCTATGACTCGACGCCTTCCACCGTCGTGGTCGGCTACACGCCCGGCTACTACGGGGCGTACATTTCCGGGGGCGTCGTCGTTTGGGGCACGGGTTACTACTACCCGCCGTACGTCGCTGTGGGTGTAGCGGCCGTGCCTGTCTACTGGAGCGCGCCTTACTACACGTATGGAGCGAGCGTCTGGTATAACCCCTCGGCTGGCGTGTATGCACGGGGTGGAGCGGTCTACGGCCCTTACGGCGGGTACGGCGCCGCGACCGCCTACAACCCGCGCACCGGCACATATGCACAGGGCGCGTCCGTTTGGGGTCCGTCCGGAGGCGCGGCAGCCGGCCGTACTTATAATCCGGCCACCGGCACTTACTCGGCCGGGTACAAGGCATCTAATCCGTACGGAAGCTGGGGCGAGGGAGTGGTCGGGAACGGCAGCAACTGGGCCCACGGCGGTTATCAGTCAACCAGCCGGGGCACCGTGGCTGCGGGTGAGACATCGAAAGGCGGCAGGGGCGTCGCGGTTGAAGGCGCCAACGGTCGAGACGCGTATGTGGCGAAGAGCGGGAGCGGGGATATCTACGCCGGAGCGAACGGCAATGTCTACAAACGCGACGACGGCCAGTGGTACCAGCGCCAGGATGGCTCCTGGAGTTCCGTAAACAAAGGAGATCTGAACACGCAGCGACAGCAGGCTGCGGCCAGGGATTGGGGGAACCGGAACACGCAGATGTCGGAACGATGGCGCAGCGGCTCGGCAGGTCGTGGGCAGGGAGTGGAACAGAGGCCTAACTTCCAGGGGGGCGGCGGAAGACGCCGGCGGTAGGCAAGGAGAGGGAGTCGCCGTTCAGGCGGCGGCTCCCTGCATCCTCATGATCAATGAGCCGATCAGTTCGGGGTGCAGTGATCGGGCGAGATCGTCAAGCGAGATGATACTCACCAGACGGCGTTCCGCGTCGAAAATCGGAACCCTGTGTGAGGACTGCGCCGCCTTCATGCACCGGAACACCGGCAGATACGCGCCCTTCGGCACCTCGATCAGGACCTCTTCTCGCGCCCCGCCTTCGACTTGCCGGTAGTACTCCAGCAGTTTGAGGCGAAGACGGCGCGCATCATTCCTCACGATGGGATCGAGCGCGGGCTCAAAACCCGCGCCGCGATCGAATACCGCGAGTCCGATCGTGTACTCGGCCAGCTGATTGCCACGCCCTGCCAGCGTTTCCTCTACGATGAACTCGAGGAAGCGCCGCATCCGGGGCGCCCGCACAAAACCCTCACTCACGATGATCCGAGCCACTTGGGCTCGAACTGCTTCGTCTGTGATCTTCCGTCCCTCTTGACTCATGCACCCTCCTCCAGATCAACCGGCCTGGTCCGCAGCCAGGCACTCTTCCAGGTATTGAATAAGCTGCTCGGACGACCCGAATCGCCGCTCGACTCCGGTCTCCACTTCTTCGAAACGGCCCTCCAGCATCACACTGTGAGGGCCCGCTTCAACGGCTGTTTCCCGCGAAATCCAGAGCACGAACGTTCTTCGCGACATGAGATCCCCTTACGCTGCTACCGGCAGTTCGCTTTGTCCGAGGTCCCGTGCCTCCTGGCACACGATGCAACACTCGGCTGCCGGGAGCGCCTTTAACCGCTTCGGGCTGATCTCGTCACCACACTCCAGGCAGGTACCGTACGAGCCGTCGTGAATCCGGCGCAGCGCGGCCCGCGCTTCGCGCAGCTTCGCCGTCTCACCTTCCAGGGCGCGGACCGCCAGTTCCCTCGCGGCGGCGCCCAGGCGGCGTTCCAACTCATCCGCGCTCTTCTCGATCACGATGGCGTCCCGACGGCGGGTCGCGAACGTCAGCTCGGCCACCCGCTGCTCCAACATGGTTCGGAACATTTTCAGTTGCTCTTGTTGTGTCATGCTTTCCTCCATGGTTCGAGAGTAGGGGCAAACCGATTTTGAGTTGTGACCGGACGGTGATCGTTCGGTGGAAACGTGGTGAGTACAAATGGGGACCAACCCGATGCCTACCCCGCCTCCAGCGGACACCCGTCATTCCTGGTATCTGGTTGCAATCCTGGGAGTTGTTTCGATTTTCGCGTTCATTGACCGCCAGATCCTGAGCTTGCTCGTCCAGCCCGTCCGGCGGGACCTCGCGATCTCCGACACCCAGATGAGCCTCCTGTTAGGGTTCAGCTTTGCGCTATTCTTCACGCTGTTCGCGATCCCCATCGGCAGGCTAGCCGACCGCCGCAGCCGGCGCGGAGTGCTTGCCGCCGGCCTGGCCGGATGGAGCTTCTGCACCGCAGCCTGCGGCGTCGCCCGCACCTTCGGCCAGATGATGCTGCTGCGAATGGGCGTCGGGCTGGGAGAAGCCACCCTCAACCCGTGCGCCTACTCGATGATTGCGGACTCGTTTCCGCCGGACCGCCGGTCCACCGCGCTCAGCGTTTACTCGATGAGCATGAGCATCGGCGCAGGGTTGGCTTACCTTGCCGGGGGCTTCGTCATCCGGTTCGCCTCGGTGCAGGAGGCCTGGATGCTGCCCTTCGTCGGTTCGGTCCGTCCGTGGCAGCTCATTCTGATCGAAGTCGGTGCGGGCGGGCTGCTGTTCACTGCCCTTCTCTTCACGATTCGCGAGCCGGCGCGCACCGGCGCCGGAAGGCAGGGAATCCCTCTGTCCGGCGTTCTGGCCTTCGTTCGACGCAATCGCCGGGCGATGCTCTGCCATCACCTCGGCTTTGCCTTCATCGCCGTCGCTGCGCTCTCAGGAGCGGCGTGGATTCCTGAGATGTTCCGGCGAAACTTCCATTGGAGCATTCCGCAGTTCAGCCTGCACTTCGGCCTATCGGTGGCGGTGTGCGGATCCGCCGGCGCCGTGATCGCCGGCCGGATTGCAGACGGGATGCTACGCCGGGGCACCGTGGATGCAAACCTCCGGGTAGCTGTTTGGGTCGCGCTCCTCGCGATTCCCGTAACCGCGCTGATGCTCCTGGCGCCTTCCGGCACGTGGGCGACGGTGTGGATGGGGCCTTCCGCCGCCTTGGTTTCTGCCCCCTACGGCATCGCTGCCGCCGCCCTCCAGCAGATGCTGCCGGGCGCCATGCGCGGCCAACTGACAGCGCTCTATCTGCTCACCGTCAACCTGATCGGCGCGACCACTGGCCCGACGCTGGTCGCCGTCCTCACGCAGCATGTGTTCCGACGAGAAGACTCGCTGCACTATTCGCTGTTGATTGTTCACGTGGCGGCGTTTGCCGCCGCGGCTGCTCTTCTTCTCACTGCGCGCAAACCCTTCCTGGAAACAGTCAGGCAGACGCGGGACTTGCCGTAAAGTAAGACGCGAGAAAGATCTGCCGCAGTGCCGGCCTGGATTCGAGCGACGCTGCAATGGCCTGGACGATCTGTTGCCGCAGTACGAGATGCTGCTCGGATTTCCTCAACTTCGCCGCCGTGCCATGAATCCTCACCGCCGCCAGCGGTGCTTCGAAGCCTTCGATTGCCTTCAGCGCCTCACTTAGGTCATGCTCCGCGCGTTCGCGGGAACCCTCGGCGTCGGCGATCCGCGCGCTTAATTCCCACGCCAGCCCTTTCCAAGTCTGCTCGGCTGTGTCCCCGGCCAGAGTCACCGCACGATCTGCCTCACTCCTCGCACGAAGCACGTCCCTCTTGGCCAGCAACGCGTCCCCAAGTTGAATCTGAAGGGGCACCTGCCAGTACCAACTGAAGACTGCCGGCCGCGCCTCCCGTTCCGAGCGAATTTCCACCAACTTTGCGAGTGCCTGGTCGTGGGCGCCCAGCCGGCACTCCGCGGATGCCTGAACTTGCAGCGCGAGCCACCGTCGATCCCGGAGAAACACGCCCGCCAGCGAGGGAAGCGCCTGCTGACAGATCGCCAGCGCCCCTTCGCAGTCGCCCGCATTCACGTGCACCCAAGCCTTGAGAATCAGAGGCAACAACAGCCGGAACGGAGCGTCATTCGCCTGCGCGTGCTGGATGCATTCATCGAGACCGTCCAGCGCCCTCCCCCATTCGCCGAGCATCGCGTGATCCACTGCAACCACTTCCCGACCTTGCAAGTAGCGCACCAGCCGGCCGGACTCGAGGAGGACGGGCAAAGCTTCCTCGGCGCTCTGAATGCTCGCCCGGTATTCGGACGATGCCCACTGAACAAAGCTGTGGTCGATGGAATGAGACGCGATGGCGAGGCGATCGCCACCATTTCTTATGGCTGCAAGGTGGCGCGCAATTTCTTGGGCCAGCTGCGGTTGCCACCCGAATATAGAAATGCGCATCGTTGCCTGCTGCGAGCGGATCTGCGCCCGCAGAAGCTCTTCGTCCGTCTGGTCGGCCAACGCACTCAGCCGCTCCAGCAGAGGCTGGCAGCGGTGCGCGTCGTCCGTGGAGAGGATCACCGACAAGAGCGAAAGCGCGCGTGCCTCGACGCTCTTCACGCCTGCTGCCGCCGCCAACTGCGCCAGTCTCTCCAACGTCGGTATGGCGCGCGCGAAGTCATGCAGCGAGTTCTGGACGACCGCCAGCCGCTCCAGGATTCGAAGTTCAACCGCCGCTCGCTCACCTGCCGGCAGCTTACCCGCCGCCTCCAGCGCCCTCTCGAGAATCGCAAGCGATTCCCTGTACGCCAGCCGCTGCCAGGCCTTCGTCGCGGCCAACCACAAATACTCCACCGCCCTCGCCCAGTCGCCGCATTGCTCGAAGTGGCCAGCTAACTCGGCAGCCATCTCCGCTCGCTGACCGGTAAAGATCGACTCCAACGCCTCGCCGATTCTGCCGTGCAGCTTTGCCCGCCGAGCCGGACCGACGCGATGGTAGAACACGTTTCGAAATGCTGCATGGGTGAACTCGTAGCGGGGCGAAAGGTTGCCATCCGGCAAACGATCAACCTCTGCGGTTCGAACCATGTGGTGATGGCGCGCCAGCTTCTGACAGGTGTCCTCGACACCCTCGGCATCCACCTGCAGCGCTGCGGCGGTCACCGTCGCGGAGAACACCGCCCCATGTACGCTGGCCGCCTCCAACGTCAACTGTTCGAGCGGGGAGAGCCGGTCGATCTGCAGATCGATCAACTGTCGCAGGCTGTCGGGGATCGACATCTGCAGCGAATCGAGCGGCGTCCTTACTTGCCATCCGGAACTCGTGAGCTCTACGTGTCCGGCCTCCACTAGATACTCGATTACCGTAACCACGAAGAGCGGATTGCCATCGGTCTGCTTCCGGATCCACCGCGCGAGCTCGGGGATTGCGGGCGCCCCTTGCCCGCCCTGCAACGAAAGGTACTTCCCCACTTCGCCTTCGCTGAGGGGGGAGAGCGCGACCTCCTGCGCCAGACGGCCCGCCTTCAAACTCTGGCTGGCCTGCTTTAGGGGGTGCTGGCCGACGACCACGTCGACCGGGCGATAGGTTCCGACAACCATGAGGCGCGCGCCTGCACGCCGTCTCGCTACCGCATCCAGCAGATCGATCGTCGCGTGATCGCTCCAGTGCAGGTCCTCCAGAACCAGAACGAGAACGGCCGATTCCGTAAGCTTCTCGAGCGCCTCGCACATCTCCCGGATCATGCGCTCTCGCGTGGCGCCGGTCAGTTCACGCTGCAGCGTCTCGCGATGCTCGCGCGTCAGCAACGCCGGAAGCTGAACCAGCCAGGTCGGCGCCTGTTTCTCGAGCACGCGGGTCAGCGCATCGCCGGTGGCCGCCGCCACGTGGCCCATGGCTTCGAGCACCGGGTAGTAAGGCTCTCGCACCGCGCCAAACCCCTCCAGGCACTGCCCCCGGGCTACCACGGCGCCGCGCGGCGGGAGCTCGTCGAGGAAGGCCTGGACCAGAGTGGACTTTCCAATTCCCTGCTCCCCTGTGACGAAGACCACCTGCCGCCAGCCTTCCGCAGCTTTCGCGAGGCATGCCTGAAGCGCGGCCATAGGTCCCTCCCGGGCGACCAGGCGGCGGCCGGGCGGGCCGGCGTCCCCGGCGGCTGCCGTCGCTGGCTCGCGTACCTCCGCAATGAACCGGTACCCCCGCCGTTGTACGGTTTCTATGAACAGCGGATCCTTCGCCCGGTCTCCTAGCGCCGCACGAACGTCCAGGATCTGGCTCTTCAGCACCTCGGGCTGCACGAATGTGCCCGGCCATAGTGCTTCGAGTAACTCATGTTGCGTCACCAGGCGCCCGGCACGCTCCACAAGGTAGCGGAGGACGGCGAACGCCTTCGGGGTCAGGTGAACCCGCTCATCGCCCCGCCAGAGCGATTCGTCGACTGGATCCAAACGAAAGGGAGGAAACTCCTTCATCGCATCCCCCGGGGTGCGCCGTCCCTACAGAATAGCTGGGTCGGCTATACGGTATGACACTCAAATCGGCGGCCCCGCTCCCGCACACTGAGGTTGCGATGTTCATGAAACAGATCCAGACAACGTTATGCCTCACGGTGGCGGTGAGCCTGCTGCCCGCACAGTCCCCGAAAACCCAGGCGCTTCTGATGTCGCTCAGCGCGAACGGCAAGCAGATGACGGCCTATCAGTGGAAGCAGCGAACGACAATCATTCGAAAAGGAACCACCGCGGGCGTAAAGCTCGACGAAGTCCGTTTCGACATGAATGGACAACTCCAACGCATTACCCTAGCCGCGCCAGAAGAGAAGAAGATGGGTCCTCTCCGCGCGCGCAAGGCAGCGGAGGTGAAGAGCACCGTGCAGGAAGTCATGATGCTGGCCTCGCGGTATGCCAACCCGCAAGAGATCGGCAAGGCGATTCGCAAGGGCGAAGTTTGGGAGGGTCAGGGTACGCTTCGCGTGCGCTCACAGGCCCTCATCGTCCCGCTCGACGAGATGCAGATGCAGTTCAACAGCGCCTCCTACCTCCCGCTCCGCGCTGAGTTCAGGACTCAGCATGAAGGCAGTCCCGTCACCATCGGGATCGACTACCAACAGCTTCCGAACGGCCCCAGTGTGATGACACGCATGACTGTACAGATACCCGGTGAAGATGTGCTAGTCACCGTGGATTCCTACGACTTCGTTCGGCTCGCCGCGCCGAGCGCACTTTAACCAACTCACTCACTCAGGAGAACTCTAATGCAGCGTTTCTTGCTCGCAGCACTCGTGTGCACGGCCACCGCCGCCTTCGCACAGGACGTCCAGTTCGATTACGACCGCACTGCCAGCTTCGGCATGTACAAGACATACCAGTGGGTTGACCGGCCCATGGGGCAGGCGGGCAACCAGCTCACGGACCAGAACATCAAGCGCGCCGTCGATCAGCAGCTCGCCGGTAAAGGACTGCGCCGCGTCGACAGTGGGGGCGACCTGCAGATCAGTTATCAGGCAGCGGTCGACCACGAAAAGCAGTTCGACGGATGGGGCAGCGGCCCGCGGTGGTACGGATCCGGCCGCGTGACCACCTCGACCATCGACATCGGCAAAATCGTGATCGAGTTTCACGATGCCGCGAAAAGGCAGTTGGTCTGGCGCGGCGCGGCAGCTAAGACGCTCGACATCAAGAAAGACCCGGACAAGAACTACAAGAGCCTCGAGAAGACAATGGCGAAGCTCTTCAAGAACTACCCGCCGGGATCCAGCAACTAACTGAGAGTCCAAACGGAGGAACCATGCTACTTCACCCCCGAGCTTTGTTGTTGTGGTGCGCAATGGCAGCCATAACCTTGATGCCGGCGTGCTGCCAGCCGCTCGAACTCTTCGGAGGCTACACGGCCCGCAACGTAAAGCTCGGGGGGAGCCTCAACCAATCGAATGTCTCCGGATGGCACACCGCGTTTGCCGGGTATTTCACAGAGCGCCTCGGAATTGCCGTCGATCTCGCCGGCTTCGACGCCGCTGCTTATCCCGCCGTCGTTGCCGCCGACGGGTCCACGCTGAGCCCTGCGCTGCTATTCCGGAACTACAGTTTGCTCGCCGGGCCCCAAGTTCGACTCTTCCGGCGGGGTCGCTTTGAGACCAGCCTTCGCGCATTGTTTGGCGTGGCGCGCGCCCGCGTACCGTCCGAACTCCTCACCGCCGCGCCCGTAGACCTGACGAGCCCAGCCTCCCTGCTGGGGCTCAACTTCGACGTCAACGTGAGCCGGAGAGTGGCAGTTCGCTTCTTGCCCGGCCTCTATACCACTCACTACGACGGTTCGTACCAAACCACCTATCGCTTCAGTGTCGGCCCTGTTTTCCGCTTCGGAGGGCCAAAGGATACGCGATGACAAGCAAGCGAATCGTCTTTTGCACGTACGGCTCCTTGGGCGACGTTTATCCGTTCCTCGCCCTCGCCCTCGAACTGAAGGGTCGCGGTCACTCACCGGTGATCGCTACGTCACCCGCGTATCGCCGCCTGGTGGAACAGGAAAACATCCCGTTTCACCCGGTCCGGCCGGATATCGATGTCAACGATCCCACCGTCCTTCGCCGTGTCCTGGACAAGCGGGACGGCGGACGATATGTCATCTGTGATCTGCTGCTGCCTTCACTTCGTGAGTCATTCGACGACACGGCGGCAGCGGCACACCGGGCCGATCTGCTGGTCACTCACCCAATGGCCCTCAGCGCATTCCTCTTCGCCAGGAAAACGCAGATGCCTTGGGCGTCCATCGCGCTCGCCCCGCTCAGCATGTACTCAGCCTACGATCCTCCGGTCCTGCCGGGCCTACCCGGTGCGGCGCATATCGCCGCCCTCGGTCCGTTCCTGCAGAGGCGTTTGCTGAGAATGCTCTGTTTCCTGTTTGAGCCACAGTGGAAGCCGTTTCGGCGGTTCGAGGCGCTGCTCGGTCTGCCGCCGTCGCCGAACCCGTTGTTCTTCGGCCACTCCCCGCACGTCGCCCTAGGTCTGTTCTCGCCGGTACTGGCCGGTCCCCAACCAGACTGGCCCGAGAGCGCTCACGCCGTCGGATTTCCGTTCTACCAGCACCCTCATGAAGCGGATGATGAGCTGAGAGCCTTCTTGGACGGCGGCGAGCCGCCCATCGTCTTTACTCTCGGATCGGCCGCGGTGGGTGTCCCCGGCTCGTTCTTCGCGGAAAGCGCGACCGCCGTCGCTCGTCTCGGCTGCCGCGCTCTCTTCCTCGTCGGACGCGACCCGCGGAATCATCCGAACCTTCCGCTGCCTCCCGGTGTGCTCGCCATTCCGTACGCCCCGCACGCCGTCGTCTTCTCGCGAGCCAGCGTCATCGTACATCCCGGCGGCATCGGCACCACCGGGGAAGCAATGCGCGCCGGCCGACCCATGCTCGTCGTTCCTTACAGCCACGATCAACCCGACCAAGCCGCCCGCCTGACCCGTCTTGGAATAGCGCGCGCTGTGCCGCAGGAACGCTACACCGCCCGCGTCGCCGAGAGGGAGCTTAGGTTGCTCCTCGAGAACGGCAACTACCGAAGGAGGGCCGCAGAGGTTGCCTCTCGAGTGCGGCGTGAGACGGGCGTATCGACCGCCTGCGACCTCCTGCTTCGCGCGGCGCACGTGCCGGCGAAGACCACAGTCACTGCCGCCATTGGAGGTAGCCACTCATGGTGATCTCTCTCGCATCCATTCATAGCGGCCTGTGTGCGCAGGTCGGCGGCAAGGCAGCCAACCTCGGCGAGATGATCAGGGCAGGCTTCCCCGTCCCACCGGGTGTGTGTGTAACGACCGAGGCCTACGCGACAGTGGCGCAAAACGTCTGCATAGACTTCAGTGCCCTTGGGACTGCCCAGTCGCACCAGTTGAGGAAACGGGCCGCGGAGACGCGCGAGGCGTTGCTGGCCGTCCCCACGCCGCCCGCTCTGGAACGAGCGATTGTGGAGAGTTACCAGCGGCTCGCCGGTGGCGGCCCCGTAGCCGTGCGATCCTCCGCAACCGCCGAAGATCTTCCCAATGCGAGCTTCGCAGGCCAGCAGGACACCTATCTCAATGTCACGGGCCCAGAAGACGTCTTGCGTGCGGTACGCCAGTGTTGGGCGTCGCTCTGGACCGAGCGCGCGGTGGTCTATCGAAACACCAACGGCATTGACCACCGGACCGTCCGCATCGCCGTCGTGATTCAGCGCATGGTCGACTCCACCGTTGCCGGCGTGATGTTTACGGCCAATCCGGTGACGGGGCGGCGAGGCGAAACTGTGATCGACGCAAGTCCCGGGCTGGGCGAAGCCGTCGTATCCGGCGCAGTGAACCCAGACCGCTTCGAGATCGAATGCGACAGCGCGAGAATCCGCAAGCGTTTGGCTACCGCAGGAGGCCAACCGTGTCTCTCGGACGGGCAACTCCGTGAACTCGCTGCCTTGGGGCGCCGCGTCGAGAGTCTCTACGGCGCGCCGCAGGACACGGAGTTTGCGCTCGACGCGACCGGCAAGATCTGGCTCACGCAGGCTCGCCCCATCACGACGCTCTATCCGCTGCCTGAGAGCAGTCTGGTAGACGGCCTTCGAGTCTATTTCTGTTTCAGCCTGGCCCAAGGACTAGTTCGTCCGCTGACGCCGATGGGACTGTCCTGCGCGCGGGTGATGGCCTCCGCTGTTGCCCGGCTCTTCTCGATGCCCGTCGACGATCCGCTGGCCGGCCCCCATACGTTCGTTGAGGCGGGCCAGCGAGCCTACATCGACGTAACCAACCTCGTCCGCGGCCGCGTCGGACGGTCGCTGATGCCGCGCGTGCTCGACGTCATGGAATCACGATCTGCCGCAGTGCTGCGAAAGCTGGCGAAGGACGAGCGCTTCTCCCTCACTACGCATACCCCGTGGCTGTTCCTGAAGCGTGCCGTCCGGATTGCACTACTCCACCGCGTTCCCCAGCAGCTGATCGAAGCCCTGATCCGCCCTCGGGCGGCGCGGGAACGGCTTCGTCTCGTTGGAAAGCGCATCGCCAACCGCCGTGCCGTACCCCCAAGTTCCAGTACACAGGAACGACTCGACTTCGCGGAGCGGATCCTCCTGAACGAGATCGTCCGCCTGGGCCCGACGATGCTGCCCCCCGCGGCGCTCGGCCTTGGGATGATGGCCGTCGCCCGGAAACTCCTTGGCTCAAAGGCCAGCGCCGTCGAGCTGGAAACAGTGCTCCGAGGACTGCCGCACAACGTGACGACGGACATGGACCTCGCCCTTTGGGACGCAGCGGTCAGAATCGGAGCGGACGAAACGGCTCGGACTGTGATCGCGGGCGAGCCGCCATCGGAACTCGCACGCCGGTATCGCGCCCGTTCCTTACCCGCCGTCGCGCAATCCGCCGTCGACGAGTTCCTCAGCCAGTACGGACACCGCGCGGTGGCGGAGATCGACGTCGGCTTGCCCCGGTGGTCCGACGATCCAACTCACATACTGGGCGTGCTGGCAAACTACCTTCGCCTGGACGATGCCGAGTCCGCCCCGCGCGCTCAGTTCACTAAGGGTGCGGAGGCGGCTGAAGCCATGATTCACACATTGGTGCAGCGCGCCGGAGGTTTCCGCGGAAGGCTGCTGCGTCTCGCCCTTTGCAGAGCCCGGGATCTCGCCGGCCTGCGCGAACTGCCCAAGTATCAGATGGTTGTTGCGCTGGCGGCCGTGCGGCGCGAACTCACGAAGGTCGGCGAAGAACTGGTACGCCGCGGCGAAATCGCCGAAAAGGACGATATCTTCTTCCTCACTTTAGGTGAGGCTCGCGAGGCTCTGGCCGGCCGAAACTGCAAGCCGGTTATTTGCGAGCGCCGTCAGCGGTACGAAACAGAGCTGCGCCGCCGGCACGTGCCGCGTGTCTTCTTATCCGATGGGACCGAACCCGAGGCCGTGGCCGACGGCGACGGCCATCGCCAGGGTCTCGCCGGGACACCGGCATCCGCCGGCATCGTGACCGGAATCGCTCGTGTCATCTCGGATCCCGTGGGCGCTCGCATCGAGCCTGGTGAGATCCTGGTAGCTCCTTCCACTGATCCGGGTTGGACGCCGCTGTTCTTGACCGCAGCCGGCCTCGTAATGGAGATGGGCGGCGCCAACTCGCACGGAGCCGTCGTCGCGCGTGAGTACGGCATTCCAGCCGTAGTGGGAGTGCCATCAGCAACGGCGTTGATCCAGTCCGGGATCCGGATCACCGTGGATGGAAGTTCGGGCCTGGTACGGACACTTTAAGCGGCCCGAGTAGTCGCCTTTACGTCGTCTATGAGCGACCGAGCGCGCGCGCTTGCTCTCCTGTGGCTGTGTGGCGAAAGCAGAGACGGGAATGCTCTAGGGCGAGTTGTCAGCGTCAGTTGTGCTTTTGCCTCTAGGTATTGAGGTAGCTCCATCCCGAGGCGAAGCGTATCCAATTCTTTCTCCAGATCGAAATGGCGCAGGCAACATCGCAGTGCGACAACAGGGAATCAGACTCGTGGGTACCGCCGCAGTTGTTGCAGAACGCTCCGCCTCACTACGAGTTCCGCTGTATATAGCCGCAGAACGAGAGCCGTTACGGCACCAATCGAGTCGATCGTCTCAATGACGGCTCTGTTGAGCTTGAAATGATCATTCCACCGGTTCTGTCTCGGATTGAAGAGGCGGATCAAATCGCCCGAGGGCGACAGGGACGCTATATTCGACCCTTTTATCGGTTGCATATCATGCACCCATACGCAAGGTTGGCGGCACTCGTCTCGCCACCATGCTGTCTGCGAAACGATGCGATCGACCTCGTGCGGAAAGGCAGCGTCGTCCTGACGAAGCAAGCAATACTCGCAGCGGAAAATCCCGCCGCACTGCAGCGGCGCGCAATGCTGGTCGCCAACACGGATGAATGCCCCATCTGCAGAGAGAACAGCCGGGCAGTCTGGCCAGATGGCGCGTATTGCGGCAAGCCACTGGTCAAGCGTCGCCCGAAACCGGCGATCGAAGTGCTCCGTGAAATCGCAATATCAACTCGGGCGCCAGCCAGCATTTCGCTCATCCCGGACGACGGCCCTGATTTTCAATCCTCGGAGGAATGCCATGACTTCCAAGAGGCAGCCGCGCGGCACCGCTAGGCGTCGCGGCAAGTCTTCCCCGCAGGCAATGACCCTTGGCGTGTCGTGGTGGCCAGCCGCATAGCGTGCGCCTTAGTAGAATTCCGGGTTCTGGAGCCAGACGGAGAAGGCGGTTCATGAGATCAGGCAGTCCATTCTTGTCAGGGAACAACAGGTTAGCGCGCACGATCTCGACGGGTGCTGGCATCGGCCCGTCCAAGGGCTTCTCGCGACGCTTACCTGACGGCGGAAGAGCACGGATCCGTCGCCTCATCGTCGTCGGTGATGGCAAGGCCGTCCGGCTGAGCGCAGATGGGCGTCAGGAAGAGGGCGAGTGCTACGATGAAGCCGATGCAGCAATCCCTGCGCGGCTTCTGGGCCGCGATCGCGTTGCTGTGGCTGGTAGGCTGCATCGCCGGCCTCGTTTACGCTCACTCACAGAATATCCCTGGCGCGATCGCCGCCGCGGTGCTTCCCGCGTTCCTCGCCGAATTAACCTTCTATGTGGCATCGGTGGTGGAGCCCTCGCGAAGGCGCTTCGAGGCCGCTGCCTCGCCCGCCGTGCGGGCTACTCTGATGACCGCTGCCGCCATGCTTCCCTGGCTGCTGGCGGGTGCACGCGGCCGCGGCGACCTGCTGCTGCTGATGTCCGCGGCGGTCTCGTTCTGGTTCATCGTGCTTCCGAAGCACCGCTGGGCGGACGTGCTGCTGCTGGGCCTGCTGGCTAGCGTGCTCATCGCGAAGCCTTTCGAGGCGATCTACCCGCGCCCGTACGAGCGGCTCCGCATCGACGCCCTCGGCCAACTGATGTGGTTCCGGACTGGCATCCTTGCATTCCTCTCCATGCGCGGCGTGGAAGGCGTGGGCGTGGGCTTCCTCCCGTCGAAGCGCGAGTGGTGGGTTGGCCTGCGGTGGTTCGTTCTCTTTCTCCCGGTGGCCGGCGCGCTCAACCTGGTGATCCGGTTCGCGCGGTACGCGCCGCCTTCCCTCCCCTGGTGGCAGGAGGTGCTCCTTGCGGCAGGCACCTTCGCGGGCATTTTGTGGGTGGTGGCCCTGGGCGAAGAGTTCTTCGTCCGGGGGCTGCTGCAACAATGGCTCGCGCAGTGGACCGGCAGCTTCGTGTTCGCGTTGCTGGCGGCCTCGACGGTGTTCGGCCTGGTCCATCTGTGGTTCCGGCAGTTTCCCAACTGGAGGTTCGCCCTGCTGGCCGGTACGGCGGGGGTCTTCTACGGACTGGCCTTCCGTGAGGGGCGCGGGATCCGGGCGGCGATGGTGACACATGCCTGCGTGGTCACCGCGTGGCGGGCTTTCTTCCAATAGAAACGGCCGGCCCCCGTTTACGCGGGGACCGGCCGGAAGAGCTCCGAAACCTAGAACGACAGACGCAGGCCGAGGCGCATAATGCGGTCCCCGTTCGGTTCGCGGCCGTTATTGAAGGTGCTGGTGATGAACATGAAGTCGCCGCTGTTGATGCTGCCCTGCGGATTGGAGAACTTGGGGGTGTTCGTCCAATTGAACATCTCCGCGCGGAACTGCATGTTGAAGCGCTCGCTCATGCGGAACTGGCGGAACAGGCCGAGGTCCGTGTTGAAGAAGCCGGGACCGCGCAGGGCGTTGATGCCGAGGTTGCCGAAGCGGGGCGCGCCGCGGGGCACTTCGCGGAATGCGGCGCGATCGAAGTAAGGGTTGCCGCGGCCGATGCCGCCGAGCTTGGTGGGGTCGCCCACCAGGTCCGGCTGCTGCTGGCTGCCGGGCATCAACAACGTGGCGCCGTCGGCCGTGACGTTGAACGGAAGGCCGCTCATGACGCTGATGGCGGTGTTGAGCTGCCAGCCGCCGATGATGGCGTTGACGGCGCTGCTGCCCGCGGCGAAGCGCCGGCCTTTGCCGAATGGCAGTTCATACATCGCGGTGACCTGGAAGTTGTGCGTACGGTCGAACGGCATAACGGTGCGGTTGCGGTCCATGTACGCGAGGGCGCTCACCGCCGGTCCGCCGTTGTTGTCCGTGTTGCAGCAGATGCCGATAGTCTTCGACCAGGTGTAGGCGAAGTTGGCCTGCAGGCCGGCGGAGAAGCGCTTGCGGAGAGTGGTTTGCAGGCTGTGATAGTTGGTGTCGCCGACCGCGGTGACCAGGTTGGTGGCGACGGCGCGGCCGAAGCGCGGGAAGAGCGGCTGGCCGGCCTGATCAGCGCCGATCACCTGGCCCGCGTTCAGGTTCAGCGATCCGCTGACACGGGCGGCGCGGCTACCGACGTAGCCAACCTGTCCGACCCAGTTCTTGCCGAGGTCGCGCTCCACAGTTAGGTTCCAGTTCATGATGTAGCTGCGCTGGAAGCGATCGCCGGAGGTGACGACGTTGAAGTTGTTGGGCAACGCGATGCGGCCGTTCGAGCCGACGACGGGTTCGGCCAGAACCGGCAAGCCGACCTGGGCCACTGAGTTCGGCGGACTGCCGGGAAGGTTCGACGCCCACTGGAACGCCGGGGCCGCGAAGTTCTGCACCAACAGCACCGGGAAGTTCGTACGGAGCGGGCGGGCCAGGTTCCAGGGATCGTAGTTGAAGCCGAAGCCCGAACGGACCACCCACTTTTCGGTCGGGCGATACGCAATGCCGAGGCGCGGCGAGATGTAGACGGGGGCCACGTCCGTTCCGCAATCGCGCGGGATGCCGCCCACGCCGCAGACCAGCATCTCATTGGTGGTGAAGTCGTATCGTTCCATGCCGCGGTCGCCTTCACGCCAGGGCATGGGGAAGCTCTCGAAGCGCGCACCGTAGGAGAGCGTCAGGTTGCGGGTTACCTGCCACTGGTCACGCGCATAGAAACTGAACATGCTGGTGCGCGTGCGATAGACGTCCGGCACCTGAAGGAGGCGGCCGCCGCCCGTGATATGGCCCAGCATGAAGGTGGCGTGAGAGTTGAACACATTACCTACGCCCTGCTGCGTCGGGCCCTGCCCGAAGTTCAGGCGGCCCGCGGCGGAAGCGTCGCCCCCGCCCGTGAATTCAGGCTGCTGATGGTTCAACTGCAGGTGGTAGATGTCCATGCCGAAGCGGATGTTGTGACGGCCCTTCTGCCAGTTGGCATTGGCCACGTACTGATACTGCGGGTCGTCGCGGAAGTAGGGCATGTAGCTTTCCGTGGAGCCGAAGACGGTGAGTCCGCCGATGCCAAAGCCGCAAAGGCCGCTTTCAAAGCGGCGCGAGCCGTTCGCTCCGGGGATACGCAGGTCGTCGCGGCAGGTGTTCGGGCCCAGGCCCGGCTGCTCCACGTTGGTGATCATGCGCGTGTAGCCGAAGTTGGCGTCGATCACGAAAGTGGGCGAGAGGGTGTAGGTGGTGGCGAGCGAGCCGCTCCATGTGCCGCCGGAGCCCTCGCCGGGGTTGCCGAAGGTGATGGGCGGACCGCCCTGGTCGCCGAATGGCGTTTGGCTGAGCATCGAGAAATCGAGCCAGCTCAAGCGCGCGAACATGGTCCACTTGTCGTTGATGTTGTAGTTGACCTTGCTATCGATGGTATGGCGGTCGAGGGAGGCGGGCGCGGAGCCGAAGAAGTTCTGGGACGGCAGGCCCTGCGGGTTGGGCAGGTTCTCCTGCGGCAGGTCACGCATCAGGCGCACCGCAGTGGGGTTCAGCCGGTTCGTGGGGATGACGTTGCCCGGGAACGGGGTGCGCGTAGCGGACGTGGCGCCGGACAGCGGATCAACGATGATGCTGCGCTGCGCCGCGCCCAGGCCGCTCTGGTTGCTGTAGTCGCCGGCGCGCATAGCGGGCGTGGGCACGCTGTAGAGACCGAAGGCGAAACGGCGATCGGTGGTGCCTTCGTAACTGCCGAAGTAGAACAGCTTGTTCTTGATGATGGCGCCGCCGGCGCGGCCGCCGAACTGGTTGAAGACGAACTTGGGAACGTCCTGGTTGGCGGGTAGGAAGAAGTTGCGCGCCTGGCTCCAGTTGCCCTGATGGTAGTGGAACAGCGCGCCGTTAAAGTCGTTGGTGCCGGAGCGGATGATGACATTCACGGCGGCGCCGCCGGCCAGTCCCTGCTCGGCGTCGAAGGAGTTGGTGACGACGTTGACGGTATCGATGGACTCGAGCGCGGGCACGTAGCTGGCGATGTGCGGGAGCCAGATATTGGTGGCGCTCGCGCCGTCGATGCGGGTGTTGTTCGACGCGAAACTGTTGCCGTTGCTGGCGAACTGCATGGAGCGCGACGGGTTCGAGGGAATCGAGTGCGGCGTCTCCGGCGGTGCGATGCCGGGCAGCGTGATGAGCAGCGCCTGGTAGTTACGCTGGCCGGGGACGGGGATCTCCGTGAGCGCCTTGGACGTCATCTCCGATCGCACCTCGGCGCGGTCGGTTTGCAGCGAGGCGGCTTGCGCCTCGACAACAACCGATTCGGTCACTTGGCCGACGTTTAGCTTGAAGTCCTGGCGGACCACGGCGTTGACGGCGACTTCAACGTTATCCTGCGTGACGGCGCGAAAGCCTTCACGGGTGACGCGGATGGAGTAAAGACCGCTCTGCACGGTCGGGATGCTGAAGACTCCCGCATCGTTAGTCTGAGCAGTGCGAACCGCCCCGGTCTGCTTGTTGGTAATGGTGACGGTCGCGTTGGGAACAGCCGCGTCGGTGGCGTCGGTGACGTTGCCGACGAGAGAGCCATAGAGGACCTGCGCCGCAACAGGTTGGCACAGGAGAAAGGTCGTGAGAAGCGCGGCGAGCCACGCCGCACGAATGGGTAGTTTCGACAACAAGGCGAACCTCCTTAAGTTGACCCTAAAGTGAAGAAGCTTGGACGAATTGTATCGTATTTGTAACGGGCTGTTGGGTCAGTAGGCGGGGGCGCCACGCCACGCAAGGTCCTTCAAGACAAACTCGATAACCCGGTACGGATAAGAAGCTCCGGGCACGTAGAGTTCAAAGGTGAGCTTGCGCTCAGCCGGCGGAACGTCGCGAGGGAAGGCCAGCCGGAGGAAAGGATCTTCGCGGCTGGGCGGGAAGTGGCCAATGAGTTTGTGCTTCCGGCGCCCGACGCGCAGGACGCTCTCGCTCTCCATCCGGCGCGACTCTTCGCCGTCGGACAGGGCGAGCGGGTTGTCGATACGGATAGCGAGGATGATGGCCTTGCCCTCGTGAGCCGATAGGAAGTCCGTGAAGTCGGGGTCTGGCTCGAGCCGGGCGCGGCGGCGAGCCTCTGCTTCGGCCTGCTTCATGGGTTCCGCGGTGGACAGGAAGACGGGAATCGGCGCGGGCGCCGCGGCGTTGCGGCCGGCGGTGGTGATCTGGGCCCAGGGGGAGTCAGTGAACATGCGCTGGAGTTCCTCGACGCTCCACTCCCGGGGCGGCTTGGTTTCCCAGTAAGGGGCGAGGAGCAGGGCGAGGGCGACGGCGCCGGTCATGGTTTGGGGAGCGAGATGAACGTACCCTGCGCCTGTCCGACAAAGAGGCCGTGGTCATCGTAGACCCGGCATTCGACAAGCGAGAGGCTGGCGCCGGCCTTCAGCACCGTGCCTTCGGCCCGGAGCCGCACGCCCTCATAGACAGCCTTGAGGAAGTTCACTTTGATCTCGACGGTGGCGGAGGTCCGGTCCTTGGGCTGTGAGTGGTAGTGGGCGATACCCATGGCCGTGTCGGCGAGGGTGGCGAGGACGCCGCCGTGAAGACGTCCCCCGGAGTTCATGTGCTGCTTGCGGATGCTGAGTTCCACCACTGCGCGGCCCGGTTCGACGTGCATGACCTCGAGGTCGATGGGGCCGAGCGCGAAGGTGCGGAGGGCCTGCGGAGCGGCGCTACCCTCCATACGCGCGGTCCACCTCGCGTTTCAGGAATCGGAAGTCCGCTTCGATGGCACGCATTTCGTCGGGGGTCGCGTATTCGGTATGCAGCGACACGGGGCCGGACCAGCCGGCCTGGGCGAGCGTCTTGAAGATCGCACGGAAGTCGACCATGCCGCCGCCGAGCGGGCACCATTGCAGCTTCCAGCCTTCATCTTTACGCTCCCAGAAAAAATCTTTGACTGCGATCATCTTGAGGCGCGGCAGGACAAGGTCGAGGGACGCTTTCCAGCCATAGAGGGTGCCCTCGATGACGGAGTGCGCGGTGTCCCAGTAGTAGCCGGAGTAACTCGGATCGTGGTTGGCGATGAGTTCGCGAATGTCCCATACGGCGAGGCCCACGTGATCGCCGGAGTGATTATGGAAGCCCATGGCCACGCCATGCGATCGTCCCGCTGCCGCAAGACTCGCGATCTTGGGCTTCAGAGCCGCCAACTTCGCCTCGATGCCTTCGCCGTCCCTGTACTTGTGATAACCGGGCTTGAAGAACGGAATCTTGAGGCGGCCGGCGTTCGAGAGAATGGGCCCCGCGTAGTCGTCCTCGCCAGTGAGTAGACCGGTGGTGATCATGGGGACTGAGGCGCCGGCGGCGCGAATGGCCTCGACCGCCGGCTCGAGGTCGCGGGCAGCGTTGGCGGGCTCCACGTGGCCCTTGTCGCGGACCGTGAGATCGACACCGTCGAAGCCGGTCTTCTTCACGAAGGCGCCGAGTTCCTTCCAGTTCAGGTGCGCGGCATGCTTCGAGAACAGGCACAGTTGCGGTCTCGGCATACTTCTAGCCTAGCTTGTACGGCGCCCGGTATTGATGCTGGAGATATTTGTTCGCCGCAGCGTTATTGGTGAACTTCTCGGCCTTGGCGTCCCACTCCAGGTAGCTCTTCGTCCGCAGCGCGATGTTTGCGATCTGCGTGGCTGACGTGGAGAGGTGGCCGGTGAGAATGTCGCAGTTGCACTTGGCGCGCGACTTCACGCAATCGAGGAAGTTGCGGGCGTGGAAGGCCGTATCGTTGCTGCCCTTGCCTTCCCTCGGTTCCATGGCGGGCTTACGGGACTGCCCCCACGCGCGCTCAACCCCCCGTTCGGTGGGGACGCGGGCGGGCACGGGAACCTCGGCGTTCCGCTCCGGGACCACTTCCCAACGGCCGCTGTGAATGTAGAGCGTTCCCTTGGTCCCGCGAACTTCCATCTCCGCGTTCTGGATGTTACCGGGCGCGCTGTTGGCGTTGTACTGCGAGAACACCATCAGCATGCCGTCGTAGTCCCAGAGGACTTCGAGCGTGTCGGGAATCTCGCGGTCATCCTTGATGGCGAACTTGCCGCCCAGGGCAGTAACGGCTTTCGGCGAGTCCTTACCGATGCACCAGCGAAGCATGTCGACGTAGTGGACGCCGAAATTGGTGAGCTGACCCCCGGAGTAGTTGTAGAACCAGCGGAAAGTGTAATAGGCGCGGCTCTTCTTATACGGGACTTTCGGTGCGGGCCCGAGCCAGGCTTCCCATTCCTCGTCGCTGGGCGGGGGGCCTTCGGGAGCGGTGCCGATTCCAACCGGCCACTCGTTCACCAGGTGCCAGCCCTTGACCACGGTCACCTGGCCAATGCCTCCGTCCCGGACAAGCTGCGCGGCTTCGGCGAGGTACTTTGCCGAGCGGCGGTGGATGCCTACCTGGGTCACGCGCTTCGTTTGTTCGGCGACCTCGACCATGCGGCGCCCTTCGCTGACGGTGAGGCAGAGCGGCTTCTCCACATATACGTCCTTGCCGGCCTTGCAGGCGTCGACGAATTGGATGGCGTGCCAATGGTCCGGTGTGGCGATCACCACGGCCTCGACGTTCTTGTCGTCCAGCAGTTTGCGGTAGTCTTTGTACCGGGCCGGAGTGGCGCGGGATTTTTTCGCGGCAAATTCCATGTAGTCGTCACGGAGGTCACACAGGGCGACCGTCTGCTGATCGCCATGCTCGAGGAAGGCGTCGTGCACCTGGTCGCCGCGGTTGCCGACGCCGATGTAGCCGACCTGGAGGCGTCCGTTGGCGCCGAGGATGCGGGAGTAGCTGAGAGCGGTCGCCGTGACGGCTTGCGAGAACCGGCGGCGGGTGAGCGATGATTTCATACCAATGACTCCGTTAACGGTCATGAAATGCCTCTACTATATCCTGGGAGCGTGCGTACCGCTCTCGCCTTTGCCCTGCTGGCTTCCGTTATGATGGGCGCCCCCCGCATTCAGGTTCATGGACACCGCGGCGCCCGCGCCGTGCTGCCGGAGAATACGATTCCCGCCTTCGAGCACGCGATCGAGGTGGGAGCCGACGTTTTGGAACTCGACATGGCGGTGACTAAGGACAACGTGGTCGTCGTGTCGCACGACCCGGAGCTGAATCCAAAGATCTGCAAGGGTCCGGCGGGGTTGCCGAAAGGGATCCGCCAGTTGACGCTCGAACAACTGCGGCAGTTCGACTGCGGCGCAACGGCGAACGCAGACTATCCAAAACAGAGGGCTGTGCCGGGAACGCGGATGCCGACGCTCGATGAGGTCCTCGCGCTGGCGCGACGCGGGACGTTCGAGTTCAATATCGAAACCAAGATCTTCAAGGACAAGCCGGAGTACACGCCGTCGCCGGAGGAGTTCACGCGGTTGGTGGTGGACCTCGTGCGGAAGCACAAGCTGGAGAAACGCGTGATTCTGCAGTCGTTTGACTTCCGGACCCTGGAGGCTTGCAAGAAGATCGCCCCGGAGATCCGGCTGTCAGCGCTCTATGCGATCGGGCTGAAGGACTTTGTGGGGATCGCCAAGGACAGCGGGGCCAGGATCGTCTCACCGCACTACATGCTGGTGACCAAGGGGCGGGTGGAGGAGGCGCACAAAGCCGGCCTGCAGGTGGTGCCCTGGACGGCGAATACAGTGCGCGATTGGGACCGCCTCGTCGAGGCGGGCGTGGACGCCATCATCACGGACGATCCAGCAGCACTAATCGAGTACTTGAAGGGTCGGGCGTTGCGGTAAGGGCTACAGCACCTCCAGTATGAGGCACTTCAGGTAGAGGGTCTCGGGAACAGTCAGCAGCACAGGGTGGTCCTGCGACTGCATCCGGCGGTCGAGGACGCGGACGGTGCGGGCGGCGTCGAGGGCGGCGGAAGCCACAGTTTCCATTAATAAAGCTTCATGAAAGTGGTGGGAGCAGGAGCAGGTGACCAGGATACCGCCGGGCTCGAGGAGGCGCAGGGCTCGAAGGTTGATCTCCTTATAGCCGCGGACAGCGGCGTCCAGATTCGCTTTCGACTTTGCAAAGGCGGGGGGGTCGAGGACGACCGTCGAGAAGCGGCGCTGGGCTGAGTCGTAGGCAGTGAGCACGTCGAAGACGTTCGCCTCGCGCCACGTCAGGTTCGCTTGGTGATTTTTTTCTGCGTTGGCCCTGGCTGTGGCGAGGGCGTCGGCTGAGCTATCGATCCCTTCTACGGTTTCGCAGCGCTGGGCGAGGTGGAGGGCGAAGCCGCCGGTGGAAGTGAAGCAGTCGAGGGCGCGGCCGCGCGCGTAGCGGGCGGCGGCGAGATAGTTTTCGCGCTGGTCCAGAAAGATTCCGGTCTTCTGACCGCCTGTCAGGTTCGCTTCGAGAAAAAAATGGTTGAGGGTGATGGGGACGGTAGCCGGGACGTCGCCGCGAACGACGGCGGCCTCGAGCGGGAGGGCCTCGTGGGTGCGGACGGGGACGTCGTTGCGGGCGACAATACCTCGGGGCGAGAGGAGTTCGGTCAGGATGTCAAAGATCAGTTCTTTGGCGCGGTCCATGCCCTGGGTGAGGGTCTGCACCACCAGGTAGTCGCCGTAGCGGTCGACAATGAGGCCCGGGAGCAGGTCGCCTTCGGCGTGCACCAGGCGGTAGGCGTCGGAGTTCTGGACGACGCGGCGGCGGTGGTCGATGGCAGCGCGGAGGCGCCGTTCGTAGAAGGCGCGGTCAACGGGCTCAACGCGGCCGGAGAGCATCCGCAGCGTGATCTGGGAGGTGGAACTGTAGTGGGCGACACCGAGGTCGCGACCGCTGAGGCCGGCGACACGAACAACGGCGCCGGGTTCGCTGTCCTGGCGTTCGAGGACGTCGCTCGAGTAGATCCAGGGGTGGCCGCAAAGGAAACGGTCCGCGCCCTTGCGGGAGACGCGGACCGTTCGAAGTTCAGGTTTGGTCAAACTTAATTGTTGCTGATCTGGACGCGCACCGTGCGGGGCTTGGCGACTTCCTTCTTCGGAAGGGTGACGGTAAGGACGCCGTCCTTGTAGTCCGCGCCGACCTTATCGACATCGATCGTATCGGGCAGGGAGAAGGTACGGGCGAAGACGCCGTAGCCGCGCTCGATGCGGTGGTAGCCGCGCTTCTCGTTCTGCTGGTCCTTTTCGAACTTGCGCTCACCCTTGATGGAGAGAGTGCCGTTCTCGAGGCGGATGTCGATGTCCTCCAGCTTCAGGCCGGGGACGTCGGCGCGCAGGACGAGTTCATTCTCGGTCTCGAGGATATCAACCGCCGGCACCCAGGGGCGGCTGCTGTTGGGGAGGTCGCTCAACACGCGGTTAACCGTGTCCTGGAATACACGCAGGCCGGTGGGGAAATCTTCGACGTCGAACGGGTTGTATTTCAACAGGGTCATGGTTTTTGTTTGCTCCTCTTGTGAGTTCCTAACTCCAGTACCAATATAAAATATGAGTGTCACAGTGTCAATAGGTCTTCCACTAATTTTTCATGCCGAGCCTGGAGGCGCATTGAGGGAGGCTCCGGTGGATTGGGTAACACTCGCAGAACGACCACTGGGTGGTGCTTGCAAAGTCGTGAGCACTAGCCAGGAGTGACATTTGGAGCAATTCTTGCTCGACGGCCAGGCTCAGACCAGGACTCAGCTGTCGATGCAATTTCTATCAGGCAGGATTTCTATTGACTTTCCCCGTATGAGAGAATTACTATCGTCTTTCGCGTTAGTGTTTCATTACTAACAACCACAGTCAGGTGTACAAGAGGTCCGCGCATGACCTTCCAGATCGGCGAAAAGGTTGTGTATCCGAATCACGGAGTCGCAACCATAGAGAACATCAGCACCCGGTCGTTTGGCACCCACGCTGAACGCTTCTACCTCCTTCGCCTCACCGGAAACAGCATGACGGTGATGGTTCCCTTCTCTCACGTAACGGACGTAGGTTTGCGCAAGGTGACGCGCAACGGTGAGGTGGCGAAGGTCCTTCTGTATCTAGGCGAAGCGCGCTGCAGGCGCTGCCAGGACTGGAAAGACCGGTTCAAGGAGAATTCGGAGAAGATGCGGGGCGGCAGCTTGCCCGAGATCGCCGAGGTTTTCAAGATGCTGGTGATCCAGCAGAATAGCAAGCCGCTGTCGTTCCGGGAGAAGAAGATGCTGGACCGGGCGCGGCAGATGCTGATCTCAGAGATATCCATTTCTCGGGGTCTGAGCGAGATGCAGGCGGTAGAACTCCTGCAGAAGACCCTGGCCAAGGCAGCGCTCGTACTGCCGCAGGCTCTATAACGATACGATCTTCCATCCGACGACTCTCCCTAAGGCAAGCGGTCCGCCTCCCTCGCGGACCGCTTTGCTACGATTGAAGTAGTAAGCCCACCATGTTTTCCCTTGCGCGCAAGTTCCTCGCGCACGTCCTGCCAGCCGTCGTTCGCCCGATGCGTGTGTTGTGGAATCAGGTCATCGGCTTCTTCTTCGCCGTCTTCGCGGTGCTGCTGAGCTTCAACTGCTACCGGCAGGTGCGGGATCTCGACGGCGGCGGGGAGAGCGTGGCTCGCGTCGTGCTCACGGGCGTCTTCGGCGCCGTGATGGCGGCGTACGCCATCCATTCCTTCCTGCGCGCGCGGAAGATTTCCCGCTCCTGAATGCCCTCGAGCGCCATGGTCTTCCCCCGTTACGCCTGGCTGCTCGCGATTGCGGTGCCGATCTCCGGAAGCGACGAAGCCGCGTGGAAGCGGCTGTGGGAAACGAAGCGCTGTTTCGAACTCGCGGAGGCCCGGCCCCAGGGGCTTTATGAGGGTCTCGCCGCTGCCGTATTTCACGACGAGGCGAAGGCGGTCGATGTCCTGGAATGGGTCATCCGGCAGCGCCCGCAATCCGCGGATGCTCTCCTTGCTCACAATCAACTGCTCTACCTGCACCAGCGCGCGGGCCGAATGGGGAAGGCTCTGGCGCACTTGCGGGCGATGGCCTCGTCGCCCGCCTTGAAGCGGGGGTCACTCGGCGGCGCAGCCGCCCTCTTCGAGGCCTTCGCCGGGCTGCCTGACCTTCGCGTCACGAACGCTCGCAAGGTAAGCTCCACCTTCGAACGCGACGACGAAGGGCTCTGGATTCCGATCCAGGTTGGGGGCAAGTCCACGAAGGCCTTCCTCGATACGGGAGCGAACTTCAGTATGATCAGCCGCCAGCTGGCACAGTCCCTGGGCGTGCCGCTGGTGGGCGGGCGGGTGGAGAGCGAAACGACCACCACGCAAAAAGCCGTCATGCAGCTGGCGGCGCTTCCCGCTCTTGATGTAGCAGGGCTGAGGGTGGAGAATAACGCCGCTCTGGTGTTGGACGACGAAGCACAGCCTTTCTCCGGCTGGCCCATTGAACGGAGGCTGGTTCTAGGGCTGCCGGTGATCCTCTCGCTCGGGGCCTGGACCTTCAGCAACAACGGGTCGCTGCGCATTGACCCCTCGCCTGCACCCCTGGCTGAAAAACCGAACCTCTGCTTCTCCGGTGCAACGCCGCTGCTCGAAGGCATGTACCAGGGCAAGCGGCTGCTGTTCGCTTTCGACACCGGCGCCGGTCGCCTCGACCTCTGGGTCAACTTCTATCGCGCGTTCCGTGCGCAAGTCGACCGCGAAGGCAAACGGCGTACCGTGACGGTGGGCGGAGTGGGAGGAAACCAGGAGTTCCCTGGAAAGCGGCTGCCGCGCGTTCAGATCCATGTTTCCGGCGTTCCTGTGCTGTTTGCAGACGTAGACGTGCTGACACGGCACAGCATCGCCGATAGCAGACTGCTCGACGGGCGGGCCGGGCGGGACGTGTTCAACGCCGCCGCCGCGTTCACCATCGACTTCCGGCGAATGCAGGTGAGCCTCTCGCGCTAGTCTTCGCCCGATCCTTCGAGTTCGCCCGCGCGGTCCGCGTATCGCCGCAGCACCTTCACCGCCACGCCGCCGCCGAAGCCGGCATACCGCAAACGGCGATACACGGCGGCCAACTTCTTCTCGTCCGCCAGCAACTCGGCGAGATCGGTGTTCCGGTACTTGCGCGCCAGAAACGCTTCCACCAGCGCCGCTTCGTCGGTGTCCTCGAAGGTCTTCTGCACCGCCTGCTCGGCCACGCCGCCGGCAACGCGCCGCTGGCGGAGATCGCGGAGCACGCGCTGTTTGCCGAGCCCCTGGTTGTTGAGGCGCGCCGCCGCGTACGACTCGGCGAACTTCCGGTCGTCAAGGTAGCCGTACTCCTTGAGCTGCGCCATGACGGTATCGACGTCGCCTTTGACTTCCGCCTTCGTACGCAGCTTCTCGCGCAGCTCGCCGGCCGACAGCGCGCGCCCTGCAAGCAGGCGCAGGGCGTACTCCTTCAGCGCTGCTTCGTTCAGGAGCTTCGGCTTGCGTAACATCGAGGGCGATTGTAGCAGCGTTGGAGTACACTGGTCTCAAGCGAAGGAGCCCCACATGGACGAAGACAAGAAGATCTCTTTTTTCCTACTTGGATTGGGTGTCGGCGTAGCGGCGGGAATCCTGCTGGCGCCGAAGTCCGGACAGGAGACGCGGCAGTTTCTGCGGAGCAAAGCGGACGAGGGCGCGGACTACGTGAAGCGGCGGTCCGGAGAAGTGCGTGAGCAGGCGAGCGACCTCCTGGAACGGGGCAAGAGCGCGGTGCAGCGCCAGAAGGACCAGCTGAGCGCGGCGCTGGACGCGGGCAAGCAGGCATATCGCGATACGGTGAGCGGGCGCGCGGGCGACGAGGGCGCGGATCCGGCGAACGCGGGCGTGTAATTCTCGAGACGGGCTTGCAGGGAAGCAATGACACCAGACGGTCTCATTATGGTGATGGCGGGCGCGGTGGTGGTTTCCGCGCTCGCGCTTGTGCTGCAGTTGCTCATTCTCTACGGGCTGTACCGTTCGACGCAGGCGACGCAGGCGCAGTTGACGGAGCTGATGCCGCGGGTCGGCAAGTTGATCGAGAATGCCGAGACGACGCTCAAGCAGGGGCGGGAGCAGATCACCGAAGTGACGACGAAGGCGAACGAGGTTCTGGGCCTCGCGCGCACCCAGTTGGACAGGGTAGACGGGTCCCTCGGCGAGGTGTTGGTGAAGCTGAAGGGCCAACTGGAGCGCGCGGAGGTGATGCTGGACGATTCGCTGACCCGCGTCCACCAGACGGTGACGACGGTCCACACCGGCGTGATGAAGCCGCTGCGCGAGGTGAGCGGAGTGGCGGCGGGCGTGCGCGCCGCCATCAACCATTTGACGCGCGGCGGCAGGCCGAATCCCAACCAGGCGACGCACGACGAAGAGATGTTCATTTGATTCGTGGCGCAGGACTCCTGATCTTCCTGGCCGCGGCGCTCCTTCCGGCGGACACTGCCGCGGCGCCGGGGCGCGCGGCGGAGATGGCGGCTGCGATACGCGCAAGCCGGCTTGACCCCGAGCAGTGCTATCGCGTGCGGGACATCGCGTTCGGACGCGAAGACGCGCGCATCTACCTGACCGAGGGCTACCTGGTGTTCGCGAGGCCGGTGGGCGACGCGCACATCTATGCCGTGTTCTCCGCGGACGCCGAAGGAGGCGACGCCGAGATCCTGCTGATGCCGCCGGATCGCGGGGAGCGGCTGTCGCTCGCTTCCTTCACCAAGTCGCCCGCCCTGAATGAACATTTCAAGGAAGCGTTGTTCGTCTTCACCGACGATTCCTATCGCGAATTGATGGACGCGATCAGCAAGGGGGAGACGAAGAAGAGCCCCGAGATGGGCGCCGCTCTCGCCCGGCAGTGGGACCCGACGCTGGGGAACGTCTCGTTGAGCTTCTCCGTCCGGCTGGTGCAGGACCTGATGGATCCGGAGCGGGCGCGTCAAGGTTTCTTCTTCGGCACGTTCACGGGCGTCAACCTCGGCAACTTCGACCTGATGCTGGACCCCCGGGCGCGTGTGCAGATGACGCTGGGGCGTCTGAGCCGGCGGGACGAGGTGGCGTACTACGACGTGTGGTGCCACTTCGCCGGACGCTCGTGGCGCCAGGGAAGGCGGCCGCTGCCGGGGCTGGAAGTGAAGCTGGCCGATTACCGCATTGAGGCGTCGCTTGACCAGGACCTGCGGCTGTCGGCGGTGACGAAGGTGCAGGCGACGCCGACACAGCCGCTGAACAGCATCCCGTTTGAGATCGCCCACCAGATGCGGGTTGTCTCGGCGACGATCAACGGACAGCCGGCAGAAGTGTACCAGAGGGAAAGCCTGCGGGCGGAACTGCTGCGTGGCGGAGCGAACACGATTTTCCTGGTGGTTCCGCGAGAGCCGCTGCCCGCCGGACAGCCGGTGGAGGTGGAGTTCCGGCATGAGGGGAACGTGGTGCTGCCCTCGGGCAACGGCGTGTTTTTCGTGGGCGCGCGCGGGAACTGGTATCCGAACCGGGAGCTGCAGTTCGCCGGCTACGATCTGACATTCCGGTATCCGAAGGCTCTGACGCTGGTCTCCACGGGAGAGACCGTGGAGGAGCGCACGGAGGGCGAGTATAAGGTGGTTCGGCGCAAGACGATCGCGCCGGTGCGGCTGGCTGGCTTCAACCTGGGCGAGTACCAGAGCGTGAGCGCTTCGGCGGCGGGATACACGGTGGACGTGTATGCGAACCGGCGGGTGGAGGCGGCGCTGCAGCCGCGCACGCCGGTGTTGATTGCCCCAGTGCCGCCGGTCTGGCCGCGGACGCAGCGGCGCCCGGAGATGATCAGCCTCCCTCCGCCTGCGCCGCCCAATCCCGCGGCGCGGCTGCAGGAGCTGGCGGCAGACATTGCGGACTCCATGGCGTTCTTTACGGGCATTCTAGGGCCGGCGCCGGTGCAGCGGCTGACAGTGTCGCCGATACCGGGGAAGTTCGGGCAGGGGTTTCCGGGGTTGATTTACCTCTCGACGCTGTCCTACCTGGATCCGAAGGTCCGGCCCGTGCTCAGCGGGCAGCAGACGTTCTTTTCCGAATTGCTGTACGCGCACGAGGTGTCGCACCAATGGTGGGGGAACGTGGTGACGGCGGACGGATACCAGGACTCGTGGCTGATGGAGGCGTTGGCCAATTACAGCGCATTGCTGCATTTCGAGAAGAAGGCCGGGGCGCGGGCTGCGGAGGCGCTGTTGGCAAGTTACCGGGACCGTCTGATTGCGAAGGACGAATCGGGGCGCGCGCAGGAGGCGGCGGGTCCCATTACGTGGGGCCTGCGGCTGGAGAGTTCGCAGTCGCCGATGGCGTGGCAGGTCATTACCTACGAGAAGGGCTCGTGGATCATGCACATGCTGCGGCAGCGCCTGGGCGACGCGGCGTTTCAGAAGATGCTGGGAGAGCTGGTGAAGCGGTTCCGCTATCAGTCGATCAGCACCGCGGACTTTCAGAAGCTGGCGGCGTCGTTTCTGCCGCCGAAGTCGGCGGACCCGGAGCTCGAGGGGTTTTTCGATTCGTGGGTCTACGGGACCGGAGTGCCGGATTTGAAGCTGGTGTCTTCGGTAAAGGGCAAAGCGCCGGCGGTGACGGTGACGCTGCAGGTGACGCAGGGCGAGGTGGAGCCGAGCTTTTCCGCGCTTGCGCCGGTGGAGATTCAGACGGCGAAGGGGAAGCGGACGGTGTGGGTGGGAAGCGGAGAAGAGGCGGTGACGGTGCGGCTGCCGGCGGCGCCCTTGAAGGTGCAGTTGGATCCGGGGCGGGCGGTGCTGCGGCGGTAGAGGAGTGTCTTCGTACGGCTGCCGTTGGCCGTGGCGGAGATTAGGGGCTGCCGCGCTGAGCAAGTGTTCGCAGGGCACGGCGTACCGGGACATCCTGGCCTTGGTCCGGCAAGGCGTGCTGGTGCAGAGTCCGGAGGGAGGGCGCAGCACCAGCTACTTCCTCGCACCAGAGGATGGGTGGTGATCGGCTGCTCTACCCCGGCAGGATCTTCGAGATGTCGTTGTAGATGACGAAGGCGACGACGGCCATGGAAGACGAAGCCGAGTTTGAAGACGGCTTCCTTGACTTGCAGGCTGAGGTCGCGGCGCATCAGCATTTCGACGAAGAGGAGCACGACTTGGCCGCCCGGTTAGCGACCGACCGCGATCGCGCGGTGGCAAGTGGGTCGGGCGATGGTCGGTCTTCAATACTAGGATGAGCGCATGGAACTGGCTGTTCGGATTCACGTGGAGGAATTGCCTGAGGGGCTGTTCCTCGCGACTTCGGACGACTTGCAGGGGCTCGTTGCGCAGGGCAGGACGGTAGCGGAGGCGCTTGATATCGCACGGGACGTGGCGCGGAAGCTCATTGAAGCTCGCCGCGAGCGCGGCCTTGTGCCGGCGCTGCCGACAACGAACGACTGCCACGACTATACGATCGTCGTGGCTGCTTGATGGGCCGTCTGTCCGGCTTCAAGTATCGTTTCACTACCCTTCCCAATCATCCAGGCGACGTGCCGGAGGGAACGGTACGCGCCATCCTCCCGCAGGCGGGCATCGACCCTGAGACCTTTCTAAGGGCCTGAATCGTGGGGCGCAGCTGCTGACGGTAGGACGTTAACGGATACTCGGCTACTCTACCCCGGCAGGATCTTCGAGATGTCGTTGTAGATGACGAAGGCGACGACGGCCATTAGGAAGACGAAGCCGAGTTTAAATACGGCTTCCTTGACTTGCAGGCTGAGGTCGCGGCGCATCAGCATTTCGACGAAGAGCAGCACGATCTGGCCTCCGTCGAGGATGGGGATGGGCAGCAGGTTGAAGATGGCGAGGTTGAGGCTGACGGCGGCCATGAGGCCGAGGAATTCGGTTGCGCCCTGGCGTGCCGCTTCGCCTGAAATCTGCGCGATGCGGATGGGGCCTTCGAGCGACTTGGCCGACATGCGGCGCTCGACGATGCCGGCGAGGAGCTGATAGATGAGCGACGCGCTGCGCACGTTCTGGCGCACCGATTCCTGCAAAGCTTCGACGGGGCCGAGCTTGGTGTAGATGACGCGCGCGCCCAGCTGAACGCCGATCATCCAGCGGTCGTCTTCCTTGTTGTACTTCGGCGTAACCATCACCTTGTTGCGCTGGTCATCGCGGGAGTAGAGGATCTCGACGGGCTTGCCCGCGCTGGCGCGGATCACCTCGTGGAGCTTGGGCACGGAGTGGATGGGGATGCCGTTGACGCTGATGAACAGGTCGCCGGGCTTGAGGCCCGCGCGTTCGGCATCCATACCGGCGACGAGCTTATCGATCTGGATCTCCGCCTGGCCAACCCAGCCGGCGGTGCCGATGCCGTTGCGCTCATCGAGGACCGGAGTGACGGTCATCAATTGGCGTTCGCCGTCGCGTTCCACGACAACGGGGAGGGGGCGGTTGGCGCTGGCGATTTCCTTCAGGAGGACGGTTTCCCACTTCGGGTCGGGAACGTTGTCGATGGCGACGATCTTGTCGCCCTCGCGCATGCCGGCCTTCGCGGCCGCGGAGTTGGGGACCACGTGGGCGACGATCGCTGGGCCGTCGGCGTTCGGCAGCTTCGGGAAGGCGGCCATGTAGAGGCCGGTGAGGAGGCCGACGGCGAGGACGATGTTCATCGCGGGGCCCGCGAAGATGACGATGAGACGCTGCCAGCGGGGCTTGGCCTGAAAGCCGCGGGGGTCGCCGGCGGTTTCGTCGCCAGGCTGTTCGCCGGCCATCTTGACATAGCCGCCGAAGGGGATGAGGGAGACGCGGAAGTCGGTTTCACCGCGGCGAAAGCCGAGGAGGCGCGGCCCGAAGCCGAAGCTGAAGGCCTCCACTTTCACGTCGAAGAAGCGGGCTGCCCAATAGTGACCGAGTTCGTGGATCAGGATCATGACCCCGATCATCACCAGCAGCCACCAGAAATTTTCGATAAAAGCCATATAACTCCCCGCGGCGAGCGGACCGCCGTTCAGGCGGTGACCACCGGCCTGGCTCGGACGCCTTCGGTTACCAGGCGCCGGGCCATGGTGCGCGATTCGCGATCAATCTCCAAAACTTCCTCGACGCTCCCGGGCCGGCGCACGGGTACGCGGGACAGTGTCTCTTCTATAAGTACGGCAATTTGAGTGTACTTGATCCTTCCGGCGAGGAACGCCTCTACGGCTACCTCATCGGCAGCATTCAGGGTGCACCCGGCGGAACCTCCCGTTTCCATGGCCTGATAGGCGAGGCGCAGGCAGGGGAACTTGGCTTCGTCGGGGGGTTCAAACTCCCAGGAGCGGGCCTGGCGCCAATCCATACGGGGCACGGGCGCGGAGGCGCGTTGGGGGTAGGTGAGGGCGTACTGGATGGGCATGCGCATGTCGGTGGTGGAGATCTGCGCGACGACGCTGCCGTCGTTGTACTCGACCATCGCATGGACGGAGGACTGGGGGTGGATGACGACGTCCACCTCCTGGGGGGCAAAGCCGAAGAGCCAGCAGGCTTCGATGACTTCAAAGCCTTTATTCATCATGGTGGCGGAGTCGATGGTGATCCGGGGGCCCATCTTCCAGGTGGGGTGGGCGAGGGCCTGGTCGGGGGTCACGTCTTCAAGCGCGGCAGCGGGGGTTTTGCGGAAGGGGCCGCCGGAGGCGGTGAGGATGAGGCGGGAGACTTCCCGGCGGTCGCCCGCGCGGAGGCATTGATGGGCGCCGTTGTGTTCGCTATCGACGGGGATCATCTCGGTTCCCTGCCGCGCGGCCGCCTCCATCACCAGGCTTCCGCTTGCCACCAATGTTTCCTTATTAGCCAGGCCGATCCGCTTCTTCTGTTCCACGGCGGCGTAGGTAGCGGCGAGGCCTTCGACGCCCACGATGGCGGACATCACGAAATCGACCTCGGGAGCGATGGCCGCCTCGACTCGGGCCATGGGGCCGGAGGCGAGTTCGGGCCAGTCGCGACGGGGGAGGCCTGTATCCTGCAACCTATCTGTTAGATTCGAAAGGTCGCCAGGAGTTGCCACAACTGCGACCTGAGGTCGAAACTCGCGGATTTGTTCGGTCAGGAGGGCGGTGTTGCGGCCGGCAACCAGCGCGTGGACGGCGAGTGAGTCCGCGCGGCGGCGGACAACGTCGAGCGTGCTTGTTCCGATGGAACCCGTAGATCCTAAGACGGCCAGGCGCTTCATTCGTGCCGATCCACAGAATATCAGAGTATGCGGGGGCGCTTACATGAACAGAATGTTGGTAAAAAGTAGATCTGCGGTACGGGGGGAGCCATCTTTCAGGCAACTGTGCCACTCAATCTTCGGGAGGTCCGTGTCCCGGGCCGGACTTCTCCCGGAGATCCTCCTATAGACACCTGTTACCACTGACAACTTCGTGCTCGCTTTAAGGGTTGGGCTGCTTGGGTTTGCTTCGGTGATAAAAGACCCTTGCGGGCGCCGGGGAGGAGATTGCTTCAGGGGTCTTTTATGAGGTTAGTCTCGCTTTGGTGGGAGTTGCCTCCCCGGCTTACTTCCAATTCTAGGATACCGAATTTGGAATTGCAACCATTTTCTGGAGCTATTTTTGGCGGCGTTTGACCTCGACGCCGGCGATTCCTTCTAACACTTTGATTGTAGAGCAGATATCCTCGTCCCCGTGACCTTTTGCGATGGCGGCGCGGAACATTTGCTGGGTGAGGCCGGTGAGGGGGAGCGGCACTTCCAGGTGGTTGGCGGAGTCCAGCATGAGGCCGATGTCCTTATGCATCCACTTGACAGAAAAGTTAGTTACGAAATTTCGGTCGAAGATGAACGGGGCTTTGAAGGCAAGGAGGCCGCTCTTGGCGGCGCTGTTGTTGAGGATGTCGAGCATCAGCTCGGGATCCACCCCCGCCTTGGTGCTTAGGACGAGTCCCTCGTTGATAGCCTGTAACAGATTGGACAGAATCAGGTTCTGGGTCAGCTTGGCGTGCAGGCCCATGCCGGGACCACCACAGTAGTAGAGCTGTTTTCCCATCGGCTCGAAGAAAGGTTTCACTTTTTCATAGACCTGCGGGTCCCCGCCGATCATAAAGGTGAGGGTGCCGCCTTCGGCGCCGGGCTTCGAGCCGGTACAGGGGGCGTCCAGGAAGGCCGCTCCCTTCTCTGCGAGTTTGCGGCCGACGGCCCGGCTGGATTCGGGCGAGACGGTGCTGGCATCGGCGACCACCTTGCCCGCGGACACGCCTTCGATGACGCCGTCTTTGCCGAGGATGACCTGCTCGGACATGGCGGTGTCACCGACGCAGAGGAAGGTGCAGTCGGCGAAGGCGGCGACTTCGCGGGGCGTACCGACGGCGACGCCCTTCTCCTCATTGGCGAGTTTGCAGGCCTTCTCCGCGGTGTGAGACCAGACGGCCACTTCGTGTCCGGCGCGGAGGAGGTTGCGGGCCATCGGGTAGCCCATGATGCCGAGTCCGAGAAAACCGAGTTTTGCCATATCGTCCTCGGATTGTACGACGGGGGTGCAGCGTGCGACAATTCGGTCGCTTATGAAGCCCAGGGTTCTAGTGACGAAGCGGATCTATCCGGAGGCGGTGGAGTACCTGCGGGGGGTCTGCGAGGTGGACTATGTGGGAACGGACGAGGGGCTGCCGCCGGAGCAGTTGCTGGAGCGCTTGAAGGGAGTGGACGGAGCGGTGACGCAGCTGACGGACCGCTTTTCGGCGGAGGTCATCGGGCGGCTGGACGGGGTACGGGTGCTGGCGAATGTCGCGGTGGGGTACGACAACATCGACGTGCCGGCGGCCACCCGCCAGGGGATCCTGGTGACAAATACGCCGGACGTTCTGACAGAGACCACGGCGGACTTCGCGTGGGCGCTGTTGATGGGTGCGGCGCGGCGGGTGGTGGAGGCGCACCAGTTTCTACATGCCGGGCTGTGGAAGCGGTGGACCATCGACCTGCTGGTGGGGCAGGACGTGTTCGGGAAGACGATGGGGATCTTCGGGATGGGCCGGATCGGGCAGGCGGTGGCGCGGCGGGCGCGCGGATTCTCCATGCGAGTGCTGTATCACGATGCCGAGCGCGCGGCGGAGAGTGTGGAGCGGGAGTTGGGGTTGGAGTACCGGAGCAAGGACGAGGTGCTCCAGGAGGCGGATTACGTGAGCCTGCACGTGCCGTTGAACGCTTCGACGAAGGGGTACATCGGGGCCGCGGAGCTGGCGCGGATGAAGCCGACGGCGATCGTCGTGAACACGGCGCGGGGGCCGGTGGTGGACGAGGCGGCGCTGGTGGAGGCGTTGCGGTCGGGGCAGATTGCGTATGCGGGGCTGGACGTGTTCGAGCAGGAGCCCAAGGTGCACCCGGGGCTCTTGGAGTTGAAGAACGTGGTGGTGGCGCCGCACATTGCGAGTGCGTCGGTGGACACGCGGCGGAAGATGTCGATGATGGCGGCGGAGAATGCGGTGGCGGCGCTCGCCGGCCGGCGGCCCGCAAACCTGTTAAATCCCGAGGCGCTCGCGGCTCGCGGTTAGGCCGAGTGGGCCTGGCGAACCTGGGTCAGAACGTCCGTAAGGTCTTGCGTGGAGAGGAGCCGGAGGAGCAGCAGGTCAGAAGGCTGAAGGCTTACGAGCGGCTGGGCCGGCAGATCCTCATCGCTCTGCGCGATGTACTTCCGGATCAGCGCCCGAAGCTCTACGACGGAGACACCGAGAACTTCGGCCGCTTCCGTTTCAGAGTAATGAGTTTTCATTGTGTTGAATGCGATCATACCGGCACGCCGCTATCTCTAGGAGACACTCTGATTGTAGGGGCGGGGCGGGTGATGCTTGAATCGGGCGGACTGCTTATTCCCGGCTCGGTTATGCCGTGGTAGGTCCCGGTAATCCTGGCGGCGTACTAGAGTACACTCGGGGTGGGAGAGAGCGAAACATGCCAGACCCGAAAGAACATACGAAGAACGTGCGGCCGCGAACGGCAGTATTGACGGCGGGCTTCGACCCTAGCCTATCGGTGGGATCGGCGAGGCCGGCGGTGTTCCGGAGTTCGACCTACGTGTTTTCGAGCCCCGAGGCGGCGGAGCGGGCCTTCGACATTATTGGAGGGCGGGCGACCCCGGAGCCGGGCGAAAACGTCGACCTGATTTACTCGCGGTTCAACCATCCGAATGCGGAGATTCTGGAGGACCAGATTGTGCCGCTCGAGCAGGGGGCGGAGGGCGCGGCCGTGTTCAACTCCGGCATGGCGGCGATCATGACGGCGCTCCTGGCGTTCACGAAGCCGGGGGACACGGTGGTGTACAGCGTTCCGATTTACGGCGGGACGCAGCACCTGATTGAGGACTTTTTGACGCCGTGGGGGATTCGGGGCGTGGCGGCGCGGGCGGGGCGCGGCGATGAGTTGGACCGGGCGATTCTGGAGTCCGAGAATGTCGCGGTGGTGCTGCTGGAGACGCCGGCGAACCCGACGCTGGTGATGACGGACTTGAATCGGGCGGCCGAGACGGTGGGACGGCGGGCGGGCCGGCGGCCGGTGATGATGGTGGACAACACGTTCCTGGGGCCGGCGTTCCAGCACCCCTTGGCGCTGGGTGCGGACATTGCGTTGTATTCGGCCACGAAGTATTTGAGCGGGTTCAGCGACATGATCGCCGGCGTGGCGCTGGCGAAGGATCGCGAGATGATCCGCAAGATGAAGGCCAAGCGGGGGCTGTTCGGGAACATCCTGCAGCCGGACGAGTGCTGGATGCTGGATACGCGGCTCCCCACGGTAGCGCTGCGGATGAACCGCTCGAGCAAGAACGCGCAGCGGATCGCCGAGGGGTTGCAGGGGCATCCGGCGGTGGGGAAGGTGTATTATCCGACGCTGTTCGAAGATGTGGAGCAACGGCGGATTTATGCCTCGCAGTGCGATTTTCCGGGTGGGATTATTTCGCTGGATTTGAAGGGCGGGAAGGCGGCGGCGTTCGAATTTCAGCGGCATTTGAAGATTGCGCGGACGGCGGTGTCGCTGGGCGGGGTGGAGACGCTGGTGTGCCATCCGAAGAGCACGACGCATTCTGGGTTTAGCGCGGAGGAGTTCGAGATTGCGGGCGTGACAGACGGGCTGATTCGGATCTCCGTGGGGATTGAGGACTGGCGGGATCTGCTGGCCGACTTTGAGCATGCGCTAAATAAGGTAGCGGTGCTGGAGGCGGTGGAGGCGTAGAGGGTTATCGATGGCTTCGAGCCCGGTGGTGAAGCAGGTCGCGATTCGGAACTACAAGAGCATCGCCTCTTGTGACGTGAGGCTGGGTCCGTTGACTCTGCTTGCAGGGGCGAATGGTTCTGGCAAGAGTAATTTTCTGGAAGCCCTTCGGTTCTTGGCGTACGCGCTTACCACTTCACCGAGCCAGGCGGTTGAGAACCGTGGGGGATGGGGCACGGTGTGCCACTTCGCCGGGCAGCGCGTGGAAGTGGGCTTGGAGTTTCAGCGAGGCGAGTTCAAGGCCAGTTACGCACTTGGTATCGAGCTTAGTGATCCGGGGCGCTTCAACGGATCTCTGCGAGTCGCAATCGAGAACTGTTCCGTGAAGCGTCGGGATGAGGTGATGATGTCCTTCAGCCGGCAGGGAGGGAAGTATCAAAGTTCGCCGGCGGGGGTCCTTCCCCTGTCCACTGGGTTTCAGGCGGCTGCGGATGGGCTCCTGCTGCCGGCGCTTGCCGGGCATGACACTTTCGGAGAGGTCCTTCGTACGCTTGCGGGTATACGTGTTTATAATCCGTCGCCGACCGACTTGCGAACGCCGCAACCGGCCCGACCGTATCGGACGTTGGATCGGGCCGCGGGCAACCTGGGTGCAATGATTTACGAACTCCAGCAGGCGCACAGAGAGCGCTTGGATCGGCTAATGGAGTATTTGTCGCGAATTGTTCCCAAGGTAGGTCATGTAGAGGCGGTTCAGTCAGAAGGCTACTTCTTCCTGGCATTCGGCGGGGCGACGGCAAAGCACGTATCCGACGGCACTCTACGCGCTGTCGCGCTGTTGGCGGCACTCTTTCAGCCGGCCACCGACGAGGGCCCCAGCCTCATCGGCATCGAGGAGCCCGAGGCGGGCTTGCATCCGGCTGCGGCCGCTATTCTATTGGGCGCGATGAAGGAGAGAAGCCGAAGCACGCAGGTGATCGCTACCAGCCACAGCCCCGAGATGCTGGACGAGCTCCGGTTAGAGGAGGATCTTTTACTTGCTGTTGCACTGGTAGACGGTCAGACGGAGATTGGGCCCCTTGACGCGGCGGGGCGGGATATCGTCAAGCGTCACCTGTACACGCCAGGCGACTTGCTGCGTATGGAGCAGATCACTCCGGCTCGATGATTCGCTTCGGCTCAGTGGTAGAGGGACACGGTGAAACGCGTGCCTTGCCGTTGCTACTGCGGAGAATCGTCGAGTCGATTGATTCGACGGTGCACGTCGAGGCCCTTCCGCCTATAAGGCGTCCCCGCACTCTGTTATTGAAGGAGGGCGGATTGGAGGCTGCGGTAGAGGCGGCAGCGATCAAGCTCGGATGGAGCGGGTCCATTATTGTCCTGCTTGACGCGGATGACGACTGCCCCGCCAACTCTGGTCCGGAGTTCTATCGCCGGGTTAAGCGAGCTGTGGGAGATCTCGCATCTGTTGTGGTCCTCGCGAATCGCGAGTATGAGGCTTGGTTTCCGGCTGCGGCTAACTCTCTTCGAGGGTTGAGGCGCCTGCGGAACGATGTTACTGCCCCGGCTGATCCGGAGGCGATTCGTGGAGCTAAAGAATGGGTGCGCGCACGGATGGACGCCGGCGCTCCATATGATCCTCGAATCGATCAAGCACGGCCAACCGCGCTTATGGACCTGCAACTCGCCCGCGGCGCGCCTTCGTTTGACCGGCTATACCGGAAGGTCGAGGCACTGGTGCGCGGAGCGTGACCCGTTACGCGCCCGTGCTTTTCGCGGGTCGGGTGGTGATGCGCGAGGTGATGGCGCCTTCGCTGGCCGCAGCGGTAGGAGACGTCGTCCTTTTGGCGATCGACCTGCGGGACGCTGGCGGGGCCGAAGGGGGAGAGGTTTATCAGTCCCATGACGGTTGCCATGGTGCGGGCGGTGAACTGGCCGCCGCAGGCGTCGGCTATATACTAGGGAGGAATCGCAAACAGAATGCTTGTTCTTGCGGGATCGGACTCCCGTCGTGGACAACTGAAAATCGTTTGGGGACTCGGGTCAGCGTGGCGAATAGCGTCAACGCTTCTGGGAGCCGCATCAATCGTGAGCTTTCCTCCGGCCGTGAAAGACAGCGCGCTTACCGCATGTGGTAGGTGCTGCTGCATTTGTCACAACTTCTGTGGGACTAAGATCGAGTGCCACCATATTGTCCTTAAGACCGAAGGAGGCGATGACACCTTCGAGAACTGCATCCCTCTGTGCTTCAACTGCCACGCGGATATGCGCTCGTACGATTCTAAGCACCCGAAGGGTACGAAGTACACGCCCACCGAGCTGCGGCAGCACCGTGATAGCTTGGTACGGCAAGGTCGCTGCCAGCGGCGGCCTTTCATCCCTTCCCGAGCACGTTTCAGTTGATATAGAAGTATTTCGTGCCTTTCAGGAGCTCGTTCCATCGTCGACGCTTGATTACTTGAAGGACCGCAATTTCGCTGGTCACGCGTTCGAGCGGGCACCCCTCCAACCCATCTTTCGCTACGCTCATTACGCGGATCGCGTAACGTATGAGTTCCTTGATGCTGAGCTTGAAGCAGCGCGTGGAGCGTTCGTCGATGCTGTTCGTCGCTTCGATCGGGCTATCTCCCTGAACACTTGGACCACAGATAATATAGAGTACAGTACAGTTCCGCCTGAATGGGAATCAGAGCAGCCTGAGCGCTTTGATAGGGTGGTCACGGACATTCATGAGAGTGCCGATGCCATCGAGGCAGCCTACGCGGTGATCGTCCGACTGGCACGGCGGCGACTCGGGGTTGTCGGAGTAATCGAACCGAAAGCGCCGGACGTTTGATAAGTCGTTGAGACCAACCAGAAGTAGGGTTTGCTGAGCAGTATCAGGATTCGCCCTGACGCGCCGCTTGGGGAAAGCGAAGCTTCCAGGACAGATGCGCCACTGTTAGTAACCCGGCAACGTCGCACCGCAGTCACGATGTGTTGGCCGATGGCAGAGCAGGCACGGCATGCGATGTGCCCCCGCAAGCATAGCAGGCTCGCAACTCTCGCCGCGTATTAAGCGCTAGCATTCTTCGCGGGTCGGGTCGTAATACGCGAGGTGATTGCGCCTTCGCTGGCGGATTCGACGAGGGCGGTGTATTTGGCGAAGACGCCGGTGCGGTAGCGCGGGGCGGGGGCGGTCCACTTCGCGAAGCGCTCTTTGAACTGCTCGGGAGTGAGCGCGACGTCAATCTTACGGTTGGCGATATCGATGGCGATGACGTCGCCTTCAGCGACGGCGGCGATGGGGCCGCCGTTCGCGGCCTCCGGGGCGACGTGGCCGACCATGAATCCTCGGGTGGCGCCGCTGAAGCGGCCGTCGGTCATGAGGGCGACGCTGTCGCCCAGGCCGGCGCCCATGATGGCGCTGGTGACCCCGAGCATTTCGCGCATGCCAGGGCCGCCGCGCGGGCCTTCATAGCGGATGACGACGACATCGCCCGCTTTGATGCTGCCGGCGGTGACGGCGGCCATGGCCTCCTCTTCGCAGTTGAAGACGCGCGCCGGGCCGGTATGGAGCTTGCGGTCGATGCCGGTGACCTTGATGACGCAGCCTTCGGGGGCGAGGTTGCCTTTGAGAATGACGAGGCCGCCGGACGCCTTAATAGGATTCGACAGCGGGTGAATGACTTCCTGCCCGGGGGTCTCCTTCGCCTCGGCTGCTTCTTCGCCGATGGTGCGGCCGGTGATGGTGAGAGCGCCGGGATCGATGTAGCCGCCCTGGACGAGGCGCTGGGCGATGACGGGGATGCCGCCGGCTTTGTCGACGTCGGCGGCGACGAATTTGCCGGCGGGCTTGAGGTCGACGAGGAGCGGGGTGCGTTCGCTGATGTGCTGGAAGTCGTCGATGTCGAGTTCGACGCCGGCTTCGCGGGCCATGGCGAGCAGGTGCAGGACGGCGTTGGTTGAGCCGCCGGTGGCGGCGACGGAGGCGATCGCGTTCTCGAAGGCCTTGCGAGTGACGATCTTGCGCGGCCGCAGTTCCCTCTTCACGGCTTCGACGATGAGCTGGCCGCAGCGGTAGGAGACGTCGTCCTTGCGGGGATCGACCTGCGGGACGCTTGCCGTGCCGAAGGGAGAGAGGCCGATGAGTTCCATGACGGTGGCCATGGTGTTGGCGGTGAACTGGCCGCCGCAGGCTCCGGCGCCGGGGCAGGCGGAATCCTCGATGGCGCGGAATTCGGCGTCGGTGATGCGGCCGGCGGCGTGGGCGCCGACGGCTTCGAAGACGTCTTGAATGGTGAGGTCGCGGCCGTTGTGGCGGCCGGGCATGATGGAACCGCCGTAGAGGATCATGCCGGGGACGTCGAGGCGGAGGAGGGCCATGGCGGCGCCGGGACTGGTCTTGTCGCAGGCGACGAGGGCGACGATGCCGTCGAACATGTGGCCGCGGCCGACCAGTTCGATGGAGTCGGCGATGATGTCGCGGCTGACGAGGGAGGCCTTCATGCCTTCGGTGCCCATGGTGACGCCGTCGCTGATGGCGACGGTGTTGAACTCCATCGGGGTGCCGCCGGCGGCGCGGATGCCGTCCTTCACCTTCACGGCGAGTTCCCGCAGGTTGTAGTTGCAGGGCATGGTCTCGATCCACGTGTTGGCGACGCCGATGATGGGCTTCTTGAGGTCGTCGTCAGTGAATCCGATGGCCTTGAGCATGGAGCGAGCCGGCGCGCGGTCGCGTCCCTGCGTGATGGTGTGGCTGATGAGTTTCATGGGACTTCTCAGTCTTTTATCCTAGCGCGCTCGAGCGCCTTCTCCAGATCTTCTTTGGTGAGGGTGGTGCTGATGAAGATCTCCTGGCGGGCGCCGGCGCTGAGGGCGATCGCTTTCCAGCCGTTGGTGGTGGGGACGGTGACGCGCACTTTGACTTCGCCACGGGCGTCGCGCACAGGTTTGATGACGCTGGGGATGACGCTGCGGACTTCGGGGTTGTCGCGGAGGAGGCGGGTACACATGTCGCGCACGCCGTCGATGATGCTGTGCTCGATTTTGAGCTTGCCTTTTTCAGTGCGGAGTTTCATGGGGAGGGAGGGCGCTACTATTTTCGCCCATACCGTATGAGACTCACGCCTGAGGCCCTTTTGCCGCAGACTCGGGCTGTAACGGCTGCCGGGGCCAACACAAACATTCGAAGGAGTAACAGAAAAAGATGCGTTTCCGCCGTCCACACTTGGACTGTGTTATCGGGTTGCTGTGGGTCACGTGCTGCTCTTCTCCGGCCTTGCCGGCGCAACCCGACGTGCTGACCCTCGAAGACGCGGTGAATCTCGCCCTGGCTCACAACCGGTCCATCGAGCAGGCGAGCCTGAGCGCGGCCGGAACGGCCGATGCGATCGCGGCAGCGCGGACGCAGCGCCTGCCGCAGTTCAGCTTCTCGTCTACCACGGGCCTCCTGCTGACGCGGCCGACGATCACGTTTGAGAAGGGCGCCTTCGGAGAATACCCGGGTATCGGATCGGTGCCGGGAGATACAACTGAAATCTCCTCGGCTCGAAAACCGACGGCGATCCTCACCGCGGAAGTGGCCCTTCCGCTCACCCAACAGTTTCGTATCGGCCTTGGGATCCGCTCGCTGAAGTTGAGCGAGAAGATCGCTCGCCAGCAGGTCCGGCTCACCCGCCAGGAAGTTGTGAAGCAGGTCCGCCAGGTCTATTACTCGATTCTCCAGAAGCAGAGCTCGCTGGATGCCGTCGAACAGACAATCCAGCTCCTGCGCGAGGTCTCACGCCAGACCAGTCATTACGTGAGAGTCGGGACAGCGCTCGACGCCGATCTCCTGGACGTTCAAGCTCGCCTGGCGAAAGCCGAGTATGACAAGATCGCGCTTACCAGCCCCATCGCAACCCAGAAAGAGCAGCTGAATCAGCTCCTGGGCAGACCGATTGAGTGCGACTTCCGCGTCGCGCAGGTGATCGAATCGAGTTGGATCACGGAACTGGCCGATGCGCGGGAGCGCGCTGTGGCCTCGCGCCCGGAGATCGAACAGGCTCGTCTCAAGATCGACCAGGCAGTCATCGAACGGCGAAAGAAGAAGTCCGAGTACATCCCGGACGTGAGTCTCGCCGTCACCTACTATTCCGCGATCAACGTCTCCAGCAGTCTGCCCCGCAATGTTGCTATCGCCGGAGTTCAGACAAACTGGCAGCCCTTTGACTGGGGCAAGAAGCGGAACGAGCTCGCGCAGAAAGACAAAGCGATTCAGGAAGCCGCCATCGCGCTTCGGGACCTGGAAGACAAGGTCCGTATCGAAGTGGGCAGCGCGTTTCGAAAGATGCAGGAGGCCCGAATGATGCTCGCGGCAAGCCGTGCCAGCCAGGAGAGTACGCGAGAGGCGGCGCGCGTGGCCAGCGTTCGCTTTCGCTCGAACTCGGCCCTCCTCAAGGACGTCCTGGAAGCGCAGACGGAGCTGGCTTCCGCGAGTGACAACACGCAACAGGCGATACTCGCCTACTGGTCAGCGCGCGCCGATTTCGAGAAAGCGGTGGGAGAGGAACAATGATGCGAATTGCTTACCCGGTCCTGCTGGCCTCACTGATAGTCAGTGGTTGCCAGAAGCACAAGGTCGCCGACAAACCCGTGACGGCGGTCCGCACGGTCATGGCTGAGATAACGACCGCCTCGAACGAGGTTCGCTACTCAGGAATCGTCGAACCCGATACCCAGGTGGATCTTACGTTTCGCGTGTCTGGATACGTGGAGTTTATTGGCCAGAGCCGCGACGGCCGCGAGATTCAGGAGGGCGACTTCGTTGCCGCTGGAACCGTTCTGGCGAGGCTGCGATCCACTGAGTATCAGACCAAGGTTCGATATGCCGACGCCGTGAGGGCGGACGCTGCCGCATCCTTATCTGCACTCAAAGCGCAGCTCAGCGAGGCGGAAGCGGCCCTGGATCAGGCATCGCGAGACTTTGAACGCGCGACCACCCTGTACACCGAGAAGGCGATGACGAAAGCAGACTTTGACGCTGTGGAAGCTCGCCGCAACAGCGCAGAGGCCCGTCGCAATGCAGCCGCGGCGCAGATCGCCGCTCAGGAAGCGCGTGTGGAAGGGAGCGCGGCACAACACCGCGAGGCTTCGGTCACCTTGGGCGATACCGCCCTGGTGGCCCCGTTCCCGGGCTTTGTCGTTTCGAAGCGAATCGCCCGCGGCTCACTGGTGGGAGCCGGCGCACCGGCGTTCGTTATCGCGGATACACGCATCGCGAAAGTGTCGTTCGGCGTTCCCGATCTCGCTCTTCGAAGCTTCAAGCTGGGCGATACCCTCACCGTTAAAGCCGAAGCGCTGCCCGAGCGCGCGTTCCGCGGACGTGTGTCCTCAATCGCACCCGCAGCGGATCCGACGAGTCGCGTCTTCGCTGTCGAGCTTGCGATTCCGAACGATATGCAGGCCTTGAAGGTGGGGATGGTCGCCACTGTCGTTGCCATCTCCGCCGGTGACCCTTCGCCGCTGCCCTCGGTCCCGCTTGCGGCGATCGTTAAGCGCCCCGGGACCGAGGGCGGCCACGGTGTGTACGCCCTGGAGAGCCGCGACGGGGGCGAGATCGTCCGGTTACAGCCCGTGGCGCTCGGCCCGGTTCGCGGGAACTCGGTGACGATCACGGCCGGCCTTCACCCGGGGCAGCGGATCGTAGCCGCCGCCGGGCTGCAACTTGCGGATGGCGAACGTGTGAAGCAGATGCAGTAGGAGCTCTCCCATGGAAAACCACAACGAAATCAATAGAGCCGAAAAGACCCACAACACCGCCCGGTTCTTTGTTGAACAGCGACAGGTTGCCTGGGTGTTGCTGATCGGGACGATGCTCTGGGGCGTCTTCGGTTATTGGAACATGCCTCAGCGTAAAGACCCGGATATCCCCGTTCGCGAGGCGATGGCCATCGTCCCCTGGCCGGGAATGCCGGCCGAGAAGATTGAGCAGTTGGTGACCAAGAAGGTCGAAACGACCATCGCGCAGAATACCAAGGTGGTAGAAATCCGTTCGGTTAGCCGCACCGGTTCTGCTGTCGTCTATATGAAGCTCGACGAGAAGATCTCCGAGACCGGCAAGGAGTTTGACGATATCAAGCTGAAACTGGACGCGCTCAAGGACCTGCCGGACGGGGCCGGTCCCATCGACTTCGTCAAGGACTTCGGAGACACGGCGGCGCTGATGCTCACCGTGGCGAGTCCAATCGCCGATGAGGCGGACCTGGACCTGCGCAGCCGCGAGATACGCGCGGCGATCGAACGTTCCCGCGGCGCCGCCGCCGGCCGATTCTCCCTGATCGTGGCCTTTCCGCGATCGCAGGAGAATCGCGCAGCGCGCCGCCTCGCGGACCTCGCCAAAGATCACTTTTCCAAACAGCCGGGCATCTCGGATGTGAAGGTGATCGAGGGTTCCGGATTCGTTGGACTTGACGGCGTCTCCTCGAAGTCCGACACCGAAATCCAGAACCTCCTGCATGGCTTTGCCGGCCGGCATTCCTTTCAGTCCGAGATGCACCCCGACACCTGGACGCCCATGATTGTTCGTGAGCTGGCAGGAGTGCGAAGCGCTCTCGGGGCTGTCGCCGGCGACAAATACAGCTACCGCGAGATGGACGCTCTCACCGAGCAGATCGAGAAGAGCCTGAAGACCGTGCCGCAGGTCTCCAAGGTGAGCCGATCGGGTGTTGTCGATGAACAGGTGGAACTCGTCTACTCCCAGGAGCGGTTGGCCTCGCACGGGATATCCGGCAGCCTCTTCAAACAGGCGCTCAACGCTCGCAACATCGCGGTTCCCGGTGGACTTCTGAACGCCGGCGGGCGCAACCTTGCTGTGGCGCCGAGCGGGGAATTTCGCAACGAGCGCGAGATCGGCGACGTGCTGGTGGTCGCCGGATCAGGGGGGCAGCCTGCTTATGTGCGTGACCTTGTCGAGATCTACCGTGGCTATGCAACCCCTTCACGGTTCCACCACTACTACACGTGGCGGGATGCGAATGGGAAGTGGCGCCGTTCGCGCGCGATTACGTTGGACGTTCAAATGCGCGCTGGGGAGCAAATTGGAACCTTCGCCGCGGCCGTCGACGCCAACCTGGAGAGCCTCCGGAAGCGCCTTCCCTCCGATCTCGTCATGGCGCGTACTTCGGATCAGCCTCTGCAAGTCAAGGAGAACGTCGACCTTTTCATGAGCAGTTTGTGGGAAGCGATCATCCTGGTCGTGCTGGTGTCACTCGTCGGGTTCTGGGAGTGGCGGTCGGCCGCGTTGATGGCTATATCAATCCCAATCACGCTTGCTATGACGTTCGGGATGATGCAGATCCTCGGTGTGGATCTGCAACAGGTTTCGATTGCCAGTCTCATCATCGCTCTGGGCTTGTTGGTGGATGACCCCGTCGTGGCGGGTGATGCGATCAAACGCGATATCGCCGCCGGCCATCCCCGGAAGCGGGCAGCCTGGTGGGGACCCACGAAGCTGGCGCATGCGATTCTCTATGCGACTATCACCAACATAGTGGCCTACCTACCGTTCCTGCTGTTGAGCGGAGACACCGGCCGGTTCATTTACACGTTGCCGGTAGTCATCACGTGCTCGCTGGTCGCGTCACGGCTCGTGTCCATGACATTCATTCCCATGCTCGGCTACTACCTGCTGCGCGGGAAGAGCGAACCCACGGCCGCTGAACGGCGCACCCGCGGTTTCGCCGCGATGTATTACAGGCTTGGCGGCTGGGCGATCGACAATCGTTGGAAGGTGCTCGCCGGCTCCTTCGCGGTCCTGGCGTTAGGCCTGTTCTTCGGCTCTCGTCTGAAGCCGCAGTTCTTCCCGCAGGATCTGCAATACCTCGCCTACATTGATGTATGGCTGCCGGAAGATGCGCCCCTTACCGCGACGCAGGAGACGGCAAGACGGGCGGAGGAACTGATTCAGAAAACCGCGGGCGAGGGAGTGCTCGAGTCGATCACATCATGGGCCGGCGGCGGCGGTCCTCGGTTCTGGTTCTCTGCGGCGCCGGAACCCCGGCAGCTCAACTACGCGCAGATTTTGTTAAAGGTGCGGGACAAACACGAGACCGGTCATTTACTGCCGGAGTTGCAGCGCGTTCTCTCGACGAACGTCCCCAACGCCCGCGTTGATGTCCGGCCGCTGGAGACGGGACCTCCGGTAGGAGTCCCCGTCTCGATTCGCCTGTCGGGAGACGATCTTCCTGCTCTGCGTGGGTATGCCGCTCGCATGAAGCAAATCCTTCGCGATGCCCCGGCGTCGTCCCGGGTCCGCGATGACTGGGGCGAGGAGACCCTTGCGCTAAACCTCCAGGTGGACCCGAACCGGGCGAACCTCGCGGGCATCTCGAATTATGATGTAGCGACCGCCTCGCTCGCGGCCTTCAACGGAGTCCAACTGGCGACTCTGCGTGACGGCGACAAGAACATTCCCATCGTCGGCCGGCTGCGGCTCGACGAGCGGTCGCAGGTGGCCGACTTCGAAAACCTGTACGTGCACTCGCAACAGCACAACCGGGCTGTTCCTCTGCGCCAGGTGGCGACGCTGTCGTACGAAATGCAGCCCGCGAAACTGCGGCGCCTGAACCAGTTTCGGACCATCACCGTCTCCGCCTTCCCGGCCGAAGGCTTTCTGCCGTCCGAACTGCTCGGTCAGGTGATGCCCGCGATCGTGGCGCTGGAGAAAGAACTGCCTCCCGGTATGCGGATGGAGATCGCCGGTGAGTATAAGGAGCAGGTGGAGGGATTCCAGGAACAGGTGATCGTGTTGGCGGTGTCTGTTGTGGCCATCTTCGTCGCACTCGTGATGCAATTCAAGCACGCCGTCAAGCCATTGATCGTCTTCGCAGCGATTCCCTATGGCATCGCCGGTTCACTGGCGGCGCTCTACCTGATGGGGACGCCCTTCGGGATGATGGCGTTCCTCGGGATCATCAGTCTCGTCGGAGTCATCGTCAGCCACATCATCGTGCTGTTCGATTTCATTGAGGAGCGCCACCACGAGGGAGCACCTCTTCGTGAGGCGCTGCTCGATGCCGGGATCGTCCGCCTGCGCCCGGTGCTGATTACTGTCGGCGCGACCGTTATTGCGCTCTTCCCGTTGGCCGCCCACGGCGGTCCACTGTGGGAGCCGCTCTGCTACGCGCAAATCGGCGGACTCACTCTGTCCACGGTCATTACTCTCCTCCTGGTGCCGGTGGTCTACGCGATCTTCGTTCTCGACTTGAAGTGGGTCAAGTGGGAACGCGAAGAGGAGTTGAAGGTGCCCAGTCGAGAGACGGTGTCACCCCAGTGCGCAGGAGCTCCGAGGTGAGTGAGGAGCCCGATTGCCGTGGGAAGCGCCAGTAGCCGCTACGGGGCCATTTTCGTTACTGAGATGTCGGGACATGACCATTCGAGCGATGAGATGACCAGCTTCCCCGGCCTGCGCTTACTAATTGCTCCGCGACGGGCATCCGTTGCGGCGGCCACGGGCACCATGCGTCCAGCGCCGCTCTGGGCTGCCCGTCCTCGAATAGCTTACTCACCTGCTCGAGCCCGGCTCGAACGAACATTCTCAGCACGCGCCACGAACGTCGAAAACGACGTCGATGTCACGCATACGCTCTTCGAACGGCGCGCCACGGTAGTCGAAGGCCTCATCTGCCCGATCGAACGTGCATAGTCAATGTGGTTGGCCGACACAGTGGTTACAACGTACGCGCCGTGCAGATGGGCAAACTGCACAGCAAACAGGCCAACGTCTCCCGCCCCACCATGCATGAGTACGCGTTATCCAGGCTGCGGGATGCCGTGGTCGAACAAGCCCTGCCACGCTGTCAGCGCGCTGATCGGCACTGTCGCTGCCTCTGCATGGTCAGAGCGTCGGGCTCTCGATGGCGCTGGTCGAACGCCACCGCAAACAGAATATTGGCCGTCTTCGACGAGTTCTCAAAGTTCGGGTCAGCTAAGTCGATATTGGCGAATCGATGACCGGCAGAAGAAACGACGATCAGCCGCGGCGTGGGTCCCAATAGCGGAAGGAGGCAGTTCGACCAATCCCATCGAGCGTCTCAATCTGGAGATTCGACGGCGCACGCGCTTCATCGGCATCTTTCCATACCGCGCAGCCTGCTTACGCCTGATCGGCATGCTGCTACTGGAGATCCACGAAGATTGGCTCACTGACGATAAGGCGTATCTCACCTTCGATGATGCGCCCGCCAAGGAGCCCTCCGCGAAAGTCGTTTCGATGGCGGCCTCAATGAGGAAGGAGGCTTTTCTGGATACGAGGGCGCTGCCCTCGCGCTCCCGGGATGTAGCGCTCCTGCGCCAGAATATTGCGTCGGGGGCGGCTCGCGAGCCGCCCCGACATTCCGGCCCCTGAGTCGGCGCTCCGGTCGCTTCCCAGCGTTGCCGTACCCTCCGCGCAGGTAACTGCATCTTAAACCCGATCATTGGAGTCGGCAGCGAATTACACTCTGTTATTGACACGCGCAGATCGTGTGCTCGCAACAATGAGCGCCTCTATGCCGCCGAGCGTAACTGGCGGGCGCGAGGCCGACCAGCCTTTCGAATAGTTTGGTGAAATGGCTTTGATCTGCAAAGCCCGGTGCGACGCCCGCCGTCGCCCCAGTAGTCGGCCGCCTTGATGCGACCCTCAAACCCGGCCTGCGCCAAGGGCCGGAGAATGCTCCGGTGCATCTGATCATTGTTTCGGACTTCGCATGCCCGTTCTGCCGCTCCTTCGCGCAAACCGTCTCAAAGGCTCTTGAGAGGTTCGACAAACGAATCATGGTGGACTTCAAAGTCACGCCATCGAGGGCGACAGCATTCTCGGAAGCGGCAGCGGAAGCCGCACTGTGCGCAGCGGAGCAGGATCGTTTTTGGCCCATGCATAACGCCCTCTTTGCGCGGGCAAGCCTTTCGGTCACCCGCGACCTCGCGGAAACAGCCAAGGAAGCAGCACTTGACACGGAGGCTTGGCGGCTTTGTATGGAATCGGGTCGTTCTCGCGACGCCTGGCAGGTGCAGAAAAAGGACGCAATGGATATCGGCATCACCGCGACGCCCACCGCATTCGTGAACGGCAGAATCCTGGTAGGCGCTCACTCTTATGAACAGCTTTCGCCTGCCCTGGCCACCTTCGGCCCCTCCATGAAACTAGCCAACGAACTCCTCAAGCGCGGTCGTCGCGACGATGTGGTTCGCTTCCTCGAAGAATGTCGTAAGTTCTGGAAGCTTGATAGGGGCAGGATCGACCGTTGGGTTCGTGAGATCAAGGCTGGGGTCGATCCGGACTTCGGTCCCAACCTGCTGTACGAGCCCTGAAGCGCTCTCTAGCGGTCCCGGTCCGTCACCAGATCCGTCACCGTCGCCAGCGCCCGCTGGTACGGCGACTCGGGGAATTCGTGGATGATCGCCCTCGCCCGCTCGGTGAACATGTGCGCCCGCTCCCGCGCCCGCTCGAACCCGTTGTGCCGTTCGATCACCCGCCGGATCTCCTTGAACGGCACATGCTCGTAATGCTGGTCCTTGAGCACCGTCTCCACCGCCCGCCGCTCTTCCGCGCTTGCGTCCTGTAGGGCGTAGATCAGCGGCAGGGTGATCTTGCCCTCGCGCAGATCGTTCCCCACCGGCTTTCCGAGCACGTTCTCCCGCGCCGTGAAGTCCAGCACGTCGTCGATCAACTGGAAGGCGATGCCGAGGCTCCAGGCAAACTCGCCCAGCTTGGCCTCCATCGCCTCGCTCGCCCCGGCCACCAGCGCACCCAGCTTGGCGCAGGCGGCAAAGAGGCTCGCCGTCTTGCGGTCGATCAACTCCATGTAGTCGGCCTCGGAGATGTCGATCCGCCCGATGCGCTCCAACTGGAGCAGTTCGCCCTCCACCATCATCTGCGTCAGGCCGATCAGCACGTCGAGCACGTGGAAATTCCGCTGCCGCAGGGCGATCTGGAAGGCCTGCATGTACAGCCAGTCGCCTGCCAGCACGGAGGTGTGATTGCCCCACAGGACGTTCGCGGAAGGCTTGCCGCGGCGCGTGTTCGCGACGTCGATCACGTCGTCGTGCACCAGCGTGGCGGTATGAATCAGCTCCATCACGGCCGCCAGCCGAATGGCCTCGGGCGTCACCTCGCCGAACAGCTTGCAGGAGAGCAGCACCAGGATGGGCCGCAGGCGCTTGCCGCCGTTGCCTTGCATGTACTGCGCAATGCGGGCGATGGTTTCCACGGAGGCCGTCGACTCGACGCCGATCTCGCGTTCCACTTTCTCGAGATCGCCTTTGACGAGGTCGAAGACTTCCTTGGCCGTCAGCGACTGCCCAAGTCTTCCCAAGCCCATGAGATGTCCCAGTTTACTCATTGCCGGTTCCATGCGGCAAACAGAGCCGCTCCCAGTTCGTTGTGGTCGCCCGCGCGATCGACTCCGTAGACTCGCCCCGCAGCGCGGCCACCTTCGCCGCGGTGTGCGTCACAAACGACGGCTCGTTTCGCTTCCCCCGATGGGGAGCCGGCGCCAGATACGGGGCGTCCGTCTCCACCAGCAGCCGGTCGAGCGGGGTCTCTCGAGCCGCCTGTTGCACACCGGTTGCCTTGGGAAACGTCACAATGCCAGCGAAGCTCAGGTGAAAGCCCATCGCGAGCGATCGCCGCGCCTCCTCAGGCCCGCCGGAAAAGCAATGCATGATTCCCGCCCCCCGCCAATGCTGCTCGAGCAGCGCGAACGTGTCGTCCCAGGCTTCCCGCGTATGAACCACTACCGGTTTCCCGGCGGCAGCCGCAATCCCCAACTGCTCGACGAACACTCGCCGCTGCACCTCACGCGGCGCGAAGTCGTAGTGATAATCCAGCCCGATCTCGCCCACCGCTACCACCTTTGGATGCCCCGCCAACTCTTCCAACCGCCGCAGCGCCTCGTCGTTCGACTGCCCTGCGTTATGCGGGTGAATGCCCACCGTTGCCCACACCGGCGGAAACTGCTCGGCAAACCGGATCCCCGCCTCTAGGTCCGGCGGCCCATCGCCGGTCCCAATCGAAACCATGCGGCTCACGCCCGCGGCCAGCGCCCGCTCAATTACTGCCTCTCGATCGCTCTCGAACTTCTCATCGTCGAGGTGACAATGCGAATCGACGAGGTTCACTTCAGCCGCGCGCCCACTGGCACGTCCTCCAGGAACCCGGCCAGCACCGGGGGCCCACCTTCGAGCGACGCCGCCACGATCATTCCCTCTGATGGGATGCCCCGCAGCTTCCTTGGCTGCAAATTCGCCACGATGACCACCTTCCGCCCCACCAGAGTTTCGGGCTTGTACGCGGCGGCGATCCCGGCCACGATGGAGCGCGGCTGTGGCTCACCGATGTCCACGTGCAGGTGCAACAGCTTGTCCGCGCCTTTCACCTTTTCCGCGGACTTCACGATGCCGACGCGCAGGTCCACCTTCACGAAGTCATCGATGGTGATCGGCTCGGCGAGCGGCTGCAAGGGCGGCGCGGGCGGGGCCTCGGGCGCTGCTTCTTCCTTCTTTCCCAGCAATTCCGCCTGCCGCGCCTTCTCCTCCGCTTCGAACTGCCACAACTTCTCCACCGTCTCCTTCGCATCCAGCCGCGGAAACAATTGCTGCGGCTCACCAATGGCCTGTCCCGCCGCCAACTGCCCCCACGCCAGGCCGTCCAACTTCACGTCGGCCGCGGCGCCGGCCATGCCGAATTGCGTCCAAATGCGCTCCGCCGTCTCCGGCAGTACCGGCGAGAGCAGCACCGTCGCGACTCGCAGCGCTTCCGCCGCCGAATAGAGAGCCGCGTCCAGCTTCTCCGCCTCGCCCTTCTTCGCCAGCACCCAAGGCGCCGCTTCCACAATGAACTTGTCCGTCGCGCCAATCAGCGCCCAGATGGCTTCCAGGCCGCGCGAGAACTCGAACCGGTCAAAAGCTTCTTGCGCGTTGGCGATCGCCTCCGCCGCGGGCGCGGCCAGCGGCGACTCCGCGCCCCCAGGCGGCACCGCGCCTCCCCGATACTGGCGGATCATGCTGAACGTCCGGCTCGCCAGGTTCCCCAGACCGTTCGCCAAATCGGCGTTATAACGCGTCAGGAGCGCGTCATAGCTGAAGCTCCCGTCCTGCCCGAACGCCATCTCGCGGAGCAGAAAATATCGCAGCGGCTCTACGCCCACCGCCTTCGCAATCGGCGTCGCACGCACCAGGTTCCCCCGCGACTTGCTCATCTTCTCGTTGTTGAATAGCCAGAAGCCGTGCGCGAAGATGCGCTTCGGCAGCGGCAGCCCCGCCGCATGCAGGAAGCACGGCCAATACACGCAGTGGAAGCGGATGATCTCCTTGCCGATCAGATGCAGGTCCGCGGGCCAAAGCCCCTCTCCCTCCACGGCGCTCATGTACGTCGCCAGCGCATCGAACCACACGTAGAACACGTGCGGCTCCTCACCCGGCACCGGAATCCCCCACTTAATGTTCGTGCGCGTGATCGAGAGGTCGTTCAGCCCGCCCTTCACGAAGGAGATAATCTCGTTGCGCCGCACCTCCGGTTGGATGAACTCGGGGTTCTTCTCGTACAACTCCAGCAGCCACTCCTGGTACGCCGACAGCTTGAAGAAAAAATTCTCCTCCGTCACCGTCTCCGTGGGCCGCCCGCAGTCTGGGCAGGGATCGCCCGGCTTCGCGTCGTTTACATACAGGTTGTCGTGATAGCAGTACTGCCCGGTGTAGGAGCCCTTGTACACGGCGCCGTTCGCACGGCAGCGCGCGAACAAATCCTGCACCACCTTGTGATGGCGTGGATCGCTGGTGCGGCGGAACCGGTCCACGCCCAGTTTCAGTTCCTCCCAGGTCCGCCGAAACTCTTCGGCAATCAGCGTTGTGAACTCGAGCGGCGGCTTTCCCACGCGCTCCGCCGCGCGCTCCACGTTCTGGCCATGCTCATCGCTGCCGGTGGTCAGCACCACCGGATCGTAGCCCTGCATCTTCCGGAAGCGCTTGATGGTGTCGGCGACGACCGTTGTATAGGTGTGACCGATGTGCGGCGCCGCGTTCACGTAGTAGATCGGAGTGGTGAGGTAGTACTTGCCCTTGCTCATTGCCTGTTCTTTCGATACACCGATACCGCTTCCGCCAGGATCTCTTTCAACGGCGCGCCCGATTCGAGCGCCAGCCGCCGGCAGTCTTCATACTCCGGCGCCGCCCCGTGCTCGCTGACTTTCACTCGCACCTTCCCCCACCGCGTGTCCACTTCTTCGCTCCGCCGCGCCGCTACACGCCGCTCCGCCGCGTACAAGCGCAGCCCCAATGTGGTGGTCTCTCGCAGCACCAGCGCGGCCAGCGTCTCCTGCTCCTCCGGCTTCGCGAGCACCCGCAGCAGAGTCGCCGCCCGGTTCTTCTTCATGAACACCGGGGTCAGCGTCACATCGAGCGCCCCTGCCTCGAGCAGCCGCTCCATGGCCCAGCCCAACACTTCCGGCGTCGCGTCGTCAATGTTCGCCTCGATCACCGTGATCGACGTCGCTTCCGCCGCCGCCCCGCTCTCCCCGATCATCACCCGCACCACGTTCGCGTGCTCCGCGAAGTCCTTCGTCCCCGCGCCGTACCCCACGGCGTGCAACGTCATCGCGGGCGCCGCCCCAAAGCCCTTCGATAGAGTGGCCAGAATCGCCGCGCCCGTCGGCGTCGTCAACTCCACCGCCGGCCCGCGCGCGTACACCGGCTTCTCCTTCAGCAGCAGCGCCGTCGCCGGCGCCGGCACCGGCAGCACGCCGTGTTCCGTGTTCACCGTCCCGCTGCCTACGTTCACCGCGGACGACCGCACCTCCTGCACGCCCAGCGCCTCCAGGCAATACGCGGCGCCCACGATGTCGCAAATCGAATCGACTGCCCCGACTTCGTGGAAATGCACCTTCTCCATCGGCACTCCGTGTACGGCCGATTCCGCCTGGCCCAGCGTCTCGAAGATGCGGATCGCCGTCTCTTTCGCCGCCTCCGGCATCTCCCCGCCGCGGATGATCTTCACAATCTGCGGCAGGTGCCGGTGCGCCTTCGCCTCACCGCCGTGCACGTCGAACTTCGTCGCCGCGATGCCGCGCCGCTTGGTCTTCTCAACGGTGAACGTGGCGCCCAGCCCCAGCGAGGTGAGCGCCGCCAGCAGCCCCTCGCGGTCGGCGCCGGCGTCCAGCAGCGCCCCAATGGTCATGTCCCCGGCAATTCCGGAGAACGCATCGAAATAGCAGATCTTCATTCCAGTTCCAGCAGCCGTGGCAGGATCTCTCCCGCCTTGCCTCGGAGCGACAGGCTCACGCCCCCAGAGTACGGCGTCTCCTCCAGATTCACTTCGATCACCTTCGCCCCTGCTTCCACTGCCGCCGGCGCCAGACCGGCCGCCGGATAGACCACCGCGGAGGTTCCGATGACCAGCACCACCGACGCGCGCGCCACGGCTTCCTCGGACTGCCGCCAGATATCCCACGGCAACGCCTCGCCGAACCACACGACGCCGGGCCGTAACAGCCCGCCGCACTCGCACCGTGGCAGTTCCGCCGATCGAACCCGAGCCCGTTCCCGGCTGCACGCCTGGCACCGCTCCGTCGCGATGTCGCCGTGCAACTTCAGCAGCCGGCGGCTCCCCGCCCGCTCATGCAAATCGTCCACGTTCTGCGTCACCAGCGTGAACCCCGGCGCGCGCTGCTCCAACTCCGCTAACGCGTAATGCGCGGCATTCGGCTGCGCCTCGGCGATCAAATCCCGCCGCCACTCATACCACTCGCGCACCAGGCGCGGATCCCGGGAGAAGGCCTCCGGCGTTGCCAGGTCTTCGGCACGATAGTTGCGCCACAGGCCGCCCGCGCCGCGAAACGTCGGAATCGCGCTCTCGGCGGAAATCCCGGCGCCCGTAAGCGCAACAATCCTTTCCGCCTTCCGCAGCCACTCGCGAGCCTGTTCCAACTCTCATTATGCAACGCGAAACACTGCGCCCCCCGCCGTCGTCGGACCTTCGGATGAACCGTGCCATGCGCGCCTTTCTGTTCACCGGCGCCGCTGCCGCGGCTTGGCTTTATTTGCGCAACCTCCGCTCGCGCCGCGCCGAGAGAATTGTCGCCCTCGTCCGCTCCCGCCTCGCTCATCTGCTCTCCTACCCGCGCGCGGTCGAAGTGCTCGCTGACGGCAGCCATGTCACGCTGCGGGGCGTTGTCCCTCGCCATGAGTTCGATGAGGCGATTCGCGCGGTGGAGTCGGTCGAAGGCGTGGAACGAGTTCACGCCGAACTCATCGCCGATGAGGGGGGTCAACCCTCCCAACGACCCGCATGGTCCGGCAGCCCGGCGCGCCTCCTGGCCTACCTGGGCGGAGGCGGCCTCACTGCCTACTCGCTCGCCAAGCGCGACCTGCTGTCCCTGCCCGCCGGCATCGCCGGCCTCGGCCTGCTTGCCCGCGCCTCCACTCGCGCCGCCCCCGCGCCCTATCAGCTTCACAAGACCATCGTTATCGACCGCCCCCTCACGGAGGTCTTCGCTCTGTGCCGTGTTGCCGCCAATCTGCCGCGCGCGCTCCGTGCTGAGGAATCGCTGGAGCCGCACCCGCCGTCCTTCATTCGCTGCCGCGCCGGTACGGTTAGCCTTGAGGCGCTGCCCGCCGGCCGCACGAGAGTGGCCGTGCGTACCGCCGCCGCGAACGTCAGGAGTGAAGTGGAAGAGGACCTCCGGGCACTCAAACGCAAACTCGAATCAACGCGCGCCCCTTAGTTCGCAGCCAGTAACCGGCCGCGCGCGTCGAGAACGCGTTGCGCGGCTTCCCGCGCCGTCCCCGCGAATGCCGTCAAGTGCCCCATTTTCCGCCCCGGGCGCGCTTCCGTCTTGCCGTACAAGTGCAGCTTGACGTCCGGCATTGCCGCCGCCGCTGCCCAGTCGGGCTCCCCGTTCACCCACAAATCGCCCAACAAGTTTGCCATCGCCGCCGGACGCAATTGCTCGGTGGACCCCAGCGGCAACCCGCACACGGCACGCAACTGCTGTTCGAACTGGCTCGTCACACACGCGTCGAACGTAAAGTGGCCCGAGTTGTGCGGCCGCGGCGCCAGTTCGTTGATCAGCAGTTCCTCGCCGCGCAGGAAGAACTCTACGCACAACACTCCCACTACATCCAGCTGCTCGAGCACCGTGCGCGCCATCTCCACCGCCTGGGCGGCAACACGCGAAGACACCGCCGCCGGCGCAATCGTCACGTCGAGGATGTGACGGGTGTGCCGGTTCTCCACCACCCCATAGTCGACGAACGCGCCGTCTACCCCGCGCGCCGCCACCACCGAGACCTCACAGTCGAACTGGATGAACCGCTCGAGCACGGCCTCCCGCGCGCCCACCGCGTGCCACGCCGCCTCCGCCTGTCCCGCGACCTCGATCTTCGCCTGCCCCTTGCCGTCGTAGCCGAAGTCCGCGCTCTTTAGTACGGCTGGTGTTCCGATGTCAGCGAGCGCGGTGCGCAGTTCCTCTAACGAGTGGACCTCGCGAAACGGCGCCACCGCGAGGCCCGCCTTCCTCAGGAACGTCTTCTCCCGCAGCCGCTGCTGCGTGGTGTGCAGCACTCGCCCCGCCGGCCGCACCGGCGTGGACTCCGCCGCCGCTTCCGCCGTCGCCAAGGGCACGTTCTCGAATTCGTAGGTGACGACATCCACCGCGCGCGCGAATTCCCTAACCCGGTCCAGATCGTCGTAGGAGGCTTCGATCTCAACATCGGCGACCTGCCCCGTCGGCGTGTCCCGGTCCGGCGACAGCGTGTGCACGCGGTACCCCATGCGCCGCGCCGCGATGGCAAACATGCGCCCGAGTTGGCCGCTCCCCAGGACGCCGATCGCCGCCCCCGGCAGAATCGCGCGGCTCATGCGATGTGCGGATGTTCCGGCGGCAGCATCTCGGCCTTCACCTTCGCCGCCTGCTCCCGCCGGAAGGCCTTTAGACGTTCACGCAGTCCCGCGTCATGGTTTGCCAGCACCGCTACAGCCAGCAGCGCGGCGTTGATAGCGCCGGAGCGCCCGATCGCCATCGTCCCTACCGGCACACCCGCCGGCATTTGAACGATCGACAGCAGCGAATCCTGTCCCTTCAGCGCCTTCGATTCCACCGGGACGCCGAAGACCGGCAGCGTCGTGTTCGCCGCCACCATGCCCGGCAGGTGAGCCGCCCCGCCCGCGCCCGCAATGATGATTTGAATGCCGCGCTCCTCGGCCGTCTTCGCGTACTCCGCCATCCAGTCCGGCGTGCGATGCGCCGACACCACGCGGCATTCGTGCGGCACGTCGAACAACGTTAGCGTCTCGTCGGCGTGGCGCATTGTGTCCCAGTCCGAGACGCTGCCCATAATGACGCCGACGATCGGGTCCATCGGTCTACTGGCCTTGGCCCAGCGTGAAGCCCGGCTGCCCGTCGAAGGTGTACAGCCCTTCGGTCTTGATGAAGTCGTAGCCGGCCTCGGACACGCGCTTCAGCAGCTCCACGATCTGCGCGTGCGTCGCGGCCTGGCCGTCGGCGGCCTGGAACCGGCATCGCCAGTTGTCGCAGGTGATCGTGTCCGGATGACCGCCTGGGTATACCTTCGTGCCCCGGTTCGACAGCATGATCAGCTTCATCCCGTCCACCGCGAGTTTCTCGAGCGCGCCGCCGAGTTCGTTGGGCGTCCCCGCGTCCCAGTCGAGGAACACGTCCACGCCGATCAGCTCTTTCTTCCCCTTGGTGTGCTTGCTCGCGAAGACCGCGCTGGTCTGCTTCGGGGCACTCTGGTAGCTGACCGCCTTCAGGTGCTCCGGCTTCTGTCCGAGCCGCGCCACCACGGCCTGCGCGAACTCCTTCGTGCCCACCTTCTGCTTGCTGACGTCGTCTTTAAAGATGTCGTAGGTGTGGATGCCTTCTTCGATGGTACGCAGCCAGGCGTTGTGCACCCGCTCGGCGATCTCAGGCTGATCGATGTGCACCAGCATCATCACGCCGGCGAGCAGCAACCCGCTGGGATTGGCGAGGTTCTGACCGGCCCGCCGCGGCGCGGAACCGTGAATCGCTTCGAACATCGCGTACTTCACACCGATGTTGGCCGACCCTGCGAGCCCCACCGAACCCGCAATTTGAGCGGCGACGTCGCTGAGAATGTCGCCGTAGAGATTCGGCATGACGACGACGTCGAAGGCGCCCGGCGTGTCCGCGAGCTTCGCCGCACCGATGTCCACGATCCAGTGTTCTTTCTCGAGGTCCGGGTAGTCCGCGCCGATCTCCTCGAAGACCTTGTGGAACAAACCGTCGGTCATCTTCATGATGTTGTCTTTCGTGAAGCAGGTGACCTTCTTGCGGCTGTTCCGGCGGGCGTACTCGAACGCGTACCGGCAGATCTTCTCGCACCCGGGGCGAGTGATCAGCTTCAGGCACTGGTAGACCTGGTCCGTCTGACGGTGTTCGATGCCCGCGTAGAGATCTTCCTCATTCTCCCGAACGATGACGACGTCCATCCCCGGATGCTTCGTGCGCACGTAGGGGTCATATGCCACGCAGGGCCGGACGTTGGCGTAAAGGCCGAGCATCTTGCGCGTGGTGACGTTCAGGCTCTTGAAGCCCCCGCCTTGAGGCGTCGTGATGGGGGCCTTCAGGAAGACGCGCGTGCGCCGCAGCGACTCCCAGGCGGATGGCTCCACGCCCGCGCTGTTGCCGCGCAGGTAAACCTTCTCGCCGATCTCGATGGTTTCGATATCGAGCGCCGCCCCGGCCTCTTGCAGGATGTGGAGCGTGGCGTCCATGATCTCCGGACCGATACCGTCCCCGTGGGCGACTGTGATGGGAGTTTTCGCTGGCATATAAACCCTTTAGGGTACTGTGGGGGCGGGGGAGGGGGCAAGGGGCCCTAGCCATGCGACAATGATCGGGGCTGGAGCAACGAATTGGCAGCGAATGTAACCGAAGTTACTGTTGAGGTCGCCCCAATTATGCGGGAAGTCCGCCGACGAACGCGAGCCATTGGCGGGCTCAGTGATGATCCCCGCAGAAACGCTCGTGTCATCCCTGCGGCGCTCGTCAACAACGTCGCTCGATTTCGCGACCGGACGCGCGCCGTTCGCGAAGCCGTCGACCAGATTGGACAGTTTCCCGCCGTGCCCGATACCTGGCGCGGATTTGTGGGATCATTTGCCGTTCGTGCCGTTCAACGCTCCCTGTTCTGGTTTATCCCTCAGCTGCGCGCCGCGCATCGTCAACTGGCGCTGGCGTTGGAAGAGCAGGCTGTCCTCGCTGACCAGCTCGTGAACGTCCTCCAAGATACAAGGCTTCAATTGGAGGCATTGAGAGTGGAAAAGACGTCGCGGGAATCCTGATGCCCGCACCGAGAATCTTGGTCATGCTGCCGACCCTCCGCCGGCACGACGCCGTTGGCAATGATGCCCTCGGTATGCTTGAGATCCTTCGCGCGGCGGGTTACCAGGCGCTCCTTTTCGCGGAGATCATTGACGACGCCCTGAAGGACCTCGCTATCCCCGCGAGCGCCGACTTGGAGTTCTGGCGCTCCCCAATCGACGTCCTCATCTACCACCACGCGATACATTGGGAACTCGGCGAGAAAATCCTCGCCCGTTCGCGCAATCGCCTGGTCATCAAGTACCACAACGTCACTCCACCGCACTTTTACGCCGACTACTCCACTCTCTACTATCGCGCCTGCGAGGAGGGCTTGGCGGCAACGGCCGCGCTCGCCAAGTTCACCAGGGCCGTCCTTTGGGCTGATTCCCAATTCAACGCAGGTGAGTTCACCGCCCTCGGCTTCCCGGAAGCTCGCTGCCGGGTGCTACCCCCTGTCCACCAGGTCGAAGAACTCACTCAACAACCGCTCGACCCAATTGTGATGGGAGCCTATCGAGGCCCGCGGCCCAACGTTCTCTTCGTCGGCGGCATGCGCCCGAACAAGGGCCATTTCCGAGCCATCGAAACCTTTGTCGAATACGCAGCGAGAACGGACCGCCAACCTCGCCTGATCTTCGCTGGCTCATTTGACCCGGGGCTAGTCAAGTACACGGATGCGCTGGAGCGCCATGTGCACAACATGCACCTGGAAGATTCCGTCGTTTTTGCGCGCTCGGTGTCCGCCTCCCAACTGCGCGCCTACTATACCAGCGCCTCGGCATTCCTTTGCGTGAGTGAACATGAAGGCTTCTGCGTTCCGCTGATTGAAGCCATGGCCTTCCGCGTTCCCCTTGTCGCCTGGGGAACTACGGCTGTTGGTGAAACCGCGGCGAGTTGCGGCTATGTGTTCAGCTCATACGACGCCATGAGGATGGCCGAAGCCCTCGACAGTTGCGTGGAGGATATGGAGACGACCCGTTCTCTGATAGGCCAAGCCAGGCGACGGTATGAATCTTCGTTCCATCCGAACGCAATCCGCGCCCGCCTCCTCGAGCTGACCGGGGAACTGGAGCGCCTGTGAGCCGCCCCCGCATCGCCTTCGTCATTCAGCGATACGGCGAGCAGATCAGTGGCGGTTCGGAGAGCGCCTGCCGCGAGATCGCTGAACGCCTCACGTCCTGGTACGACATCGAGGTTCTAACCACTTGTGCGCTCGACCACCGTACTTGGCGCAACGAACTTCAGCCCGGTAATGACACGCTGAACCGGGTTTGCATCCGCCGCTTCCCGGTCGTTCAGGAACGCCAACACCAACGATTTCAGGAGATGTACGATCGAATCTTCGGTGTGCGCTACTCCGAGGCGCAGGAGATGGAGATGATTCGTCTCCAGGGACCTTATTGCCCGTCCCTGATCTTGCACCTGGAGAGGCATGCCCAACACTACGCCGCGTTCGTCTTCTTCACCTATCTCTACTATCCGGCCGTCGCGGGGCTGCCGTTGGTCGGAGAAAAATCCATCTTTATCCCTACCGCCCACGACGAGCCCGGCCTCTACCTCGGGATCTTCGACCGTGTCTTTCGAAGCGCCCGCCGGCACCTCTTTCTCAGCCCCGAGGAACAGTACCTGACTGAGCGGCGCTTCGTCCTTCCCTCGGGTGCCGGACGGTTCCTCGGCTTTGGCATCGATGAACCCGCCTCGGGAGAGGATGACGGCTCGTATGAGCCCATCCGCGCCAGCTTAGAAGGACGACGGGTACTCACCTACGTCGGCCGCGTTGAAGCCGCGAAGGGCTGCGCGGAACTGATCGAGTACTTCCTCCGCTTCCGCCGCGAGGAATCCGCCGAGGACCTGACCCTCCTGTTGCTCGGCCGGCGCGCGATGAACATCTCCAACCCGGGCCGCCACCTCCTCGCCGCTGGTTTCGTTAGCGACCATACGAAGTACGAATGTCTCCGCCGCACCACCGTGGCCGTCGCCCCTTCCCCTTACGAGAGCCTGTGCATTGCAGCCCTGGAGTCCTGGATGCACGAGAAACCGCTGTTGGCCAACGGCGCTTGCCCTGTTCTAGTCGGTCACTGCCAGCGTTCGAACGGGGGCCTCTGGTACACCAGTTACGGCGAGTTTCGGGAGTGCCTGCGGTTGCTCCTCAGCGATCCCTCATTTGCCATCGCGTTGGGCCGCCAAGGGCATCGCTACGTTTCGGATACCTATCGTTGGGACCGCGTCATAGCCGTGATGCGGGAGGAACTGGACGGCATCATTGCAGCAGCGCCCTGAACTCCTCTCCCTCCAGAATCTCGCTTACCATCTCTCGCACGCTCGCGCCTCCGCCGATCCTGGCAACGGCCGCGTCGAATTCTTCGTTCGTAGGGTCTCGCATCAGCAGGCAGGCGTACAGGAGGAATGCTGTTAACCGCGGACCCGTACCCGCTTGGAACTCGGGGCTCAAAAGGAAGGTCATGGCCACTTGCCCCCGCGTCGCAGTAAGCAGGCTCTGTACGTGGCCGTCAACTTCTGCCTGCCCAGGCGTCCGCAACAGCACCTGCCGGTATAGAAGCCGCACGAACTGCTCGTTCGTCAGCGTTCCGTTCTTCTGCACGAACTCCACCGAGTTGATGAAGTTCGTCACCAACTCCAGTTGTTTCACGCCCGCGTACAGCGCGTTCCGTTGCCACAACCAACCGCCGTACTCGGCGTTCCGGTCCAGAATGCCCACGTACAACCCGGCAACGTAACGCCCACCTAACCCGAACTCCGCGCTGTTGAAGAAGTTCATCACCAGATCGGCGCGCGGCGTACCCAGCAGCAAGGCACGCTCCTGAAAATTGACATCCGCCTCCAGCGGATTCCGGCCGAAGAAGTTGTAGTACATTTGTCGCACGAACCGCCGGTTAGGGTTCTCGTTTGAACCCGCCTGGCTGACCGAAACCGCCCTGTCCGAAAAGTTCACCGTTGCCGTCCGGGTTTGAGTTCCGTAGTTCGGAATGACCGTGAGGCTGATGTTGGAGTTTCCGCTAGCCGACAACGGGAACACTTGCGCCCAGGAGCGGTTCGTGAATGCTCCCCACGTGCAGGACGGTGCTGCCGCCACTCCAAAATCGATCTTCCCGCCGCTCTGCGCCACCAGTTGCACCTCCTGGGGAGTGATGCTCGTGTCGCATGCAAACTCTGCACTCACCAGGGAAGGCTCCGCGAGCGTAAACGTGGCGGGGTTCCCCGCGTGACCCAACTTGCCGGTCCATCGCAAAAAACGGTAGATCCCCTGTCCGGTCGCCGTCGCTGCCAGCGCCGTGTTCTCGCTATAAAAGCCGTCACCAGAAGCGGGTTGCAGCGACACCGCGCCTGACCCCGGAGGCCAGCCGCTCACGAGTACCCGATGTTGCCGCACGAACTCGGCGGTAAACGTAGCAGGGGTCTCTGGAATCACAACCGTCCGGGGGTTCGCTGTCGCCCCGTCCGTCCATCGGAAAAATGCCTGTCTTGTGTTGCTCTCAACGTACGGAACAGCCACGTGTGCGGTGCAGTTTGATCCCGGCTGCATTGTCAGAGTCACAGGAAGGTTATGAGTACCTGGCTGGCAAGCCGGTACGCCGCTAAGCGTTAGATATGCCCCCGGCTGGGGAGATGCGAACGTGATCGCTGCCGCCGGCGGAATCGGAGTGCCACCGATCTGCACGACAAAGGCGTCGGACGCTCCCACGCTCGTATGTCCGTTGGGAAAATTCCACGAATCGCTATAGCCCGCCGCAAAAAACGATCCGCCCTGCCACTCCGCCAGCGCAGTCAACGCCTCTTGTCCCGCCCCCCCCAGGTAAGAAGAAAAATCGTAGCCCGCGCCAAGAGGCCGGACCGCCAGCAGAAAACCGTCCGGCAGGCCGCCTGCGCTCCCTTGAACAGCATCGCGCAGCGGCAGCGTCGACGACCACGTATACCCTCCTACCAAAATGCCCCCGCCCGCCCGCGCGCGAAGGGCGGTGGCTTCTTCCAGGCCGGCCCCACCCCAATACGATGAGAAACTCAGCGCGTTTCCCTGCGGTGCGACGGCAGCCACGAAGGCATCAGAGGCGCCACCTCCGTAGCTTCCTTGCAGAGGCGACTGGAGCGGGAAGTCGGCCGAGTTCGTGACTCCGGCTACCCATGCCCTCCCGTCGGGGTCAACATCGATTGCCGCTCCACACTCCGGCAGGACAGCGCTGTTAGAACTCCCTCCTAGGTAGGTGCTGTACCATAACCCGGTCCCCGCTGACGAAAGCTTGGCCACCCATGCGTCTTGAGCGCCTCTCAGGCTCTGAAACGCAGCGCCGAGCACAGGGAAGTTCGGCGAAGCCGTGCAGCCCGTGACGTACAAGTCGCCTTGAGCGTCCGTCGCTGCCGCTGTCGCCCGATCGTTGCCCGCCCCGCCGAGGTACGTCGATGACGCCAGTGCCCCCCAGGACGTAAATCGAAAAAGAAAGGCGTCACGCTGCCCGCCATTACTCGCCTGTAACGCGCCGCTCAAAGTCAGGTTCGTCGAGGTTGTCTCCCCCACGGCCCAGACATCGCCTCCGGGCGCCACCGTCAAGCCGTTTACAATATCGTCGCCGTTGCCGCCCACGTATGTGGAGAAGGCAAGGGAGCCGTCCCCGCCCGACAACTTCGCCAGGAACCCATCCTTACCGCCTCGGGGTAGTGCCTGTGCGGCATTTCCCACTGGGAAGGCCGTCGAGTCCGTGTAACCGGCCACATACACGTACCCCGCCGCATCGGCCCTCAAGGCCATCGCCCGGTCGTCCCCCTGCCCGCCTAAGAACGTGACCCAGGCCGCCCCCTTCTGCCACGGATCCCACTTCACCACGAAAGCATCTGCGCCCCCGGATTGGCCGCGAAGCGTCCACAGACCGGGGAACTGCGGCGAATCCGTGTATCCCCCCACGTAAACGTAGCCCGCGCCGTCCACTGCCATAGCCGTCACTCGCTCGATGCCGGTTCCACCAAAACGTCCCGTCCCCTGCACCGCAAACGGGTCGATAACCAGGGTTGCATCTCGATCATACGCGCCAACGGTGAAGCCGGCGGCGCCCCCTGCGTGCACAGCGAACTTCACCGGTATGGCCCTCCGCCCTTCTATGCTTTCCTGGTACGCCACTGGCGCCTCTTCCCGAAAATCACCCCCCCACTGTAGCTCGCCCTCGGTCGTTAGCCGGGGCTCTCCCGCTCCGTCCCACTGGTACCGGATCAACCCTGGATCTACCCCCCGCGCTATGTAAAACGTCGTCTTGAGCCTGTCCCCCCGTACTTCCAAGCGCAGTGTGATTCCCGGATAGAGATCCCGATACTCCGCCCAGGGAAATCCGCCTGACGCCCTGTATGCGCCCCCAGGAGTGGCATAGTTAACCTTGACGCCCGGCGCGGAAGCACTAGGCGATACCATCCTAGATCCCTGGAAGCTCAGCTTCAACGGTCCCCACCGGACTTGTGAAGCTTCACAGCTGACCGGCTGCCCTCCGGCGACTGCCCGCACCCGCCCGTCGGGCCCTTTCGAGAATCCGACAGGCAGAACGCCCATTGCCCCGAGGCGCCCCGCGAAGGCGGCGGCCAGGAAGATTCGAATAAGCATCTGTCGGTCGCTCCATGGGAAGAGTGTTCACACGGGCTCCTCCCTCTCATTGCAGCTATGCTGGGAAAAAGGATGAAGGACGGTCATAACCCATGGCTCATGGCCCTGTTGCTGCTATCGCTCCTCTTCGCGGCCGTATCCATTAACTTCAGTTGGGTCCAGGGCCACCACAATAGCGACACCCTGCTGCTACCCCTTATCAGCATTGAGCGGTATACCCCGTACTACTGGGGCGATAACCGGTATGGGATGCTCGTGCCCCTGCTGGCAACTCCGATTCGGGATTACGTCTGGAACACGCTCTTCCAAACGCAGATCCTGACGCTGGCGGCCTTCGGCTGCGTCGTTGCCTTCCACGTTTGGTATCTCCGGCCCAAACCCGCCTTCGATGTGGAAGCACTATCCGGCGCTTGCCTCTCGGTCGTGTTGATTCTCCTGGTTCTGCGGCCTACTCCGCGAACAGCTGAAATTTTCGTCCTTGCGCACCCCTACCTCCTCTCGCTGCTACCGGTTTTGATTGCCGCCGGCGTGCTACTTCGCAGCCAGTGGCGCCTGCCGGCCCGGCTGCTGCTCCCGTTTGCCGCGCTGCTCGCTGCCTTCTGGATCAATCGTTCGATGGCGCCGCTGGCGCTTGCCCTAGTAGCTGTTCTGCCTGCAGCGATGCCCTACATCAAATCCGTCCCTGTCCGCCTCGCGTCCCTGGCAATCGTGGTCACCGCCGCCGTTCTCGCCTTCGCCTACGGAGCAGGGTTCCCCGGATCCGATGCCACCGCCCTCGTACCCCTGCAAACCGTTCCGTCGGCGGTCGCCGCGCTAGCTACGAAAACCGCGGAACACATAGTTCATCCCTTCCGATTAGCGGTCCTTCTCGTCGCCGCCGCGCTCGTCTGCAAGCGTGTCGGCCACTCTATCGACACTCTTATCTTCCTGTCACTTGCCGTGGGCCTCGCAGCTGCGATGGCGTCCCTGAAGTGGGTTCAAGCGGGCCAGTTTGAGCCGCGTTATTGGACGTCGCCGCTCGCGCTCGTACTGCTGCCGTCAGCGGCGGCGGTCTCTCAGTTAGTCCTCCGCGTCCTCGGTCCGGAAACCGCGGGCAAGATCGTGTCTGCCCTGGGCCTACTACTCGCGGCGGTGCTTGGCTTCGGCATTCCCAGTCCCGGCACGGCTCGTCACACGGTGGTGTCCGCCAGTGCCGTACACCAGCGCGGCATTATTGCCCTCCGTTGCACTCACTTCGTAGGGAACTACGCGGCCGGTTGGCAGGCGGCTTTTCACCAACGAGCCACTCGACCGGAGAAGAGTCTTCACGCACTGACCATGCGGGCTGAGGTTTTGGCAAACCAGTGGAACGCCGTTCCGCCAGATCTGCGAGTCTATTGCGGCCTGTGCGGCGACCCCGAGAGAGAATTCTATGAACACCACTTCGGACTTCCGAAGATGAAGTTGATCGGGAAAAGTGACGGTATCTGCGTGTATGAGCCCTCAGCTTCTTGGTAGGCGATCGAGGGTCTGTAAGGCTCGGGTTCGAGTTTGATGGGCTGCCGCCGGGTTCTCCACCACTTTGCGAAGGCAATCCCGGGCTGCACCGTAACTCCCTTCCGACCGGTAAGTCTCCGCCAGGAACAGATCGATGCGAACGTCAACCTCTGTCTTGCCCTCTGGGAATCGCGCGCGCCACTCCACCAGGGCTCGCTTCGCCTCTTCAGTGTTCCCTAGTCGGCAAAGGGCAGCTGCAAGGCGCAGGGTCACCTCCGGCACGTAAGCGGCAGGAAGACTCGCACCAACCTGGAGTTGCTCCAGTTGACGGACCGAATCAGCATATTCTTCTGCAAGATACAGAAGTTTCGCCAGCTGGAATCGGGCTAGATCCTGAGCCGCTGGGAAAGGCCGTCCCGCGATCTCCGCAGAGCGGCGGTAATGATCGGTAGCGCCGCTGTAGTCGCCTAGCGCTTCAAGTGTTAGCCCAAGCCGGTACTCGGCATTTGCTGCGAGCCCTGAGCAATTGTCGGCGTGCTTCAACACCGTTTCGTAACAATGCCTGGCTGCGCGCTGGTTGCCTGCGAGTTCAAGCTGGAATCCGCAGTTCATCCACAGATCAATCGATTCATTGCCCACCGGGGAGTCGGGCTTCAGCCACTCCGGCTCTACAAGGCCAGCGTGTCCGGCTTCCGCAAGGGCCACGGCGCAAACCAGTGATGAGCGCATGTCCAGGCCTCGCGCCAGTTCTCGAGCCGCGTCCAGATCGCCGCTGGTGACGAGGGCAACCACAGCCTTGCGCAGATGCGCTTCCCGCTCTGGCGCGCTCTCCCCAACCGACTGTGCTGTCATCGGGTACAGATTTCGAACATCATCGTAACGCGCCTCCTGCAACAGTTCTCGCTCGGCATCAGCCAACACGCCGGCGAATCTCGCTCCTCTCCCCTCTCTTGCCAGTGTCCTACAGTAGTGTAGTCTCTGCCCAAGTTGGGTCGTAAGCGCGATCTCAACTTCAGCAGCAGATCACGACTCATTGTTCCATTCTCGGACGATAGCACGCTCCGCAAGACGGTGCCCGCCCCCTGCCGCAGACGCGACGCGATTGGGCTATACTCGGAGAATCGCCAGTGAGTCACCGAAAACAACGGTAGAGCAGGCACAAGAGAGCCAGCGTACTCATACGACATATGATCACTGAATTCCAATCACTTCCGGTCTACCGCGAGTTTTGCTGGCAGTTCACCCTGCAGCAACTCCGATCTCGGTACCGCACCTCCTTGCTCGGCTTCGTCTGGACGTTCTTGAACCCTTTAATGATTGCTCTTGTATTGAGCACCGTCTTCTCACTTATCACCAATCAGCCGTTGCGAACGTATGGAGTCTATTTCTTCGCTGGATACATCCCTTGGATGTTCTTCTCAAACGCCACGCTTGCGGCCACGTCCGCCGTGGTCGGAAACGCTCATTATGTGCAAAGAATAGCAGTCCCCAACTCCATCTTTCCCCTCTCCAACTTCATGACTCACCTGCTCGATTTCGGTGCTGGCTCCGTTGTCGTATTGGCCTACCTGATCGCCTTTGGTGCCGGTCTAAACCTCGCACTCCTCTTCCTGCCCATTTCCGCGATTCTCTTTGGTGCCTTCGTCCTCGGGTGTTGTCTCTTCTTTGCTGCGGTGACAGTTGTACTCCGTGACGTAACGTTTTTGTGGCAGAATGCCAGCTTCTTGCTGTTCTTCTTTACGCCTATCTTGTTTATACTGGACTCCCTACCGCCGCCGATACAGGCATACTTTGCGCTAAATCCCCTGACCCACTTTCTGCGACTGTTTCACGAGCCCATCGCCTACGCGCGTATTCCCGCCGCAGAGTCGATCTTTCTTGCTTCTCTCTACAGTGCGCTGTCACTGCTGATTGGAGCCGTTACGTTTGTACGGCTACGGCCGAAATTCTACCTGTACCTGTAAGTGTCCATGGCATCAATAGTGACGGAAGCGGTCAGTTCCGCGCAGTCGACGGCGCGAATCAAAGTGGCACAGGTCAGTGTCAAGTATCTCCTGATGACGGAGCAGCAGCGTACGCTGGCCGGTCGAGTCGTCGGCTGGGCTCGGAGAGCGGCGGACAGGGCTGACTTTTGGGCCTTGCGCGATGTGTCGCTGCAGGTAGACCCGGGTGAGGTTGTGGGGATTATCGGCAGGAATGGTTCGGGCAAGAGCACGCTCTTGCGCGTAATCGCAGGCATCATCAGCCCAACAATTGGAACTGTATCGATCTCCGGTAGGGTGAGTCCGCTGCTAGAGCTTGGCGCTGCGTTCAGCGGCGAGCTCACCGGCAGGGAGAACGCCTATCTTTACGGTTCTCTCCTCCGCATACCGAAGGCTAAGATGGACTCGCTCATGCCAGAGATCGCCGCCTTTGCCGACATTGGGCCTTTCTTCGACGCTCCGTTGAAGACGTACTCGTCGGGAATGGTTGCTCGTGTCGCATTTGCGGTGAGTACTCAAGTACAGCCCGAAATTTTGCTGATAGACGAGATACTCTCGGTTGGTGACGCAGACTTCCAGCGAAAATCCTACTTCCGAATGAAGAAGCTCATTAGTAAGGGTACTATCGTGATCATAGTGTCGCATACTACGGCCACCGTCGAGCAACTATGCAGCCGCGCTGTGTACCTAAATCAAGGGCAGGTCGTTGCTGACGGAAAACCACGCGAGGTAATTCTACGGTACAACTTAGATGCTAGCTAAGTGAATTCCTGAGTCGCTCGTTCCCACCGTATTCTAAGCACTAGCGGACATCGTGCTCGGACCAAATATGCAAGCAAAGCTCGCCCAACTCAAGGTGGGAGTACACGCTGCGGGGCTCCGCCCGGCGCCTCTTGCCCCTATTCTTCATCTCCTGCGCCGGTTCCTTTGGCCCCTGATTAGACAGTACCACTACTATGGCCTTGAGAATTTGGCAAGCATAGCCACTGACGTCGACGACCTTCGCACGAGCCTCCGCCAGTTTCGTGAGGAGGCCGAAAAGGCCGTCACGCAGCACGCTATCTGGAAGACGGAGCTCACGGCGGCTGTTCATCGGCAGTTGCGAACAGAGCATCAGCTGCAGGCGGTATTCGAACGCTTTTCGGGAGTCGAGAGCACGCTAAGCATGTTGCAAAGTCACCTCCACGAGGTGTTCACTAGGCTAACCTGCTGGGAGCAGGACGTCGAACAATCCCGTAAAGCCGTCGACACTGCCACCGCCAGCGTGCAGGCTATGCACGATCTGGTGCAGTTGCAGGGTCAGGATGTGGACACCCTCAGAAGCTCTCTCAATCACGCCGAAGACGTGCTCCGCGGGGCGCTAGAGGGCGCAGCCGGCCTGAGACGCCACCTCGGCAGGCTCGATTCACAGATAGCTCAAATGCACGGTGCAATCGGTGACTCCACGAAGCTTCTCGCACAGACAGGAGACGGGCTTGATCGCGTCGCCGCGCGCGTTTGCTTGCTGGAGCAAGACCGTTCGCACGCCGAACAGAGCCAGTGGCTTTCAGCGCGAGTAGAGGAGCTAGACTTCAGGACCCGCCTATTTCTCACCGTCAGTTCTAAGGGACTCTTTCTCGCAAAGCGTGGAGACCTCGTGAGCGACTCTATCGCTAGCGAGGGGTGTTGGGATGAGCACATCGTCGCATTGATTGAGAGCCTCTCCGGCGCGGGGTCCGGATTGGCCGTCGACGCAGGCGCACACATTGGGTTCCTGTCGGTCGTAATGTCCCGCCGCTTCTCGCAGGTAGAGAGCTTCGAGCCCAATGCTTTCGTTCACCGGCTGCTCGCTGCTAATGTTGTGCTCAATGGCTGCTCGAATGTGTCCTGCCATCAGACCGCGCTGTATTCGAAGGCCGGGCAGCTTTCCCTTGCCGCTGACCGCGCTCAGGAAGTCAGTATCCCACTAAGAGCGAACGGAGACTTTGACGGTTTTTCGGCCTCGAATCTTGGAGCTTATGCCTTCGCGGAAGACGGGACAGGATTGTGCAAGGTCGAGGCAAGAACATTGGATAGCTACTCCTTCACGAATGTTCGGTTTGTGAAGATTGATGCTCAAGGAGCCGATGGTCAAGTTTTGTTCGGGGCAAAAAATACTATTTCGGCTGCTCGCCCAGTCGTCGTCTTTGAGTGGGAAGACATTCTTAGTGCGAACTTCGGGATAAGTCTGCACGATGTAATGGCCTTTTTCTCGGCCCTAGAGTACAAAGTGGAGGTGCTCCATCGAACGAATCAAAAACAGGTTGATTACGTTGCCTGGCCCGGGCCTCGGTGAGGAGTACTCCCGTGCCGCTGACCGTACGCGGTATCTGATCGTCGTCACCTCAAGCTGCCAGATGTACTCAGGCACAGGACGCGCCATCTTTGACTGGATTCGCTACGCTAGCGGCCATTTTCGCTTTTCTATCCTCATGGACTGCGCTAATTCAGAGAATGTAAAGATAACCAGGCAGTTCTGCGAGAAGGAGGGCGTGCGGCTCCATCTGTCCATGCCCGCTCCACTCCCGGGCTGCCCGGACAGCGGTATATCGAGCCTTGCCGCACATCTCACTCTCCATTCGTACGATGTCATTGAAGCTATCAGTTGGGCGAGTGCGGCTACAAATTTGTCACTGCTTGCTTCGCGCCCTGTGGGTACGACGCTAGTCTTTACCCCTCTCTCGCAGCCGCTCTGGACTATCGGAGACGAGGCGCGGTACTTCATGGTCTCCGCGTCCTTTGCGCAGATGCTGCAGGAGTCTGAGGCGGTTTTTGTGCTCTCCTTAGCCGAAACCCGGCTACCCGAGTTTAGAGAGGTGGATCCTGCCAAGGTTTGTTTGACACCCCTGGGTGTTGATGGAGAGCGGTTTCGCTACGACGGTAGAAATAGGGCCGGGCAAGTATGTTGCGTTTGCGACTGCCGGGAGGCGCGCAAGAGAGTCGACCTACTGCTTGCTGCATTTGAGACCGCTGCCCGAATTGAACCAAGGCTGTTTTTGACCCTTGCCGGGCGCAACTCCGACCGGCTTAGCCTTCCCTCCAGTCTGGATGGCCGGGTCGTGCGCCGTGGATTCGTTTCCGCCGCCGAGATTACGGAAGTGTACCAGACATCCAGTGTGATGGCACTTTTCTCCGACTATGAGTCCTTCGGCCTTCCTATCGCCGAGGCTCTCGCCTGTGGCGCCCAAGTACTCTTAAACAGGCACCCAGTCACAGAAGAACTTTTCGCCGGTCTTCCTGGTGTCCATTGGACGACCAACACCGATACACCTGCCTCAGCAGATGCTCTCGTCCGCTGCGCCTTCGATCACGCCGACCACTCTATGATCGCCTCCCGCGCCATAGAGCGTTTCGGTTGGAGCGTAACTTACGGGCGCAAGTTGCAGGTGATACGCCGACTGATCGGGGCAGTACAGGCACGCGAAACCGGAGCAGTCTCGTGAAGTGCTTTCACTGTTCCCCTACATATTACTCTACCGATTCAGTAGTTGGGGGCGGCGAGAAATACATACTCTACCTCTCAAGAGCCATCACGAGGGCAACTTCGGGACTGGGAATATCGTGCCAGAACAATGTGGTCGCCTTCGGCCCGCGCTTTGCGGAATACGACTACGAGGATGCTCTCCGGCTCATCATCGTCCCAGGCCAACCGTGGGACCCTGGGTCTATCGATGTCGATAACCTTCGCTCCGTTCTCTCTGAAGGCGACATCGTCTTCGTGCATCAGTGCCTTGCTGGGACCGGTCTTCTGGTCGCGTCTCACGCGAAACTCCTGAAGAAGTGGGTCATCGGAATCGACCACGGCGGGGGAGAACATCATCTGGTGCATCAAAGCCGTGAAGTCGGGCGGATCTTTGACCTATGTATCGCGCAATCCCAGTACGCTGCTAGCGCCTTTAAAGACCTCGATGTTGGCACTGAAGTGATTCTAGGGCCGGTTGACGACACCTATTACACTCTCGACCCTTCCACGGACCGCGTTCATGGACTGGTCCTGAGCGTCGGAAGACTCCTTCCGCACAAATCATTTGACAGACTAATAACGGCCCTTCCTTCAGGCACTCATCTTGTGATTGCTGGCACCGCATCGGACCCTGAATACCTTAGCTATCTTCGTGCCCAGTCAAGCAAGGGCGCGTTCGAGATCAGGGAGCGCCTTTCTGACGACGCCATCCGCTGTTTAATGCGTCAGGCTTCACTCTACGTACACCCCACCTCCCACTTCGACTTTCGCGGTCGGTACTACCCAAAGCCGGAGTTGCTCGGACTTGCACCACTGGAGGCTTTATGTTGCGGAACACCTGCCCTCGTGAGCGCGGCCGGGTCCCTTCCTGAACTCGGCAGTTTGTCCGGGGTCGAAGTCTTCACCGGTGAAGGGGACCTTCCCGCCCTGATGCAGAGTAAGCTCGATCAGCCCGTCGACCAGTCGCTTTCTTGCAGTATCGCTGAGTCTGTCAGCAGGAACTACGGTCTTCTGCCCTACGGCCGTTGCCTGCTAACGGTGCTTGAATCCCTGGGAGCCCTCTAATGCAAATCCTACTGGTAAGTAATGTCTTTCCGCCCGGCTTCGTTGGCGGTTTCGAGCTTGGGGCTTTGGAGGTCGCAAAGGGGCTTGCTGACCGCGGTCACGATGTCCAAGTGTTAACTTCTGACTACTTTCTAGACGAGAATGACGCCATTTCCGGCCTTGTGGTCAATCGCTGCCTCCGATGCGTGGGCCCTTCTCACGAGGGAGCCGCCAATGCCCAAGTCCAGAGGCTGGGCGTGTACCACGATTACGCGAACTTGCGCCGCGTCGCCTACGCAATCCGACGCCAGCAACCTCATGTCCTTTTGCTCTTCAATATCCAGGGTCTCGGAGCCCTTTCGCTCATGACGATGCTCTCCGACTTGAGGATGCCGACCGTCGTTTACATGATGGATTCGCCCCTCGTTGGCCTGGACTCCAGTTCCTCACTCAATTGCCAGTACCGCAAAATCTTCGGTCAACATCGGCTTTCGGACTGTATTCGCTTCATTAGCATGTCCGAAAAGCTCGTGCTCGAGTGTTCGGCCGCCCTTGATCAGACCATCCGTGCCGACGCAATCGTTCCCGCTTGGATTCATGAGGAGTTGCTCACGGAGCCTCCAGAGCCTGAAATATCCAGCGAGGTTGTCCGTTTCGCCTTCTGCTCCCGCATCGCCCCACATAAAGGTACTGACATAGTGCTTGACGGAGCCGAGCTGCTGGCCCGAGACGGCGTCACCAACTTCGTGATCGACGTTTTCGGGGACGGGCAAGTCGCCCAGTTTCTGCAAAGCGTTAGGGCTAGGGGCCTAGATCGATTCGTCCACTACCGCGGAAGTAGACCCAAGTGGGAGATGCAGAAGCTCTTTCGGGACTATCACGCATTGCTCTTCCCTACATGGGAACGTGAGCCGTTTGGCTTTGTCGTTAGCGAGGCTGCTGCCGCGGGCTGCGTGCCCATCATGACTCGCGGCATTGGGGCGGGCGACTGGTTCTTCCACGAAGTGGACTGCATAAAGATCGAACGTTCGGGTCACCACCTTAGGCAAGCGATGTACATGATTGCCGCTATGCCGGTCGACGCCCGCATGGACCTTCGCTTGGCCGCATTGGGCACTGCTCGCCGACTGCTGCCCTTCCGGTATTGGCTTCCGAAAATTGAGGATGTGTGTCACATTGCTGCGAGTCGAGGGCGCCCAGTCACAAACTCTGGCAATCTGCAGGTGTTGGCTGCCTACCAGTTTCTGGGCCAACTCTGGAATGATACCGCTGCTTGATCTGCGGATAGTCCGCCTCGTACCGCTGAAGGAGACGTATTCGATTGTTGCCCCTTGTTGAAACCCACTCGTACCCGTCTTATTCTCAGGCCGGAGAAGACAGACTGCTGTACTACTTCTTCCAGGCACTAGGTTCGGTGCAAGCCCTAACTTACCTCGATGTCGGTGCTGCGTCGCCAGTAGGTCACAACAACACGTACCTCTTCTACACCCTCGGCGGAAGCGGTGTCTTAGTCGAGGCAAACGACGAGTATGGCGAGGCCTATAGCTCGATTCGTCCACGCGATACTGTCGAGGCGGTTGCAGTGGTTCCGTCCCGGATGCGTAATCAGGAGTTGGTATCCTTCCACCTTCTGAATAGCCCGGGATGGAATACCGTTTCAACAGAGCACGCAGAGGTAGCCAGTCGGCTTGGCAAGGGGAGCCTTCGAAGGACGTTGTCGGTTCCCTGCCGGACTCTCAACGAGATAATGGCTTGGCATTTCACGGATAAAAGGCTCGACATCCTGTCGCTTGACATCGAGGGAATCGACGCCGAAGTTCTGTCAGAGATAGACTTTAGCCGCTTCAGGCCACGCGCTATTGTCGCCGAGGATCCCTTCGGGCATGCCGGCCAACCGACGATGACGGGACCAACCGCTGACATCCTACGGAACGCCGGCTATCGCCCATTTGGCTGGACGTTTGTGAACTTTGTGCTAGTAGATGAGCGCTTGATGTCCGGTATGCGATTCTAATGGTCGTCAGACCTAAGAAAGTCAGGTCGCCAATCCCAGCTGACTCCACGTGATTCTCTTAGGGCAACTGCAACGCCTTCTCTATTCCATTCACACGGCTTTGTCTGCAGGAATCCAGAGAGGCTGTGCGACCAGAACGCAGGTTGCGTGAATTGCCGGTAGACCGGGATGAACTGACTCAGCGCCGCCGGTTCCTCCGCATAACAATATTGATATGTGCAGGGCAGCAGGCGAGTTGCCCTGACTCCAAATGCCCTAGCTTCCTCGAGGGTGCTTGAGCTCAGACTGAGGATTTCCGTCACTTGCGGCGCCGACACGATCTCGTAGAAGTTACTAAGCACAACGGGCGTATTGTTTTGCGCTGCCCACACCCTAAGCTCCTCAGGAACGCCGATATCCGGATGCGGTTTGATAAAAACTCGCTCCGACCGAGAGGCGAGTGCTTCAATGTCTCCCTGAAAGTCACTGAGGCGAGCGAATCGCTGCCGGTGAATGACGGACCTGTCCCACGGGACCTGCGCGGTGATGACGGAGAACCTGGAGTCGGGCGAGAATTGGCCGGCAAGATTACGCCGAATAGTCGCTGCTGCCCGTATTAGCTCCGAATACGCAATCCGGTTACGAGCCATTTCTTGGTGAATGCTGGGAAGGTCCGGACGAAAACATAACAACAAGTCGTAGTAGTAGCGGATCGGGTGCACAAGAATCTCTATCAATGGCACGTCCAGCTTCCGGCAAGACTTCGTTAGGATGAGGGGGCATTCGAACGACAATACCAACGCTCCACGCAAAAGTCCGGCAAGACGGTCTAACAAGCAGTCAGTAGGGTCTGCGTCCGTGATAGCGGCCCAGTTCTCCGTCGTGAACGAACAGCCAAGGGACGAATAGATATCACTGATCCGGTCCGCGACAAGGTCCGAGCGGAGTGTCGACACCGGTAATCCGGTGGCACGACTCAGGGACGGGCCAAGTACTTTAAGCATCCAATCGATGTTGTCGTCCTGGGCTCCAAGCGGCGGGCGGAGCACATCGCCAGTAATCACGATTCTGTCCGGCGTCATTGTACCTGCCTCCCTTGAAAAAACCTCCCGTGCGGCGGGATGTGGTGCGGCGCGATTAGGTCGATGTTTTTGCCACGTCTATTTCAGGGGAGGCTTGGTGAATACGGGTGCGTTCCGGCCGACGATATGACCGGGCTATAGCACGTGTCTCGACTTCGGCGGCTTTGTGTCCAGCACCGCCGTCTTACTCCCCGTATCGCGCTGCTCTTGCAGCGCCTCCCGTATTGCTTCCTCTGAGCCGCGGGCAGCGCGTTGCCGCTACCCCCAGCGAACATGACCAATCTGTCTGCCTGCTGCATACCTCACCGTCGCTGATCCACGAAAAACGAAGAATGCCACACCCTGCCCTGCGCCGAGTACCCCACCTGCTGTAGCAGCAGTGCAACTGGAGTTTCGAGCATCTGAGGAATGCTGCAGCTGTGTATCTCTACGCACACAATCTTCGGCCGCTTTCCCTCCCAGTCCCACGCACTCAACACCGATAGTTCCTGCGTCTCTATGTCAAGACTCAGCAGGTCCACGGGTTGGGGCACGTATTGAGCCAGGAAATCGGGCACGCTAAGACAAGGGACCGCGCGGGAGTGAATGTATGTGTACCCGCATCCTTCGATGTGCTTCACGGTAGATCGGTCGTAGATGCCATTTAGCTGCGAATCATTGAAATAGTGGTACTCTGCGGAGCCGCTCCGGTCCGCGATGGCAGCGTTGACAGTAGTATCCTCGGGCCTGAGCAATTCGAACGCTGGGATGGCCTCCGAGTTCGGTTCAACGTTGACGCCACGCCATCCGCACTCGTAGAAGTAGTATGTATTGCTCACGTTTACGGGATGGTGCGCCCCTATGTCGATGTATGAGCCAGCGCAATCAGCAGCGCTGTAGCCGAAGTTGACTCGTAGAAGGCGATCTGCGACCAAATCCTCGGCTTCGGATGCGTACGATCGCTTAGGTTCCAACAATATCACTGTGCTCCGATTTTAGCATTGCAGGTAAGACGCCGGGAGGTTGTGGGCCGCCGTGGCAAAAGCCCCTTGGCGTGCTTACGTCCCGCTTGCCCTGCCTTGACTGCGGGTCTCCATGCGCCCCAGGCCATTCTGCTTGAAGCACTACACACTAGGTTCAAAGCGCTCTGGATCGGAAGGTGAGTGTTCTGAGCGCTGCCTCCTCTACAATTTGAACGTAACGTCATCGCCTGTGCTATGCTCAGATGCTTGGCCTCAGCCACGTAAGGGACGCGAAGCGACATGTCTAAGAGAGCGCTTGTTACAGGCATCACCGGCCAGGACGGCTCTTACCTCGCCGAACTGCTCCTCTTGAAAGGCTACGAGGTCCACGGTCTGGTCCGCCGCGTCGCCCTCCAGGATCCCACCCACCACCTCCATCGAATCCTCCACATCCAAGACCGCCTGCACCTGCAGGCTGGCTCCCTCGAGAGCTTCCCCAGCATCTTCCAGGTCTTTCAACGCGTCCAGCCGGACGAGTGCTACCACCTTGCCGCCCAGAGCTTCGTCAGCTACTCATTTGAAGACGAGTTCTCGACTATCAATACCAACATCAACGGTACGCACTACGTGCTGGCCGCCCTGAAGGAAGCCGCGCCGCACTGCCGCTTCTACTTCGCCGGTTCCAGTGAGATGTTCGGCAAGGTTCGCGACGTTCCGCAGACTGAAGCGACCCCGTTCCACCCACGCTCCGCCTACGGTATTAGCAAGGTCGCCGGCTTCGACCTCACCCGCAACTACCGCGAAGCCTACGGCATACACGCCTCCGCCGGCATCCTCTTCAATCACGAATCCCCGCGCCGCGGCTTCGAGTTCGTGACCCGCAAAATCACCTCCGGCCTCGCCGCCATTCTTGCCGGCAAATCCAAGGAACTCCGCCTGGGGAATCTGGAAGCCCGCCGTGACTGGGGCCATGCCCGAGACTATGTCGAAGCGATGTGGCTCATGCTCCAACAGGACGAGCCGGATGACTACGTCGTCGCTACCAACCAAACCCACTCCGTGGGCGATTTCGTTCGTATCGCCTTCGATCTTGTCGGCCTCGACCCCGAGCGGTACGTGATTCAGGATCCTAACCTGTACCGCCCTGCCGAGGTGAACCTGCTCATCGGTAATCCTGCAAAGTCCGTCGCCAAGTTCGGCTGGCGCCACACGGTAGAACTGCCTGAACTCGTCGCTGAGATGCTCGAGTCCGACTGCCGCCGCCTCGGCTTCGACCTCGGCGCGCGTCGCAGCATCGCTGCTCGTCCGTAGAAGGGCCCCTCCTACGGCCACCCGCCGGCCCCCGAAAACCTGAGTCACAGCAAAACCAAGAAAATTTTGGCAGGCTCTATTCCTCGAAATATCTATCACTTATCAAATCGCCTCACCCCTGCCTCGCCGCTTTTCCTTTGCACCCCTCCTGCTAACCTGTAGCCGGGCCGGTCCCTCCGGACCGGGCCTCCCCCGCCTGCGCCACCGTCAGGCGGAAGCACGCCCCAAAAGGAGCTCATCCCTATGCCCGTCAAACGCACCGCCGCCCAGCGCGAAGCCTCCCGCCGCAACGGCGCCAAATCCAAAGGTCCCAAAACCGCCGCCGGCAAAGCCCGCTCCGCCGCCAACGCCGAACACCTCAAATCCCCCATCTCCTCCCTCGAGCAGATCCCCTTCCTCCTCGAATGCGACGACCCCGACGGCTTCGTCCAGCTCTTTGAAACCAACGTCCGCTGCCTCTGCCCCATGAACACCCAGCAGCTCAACCTCGTCCGCCGCATCACCA
>JANRJO010000111.1:0-39894 GCA_033763935.1 Bryobacteraceae bacterium
GGCTCTGCCCCCTGCACCCCCGGGATTTAACGCTTTGCCGCCAGAATGGCTGGCGGTAGAATCAATGCACTTGAGCGGAGGATAGAGCAACGCAGGGATGCGACTCGAGCGCCGACTCAAGGGTCGGAATGGCCGGGGCGGCTTCGTCCGCCCCACTCAATTCAGACGCCCAGGTCGCTAACTTATTGCGGGCTGATTTTGGTCTTGACAACCGGGACCACCTTCGGCGCCGAGTTGGGAGCCGGAGCCGTTCCTGGAATTGCTGAACGTGGTGATTTGGGAGAGCGACCCCGGGAGCGTATTGAACTTCACCCTCACGCAGCGGCGATAGCTCACTGCTCCGGATTCCGCGGGAACTTCCAATAGGGCAGGCGCACGTTGCGCAGGAAGATTTGGTCCGCGCGCGCGCTCGCGGCCGGCTCGAAGCCTTCGGCGCCGGCAGCGGTGACGTAGTCGTCCTGCTCGACGCCGTCGCCGGAGACGCCGAGGCCGCCCGCGAGTTGGCCAGCCTTATAAAGAGGCGCCGAGCCGGGGAAGAAGACGATGCCGCTTTGGTTGCGGTGGGCGGGCTGGCGCCCTTGCGTACAAGGGTTGGCCAGGTCGCGCAGGTAGAGATCGCGGAAGGGGCCGGGCGGTGAGTTGTTGATGCCGGAGGGGAAGAACGACTGCGCGCCGAAGCCGAGGGTGCGGTTAGTGACGGCGGTGCCTTGCGGAACGCCGGGGAGGTCCTCCGGGTTGACGTCGCGGCCGGAGAAGTAGACGACGTTGCGGGCCTTCGTGGCGGCGACGTCGATCGAGAAGATGGTCGAGTCCGGCATGCGGAAGAGGGCGAGGATCGTGCCGTCGAGGTCCGCAACAGAGATCACCATTCTTGTTCTGGAGCCCAGGGGGAGGCGGATCTGGGCGCGCGTGCGCTCGGCGCGGCTGACGGCATTTTCCACGATGCGCTGGACTTCGTCGCGCGTGAGTTGCGAGCCCGGGTTCGGGCCGACGAGCCAGCCGTCGGGGGCGGCGGCGCCGGGGCGCGGCGTGACGACATAGCCGGCGGCGTCGAAGGCGCTGTCCGCGGCCGTGCCGGCGGGGCGCGTGGTCTGGTTCAGGAACGGAAGGCGGATGCCGTCGATATAGACGGCGAAGGGCGGGGGCAGCACCTGCACGAAGAAGGGTGTGCCGAAGGTGGCGGCCACGACGGCGAACTCGGCGTGGTCTTCAGGAATACCGGCGACACCGAGACCGCCGATGACCTCCTGGCCGCCGGACGTGGCGCGGAAGAGGGGAGTGCCGCCGGGGATGGTGGTGATGCCGCGGCTAGTGCCGGTGCCCGAGAGATCGCGCGCAGGCGGGACGGCCCGGCCCGGGTTGTAGTGATCGGAGAGGAAGCAGCCGCGATTCGTGTTTTCGATGCCGAAGAGCGCCGCGGCGGGCGTGTTCAAGGGTCGAAGGCCGGGGAACTGGTCGGGAAAGTTCTCGCGGCTGATAGTGCGAACAGTGCGCGAGGAAAGCGGGGCCTGATTGTTGCTGAAAAACGCCCCGGTGCGGGCCAAGGAGAGCGCCGCTTCGAGCGCCTCGGGCGAGGCTTCCGGCTTGCGGTAGACCGCGAGGGGGCGGCCCGCGCGGTCAACGACGGCGATGGCCATGCGCGGGTCGGCGATGGCCGCGGCGGCGCTTTGAATGAGGCCGGCGACGTCGGCGGCGCTGAGTTGGACGGGGTCGTCGGCGAGGATGTCGATCGACGCGGTATTGCTGCGGGTTTCGTCGGCCGCGAGGGAGATGTCGGTGAGACTGGTGCGGAGCTCGGCCGGTACGGTGAAGCGAAGCTCTTCGTCATTCAAGCGCTGCGCTTCCACCGTGTGTTCGCCGATCAGGACGGTGATCGCAGCCCCCTCGGGAAGGTTGGCGGCGGAGACGATAAGCTCTTCGCCGGGCTGCGCTGGGTTCGCTTCGGTCACTGGTTCGTTGGTACCCGCGTGGCGAACAAGGGCGCGTTCCAGCCCGTCGCGAAATTCCGTCTTTAGCACGGGCTGCGCGAACGCAGCGCAGGCCGCGAAGATAAGCAGGAGTCTCATCGCGCGCCTCCTTGCGGTGGACCGGGCGGCGTGTCCGTGACGGTGTAGAGCTTGCCGTCGCGCAAAAACAATTTGTCCGATTCCTGTTTTGTGAAGGGCCGCGCGCCGCGGCGGCCGAAGACCGCCACCTGGTTGCCGCTTTCATCCACCGCGCGGTCGCGGTCGAGCCCCTTGCCAATGGCGATCGCCGGGCCCTTCGTTTTATAGGTCGCGATGAGTTCGGGCTCGGGCGCCGGGCTGAAGCCCCAGAGGCCGGGGGTGCGGTCTGGCGACATCATCTGCAGGACGCGCAAGCCGTTCTTTCCGTCCGCGACGTAGGCGAAAAGGCTCGCGTTGGTCATGCCAACGCGTACCGCGTGAGTGTCGTTCATCTCGCCGCCCGCGTTGAAGAAGCGCGGGGCGCCAGGCTTTTCCGGGTTTTCGACGTCGATAAGGACGAGGCCCTGCTTGCCTGCGGCAACGTAGGCCCAAGTCCGCGCGACGTAGACGTCGCGGGCATCGGCGAGGGGCACGGTGGTTTTGACGGTGGGCTTCAAGGGGTCTGTGATCTCGACGATCGCGAGGCCGTCGCCACTAGTAACGAAGGCGTAGCGGAACTGAATGGCGAGCGGGCCCGCGCCCTTCATCGGGATGGTCGTCGCGATCTTCGGATTCATCGGATCGCTGACGTCCACGACAACCACGCCGGCGTCGGCGGACACATAGGCTAGATTGCCGGCCAGCACCACGTAGCGCGCCCCCTTCAGCGCGTTGCCCGGATTGAACGTCACAGCCCGCTTCAGGAAGTTGTTGCGCGGGTCGCCATCCAGGAGCGTAGCGGCGTTGATGAGGATCAGACCTTCTTCGCGGTCGGCAACATAGAGGAACGCGTAGAGCAGGTGGATGGGCTGCTCTTCGTTGCGCGGGTCGCGTTTACGCGCCGGGTCCACGCCCAGCGTCGTCGGCGCCGCGATCCAGGCGGCATCCTTGGTCTTCACGCTGAAACGCTGACCCAAGGGGGACACGGGCGCCGTGACAAAGCGCTCCGCGAGCTGCTTGTTGTCGATGTTGGCGACGTCGTAGATCTCTACCCCGTGCTTGCCCTTCGCCGTGTACAAGTACTCGCCGCGCACCTGCACGCATTCAATCTCGCCGTGATGCGAGTAGGCTTCCTCGAGTCTGCGGCCGCCCTTCTGGTGCTTCTCGTACTCCTCCGGATACGCCAGTTTGTGCAGGTAGCTGCCGATGACCGCCTGCGGCTCTTCTCGCTCGCCCACAACCACCGCTTCAATGCCGTGATCGCCTTCGCCGACGTACACGTACCGGCCGAAGAAGTTGACGAAGTTCGTGCCCTGCAGCAGCACCTGGGCCATCCACGCGTTGTTGTCGTTCTTGGCCGAGACGTGGCAATCGGTGCACGTGCGCGTTTCCCGCTTGCGAACCGAGTGCGGGAAGTGCGGGTTGAACGCCTGCCCGCTGTAGCCTTCCGAGGAGATGGTCTGCTGCTGCTGGTAGAACCACTCGCGATTGCCGCCCTGCGAACTCACGAGGACCGCGCTCGAGGAGCGCACAGGCGCGATGCGCCCGTTCTTCGTAGTGGAGTCCTTGCCGAGCATGAAAACGTCGTCGCGCAATACCTGGTAGTTGTACGTGGTGAAGTTCTTCGTATCGGGTCCGCCTTCGTTGTGCAGCGACGGCCGCTTCGCGTTCGACTTCATCGAGAGATGGCAGCCGAAGCAACTGGTCATCCAGGACGTGTGGCAGCTGTAGCAGGACATCTTCTCGTCCTGGTGCGCGAGCGTGCCCCCGTCCTCGGGAACGTCGCCCCAGGTCTGCCCGTCGCGGCGCATCGTTTTCGCCAGACGCGATTTCTCGTTGTATTCGGGATGGCCGGGCGTGATCGAGTCCTTCACCTGGGAGACCGCCCACTCCTTGTCCTTCTCCACCATCGAACGCTGCACGAGCTTGCCTTCCGTCCATTCGAAGCGGCGCGTGCCGAAGGGCGTGAGAAGCAGTGACAGATCGCGCGGCGGCGTGGTGGCCGCCGTCCCGGACATCTTGAGCGTCGCGTGCTGCCTGATGGTCCCGTGGCAATCCATGCAGTCGATTTCCACGGCCGCTCGCGCGTCGCCGTAGAGCTTGCCGTTGCCATGAGCGTCCTGCTCGAAGTGGCAGTCGATGCAGTGCATGCCCTTCTCGAGGTGAATGTCCTTGAGGTGGACGGCCTTCTTGAAACGGTCGGGATCGTTGAAGTCGATGGGCCGGTCGTCAGCGTCGAGCCACGTGCCTTTGCGGTCGTGTTTGAAGACCGCGCGGTTCACCCAGCCACGCCCGTGGAAGTCGGCGAACTGCGTCTGCTTGAGCTTCGGATTCAAGTCCGTGAGGTTCTTGAGAAACGCCGGGTCAGACCAAAGACCCTTCAGCGACGACGCTTCGGGGTTGCGGGCAAGGGCGGCAGCTTCGTCGTCGGGCGAGAGGTGCTTCGCCTTCGCGGGGTACATGTGGTCGCCGTCGGTCTCGTTGTCCCACCACATGTAGCCGAGGTATTGAAACGCGTAAGACGTACCGGGGTGGTTGTGGCACGTTACGCACTGGCTCGATGGGATGCTGCGCGTGAAGCGGTGAGCGATCGGGTGCCCGGATTCGTTCTTGGGTATGGTGGGGTCGGGGTTCGCGGTACGCCCGTCGTGGCCGTACTTCGCGTAGTGCGCGGAGTGGACGGCGTCGCGATCGTTCGCGTAGACCACGTGGCAGGCCGTGCAGCCGGAGGAGCGATAGTCGCCGGGCTGATCGTTGGTGCCGAGGAAGGAGAGCATGGGGTCGAACAGGCGGGTGCGCTGCATGCCCTGAAAGACCGGGTCGGTGCGGGTGCCGGTGCCGAAGCCGCGGAGCGAGAGGCGATTGTCGCCGCGTTCGAAGACGCGCAAGGTGTTGCCCGGCTGGGTGAACTGGAATTCGGGCAGCGGCCACAGCTGCGGGAGAATCCCTTTGAATTTCGTTTCGTCGTCGGTGGGCGGGGGAAGCGTGAGCAGCTTGCGCGGTCGCCCTTGCGGATCGTAGCTCTCGCCGAAGTGGGCGTTCTTCGAGGGGAAGCCGCCGTTGTTGTAGAGCACCGCGCCCCAAAGGTATGCCCCGTGCGTCATCAGGCTGTTCTGCATGCGCGCGACGATGGAGCCGTGGCAGCTTCCCGTGCCGCAGGTCATCTCCGCCACACGCAGGTCCCCGGGGTTGACGAAGCGGATGTAGTCGGAGTCTTCCCGGTTCAACAGCGTATACGACCGCTGCGGGTTCGCCGACAACGGCCATTCACGTCGGAAGCGCGGCTTGGGGTGGGCAGCGAGTTTGTCGGTGGTTTGCGCGTTGCCGCCGTGGCAATCCGTGCAGCCGAGCCGAACGGCGGCCGAGACGTGCATGGGCTCGGTGCCCACATGGCACTTGGCTGAGAGGCAGCCCTCGCTCTTGCGCAATTCGTCGGCGCGGGTTTGCGTGAGAAGGTCCTCGGCCCGGGCGGCGGCGGCAAGCAGCAGGATCAGGAGAACCGAGCGCATATCAGAACACGAACCTCGCACTGATGAAGCCGGAGAGGAGCGTCCTCCCGGTGTAGATGTCTTTGAACCCGGCGCCCGGGAAGAGCACCCCGAAACCGCCCGTGAGCACCACGTTCTCGCTCAGCAACGGGCGGTATTGGAGGCCGAAGCCGCTGTCGAGACCGATCGCCCGCCGGATGCCGCTTTGGAAGAGAACGGCCTGCAGAACTTCCGTGCGATGAAACTGCGCGTAGTTGACGTTGATCGTCGAGCGCAGCTTTGGCGTGACCTTCGCATCCATGCCGGCGTTGAAGAGGATGATCCCTGGATTGATGAAATTCGCCTGGCCCTGGAAGACGCTGGAGCGCATGTTGGGAATCAGCGAATTGATGCCGAAGAGCAGCACCCCCGTGCCGGTGAGAGGGATCAACTGACGGTTCAGGAAGTTCGTTCCCCCGCCTTCGAAGATGTTGTTGATCAGGCCGCGGTCGGCCTTGTCCTGCACGCCCAGGAAGCCGCCGCCGGCGAACTGCTGGTTGGGCACGATAGCGTCGAAGCCGCGCGCCCGGCCGTCGTTGATGTCGTTGTCGCCGGAGCTGAAGAAGAAGCTGGCTTTGTAAATGGCCCAATCGCGCTCGTAGGCAATCTCCGCGGCCGCCAGTTGGGCATTGATCGTCTGGCGATTGTTCATCGCCGGAATCGGGTGGAAGCTGTCGTTACCGAAGGCCTGGTAAAAGGCGTGGGAGACGTTGATGCGGCCGATGTGGCCGTCCCCCGCGATGCCGGCGTAGCCCGCGCGGATCTTGTGCGGCACGGGCGCGCCGATGGGGGCGGGGCGCACCAGGAAGCCGTTACGGTCAATGTGAACGGTGGGCTGATCGTTGTTGTAGTGCAGGCTGAAGTTCAGGTTGTAGCCGGGGGTGAACGCGTCCTGCCAGTAAAGGTTCGCCACCGCCACGCGCTGGTTGCGCTGGCGAAAGCGATTGAGGCCGCTGTTGGTGTCCTTCTCCAGCATGTAGAAGAGCGCCACGTTGTACTGGAAGACGTTGTCGCGGAAGTTGCCGAACAAGCGTGTGCCGGGCTGCTCGTCGGAGAAGATGAACCCGCGGAAGTCGCTGGTGAAACGCTGCACGCCCATGCGGAGCGAAGTGAAGTCGTATGCTGCATTGCCGCGGTCGTCGACATTGCGAGCCCGCCGGAACAGCCGCGTGCTGTTCGTGCCGAAGCGCTTTTCAATGAACGCTTCCTGAATGCCGATGGCCGTGTCCAGGCGGCGCGTGCCATCGCGCACGTCGATGTTGACGATGCCCGTTTCGCGCGCCCAGAGGTGGTTAATGCTGAATTCGGGCGTGAACTTGAACTCCCAATCAACGGGCGCGAAGCCCGCCGCGCCCTTGAAGAAATCAAAGCTCAACCGGAAATTCTGCCGCAGGAACCCCTGGCCGCCTTTGCCGAAGAACTGAAACTCACCGGGCCGCGCCGCGCTCTGGACGCTGGGTGTCGGCAGGCGGCGTCCGTCAAACGTGGTTTCGCTCGAGCCCTGGAAGTTCAGGAAGAGTTCGCGTCCCAGGATAGGGAAGTCGCCCTTAACCGGCCGCTGGTTGTAGGGGTCGTACCAGCGTGTGGTGGCGTAGATGGCGTCCAGCTTCTTATCCTCGTACCGCCGCCACTGCGGGAACGCGATGCGCCAGCGGGAGGGGACGCGCGTCAGGCCCGGGTCCGGCCGCTGGATGTCGTAGGCGGGGGCAAGGCCGGCGAGCGGGTCCCCCTCCGGACGCCGTGGGCGCGGATAGAGCGCTGGTTGCCTGGTTCTCGCGGGAAGCGGCTGGACGGGGCCGGAGGCGCGGACGAGGGGACGGATCTGATCTTCGGCAAGTGGACGCGGCGCCGGCAACTCGGCTCGCAGCTTCTCGAGATAGGAGTCCAATGGCGACGACGGCAGTGTGATCTCGCGCGGCGCCGCCGTTCGCCGGGGCAGCTTGCGAATCGGCGCGCGGTCGATCAGCGGCCCGCTCTCGCGCACGCGCCCCTTGCGGCCCAGTACCGCGCGCTGCCCCGCCAGCGGCGTGAGTGACACCAATAGCAGCGCCGTCAGCAGCCGCAAGTACATATCAGTTCACGGCGGCGGCGGCACGGCGGAAGCGGTCGGCAAACTCCGCCGGCTGATAGGTGCTGGGGTGTTCCAGGTAGTTGTAGAGCTGCGTCACGGCATTCAGCGCGCCGGCATCCTTGGCTGCCACCGCATGCATCAGAGCGTCGAGCGCCATCGTTGCCTGCTCCGCGGAATGCGCGCCGGAGCCGGCGATCCGGCCCACGTCGGCAAGCAGGGCCTTGACCATCCCGCGCGCCGCGGCATCGTTGAAGTTCTGTTTGGCAAAGCGCGCCGCCAGCGCGTCGCTTTGCTGCGCAACACGGCTCGCCGCCTGCGCGATCGCCGCGCCGTCAAATGGCTTGGCGGCGACGATAGCCGCGAGGTCATTGAAGGCCGATTCCACCGCCGCGCGCTGGTCGCCTCCCGCCTGCGTGATCAGCACGCGGGCGACATCCCACCGCGCCAGGTTCACTTGCAGCGCGCCAGGCTTCCGCCCGGCATAGCCGCGGGCGATGCGCCAGCTTTCCGCGCGGAGGTCATGGTGGCACTGGTAGCATTCGAGCTCCGCGAACTCCGGCCATTGGCTCGACGCCCGCCTCGCCAGGTGCTTCATGCCTTCGGCCAGCGCGACCGCCTGCCCCACCGCCCAAATGCGGACCCGCGGCAGCGCGTTCCCCTCGTCGGGCTTGGGCTCGCGGTGATGCATGGGCTGCGCCGCGGAAAACGTGTCGAGTTCGAAGACAAGGTCGGGGTGGCCCGCCGCGATCATCTCGTGCGTCACAACCCGGTCCTTATCGCCCAGGTGGCAGCCGAGGCAGGTGCGCGCGCGGACCTGCAGGTCCTTCGTGTCGATCATCCCCGCCGCGACGCTGGCTGCGTGCGAGTTCTTCACCGTGTGTGGCCCCAGCCATTTTTCCGCGGGCCCGTGGCACCCCTCGCAGGCCACCCCGTCGGACGCGATCCGCTCCGGCGAACCCGCCATGTGGCACGAGGTGCACTGCTTGTCCGTTGTCGGGCTCGCGATCCGGAGGATCTCCGCCATGCGGCGGGACCGCGCGTCGGACAGCACCTTCGACGCCTTGGAGTGCTTGTCGGGAACGGACCAGAGGGCGAACTCGTTCCCCTGAATGCGATTGATCCGCTCCTCGGCGACTACCGTACCGCCATGACAGTTGGATGACGCACAGCCCCCCGCGCCAATGTACTGTTGGGCCGGCAATGGAATGCACAACAGAACGAGCAAAACAGGGGGCCAATTACGCATAGAAGAGTGAGGTTTCCCAGGGCAGCAGTTGGGCCATCTTAGTCGCTTTCGGGTGTTAAGTCAATGGGTTTGCCCGTTGCCAGAGGGGAGTGAGTAAGGTAGACTGCAGCGATTACCAATGAATGGCTAAAGACGTCATCCTGTCGGCTGACTTAGGCGGCACGCCGCTGTCTCCCGACGAACTGGCCGCCGTCCCCGCGTTGTCGGGGATTCGGAAGGAAATTTGGGGGAAGTTTCCGGGAGCCATCGCTCGCAAGGAGTTCGCCCCGGGTGAGGTGATCTTCCGGCAGGGCGAGAACGGAACCACCGCCTTTCTCCTGCTCGAAGGCGCCGTTGAGATATCCCTCAACCGGATGCTGCTGGCGCCCGTCGAGCGGCGCGAGCGATCCCGCGAGTCCGGCATCGGCAGCCTCCTTCGCTATTTGAAAGGCACGCCCGCACGAACCGCCAACGGGCGGACCCGGACCCACATTCCCGTCGACGGCGCCGTCGACCTTCCCGTTGACAACCCGATTGGTCGCGTCGAGGCGGGTGAGTTGTTCGGGGAGTTGTCGGCCCTGGCGGCCCTGAAGCAGGACCGCCTCAAGCGGGCGAAGTTCTATCCTCGCCCGGCGACAGCTCGAGCGGCGACACCCGTCACCGTCCTCGAGATGCTGCCCAACATCCTCAACAACGTTCTCTACAACGCGCCCGCGTTCAAGGAGAAACTCAACACCAACTATCGCACCCGGGCTTTGGACACCCACCTGCGCAGCGTTCCCGCGTTCCAATCGCTGAGCGGAGAGTTCCTCGACCATCTGCGCTCCCGGGTGGACCTGGTGGACTATCAGCCCGGGCAGGTGATCTTCCAGCAGGGCGACCCGTCCAACGCGTTTTACCTCATCCGGCTCGGCTTCGTGAAGGTCTCGCAGCAGTTCGCCGGAGGCGAGATGGTGCTCGCCTACTTGTCCCGCGGCTCCTACTTCGGCGAGATGGGAATCCTGCCCGCCGGAGTAAGGGTGCGCGCCACGGGTCTCGAAAAAGGTCAGGCCTCGGACGTTCTGGTGTATGACGAAGCGGTCCAGTGCGGCCGGGCGCCGAAAGGGGCGGCGGTACTGAGTACGCCGTGGGACTCGGCCATTTCCCGAAGCCACTTCGAGATGCAGGTGGAGGGCGACAAACTGCGCGTGGCGCAACTGGCGTCCGGCAAGAATCCGCTCATCTACAAGGACCAGGCGCGTACGTCGTTCGTCGCCGGCGCCGGCGAGCAGTTCAGAGTAGGCGACACGACCTTCGAGGTGCTGGGCGACACGGCCAGCCAAGGGGTGCGCAACACCACCGTCACCGCCATGGATTACGTCCAGTGCGTCCTGATCAAGCGCGAGGACTTCCTGGAGATGTTGGACCGCTTTCCCGACGTGCGGAGCGAAGTGGTGCAGGTCGCCCGGGCACGGCGCCGCGCGGATCTGAATACCGTCAACCGCGTTCAGTTGGTCTCGCTCGAAAGCTTCCTGGACCAGGAACTGATGCAGGGGCAGAACCTGCTCCTGATGGACCTGGACCGCTGCACGCGCTGCGACGAGTGCGTTCAGGCCTGCATCAAGACCCACGACGACGGCGTCAGCCGGCTGTTCCGCGACGGGCTCCGCTTTGACCGCTACCTGGTAGCAACGGCCTGCCGGGCGTGCCTCGATCCGCTGTGCATGACGCAGTGCCCGGTGGGGTCTATCCGCCGGAAGGAGACGCTGGACATCGTCATCGAGGACTGGTGCATCGGCTGCGGCAACTGCGGGCGGGACTGCCCCTATGGGGCGATCAACATCGTACCGCTCACCGGGCGCGCCGAGGACGGAAGCATCGCCGTGGCGCCCAAGGCGACGGTTTGCGATTTGTGCGCCGAGTATGACGAGCCGAACTGCGTGCGAGCCTGCCCGCACGACGCGGCCATTCGCATCGAACCCAAGACGTTCTTCGCGCGCGATCTGAGCGGGGTGCGCCTGACGGCGACCATTGCCGGTACTGAGGCTTTGACGGGGCGGCAGGCGCTCGAGCGAACGCAGTTGCAAAGCGGGCTGATGAGCCTGGCCGGCTTGGTTCCGCGCGTCGAAGTGAGGAACGGACCCAAGGCCGGTTCTACCTTGCCTCTGAAGCATCCGGAGACGGTGTTCGGGCGAGCGAACGAGTGCGACTATCTGTTCACAGCGCAGGAGGGCGTATCGCGGCGGCACTGCCGCATCTTCAGCCGCGAGGGCAAGTTCATCATCCAGGACCTGGGATCGGCGAACGGAACCTACGTCAACGGCGAACCCGTGACCGAGCGAGAGTTGAGCGACGGCGATACGCTGCTGCTGGGGCAGGTGGAAGCCGTGTTCCTGGCTGGGCAGGTCCAGTGATCATCGACGGCAAACACCGGCGTTGGGGCATTGCCACCGGCGCAGCGGCAGCCGTGCTGACGCTCGCCTATGCGCTATATGCAGCTCTGACCGCCGGCGGACCGCGCGGCGGCACCTGGACAGGCATTGCCTTCGGGTCGGCGGCGTTCGGCGTGTTTGTGTTCGAGTGCCTGCTGAGCCTCCGCAAGCGGTACCCGGCCTCGCCCGTGGGACGCGTGCAGACCTGGCTGAGGGCGCACCTCTGGTTGGGAACACTGGCCGTCGCCCTGGTGCTTTTCCACACCGGCTTTCGATGGGGCGAAGGGTTGGGGTCGGTCACGATGTGGCTGTTCGCCGCGGTTACGCTGAGCGGCGTGCTCGGCGTAATCCTGCAAGCGACCCTGCCCCAGCGCATGACGCGCCTGGTGACCCGCGAGACCCTCTACGACCAGATTCCCTCCGTCATCAAGACCCTGCGGCGGGAGGCAGACGAACGCGTGGAGTTCGTCACCGCGGACCTGGGCGTGGAAGACCCGGAGCCGGACCGCATCTGGGCGGGCGGAAAGAAATACTACTTCGACGAGGCGCAGAAGAAGAGCGCAGCCGAAAAGGTGGAGGCCGAACGGCAGAAGCGCAAAGCATCGCCGCAGATTGCAACCGACGACGTCTCCGCGTCGGCGCTCAAGACTCATTACCTGCGCGAGGTACGCCCCTTCCTGACAGCGAACCCGCCCTCCATCTGCCAGCAGTTGTTCCGCGACGGCCCGTCCGTGGCCGCCTACTTCCGCCGCCTGCGCATCCTGGTCCCGGAAGCGGCGCACCCGGTGCTGGCGGACCTGGAAAGTATCTGCGACGAACGGCGGCAATTGGCGATACAGAAACGGCTGCACGAGTACCTGCACGGCTGGCTCTACGCACACGTCCCGCTGTCGTTCGCGCTGCTGGTGATGACGGCGGTGCATGCCGTGATGTCCCTCTGGTATTGAGATATGGCGAAAGAAGATAAGCCGCTGCCCTACGAGCCGCGCGAGAACGAGGCCAAGACCTTCGCGCAGCGGCTGGACGTCTTCTACTTCCGCAAGCGGCTGCGCTTCAGCCGGCTCCGCAATCGTCTGACCTTCGCGGTGACGGTGCTGGCGGCGGTGGCATGCGTCCCGCTGATCCTCGGCGTCGGCGGCTCGCACCGCGTGTTCTCCAACGGCCCCGTCACCCGGGCGCACGTCATCTTCGAGAAGAACTGCGGGACGTGCCACGTGGGGAACTTCGAGCCGATCCGCAACCAGGACTGCCAGAAATGCCACGACGGGCCGCCCCATCCGGCGAAGTCCATCGACACGGCGACGCTTACGGAGGAGCAGCAGTGCGCGGGCTGCCACGTGGAGCACCGCGGCACCGGCATGCTCCGCGACGTGGACGACCGTCACTGCCGGCGCTGCCACGAGAATCTGCGCCAACACGGCAACAACGTGAAGCTCGCCTCCGTGCGCATCACCGGCTTCGAACCCGGCGCGCATCCCGAGTTCTCGCCCGCCGCCTGGCAGGGCAAGGACAGCCGTCCGCTCCGCCTGAACCACTGGAAACATCTCCAGCCCGCGCCGGCGGGCACGCGCTTCCCCGTCCGCATGCCCATGCAGTGTTCGGACTGCCATGAGACGGACCGAAGTTCCCCCAAGGGCGACTTCGTGCCTCTCACCTTTGAGCGCCACTGCCGCGCCTGCCATGAGAGAGAACTCGGGTTCGATGCCCGCGCGCTGCTCGGCGGCGCCTCTAAGCCCGCTCCCCACACCAAGGATCCGCTTACGATTCAGGCGCACATCGAGCAGACGTATCGCGATCTGCTCGCCCGTGAGCCGGACGTGTACCAGCGCGACGCCGGCCGGGGCTTGGAGGGAGCCGGTTCGGCGCAAGGCTGGCTCGCGGCCGTGTCGCGCGAATCGGCCCAGTTCCTGTTCGAAAAGAAATGCACCTACTGCCACAGCTACTCAGGGAGCAACGGCGAGTATCCGGTGGTGGCGAAAGTGGCCCCCATAGCGGGCCGCTATGTCGGCGAGGGACAGGGACAGCCGTGGTTTCAGCGGGGCGAGTTTACGCACCGCGCCCATCGCGCCGCCGAATGCACCTCGTGCCATCGAACCGCCTCCGGCAGCCGGGTGACCACGGACGTGCTGGTTCCCAAACTGCAGGACTGTCTGCCGTGTCACGGAGACAGTGGGACCGCTCTCGACCGTTGTGTGGAATGTCACGAGTACCATAACAAGAGGAAGGAGTCGGACAAGGACCGCCGGCCGATCCAGGAGCTTCTGGGCGCCGGCAAATAGTGTCGAATGGACAAACCGCTTCCATACCAACTGCTCGAGAAGCTGACGGGCGGATCGCAGCCGATCTACCGCGTGAAGGACGCCGCCGGGCGGGTCCTGGTGCTCAAGACGGCGGCAATCGCGAACCTGACGGAGGAGTCGAAGGAGCGCTTCCTCCGGGAGACGCATATTGCGGCTTCGCTCAACCACCCGAACCTCGTCAAGGTGTACGACTCGGGAGAAGCCGCTGGCATGCTCTACCAGGCGATGGACGCTCTCGAAGGGTCGGACCTGGACAAGGCCTTCCGCGCGGGGATGGCCTTCACTTGGGAGCAGAAGCTGTCCATCATGTACCAGGTCTGCGCCGGGCTCGAGGAGTTGCACCGGAACCGTATCGTCCACCGCGATATCAAACCGTCGAACGTGTTCCTGGAGAACTCCGGGAATGTCAAGATCCTGGACTACGGGGTGGCAAGGGTAGAGGCGTCGAACCTGACCAAGGCGGGGATGGCCGTAGGGACGGTCTCTTATATGGCCCCCGAACAGGTGCGCGGCGAGGCGATCACGCCCGCCACCGACGTCTTTGCGGCCTCCGCGCTCTTCTATCAACTGGCTTGCGGGCGCCACCCCTTCGCGGACGCCGACGCGAGCGTCCCCAAGATGGTGCAGGCGATCCTGTTCGACACCCAGCCGCCGCTCGAGAACTACGCTGCCGACGCGCCCCCCGGACTGGGCTTCGTGTTGAACAAGGGCCTGGAAAAAGACCCCGCCAAACGGACAGCGACAGCCGCCGAACTGCGCCACGCGATCGAGCTCTGCCGGACCTACCAGGCGCCGGCCGCGCCGCCCATGAGCGACAACGCCGGCGGCGGCGACGCCGGCGAGAAAACGATGGTGCTGGAGCGGCCCGCCGCCGCCACGGGAGCGGCGGCGGCGGTGCGTCCAACGCGGGAAGCCGCGCAAGTCGTCAACGCGCCGCCGGCAGCCAAGCCCGTCTACTGCCCGTCGTGCACCTTCGGCAACCCGCCCGGAACTACCGTGTGCGGCCGTTGCCGCGCGCCCATCGACGACACACGGCAGGTGAAGGCGAACAGGCAGCCCGGGACAAAAACGTCACCGCTCATATTTGTACTGGCCGGAATGGTCCTGGTACTGCTTGCCGCCGTGGTGTATCTGGTCGTAGCGCGGTAGCTTAGTCTCTTCTTTTCAGTTCTTTACTAAGCGCGAGCAACTCCGTAGGAGATTTGTGAGGGGTTGTGAGCGCCCCCCCGTGATCAAGTTCGCCCGGCTCCCGCGCCATCCGAAGTGTGCCGGCTGATGCGCTCAGCCGCCACGCAAATCTCGCTATTAAGAAAGAGGGCATCCACCGTGAACACCCCAAATCAGAAAGCCGGTATCGGACCCGGCGACCCGCTCGAAAGGACAATCGTGATCGACCGGGTGGTGATCCCGGAAGGGCCGGCCGTCAGGAGAACGTCGGCGCGCGCCCGCGTGGTGGCAACCGTGACGCCCAAGGGCGTCTACTGCCCGTCCTGCACCTTCGGAAACCCCGTGGGCGCCACGAAGTGCAAGCGGTGCGGAGTGCCCATGGACGTGTCCGGGCACGTAGAAGCCTACCGGGCGGAATCACGGACGCCGGCGGCGGTGTATGCACTGACGGGAAGCGTCGTGGTGCTGATGGCCGCGGTCCTGTATCTGCTCGTCTCCAGGTAGAGCCGCGCGCGGGGCGGCGAACGCGCTAAGATGGCAGCCCTGTGCCGCCGCTGATTCAGCAAGTCCGCTGGCGCATCCTGACGCTGCTTCTGTTGGTGACGATCATCAACTTCGTCGACCGCCAGTCCCTCAGCATCGTCGCGCCAATCCTTCGAGACGAACTCAAGCTCTCCAACACCGATTACGGTTTCATCGTCAGCGCGTTTCTATTCGGAATGCTCGCCGGCGAGTTTCCCATGGGCTGGCTGATGGACCGCAAGGGCGCGCGCTTCGGTCTGTCCTTCGCCGTGTTGTGGTGGTCGCTCGCCAACGCGCTCCACGCCTTCGCGCGCACCAAGCTGCAGTTCGCCGCGCTCCGGTTCTGGCTGGGTACGGGCGAGTGCGGCAACTACTCGGGCGGCATCAAAGTAGTCTCGGCTTGGTTTCCGCCGCGAGAGCGCGCCCTCGCCATCGGCGTCTTCAACGGGGGCTCGATGTTAGGTTCCATCATCGCGCCGCCGCTGCTCGGCTGGTTGACCCTGGCCTACGGGTGGCACTCCGCGTTCCTTTTGCCGTCGGCTTTGGGCGCACTCTGGGTCGTGCTCTGGTGGTGGCAATACGCTCCGCCGGCGAAACATCGCGGCCTAAGCAAGGCTGAGGCGGAGTACATTCACGCCGGGCGCATCGCGGTCAGGGAGGCGCCTCCGACTCGCGAGTTGCTCGGGCGGCGGCAAACGTGGGCCATCATGACGTGCCGCCTGCTGGTGGGGCCGGTCGTGCAGTTCTACATCTTCTGGCTGCCGGAGTACCTGTTCCGGCAGCACGGGTTCAACCTGAAGGCCATCGCGCTCTTCGCCTGGATGCCGTTCTTGTTCGGCGACATCGGCAGCATTGCCGGCGGCTGGGTAGCCGGACGGCTCATGGCGCGCGGATGGGATGCCACCCGCACACGCCGCTTCACCATGGGACTCGGCGCCGCCTTCTGCCTCCTGTCGGTGGCCGTCGCCTTCGCCGGCTCCGCCTTCGCGGCCATCGCGTTCATCTGCGCCGTGCTCTTCGGTCACACCTTTCTGTCAGCCAACATGTTCGCCAGCATCTCCGATATGTTCCCCCCCGAAGCGGCGGGGCGGGTGACCGCGCTGACCGGCATCGCCGGGGGAGCCAGCGGCATGGTGTTTCCGCTTCTCACCGGAGCCCTGGTGGACCACGTCTCCTATGTGCCCGTGTTTCTGCTGGCGGCGGTCATGCCCGCACTCGGCTGCCTGGCGCTCTTCCTGACGGTGCGCAGGCTCGAGCCGGTCGCTACGTCGTGATCGGCCCCGTGCCGCCCTTCATGAAGTCCTTGTTCTTGTCGCCCACCCAATAACGCGCTCCTGCAATGCACCAGATGAAGTGCACCGGGTCCTTCTGGGAGAACACCGGGTGGTAGTTGAGGTAGGGAATGGTTACCATATCCCCCCGCCCGACCGAGTGCACAAAGCTCAGCGCCTCCGGGTCGTCGTAAACTTCCATCGCGCCCTGGCCCTCAATAAAGATGTAGACCTCTTCCTGGTCCGTGTGGTTGTGCGGAGGCCAGGAGCGCTGGTACGGCAGGAAGAACGTGTAGCCTGCCACCAGCTTTTCCGCCGGTTCTTCCACGTCGAACATCAGGTAGACGTCCTTGCCCTTCAGGCGCCGGATGCGCGCCTCGTTCGTCGAGACCGATGCGAACCGCGAGTGGTGAACGGGATGCGCGGCCTCCGCCGGAGCGGAGCACTGCACCAGGCGTGCCGGCTCGGCCGCGGCGTTCTCCAGTGTGAACTCGGAGCCGCGCGGGATGTAGAGCGTGTCCAGGTGCGCCAGGCAGAAATCCGCCCCATCCACCCTCACGTGCGTCGTCCCCTCCCATTGGAACAGGAGGCTCTCCGACCGGGGGAGGCAGAAGCTCTGCGACTTCGAGCCCGCGGGCAGCGAGAACTCGCCGCAACTCAGAAACTCGAGGTTCGCCGTGTCCGGCGTGAAGCGCTGGCGGAAGGTGACGCCGCCCTCGTCATGGCGCACCAGGCGCGCAGGTTTAATATGACTCATCGGGAATGTTCTTTCCAGTAGGCGGTGCGGGCGAGGAAACACGGGCGAAGACCCTCCACGCCGATCTCCGGTGGCGCCGAAACGCTCCGGCCCTTGGCGATCGCGTCCAGAAAGTCCGTCGCGTGCGCTGCCTCCAGTCCGCCTTCCGCTCGAACCTCCACCGCCGGGCCTTTCGCCGGCGTGAAGAGATAGCCGGACCGCGTAAGCTCGAGCGTCCCGCCCGTGCCGAAGAAGGTCACGCCCGGACGTTCGTCGCGCACCGGTAGTACGGTTGATTCGAACGTGAGCGCCCAGTTCGCATACTCGATGACAGCCGCCACCGAATCCGGGTTCTCGCGGCCGTCCTTCAGGTGAAAAATCCCCCCCGCCACCGAAGCGCGTCGCGGGTTCGCATCCCCCATCATCCATTGGGCAACGTCCGCCCAATGATTCAGAATGTCCGCCAGCAGCCCCCCGCCGTAGTCACGATAGTAGCGCCAGGAGTCGTAGCGGGCCCAATCGTAGGCGCGGCGCGGAGCCGGGCCCACGAATCGCTCCCAGTCGAGGCCGGCGGGCTGGGGGCGCGGAGCGATGCGCCGCGCCTGCCATGGAAAGTTCGACCAGGTGGCGCGCACGTGCGTGATGTCCCCGAGGACGCGCTTGCCGAAGATTTCCTCCTTCGCGCGGCGGTAGTGGGCGCCGCTGCGCTGCTGGGTGCCCACCTGGCAGACCTTGCCGGACGCCTTGGCGGCGTCCACGAGCGAGGCGACTTCATTGGGGCTGTGGATCGCCGGCTTTTCCAAGTACACATGCTTGCCGGCGCGGAAGGCATCTTGCGCCATGCGGAGATGCCAATGATCCGGGGCCCCGATGAGCACCGCGTCGACACCCGGCTTGCCCATCGCTTCTTCGTGCGGCACGCATTCCAGTGCCGGCTTGCCGAGCACCTCGCGCGACCGCGCGCGTTGCTCGTCGAACACGTCCGCTACTGCCAGCAACTCGCTACGTCCGGTGGCCAGGAACGCCTTCATCACCTCCCGCCCTCTGCGCCCCGACCCGATCAGCGCCATGCCCAGCCGGTCATTCGCACCCAGAATGCGCGCGTATGAGGCGGCTGCGAAAAAGAGTTTGCGACGCGTCATGGCTTAGACTCCAAATAACTTCTTCAGCGTCTCCCGCGCCGGCCGCACGGCGGCTTCGCCCGGTTTGACGTTATTGAGGCGCTCCTCCTCGTTGATCACCCACCCGGTCCACCCGGTCCGTCGGGCGGCGGCCGCCAGGGAGGCATAATCCACCACGCCCTCGCCCAACGGAACCTGCTCTTTGTCGCGGAAGTCGCGCAGGTGCATGCCTGCAATCCGGCGATGGTGTTTCTCGAAAAACGCTGCAGGATCACCGCCGGCAAGCCACGCGTGCCCGGCGTCCAGAATGAGATCTACACTCGATCCCGCAAGGAGGTCGTCCACCTCCCGCGGTGACGAGGAAAACTCGGGCCCGTGGTTGTGATACGCAAAGGCGAGACCGGCGGACTTTGCTCTGCGAGAGGCCGCGGCCAGGCCGGTCAGCTTCTCGCGAAGCCCCGCCGCCGCCGGTGCCCCGCTGAGAATCAGCCGTTCCGCTCCGTAGCCGGCGCCAAGGTCGGCAACACGAGCGACAAGATCGGGTGAGGGAAGCCCGTCGGCGCCGTACTCCGGCATCCAGATATGGATTCCCAGGAAGCGGAGACCGCTGGCTTTGACGGCCGCCGCAAACTCGCGAGGGTGCTTCTCCAGGTTCCGAAACGTAGTCTCAAAACCTTGGTAGCCCAGCGTCTTGATCGTTCTAAGCACGCTGAGCAGGCTCTCCCGGTCGCCCGCGTCAATGCGCCAGGCGTTCGTTTGGCAGCCCGGAAGCACCCCCGGAGCGCCATACGCAGACATGGCCATCGCTCCGAGAAAACCGCGTCGGGAAACATCCCTCATGTGTGTTAAAGCGTACCTCACTCCGGCGGCCCCTATTGACGGAGGCCCTAATAAAAACGTACTATCGACCCAATTACTGCTGGGAAAGGGGCTCCGTCAGCCATGGCAAAGTTTGCAACCTGGGCTTTCCTTGTCGCGCTAAGCGCGGCACAAGTGTATGCGCAAGCCGTTTACGGCAACATCGTCGGAACCGTCCTGGACGCCGCCGGCGCAGCCGTGCCGGGCGCCAAGGTGACCATCACCGACGTCACTCGAAACGTTACACATGTCGTCGAGACGAACGAGTCCGGCAACTTCGCCGAACGCAACCTGATCGCCGGCACCTACCGCGTCCGTATCGAGAAGGAAGGCTTTCAGTCGTACGTCCGCGACAACATCGTGGTCACCGTAGACAACGACGTTCGCCTCGAAGCGAACCTCAGAGTCGGCGACGTCACGCAGGTGGTGGAGGTCTCCGGCGAAGTGCCGCTCCTGAAAACGGAGCGCAGCGACGTCGCGCAAACGTACACCAACAAGACCGTGAGCGAGCTGCCGATCTTCAATCGCCGGTTCACGAACTTCGAGTTGATAACCCCCGGCGTGCAGGCCGTCCCCGGCCAAACCGCCTCCAGCGAGGACCCGCAGGGCAGCTATCGCAAAGTCGTCAACGGGCAAAGCTTCGCCGGCACCACGCACCTCCTCGATGGCACCGACAACCACGACGCGATGCTCGGGCTGATCGTCATTAACCCCACGCTCGAATCCGTCACCGACGCGAAGGTAGCCACCCAGAACTACGACGCGGAGTTCGGAGCGTCCGCGGGCGTCGTCAGTTCGCAGACCCGCTCGGGCACCAACCAGTTCCACGGCAGCGCGTTCTGGTTCCTGCGGAACAGCAAGGTGCAGGCGCGCAATCCCTTTACCCAGGCCCGGCCGATCCCCGGAACCAACGGGCGGCTGATTCCCGTGACACAGTGGAATCAGTTCGGGGCGTCCATCGGCGGGCCCGTGGTCCGCGACAAGCTGTTCTTCTTCGGCGATTTTCAATCCTCGCGGCGCAACCTGGGCAACTCTCGCCTGCTGCGCGTGCCCACCGAAGCCGAGCGCGCCGGCGACCTCAGCCAGTTGGGCGTCGACATCTTCGATCCGCTCTCCGGCGCCACCCCCGCACAACGCACCCAGTTCCCCGGCAATCGAATTCCCACCAACCGCCTCTCGGCGCAAGCGCTCAATCTCCTGAAACTGCTGCCCCTGCCCAACACCCCCGCGGTGCGCGACCAGCCGAACTTCGCCGGCTCCGGCGCGCTCAAGTTCAACGACGACGCGTGGAACACCCGCTGGGATTACTTCCAGAACGAGAAGCTCCACTGGTTCGGCCGGTTCTCGAGCGCCGAGTTCTTCCAGGATTCGCCCGGTGTTTTCGGCCGCGTGGCGGGCGGCGTCGGCTTTGAACAGGTCGGATTCGCAGGTGTCTCGGATGTCGCGAACAAGTCGCTCGCGCTCGGCGCCGACTATTCGGTGACCACCAACCTGCTGACCGACTTCCGCTTCGGCTGGTTCCGCTACAAGGTCGACGTCAACCCCGGCGGCTTCGGGACGAGCCCTGCCGCAGACGCAGGCATCCCCGGGATGAACACCAACGAGTTTACCTCCGGTATGCCGGGCTTCTTCATCAACGGCCTCGGCGGAACCATCTTCGGCTACGCCCTGCCCAACATGCGCTGCAACTGCCCCCTCCGCCAGAACGAGCGCCAGTGGCAGATCGTCAACAACTGGTCCAAGTTCCAGGGCAACCACACTTTCAAGTTCGGCGCCGACATTCGCCGCGCTTCGAACCTGCGCATTCCCTCCGACCGCCGGCGCGCCGGCGAAGTCAACTTCGACGCCGCGCGCACGCAGGGCCCCGCGGGCGGTGGCACCGGCCTCGCCACCTTCCTCCTGGGCGACGTCAGCCGCTTCGAACGCTACGTGTCAAACGTTCTCGACGCCGAGGAACGGCAAAACCGGTTCTTCTTCTACGGCCAGGACACCTGGCGCATCACCTCCAAACTGACCATGAATTACGGCCTGCGCTGGGAGATCTACCGCCCGCAGACCGTAACCGGCGCCGGCCGCGGCGGCTTCATCGACACCACGGGCGAAGTCCGCATCGCCGGACAAGACGGCGTGGGTCTCGACCTCGGCGTCGGCCCCAGCTGGAACAACTTCGCGCCCCGCCTGGGCATCGCCTACCAGGTCACTCCGAAGACGGTCATCCGCACCGGCTACGGCCGCGGCTACGACATCGGCGTCTTCGGCTCCATCTTCGGGCACAACGTGACCCAGAACCTGCCCGTGCTCGCCATTCAGTCCGAGCAGCCGGCGCAGAACTTCCTCAGCGTGTTCACCCTCGCCCAGGGCCCTCAGTCCTTCGATCCCGCGCAGTTGCTGGCCAACGCGCGCACCGGGCCCAACGGCCGCAAAATCCTGCCCGATCGCGTCACCGCGTTCATCCTCCCCCAGAAACTGCGGCTGCCGACCACCGACCAGTGGAACTTCACCATCCAGCATCAACTGCCGGCCGGCATCGTGGCGGAGGCCGGCTACGTCGGGACGAAGGGTACCCACGTCTTCGCCGGCTTCGGCGGCGACTACGACTTCAACCAGCCCACCGTCCAGGGATTCGGGACGCTTACGACGAATCAGCGCAAGCCGTTCTTCAACCGCTTCGGCTGGTCGCAGAACTTCCGCTACTACGGAAACGACGCGTCGAACAACTATCACGCCCTGCAGTTGAAAGCGGAGAAGCGCTTCTCGCGAGGCTTCAGCCTGCTGACCCACTACACCTGGGGCCGCGCCTTCAACTACACGAACACCTACTACAACCAGGACGCCACGCTCGCCTACGGACCCAACGACAACCAGCGCGACCACGTGTTCTACCTGGCCAGCCTGTATGAAATCCCCGTCGGCAAGGGCCGGCGCTTCGGAGGCAGCATGCCCCGCGCCGCCGACATCGTCCTCGGCGGCTGGCAGATCAACAACCTCTTCTCCTGGTCGTCCGGCCTCCCCTTCACGCCGTCCTACCGCGACTGCAACGCCGACCGCGACACCGGCTGGTGCCGTCCCGACGTCGCCGGCGACGTCAAGGCCGCCGACCCCAGCCAGTTCGGCTGGTTCGCCACCTCCACCACGCCCCTTGTCACCAACGGACAGGTGTCCGGCCCCTGGTCGCGCCCCGCGCGCGGAACCTTCGGCAACGTCGGCCGCAACCGGCTCCGCGGGCCGAACTACTCCCAGTGGGACTTCTCGCTGTTCAAGACCGTCAACATCACCGAGCGTGCCAACGTTCAGCTCCGCGTGGAGAGTTACAACTTCGCGAACAAGATGAACCTCGGGCAGCCCAACGGCTGCGTGGATTGCCCCGGCGTCGCCGGCCGCATCTTCGACCTCTACCCCCTGGCCATCCCCCGCACCTGGCAGTTCGGCATGCGGTTCGGGTTCTAACGGCGCGCGAGGAACTCTGTAGGAAGTTTGTCCTACCTTTTGAACGGGCGGCCGTGATCGTCACCGCCGCCCGTTTTTCGCCCTCCTGACCGAACCCGAAGCGATCGAGATCGCCGGGCAGGAGGAAACCATGAAATTACTGATTCAACTAGGGCTCTTCGCCGCCCTCGCTTGTACCGCGCTCGCGCAGCCGAACGAAGTGGAGGCAGTCCGCGGACAGTGCCAGACCGCTACCGTCGTCGCCGGCAACGGAACCATTCAAAACTGCATTCTGATCCCGCTCACCGGCGGCGCGGGCCTGCCCAAGGTCCCGGCCGGCAAGGTGCTCGTGATCGAAGACGTCACCGTTCGCTGCGTGAAGGGCGTGAACGACACGCTGGAGTATGTTTCGCTGGTCGCTTTCCCCTACTATCGCGAGGTGATGCCGGAGTTGCGAGGGACGAAGGCCGGCAAGCACGTGATGGGCGGATCTTCGCTCACCCGGGTGTACGCCGGGCCGAACACCGACGTGAAGTTCGCCGTCGAGTTCATCAACAACGTGACCGAGCAGGCAAACTGCTTCATGTCCTTCATGGGACACTACGCCAACGCGAAGTAACCGGAGGACCGGTGTGGGCAGGCGCACTGCCCACACCGGAAATACTGGATGGACGCTGCTGTTGATCAGGTGGGCGCGGTACGATCAGGCTTATGCCAGCCGCGCCGCTGTACTTGAATGGGGCCTGGGTGGAGACCGGCTCGTCCCGGCCCATCTGCAATCCCGCGAACGGGGAGCCGGTGGGAGCCATCTCCCTGGGCACGCGCGGGCACGCCGCCCGGGCGATCGCCGACGCACATACCGCGTTTCTCGCATGGCGCGAATTGCCGGGTAAAACGCGCGGCCAGCACCTGGACCGCATTGCCGCCTTCCTCGAAGCGCGCAAGGACGCCGTCGCGCGAACCATCACCCTCGAGAACGGCAAGCCGCTCGCTCAGAGCGCCGGCGAGACGGCGATGGCCGTTGATCACCTCCGCTGGTTCGCCGAAGAAGCAAAGCGCGCGTACGGCCGCGTTGTGCCCAATCAGGTGGACGGCAAGCGCCACCTGGTCATCAAATCGCCAATGGGCGTGGTGGGCGCCATCAGCCCCTGGAACTTCCCGCTCGCGCTCGCGGTGCGCAAGATCGCCCCCGCCCTCGCCGCCGGTTGCACCGTCGTCCTGAAGCCGGCCACGCAGACTCCGCTGTGCGCCGTCGCTTTCGCCGAGTGCGTCCATGAGGCAGGCCTCCCCGCCGGAGTCTTTCAGCTCGTAGTCGGTCCTTCGGCCGAAATCGGCGCCGAGTTCCTATCCAACCCCCGCTGCCGAAAAGTCACGTTCACCGGGTCAACGGAAGTCGGACGGCAACTGATCGCCGGTGCTGCCGAAACCGTCAAACCGCTCTCGCTCGAGCTGGGAGGCCACGCGCCCGTGCTCGTCTTCGACGACGCCGCCGTGAAGCGCGCCGTGGAGGGCACGATGATCGCCAAGTTCCGCAACACCGGGCAATCGTGTATCGCGGCGAACCGCATCTACGTCCAGAACGGCATCTACGATCGATTCCTCCAGGCCTTCGTCGAACGCGTGAAGGCCTTGAAGGTCGGCAACGGTCTCGAACCCGGCGTCGAAATCGGCCCGCTGATTGACCAGGCAGGCTTGGATAAGGCGCTCGAGCACGTCCGCGACGCGGTGGCCCGCGGCGCGAAGCTGTTGACCGGCGGCGAGCGCGTCCCCCCGCACGAAGGCTTCTTCCTTTCCCCCGCCGTGTTGGCGGACGTTCCCGACGGCGCGGCTTGCATGACCGAAGAAACCTTCGCCCCCATCGCCGTGCTCCGCCGCTTCGCCACGGAGCAGGAGGCCATCGAACAGGCGAACGACTCGGTCTATGGGCTCAGCGCCTACGTGTTCACCCAGAGCATCGACCGCGCCTGGCGTGTGATCGAAAAACTCGACGCCGGCACCATCGGGCTGAACGACGGCCTGCCCACCACCAGCCAGTGCCCCTTCGGCGGCGCCAAGCAGAGCGGGTGGGGACGCGAACTCGGTACCGAGGGTATGGACGCGTTTCTCGAGACCAAGCACATCGCCATGGCCCTCGACCCCCAGCTCTAGAATGGCCTCGGCATAAAACGCAGGACCTTCCTTGTAGCCGCGTGCGGCGCCCGTATCGTTGCGCGCGCAACACCCGCCTGGTTCTGCCCCGGGAGCCCAACTCATCGGCCCCGCGCGAAAAGAATCGATTCGTTGCCGAAATCGGTGGGTCACCGATACGCACCAGCGGCCGCCGGAAGCCCGGCTCGCCGCCGCCAACGAACCCAATGTGGGATAGCCCCCATTCAGCTTTCCTTGTTCGTAGCCAGTTGCCTTTCTAAACCGGTTTGCCCTCTCCGGTAAATCCTACGCCGTCAGGCGCCGGGAATCCCGGAACCGGCGTGTGTCTAGGGCCGCTGCTTCACGTAAAATGAAAACTGCCATGGTGGAGATCCAACCGATCCGCATTGAAATTGATCGTGAAGACGATGGGCGGATGTTGGCTTCAGTTCCGGATCTTCCGGGCGTTATGGCCTATGGCAGCACCGAGGATGAGGCGGTCCGGAGGGTCAAGTCGATCGCGCTTCAAGTGCTTGCTGACATGATTGAGAGCGGCGAGGACGTCCCCGGTTCGCTCAAGGCGCTGTTCGCCGCGTGAGTGTCTGGCACGCCACCAAGGCCAGAAGAGTCTACGCCGCTTTGTTGCGCCTCGGATGGTCGCTCAAAAAACAGGTCGGCTCTCATCGAAAACTCCAGCGTCCGGGGTGTCGCAACTTCATCTTTTGCTTCCACGACAACGAAGAGGTCGGCCCGGCCGCACTGGCGAAAATCGGAAAAGACACCGGCTTGCGTCCAGAGGACCTGTGAGTCGATCATATGCCGCCAGGGAGGGACCGATCCTGCCGGCGAGATTTCGGGGCCTGCCAACTTTCGGATAGCCCGTGATACCGGAGCAATGGAGCAACCGCCTGGTAACGCCGACTTCCGGATCCTGAACGGACTACTACACGCTCACGTTGATGGCTTTTGGCGCCGCCGGTCCGTCCGGAAGCGAATCCTGCTGTCAAGCGACTTGCGAACAGCTAAGCTGCCCGCGAAGGTGCCTCTCTACGGGTTCCAGGTGGTTTCTCTCGAAAACGAGCCGGTTTTCCAGTCCGGCCTTCCAGTCTGGTAGTGATAGCGACAGGCGAGAATCCGAATCTTGTCCTGCCGAACCTGTAGTCGCCCCGTGTTTGTCGATCCCGCGGCTCACGGCTCTGGAGCGGTTTGTGCAGAAGATTCGCCCTTTCCCTTCGTCGACCCCGAGTCGAGCCGGCCCAAGGACCGTGAGTTGGTGCAGATCGCGAGCCGAAAGTAGCCCCGAACGGGCGTGATATCTTGACCAGACGAATGAGATTCACCCATAGCATCGTTCTTCTCGCCGCGACGGCCCTGGGCCAGGCGCAGAGCCGTACACAGGTGGAACCGCCGGTCAATCCCGATGTGTATTACCGGCTGGCCCCTGACCTCACGCCGCAGGAAGGGGTGCCTGCGGGGGAGATCAAAGGACCTTATGTGTTGCCAAGCCAGGCGTACCCCGGCACTCAGCACACGTACTGGGTCTATGTGCCCGCGCAATACGACCCGAAGGTGCCGGCAAGCCTGATGATCTTTAACGACGGGCAGGCCTTCAAGGCGCCGGAGGGCGACGTTCGCGCGCACATCGTGATGGACAATCTGATCTTCCGGCGCGAGATACCCGTGATGATCGGAGTCTTCATCAACCCCGGACGGCGGCCGGACCAGCCGGAGCCCACGCCCGCCAATTGGGGAGACCGCGATACGAACCGGCCCACCGAGTACAACACCCTGGACGACAAGTACGCCCGCGTGATCGTCGATGAACTGATGCCGGTGCTGTACAAGGAGTACAACATCTCGAAGGACCCGGAGCGGCACGGCATCGGCGGGTCGAGTTCGGGGGCGATTGCGGCCTTCACCGTCGCCTGGGAACGGCCGGACCACTTTCGCAAGGTTCTGAGCAACGTCGGCAGCTTCACCAACATTCGCGGAGGGGACGCCTACCCGGACATCATCCGCAAGAGCGAGAAGAAGCCCATCCGCGTGATCCTCGTCGGCGGGCGCAACGATAACCGCGCCCTCTACACCGACGGTACCTACGATCCGCGCCGCGATTGGTTCCTGCAGAACGTGAGGATGCAGCAGGCCTTGACCGAGAAGGGTTACGACCTGAGTTACTCCTGGGGCATCCAGCGGCACGGACAGAAGATGATGCGCACCGTGTTTCCCGATATGATGCGCTGGCTGTGGCGGGACCACGGTGCGTCCACCGATCCCAAGGATATGGTCGAGCGGTCGCCCCGAGGAGCGAGCCGCCAGCCCTAGCGGGACGGCACCGCCGAGACCTGTCCCTGCAACCGCATCTCGTTCTTGGTGCCGATGGCGCCCAGAAGAGCGCTGGGCGGTTTCAGCTTGAAATCCGTGAGGCGGATCACGCTGTTCACTTCATAAGTGTCCGCCGCGGCCTGGCGCACGGCAATCTCGACGGGGCGCGTCACTCCGCGAATAGTCAGATCGCCCTTGACGACGAGTGACGGCAGCGCGCCCGTGACGCCCGTCGACACAAACCGGATCTGCGGGTGCCTCGCCACGTCGAGCATCTCCTTCCCGTAGGCGTACTCCTGCACCTTGCGGGTATCGCCTGCCTTCAACCAGTCGTCTTTCAACGCCAGACTCGCGGCGTCGATGAGCAATTCGATCCGCGCCGACGCCGCGTTCGCCGCTTCGTAGACCAACGTGCCGCTGAACTTCTGCACTTCGAAGATGTGCTTCTTGCCGGAAAGCAAGCCCGTCTTCTCTACTTCCAGCCGGAGCGGCGTGGAGGCCGAGGGAGCAAGTTGGAACGATTGCGTCTCACCCATGGCACTGGCCATGGTAGCGAGAACGGCGATCAGCGTTTTTGGCATGCGGGGCAATAGTGTGTTCCTCGCTGTGCGACCACGATGCGGCGTATCGGTGTACCGCACACCCTGCAGGGCTGGGCCTCTCGGCCGTAGACGTTGTGGAGCAACTGAAAGCCGCCCCGGTTCCCGCCCGCATCCACGTAATCACTGATGCTGCTGCCGCGGTGGCGGATTGCCGTTTCGAGGACTTCGCGCGCGGCCGTGAACAGAGAGCGCGCCCGGTGGGCGGCCAGGCGCACCCCGCGCGTGCGCGGATGAACTCGCGCCCGAAACAGGGCTTCGTCCGCGTAAATGTTGCCGATGCCGCGGACGAAGGACTGGTCGAGGAGAATCGCCTTCACCGGAGCGCGCCGCGCTCTGAGGCCGGCAATGAATTCCACCTCGCCGATTTCGAGCGGGTCGGGACCCAGCCGCCCGAAGCGCGGCACCCCCGCACGATGCCACTCGACGCAGCCGAATTGGCGTATGTCGTCGTACACCAGGCGGTGGCCTTCGTCGAGCTCAAAGACGGCGCGCGCATAGGGCCCCGGCTCGGCGTCGAAAAGAAGCTTGCCCGTCATCCCCAGATGAATCACCAAAAGCCCGCCGTTTGTTCCCACCACGATGAACTTGCCGTGGCGTCGAACGGTTTCGACGACCATGCCCGCCAGGTCCGGAGGCGGTGCGCCGCGTAGAGCCCGTGGGCCGGGGAACGCCGCGCTCAGGACGCGGCGGCCGGTCAGCACGGGGCGCAGCGTGCGAACGATGGTCTCGACTTCGGGAAGTTCAGGCACTCGATTCGGGGACTTCGACGAGGATGTCGTCGCCGTCTTCGACCACGGCGAACTTCCTCAGCTTGATCTCGGGACGGTAATCGTTGGAGCCGGTGAGGCAATCGAACTCCCAGGCGTGCCACGGGCACACGATCCAGTTCTCGTGTAAGGCGCCGTGCGCCAGAGGCCCTTCCCGATGCGGGCAGAGGCCGTCCAGCGCGTGAATCTCGCCTTGCGCATGGCACAGCACCAGCGTCGTCTCGCCCACCTTGGCCTCCGCCAGCGCGCCCGGCGGCAGCTGAGACCGCGAGGCGACTTTCACAAGCGGCATACTAGTGAACGTACCATGCAACGTCGCAAGGCTCTTTTACTGGGGATGACGGCCCTGCTGCCGCGCTGCAACCGCGGCGGGAAGCCCGTCGTGGGGGTGGTTCCGAAGGGCGCCAACCACATCTTCTGGCAAACCGTCCGCGCCGGCGCCGTCAAGGCCGCCCAGGAGTATGGCTTCGAGGTGGAGTGGAACGCGCCCACCCTCGAAACCGATTCCAGCCGCCAGATCGAGATCGTCGAGTCGATGGTGAACCGGCGCCTCGCCGGTATCGTGCTCGCCCCGGTCGACCGCAAGGCGCTCGTCGCGGTCGTTGAGCGAGCCGGTAAGGCGGGAATTCCCGTGGCCATCTTCGACTCCGGAATCGACACCCAGCAGCGGATTACCTATGTCGCCACCGACAACACCGAGGGCGGTCGCATGGCTGCGCGCAAACTCGGCGAGATCCTCGGCGGCAAGGGCAAGGTCGCTGTGATCGGCTTCATGCCCGGCTCCGCGTCCACCATGGAACGCGAGTCCGGATTCGAAGACGAGATGAAGCAAAAGTACCCCGGCATCACCCTCCTCGGCGTCCAATTCGGCATGGGCCGCTCCAAGGCGATGGCGATTACGGAGAATATTCTGACAGCGCACCCCGACATCGCCGGACTGTTTGCCGATAACGAGAGTTCGACGGCAGGCGCCGTACAGGCTCTGAAGAGCCGCAATGCGAAGAACGTCAAGCTGGTCGCCTTCGATGCCAGCGAGCAGATTCTCGGCGACATGAAAGCCGGCTGGATTCAGGCGCTGGTGGTGCAGAACCCCTTCAAAATGGGGTACGAGTCCACCAGGGCCATCGGGATGAAGTTGAAGGGGGAGGCCCCGCCCGCGCTCATGGATAGCGGCGCCACCCTCGTGACGCCGGAGAATATGGAAGAGCCGGCGGTGAAGGAGCTTCTGCATCCCGACATCCAGAAATACCTGGGGCGTGGATGAGGCTTGCTCTTCTGGTGTGGTCTGCGCTCGCCCTCGTGGGGTGCGGCAGCGGCCCGACACGCTTGCGCTTGGTAGATCAGTCCCAGGAACGGTGCCGCCGCGTAACGCTCGACGCCTGGAAGGCCGTTTCGCACCCCGAGCCCCTCGCGGACCCCGCCCACTACGCCTTCCGTCCCGCCTGGCGCAAGGGCGCCGGCGGCGAGATCCTCGTCGCCGGCGAGTCCCGCCGGCTGGACGCCGACGAGAGCACCGGCTTCAGTGACAACCAGTTCCGCGTCGTCTTGGAGACCGGAGGAGTCTTCCCCGCCACGGACGAGCAATGGAACAGCGGAAAGCCGCTGTCGCTGTGGAAACAGGAAGGCCCCACGCTGCCCCCGGTCGAGGGAGAGCACCGCGACCTCCAGTGGACCCGAGTCTCGCCCAAAGGCGACAGCGTCCTCACCATGAGCCACTCCCTCCAGCCCGGATGGTTTCGCCCCGTCGGCAAAGTGTACTACGAGCTCTTCCCGCTCCCCCTGGGCAAGCCCTCCTGGCGAGCCGAGGGCGTCTCACCCTGGCAGCCCCCCGACCGCGAGTTCGCCCTCTCCGGATGGATCGACGAACGCTGGTTTTTGCTGATCGAGGACTTCACCGGCCGTGCCTTCTACGTCTGCAGCCTCCGCTGAACCGTGATCCGCAACGGCGCTATTGAGCACGCCGCCTCCGCATCAGGTGTGCAGCGGCTCGCGTAAGCCCATGCGACCGGCCGTGCGCATGAAGGGATGGAGACGGCGTGCCGCCCTGGCGAAAGGCGAAGACAGGCTCGTCGGCCGGTCTTCGTTGCCACGCGTTGCTGTTGATACCCCGTCCAGGGCGGTCTAGGCGTGCAGGCGTCTTCACTTTCCCGGTTGCGGCGGCCTTGCCGGCGGCGGAAATGAATCGACCGGTCCAAATGTCCGATTTGGGCGTTTATGGGGAGCTATCTGCCAAGAGATCGTAACCTGTTGATCCGTCACCAACTGGACTCCTGGTCAAGGTGAAGTGCCGGGTCATAGAAGCCCACGGGTTCCACTGTCGCCGCGAGGATTGCGAGCATACAATGGGGGCATACGTTGCGTCTGCTGCGGGCGATTCGGCACACCGGAACGCGGTGTGTGCAGAGGTGTCTATGACCGAACGGCGGGACCACACATCCGGTGAAATGCTCCAGTGCTTGCAACGATTGCCGAACAGAGCTCAGTTGTTTCGAGCGATCTCTCGCATTACCACTGCCTACCTCAGTGATACGGAACCGTGGGTCGTCGGGTACAGCGGGGGCAAAGACTCGACGGCAGTCGTGAAGCTAGTTTTCCAAAGTCTCCTCCGCCTCCGTCGGGCCCGAAAAGCCGTTAATGTGATCTATTGCGACACCGGAGTCGAGATACCCCTCGCCTCAGCGCTCGCTCGATCGGCGCTCCGCGACCTTGAAGTAGAAGCCGCGGCATGCTCGGTTCCGATGTCGGTACGGGTCCTATCGCCGCCAATGAATGAACGCTTCTTCGTCAAGGTAGTAGGCAGGGGTTACCCTCCACCGACGGACAAGTTCCGATGGTGCACGGATCGACTGCGGATCGACCCGGTTGCGGCGTTTCTCGATACCCAGGGCACGGCGTCGGCCACCGTAGTGTTGGGCGTTCGGGAAGCTGAGAGTGCGACGAGATCACTGACGCTTCAACAAAACCAGACGCATGACTCGTTCTGGAGGACTCAGCGCGGGGCACGCAACCGCCGATTGTTCATGCCGATACTGGACTATTCCGTGCAGGACGTCTGGTTGGCGAATCTAATGGTTGATCTCCCTCGTTCATTGCGGGCAGACCAAGTCGCCAATTTGTATGCGAGTGCCTCGGGAGAGTGTCCCACTGTCCGTGACGTCAAAGGGGCACCGTGTGGAAAAGCAAGATTCGGCTGCTGGACCTGCACCGTAGCAAAGCACGGCCTGACGCTACGCAATCTGATTGCGAGCGGCCACGATAACCTAAAGCCGTTGCTAGCATTCCGGCTTTGGCTAGAGCATAGTCGTAGTAATCCCCGATATCGACGCACCAGGCGCAGGAATGGAACGGTAGGGCCCGGACCAATGACGCTGCCATGGAGGAGACTGGCGCTAATGAAGCTGCTCGCGGCGCAGGCGAAGTCAGGTCTGGAACTGGTTAGCGGTCATGAGGTCGCCGCGATACATACAGAGTGGATGCGGCATGACGCTTAATGATTTGCAGCAGTGGCGCAAGAAGGTGCCATATTTCATCGCTGCTGCGTGCATTCTTCCTTCGGTCCTATTTCGATCTAGGAGCATAGCTGACGCTGCAACGCCCGTCCAGGTGTTGGTTCCAGCCGTGGCTCTTCTCATCGCATTCCTGTATGTGAACCTAAAACTTCGCGAGCCGATGTGGAGACGTGAGAAGGAGACCTTTGTAGGGAGGCAGATCCGGAACTCCTTGATGGCGCTGGTTCCAGATGACCTCGCAGTAACTGCCGCAGAACGAGAGCAACTGGCGAAATCAGAAATCTACAGGGACTTGACTGGGGTCTTCTGGGAAGCAATCGAACAGAGTGATCTCTTGCGGGCTCACAAGGAACACTTCTATTCCAACGGCATCGAGTATACTACCACAATCGACGCATTCTTAATGGCCGGCTTCTTTGGATTCTGCTATGCCGTCGCTTCTCTCGTGCTTAACGACGCAGTTCTTCGTTATGTCGCGGCGGTCCTTATCGTTATAGCGTTGGTCTGCAAGTTTGTCGGCATCCCACGCGCAAGACGGCATCATCTTGACCTGTCTAAAGAACAACTTGAACTCCTGCGCCGCGAGAGAGGGGATTTCGTGGCGGCTCGTTTCCGCGACATCGTGCTCGGATGGCGTCGCGGCCAAATGCTGTCGTGAGCGAACCCGGGCGCAGTCGACGGGCTAGATTACTCCTCGGAAGTCACCTTGCGCCAAGTTCCGGGTAACCGGACTTCGATGAGGAACGCCCGGCCAGAATGGCAGTGGGTGCGTTTCTCAGCTTCGGGCGCTATCCCTCAGGTGCTAAAAGTTACTAGGATCGGGCACAATGGGCGGCCGCTAAAGTGATCGCAACTCGCGGCTCACGTTTTGGCGCGCTCCCCGGTCCACCTCTCACGGCCTAGCGGATTCTTCCGTTCGTCGGGAGGATTCGTGGGGAGGCTGTCGGACCACCCACCGCATCCCAAAAGCGGAAGCATGGGCCGCTTGTGCAACTAGGCCAGGCAGACTTCGGAGATCGTTCCAGCGCGTCCTCCGATAACAGTGCAGGCGTCGCCGGCTACTAGGGCCATGAGTAAGTTCCACGCGTCGCCCATGGCGCAAGGAATAACCACCGTGGCTGGCCACTCGGCGGATAGCATTTCGTTAGGTGACGTGATGCTGACCACGAGCCCACCGGCCTGCAGGGCTCGCTCGGCGGCCGCGCGAGTAGCCGGACTGCCGCAACCGCTCACCACAGTGATGCCCAGGCGCGCAGGAGCGCGCCCGCCGCCATCTCGTACGCGTCCGAGCCCGGCTCGGCGCTACCCAAGATACAAACTTGCGGTTTTCTGTTCACCTATCGATCGTATCTCTTGACAAGCCTGCTTCTTGGCTGACGCTGGCGCGAGCGCCAGGCTGGCAAGGGCTTCTCCTCGGTACTAAGGTTGGCTCGTCCTTACCAAAAGACACTGCTCGAGACCGCCACCGCGCCAGCCCTGTATTTGTCATGGCTGAAACGTTCGCGTCTGATCCATTCTGAGGGCGGCGTGATGGATCACGAGCAACGGGCTTGTGTCCGCGATGCGGCAGCGGTCAGGACATCGGATAATTTACGAAAGGGCGACAAGCGTCAGATGGAAGTAGTGAAACAACAATCATTTGTTCGGTTCTTTGTACGGATGGCGGAATGCTCGGACCGCAGCCGGGATACTGGCAAGAAGTAAGCCGCTGCGCTGCCTGACCACGTGCGTTCGGCGCGTGAAGTTAAGGAGCAGACGGATAGGATCACCCGTCGGTCTGCACGACGGTATGATCCTATGGGACGCCACCTTAAAGGCTTCCGGTGCTTTTTGGAGGTATCTTGCCAAATCTCGTCGACGCTTTGGTTCAGATCTATACGGATTCGCCGTTCGCCTATGGCGCGGCCGACATCTGCTGCATGGAGGCACAGTACATGATCCAGATGGCGGCTTCGTTCTACGTGGTCATGTGCGGTATCCGCGACAGTGAGTGTCGTGCGGCGGTACGCGCCGTGGTGATCGTACTGCCACCTGTTGAATTCTCAACAAAGGCGAACGCTGATTCGATACGAGATGCCGTTTCGGTTGCGGTACAGAGGAGGCTTGGGCGGCGGTTGAGCCCAGAAGAACTAGATCGAGCGTTGGGGCGGCTCAGGTTCGCCCAAACCAATGATCTGAGTGTGGGCTCCGTCCTTAAGGTTCTCGGCTCTGCAGGAGCCCATGAAGCTGCGCTTGTTTTGCACGCCGGGGCTTATCGAGAGGGATCACGCAACGATCAGAATGGATCGACAGGTGCACCGATTCTGCCGGAGGATTTATGGCCACGGCACCTCCAGTTTCTGGCCTCCCATGCCATTAAAGTGGCCAAACAAGCCGAAAGCTACATGATGTTCGCAACCGGCTTCCCGTCACCGGCCCAACAGAAGAATGTTGACATGCTGAAAAGTGTTGAGGATTGCGGGCTGTTTCATCTTGCCTCAGAATACGATGGTTCAGAGATGATCGCTGCCCATATCGACAAATGGGTAGCTGATGCTAGGGGTGGCAGCGTCGCAGATGCATTCCGTTCCATCGACGCGCTTCCATCCTGGATGGATTCCCAAAAGTCACTAATTAGACTCCAAGTGGTCGATATGGTCTTGCCAGGGCCGCAGTCGCTCGCAATGCTACGTTCAGAGATCGCGTCCCAACCAGACCTCGACCCATCGGTTCGGGTGAAACTCGCCCGCGTCGCTGCACGGGGAGGCGACATGGAACTGGCTCTTAACCTGCTGCGGCCGTCCGTGGACGAACTCAACGGGGAGGAAGAGCTTGTGTCGGCTCTGGAAACCGCGAAATCTGAAGGGGGGCCGTTACGGGACGCTATCGTGAGGCGACTTGCAAGGCTTTTCCCTGGGTCGCGACGCCTCTTGCTCTTTCAACTTCACTCAGCCTTAGAGCGGCGTGCATACGAGGAAACATTGCTCTTTCTCGGCCAAGCGGCTGAGCCTGAGCGCTTGGAACTTGAGACGCTCTATCGGCATATCGCGTCCACCTTGGGTGGTGAGGGGACGCCTGACTACATGTGGCTCATCGCGGAGCTTTCGCAAATCGATTCCAGCTGCGGGCCTTGGGCGAAGGTCCTTTGTTCGCGCGAGGCTCAGCATCGGGGCGATTACGCCAACGCACTGAAAGTCCTGCTTCCAGAGAATGGCGAGGTGCTCACCGAATCCGTTGCAAGACTGCTCATCAAGGTTTGCCTTCGTCTCCTGCTAGAGCGGAGAGGACAAGGACAGCTCGGAATCTCGGGCGATGAACTCCGGGTGCCCGTATTAGAACTTATCCGCTATCTAGCCGCCAACCCAACCGACGGGGTCACACGCGTACGCTTGGTCGACCTACTCTCGGTCGAGACAGCGGGGAATCTTGGCCTTGCCGTTATTGTGTCCCTTGTTCTCGATCAGGCCCAGACGGCTCCCACCACCAGCGAACCGAAGGCGGAGTCGGTAGCCGAGGAACCCGCGGAGGTTGATGTTTCGCAGTTTTTGCAGCGTGCTCTTGAGTGGATGGCAGATCAGAGTCCCTTGATCTTGCACTTGACGAACATGCCATCAGAGTTGCTTCCGGCCGATACGAACGCGCTCTTCGACAATCTGAAGCAACTGCTGCACCACGACCAGGATCTTCGCGATGAAGTAGCCGCAGACGCCTACGAGAAGCTTGTCTTCATCACGGCGTTAGTGGCACATCACACTGACCACCCGAACGGGGATATCGACGTAATTCGGTATGCTGCGGCCCGGTTCATCATGGCAAACCGCTTGCAGAAGGCGCGAGATTTTGCGGAGCAGAGCCTGATGATGGCTGGAACCAAGCCGGCGAGACGGCGCCTCAGCTGGCTCGCGTTTGGAGACATCTATCACCGCTGCCACAACCCAATCGAAGCCCTCACAGCCATTGCCTGCATGTTCTCGATCCAAGGCGTTGAATTGAGCATCGAGGACTTGTGGCAAGAAGCATCGCTGCTTTTTCGTGTGCTACGTGACTTGGAGTTGCTTGACCCTGCTGCCGCTGTCCTCTCAATCCTTCGCCAAACCCTACCAATAACGCCAGATCCTGCCCGCTTCGAAGGTAGACTTGCCACAATGGAACTGGGAGTTAAGGTGGTCCAGTTGCGCTTTGCCGCGCGACCCTACGTGACGCAGCTTTGCGCCATCACTTCAGAGATCGAGTCCCATTGCATAAAGATGATGGCACAAGGTGAGGAACTCTCTCCAAGCCTTTCATTGCTTGCGCACTGCATTCATCTTGCAGGATTGGAGGGATATGATCTTCCAGCGAGCGCGCGCGCGACGCTGGAGAAGGGGTTGACCCAGGCTTCCGCTCCCTTCCGCGACCTCATGCGCGCAGTCTCTCGGCATAGTACCGATGCAAGCCAGTTCGTCTCGCTTCTACGGAGCGTAGAGGTGGCGCGTAGTCATCAGGACGCGGCATTTGACTATGTTCATATCGGAACGGCCGCGAGGAGGCTCCTGGACATGCCCTTAGTACGAATGGACGCCGAAACTCTCCTTGTGACGATCGAAGCTCTTGCGGACCATGCAATCCGTCAGCCAACTGCGGCGACGGGGAACTGGTTCACTTCGATTGAAGCAACGATCGCGAAGTCTCGCTCCGTTGCGGCCACTGGATACCCGATTCTTTTTATGGGGCTCAGCGAATCGGGTGTGCTCGTGCGCGTCTCTCTCGCGATCGATGGTAGTTTGGAATCTTCGGTAGAAGGTCGGGAGGTATTTTCTGGTGAGGCGCTTCTGGAGTGGTCTCGCGAGTATCCATACGGCTACGCTTCATCCAATAACCCAAATGTCTTCTGGACAACCACCGATGCCCTGAAGGTGACGGTTAGGCCTTCGTCAGCGACTATTCTGTTGCTCGACACCACCTTGCAGCAGATGCCACCCAATCTTCTCCGGTTCGAAGATCAGTTCTTCGGCAAACTCGCACCAGTCTGCAGCGTGCCATCACTCGCCTGGTTAATCTCGAAGCAAAGCATCCAAACTGGCCGACCGGGCAAGCTAGCGGCCTGGATTCCGGTAGAGGCAGAAACCTCCAATGATGCCACGCTCGAACACCTCGCCGAGCGGTTAGATGGTCCTCTATCGGCAGCCGGCATTGCGTTACAGAGGAGCCACGACCTGCCGGACGACATCGAAGAGTGTGAACTTGTTCTTCTCGCCGCCCATGGAGGGGTGTTGCCCGGTGAAGAGTATTTCCAGCGGATCAGCGACAACGAGACACTCGCACTTTACCCTGAAGCTCTTGCTCTTGCAGTTCGCGGGTCGGGAATCGTAATCCTCTTCATCTGCAGCGCGGGGCGCATCGATTCCCATCCCACGGCTGAGACAACGGTTGGTCTGGTGAAGCAATTACTCGATCAAGGCTGTGCGACGGTCATCGCTTCTCCCTGGCCACTCAATGTGAGTGTTCCGCCCCACTGGACACCTGCATTTCTAGATGAATGGTACGGAGGCGCCACCGCAATCGACGCCATGTTCCGTGCGAATAACCAAGTTGCAAGAGCTCTTGGAGGTGAGCTTGTAGACTGCATCGCTATGAATCTCTATGGCGACCCATCTCGAAGAAAGCATGTCGCATATCAAAGGGCGGCATCCTAACTTAGAGCCCTACCGATATTCGGCTTTTCATCAGTGACTTGCCCAAATAACGCGTTAGACGCAGACTTCCCATGGTGTTCCGGGCGGATCGTCGGCTAACCGGAAGTTTGACCGAATTACTCCCGCGAAGTCGGCTTCATGCCGGCGGACAGCATTTCGGGTCAGGCGCACGGTCACAGTCTCCTGCCCTGACGCATGTGGGATGGGGATAGCCATCCGACCGCGTCAAATCGGTGCCGGTACTCCTGCACTCCCCACTCCCACGCTTCTTGTATTGCATAGCCGCGGTCGTATAAAATCCAGACCAATTTCTCCCATTCGTAGTTGTTTGCCTTTCCGACCCCGCGCGACGGGGGATCCCGGCCGTCGGCTCGGACGGTTCGCTTTGATCTGGTAACGGCATCCGCTGTGGGTAACGTCCCAGCCCCTTGTGACCGCTGTTCGGCAATCGCAATCAATCGCAATCTAAGCAGTACTCCTGCTCGGACATCCCAATCAGAATCGCGGCATCGAGTTCGGAGAGGGCGCTTGTGACTGCCGGTGCAACGCCGACGCGCTCCTGCCATAATAGAGCGATCTCCACAAGGCGGGAGCGGAGGTCCGCTGCAGTTTGAGGGTCACTCATAGTCGGTTTTAGCGTGCCACTAGTCGTCCTTTTCCGCAAGTCGACGATGCTCGGCAAGTCGACGATGCAGGAGGCCCCGCAGGGTCCAACGCGAGCACTGGAAAACATGGTGACATCCATTGACGAGGTCCTGGCGCCGCCGAACAGCGGGTACCCCAGGCACGAGTCGAAGGATCACCCGCTTGCACACCCTCCACTATCCCGTTCGGGACGGAGAACTGCGTTATCGTCGTCCCTCCTTCGCCCACTCGCCGCGGGATGTCAGGACAGTCCTAACTCGCTCGCAGCCGCACCGAGGTTCCTGTCCAGGGTCCAGAACCGGCAATGCGAAAGCAGCGCCGATGCCAGCAGGTGAGCATCGACCCATCCCAGCCCCCGGCCCCACAACTTTCGGGCTTCGATTAGTTGCAGAACCTCGGCGTCGGATGCGTTTACTGCCGTCGGTAGAGCGGCGAAGTCGGCCAGAACGGACGCCCGATTGCCGAGGTTGCCGCAGGCCAGTTCTCCAGTGACAAAAGGATGCCCCAGAACCAGGCCTTCAGCCAGCAGCTTGACCAGAACAGGATCGCCCTCGCGGAAGTGAGCGATCCACACGGATGTATCGACGAGAACCATTAGGCGCTTCTGCGTCTCGGGATGGAGGGCAGCTTAGGCTGCGATCCACCAAGCGCCGCCAGCCGTTTGGCCGCTTCGCGCGCAATCAGCGCTTCCAAACCTGCCCTCACAAGCGCCGTCTTCTCTTCAATGCCAGTGGCCTCCCGCGCCCGCTTCAGTAGACCATCGTCGATGATCAGGGTAGTTCTCATGCATATAAGTATGCATGATTCGCGGCGTCCCCCGGGTGGCTAACGCCACAGGCTTACCCCCAGATCACCCCCCATCCGCGTTCCCCCGCGTTCATCGGCGACCAAATCGGACCCCGCCCCGTCCCTCACGGCAAGATCGTCGAAGAGTGGACTACCTGGGAGCAACTCAAGATCCCGCAAACCGAGAACGGGGACCGAAGATTCTCCCGCCGCGCGATCTTCCCCATCAGGTGTGCAGCGGCTCGCGTAGGCCCATGCCACCGGCCTTGCGCATGAAGGGACGGAGACGGCACGCCGCCCTGGCGAAAGGCGAAGACAGGCTCGCCGGCCGGTCTTCGTTGCCACCGCGTTGCTGTTGATACCCTGCCCAGGGGGGATTAGGCGCCCTGGCGTCTTCACTTTCCCGGTTGCCGCGGCCTTGCCGGCGCCGGGAAGTGAATCGACCGGTCCAAATTTCCGATATCGTCGTCTATCAGTCCTGATCTTGTCGCCTGCGTCACAGCATTAGTCTTTCATCGGTTCACCGTGGTTTCACCCATTAATAATCTTCTTGAACAAACGTGCCGAACCCGGTCCCGCAATGGAGACGCGCCAGTATCTCGAGGGCCGATGGCGCTACACTAGTGTAGTGCGTCATGCAGAATGAGGATTATCCAAGGTTCGACGTGCGCGCGTGACCTTCTCCAGGATGTCGGTGGCCTTGGCAGTCCAGATGAAAGGCTTGGGAGAGCGGTTGTGGTGATCGACATAGTCGCCAATC
>JANRJO010000005.1:0-111825 GCA_033763935.1 Bryobacteraceae bacterium
CGGCGAGAAGGCCGCCGCCTATCTCGGACTCGTTCCCTCCACCCGCCAGTCCGGCGACCACTGCTACCACGGTCCCATTACCAAACAGGGCCGCGCTCATGCCCGCTGGCTGCTCGTCCAGGCCGCGCAGCGCTTCTACGACCACCCCGGACCCCTCGGTGTCTTCTTCCGCAAGATCGCCAAGAAGAAAAACCGCAACGTCGCGGTTGTCGCCTGCGCCCGCAAACTCGCCCTCATCGCCTGGCACATGCTCACCCACAACCAGCCCTACCGCTATGCGCAGCCCTCCACCACGCAGGCCAAGTTCGCCCGCCTCCGGCTGCGCGCCGGCGGCAAGCGCAAGCGCGGCGGCAACCCCAAGGGCGCCGGCCGTCATCCTAACTATGGCAAAGGTGGCACCCGCGCCATCCCTGCCCTCGACACCGTCTACCAGCAGGAGGATCTGCCGCCCCTCCCGCCGCTCAAGAAAGGCGAAGCCGGAAAATCGAACCCAAACCCCTTACTGTCACCCCTCTCCCACCACTTTTCACTTGACTCAATCATAGGTACACGGCTTCGGTGGTGATGGACTGGCCGGTGGCACGAAGCACGCTGGTCCGGATGGTGGTGCTTCCCCCTTGGCGGTATGGGTTCGAGGTCTTGGTGGCCGCTCGGCTGGTATTGACCTCCCAGCATCGGCGGACGCGATCGAGCACCAGTTGTTCCTGATCGACCTCGAAGTTGTTTTTTGAGGCGGGGGGAGGGTGCGGCAGGATAGGATGGCAGGCGATGGAGCCGATTAGCAGGAGAACGTTCCCGGTGGCCCTCTGGGCGGGTGTGGCGCAGGCGAGTCGAAAACTGCGAGTGGGAATCGTGGGCGGCGGGTTCGGAGTTTCGTTCCAGTTTCACAAGCACCCGAACTCCGTGGTGGAGGCCGTCAGCGATCTACGCGAGGACCGTCGGGCGCGGCTGATGAAGACGTATGGGTGTGAGAAAGCGTATCCCTCGCTTACGGAACTGCTCAAAGACCGGCAGGTGGAAGCGGTAGCGCTGTTCACCCCGGCGCCGGACCACGTACGGCATACGCTCGAGTGCCTCAGGGCCGGAAAGCACGTGCTATCGGCGGTGCCGGCGGCGGTATCGCTCGAGGAGTGCGAACATTTGATCGAGGCGGTGCGGCGGTCCGGGCTGACGTACATGATGGCGGAGACGAGCTATTTCCAGCAGTTGGCCATCTCGGCGCGGAAGTTCTATCGCGAGGGCGCGTTCGGCCGCCTGTATGCTTGCGAGAGCGAGTATCATCATGCGGGACTGGAATCGTTGTTTTTTGAGGCGGACGGCAAGCGGACCTGGCGCCACGGGTTCCCGCCGATGCACTATCCGACGCACTGCACGGCGCATCTGATTGGGGTAACGGGAGAGCGGCTGCAGAGGGTGACGTGCATCGGCTGGGGCGATGGGGACCCGATTCTGAAAGACAACGTCTACAAGAATCCGTTCTGGAACGAGACAGCGCTGTTTCAGACGGACCGTGGGACGGCGTTCCGCGTAGCGGTGTGGTGGAAGGGCGCGCATAGGGGCACCGAGCGGGCGCAGTATTTCGGCGACAAGATGAGCTTCTTTTACGAGCATCCGAACGGGGTGGGCCCGACGATTGTGCGCTGGACGACGGCGCAGGGGAAGGACAGCGGCGGGTTTGCCCGGCAGGAGGCGGTGCTGGAGCGGATCGAGGAGCCGATGTGGTGGGCGACGGAGATGCTGCCGGCGCCGCTGCGGCACAACAGCGGTCACCAGGGGTCGCACCCGTTCCTGACGCACGAATTCGTGGAGGCGGTGATCAGCGGCCGGAAGCCGGCGGTGGATGTCTACGAGGCAGTGGCATACACGGCTCCGGGGATTGTGGCGCACCAGTCGGCGCTGCGGGGCGGGGAGCAGCTAAGAATACCGTCATTCGACAAGCGATGACGGGAGCGGCTCAGACGAAAAGCCCCTTAATGATCTTGCCGCCGGTCATGGTTGGCCGTTCGGCCCGGCCATTGTGCTGCCAGGTGACGCGGAGGTGGTCAAGGCCGAGGGCGTGCAGGATGCTGGCGTGGATGTCGTGGACGTGGTAGGGGCTTTCCACGGCGCGCAGGCCGATCTCGTCGGTAGCGCCGATGGTGCGGCCGCCTTTGACGCCGCCACCGGCCATCCACATCGTGAAGCCCCAGGGGTTATGGTCGCGGCCGTTCCCTTTCTCGTTGAAGGGAGTGCGGCCGAATTCGCCGCCCCAGACGACCAGCGTCTGGTCGAGGAGGCCGCGCTGCTTTAAGTCCGTGAGGAGGCCTGCAATCGGCTTGTCGGAAACACGGCACCAGCGGCCGTGGTTTGCTTCAATGTTCGCGTGGGCGTCCCAGGCGCTGCCGGAGCCGCAATACAGTTCAACAAAGCGCACACCGCGTTCCACCAGGCGGCGCGCGAGGAGGCAGTTGCGGCCGAACATGGCGGTTTCCGGCTGATCCATGCCGTAGAGGGACTTGATGGGCTCGGGTTCCTTGTCGAGTTCGACGGCTTCCGGGCCGGTGGACTGCATCTGGTAGGCGAGTTCGTAGGAGCGGATGCGGGCATCCAACTCGCCGTCGTCCTGGCGGGATTCGGCGTGGATACGATTCAGCTCATTGAGTAAGTCGATCTTACTGCGCTGTTGCTCTCTACTTACTCCGGCAGGCGGGAGCAGATGGAGAATCGGCGCGTCACCCTGGCGAAACAGCGTGCCCTGATACACGGCAGGGAGGAAGCCGGCAGACCACGTCTTGGCACCGCCAAGCGGAAGGCCCTGATCGACCATCACGACGAATGTCGGGAGGTTCCGATTCCCCGCCCCGAGGCCATATGTGACCCAGGCACCGAGCGAGGGTCGGCCGGCAAGAATGTCGCCAGTATTCATCTGGCAGACCGAGCCGACGTGGTTGAGGCCGTCGGCCCAGCAGGAGCGAATGACGGCGATGTCGTCGACGTGTTCGGCGATCGAGGGATACCAGTCGGAGACCCAGGCGCCGGACTGGCCGTACTGCTTCCAGGTGCGCGGCGAGCCCATGAGGGCGTTGTTCGCCGTGCCCATGGCGGTAATGAGCTTGCCGAAGGAGGCGGGCATCGGCTGCCCATGGAGTTCGTTCAGCTTAGGCTTGGGATCGAAGAGATCAATGTGGCTCGGACCGCCCTCCATGAAGAGGAAGATGACGGACTTGGCGGTGGCCTTGTGGTGGGCAGGCCGAGGCTCGAGCGGGTCTTTCTTCGGCGCCGCTTCGGCCAGCATGGCGGACAGGGCGATGCCCGCGAGGCCGCTGCCGGCCTGAGTGAAGAACTCGCGGCGGGTGCGGACGGGCCAATGATGGTGGAGCGGCTTCATGGCGCTAATCGAGGTAGAGGAACTCGTTGGAGTTGAGGAGTACGTGGCAGAGGTCGGCGAGCGCGGCATCGGCGCCGGCGATGCGCGTCTGGCGCTCGAGAAATTCCTTCATGCCGGCCGCTTCCTTGGCGGTGGGAGCGCGATGGAGGGCGAGGCGGAAGGCGCGTTCGATACGGGAGTCGGCTGACATGCCGGGATCATTGCCGACACGCTGGGCGAAGGCCTTGGCCCATCCGAGGACCATCTCGTCGTTCAGCAGGTTCAAAGTCTGAGTGACCGACACCGTCTGCTGCCGGCGGGAGCAGCTTTCGTGCGTATCGGGCATATCGAAGGCCTCGAAGAGCGGGTAGCGGGCGTTGCGGCGGACGAAGACATAGACGCTGCGGCGGTTCGCTTCCTGGGGGTCCTCATTGGCCTTCCAGACGTTGTAGCTCGAGCGGTCCATGGGGCGGGGCGGGAAGACGCCGGGGCCATACATTTTGAGGTTCAGAAGCCCGGCGGTTGCGAGGGCGGCGTCGCGGACGGCTTCGCCGTCCAGGCGCCGGCGGGGGAAGCGGGAGAGGAGGCGGTTGTCGGGATCCGCGGCCTGCGCTTTTTCGGCGGCGAAGGAGGACTGGCGGTAGGCGTTGGACAGGACGATCCGGCGGTGCAGTTTCTTCTGGCTCCAGCCGTCTTCGATAAATGTCGCCGCGAGCCAGTGCAGGAGCTCAGGGTGCGAGGGGCGGTCACCCATCAGACCGAAGTCACCCGGTGTACCGACAATGCCGCGTCCGAAGTGGTGGTGCCAGATGCGGTTCACGGCGACGCGAGGCGTCATCGGGTTCTTCGGGCTGGCAAGCCATTCCGCGAGCACAGAGCGGCGACCAGTGGTATTCGAGTGCGGGGGAGGAGCCAGGGCTGCCGGTTTGGCATCGAGGATGGTGAGGAAGCCGGGCGACACCTCATCGAGGGGTGCGTCCCACGCCCCGCCGCGGAGAACATGAGTCTTGGGAGCGTCCGCGGAGGCGTCGACCATGACCTGCGCGAGGCCTAGCGGCTCCGGCTTGAGGTGGTCGAAGGCGGCGAGCTTCGCCTTGAGTTCCTGAAAGCGGGCGCGTGCTTCGCCCTTCAACTTACCCGCAACTTCACGCTCGGTGAACGTGACCTGCGGCTTCGCCTTGTAGAACATCTGCCACTGGTAGGGATTGCGATCCTGGGCGCGCATCTGAATGACGGCCTGGATCTCTTCGGGGAAGCGCGAAAAACGTTCCTCGTAGAAAGCGTCGTGAGCAGGTTTCAGGAGGGCGTCGATCTCGGCGCGGAGTTCCTTCGTGTTCTGCTCCCACTCGGCGTTCCGCTGCTTCCACTGCTCCTGGCGCTCGGCGGATTCGACGACAAACTCGTCATCGATGCGGGTGTTGGCGAAGAACGCCTGAAGGCGGTAGTAGTCCTTCTGCAACACGGGGTCGAATTTATGGTCATGGCACCGTGCGCAACCAACGGTGACGCCGAGGAACGCGACGCCGATGGTATCGGTAACGTCGTTCAGCAGTTCCTGGCGCCGGTTCATGATGTTGGCGGCGTTGCTCTCATCGGGGAAGTGGCGATTAAAGCCGGTGGCGATGGCCGCGTTGAAGTCGCCGGGGTAGAGTTCATCGCCGGCGATCTGCTCCTTGACGAAGCGATCGTACGGCTTGTCTTCATTAAGAGACTGGATGACGTAATCGCGGTAGCGCCAGATGTTCGGGCGTGTTTCGTCCGCCTTGAAGCCTTCGCTGTCGGCATAGCGGGCCACGTCGAGCCAGTGTCGAGCCCACCGTTCGCCGTAGCGGGGAGAGGCGAGGAGGCGGTCGACTACCTTTTCATACGCCGCGGGCGAGTGATCGGAGAGGAAGTCCTGGAGTTCCTCGGGGGTGGGCGGGATGCCGGTCAGGTCGAAGGTGAGGCGGCGGAGGAGAGTCGTTTTGTCCGCGGGCGGTGCGTAGGTGAGACCGGCGGTTTCGAGGCGAGCGAGTAAGAAGGCGTCGATCTCGTTGCGAACCTGAAGCGCGTTCTTGGGCTGCGGAACGGTTGGTTTCGAGAGCGGCTGAATTGCCCACCAGCGCAGTTGGTGGGGTTTGAAGACAGTCGCCGACTCAGCCGCGAGAAGAACGATGGGCGCGGCAACGGCCAGCAGTTTCACGAAGCGTTGCATGAGCGAACGCCCCTCCTCAGTGGGACCTATTTTACTCGCTTCATGACACGGATGCGATGGGCTTCGCTGTCTCCTATATAGAGGGTGCGGTCCCTGGATACGAACACGCCGTGTGGGCGATTCATGCGGCAGTTCTTCGGGTCGCCGTCGGGGCCGTCGCCGCGCTGGCCATTGCCGGCAACCGTAAGGATGATGCCCGTTCCGAGATCGATGAAGCGGACGGCGTGGTTTTCGGTGTCGGCGAGGTAGAGTCCGGTCTTTGAGAGCGCGATGCCTTTGGGACCGTTCAGTGCGGCTTTCGTCGCGGGACCACCGTCTCCGTCGAGTCCTTTCTTGCCGTTACCGGCAAGATGGGTAATTCGATTGGCGCGGGGGTCGATCTTGTAGACGGCATTGCCTTCGCGGAGGACGAGATAGAGGTTGCCGCGGGCGTCAAAATCGATGGCACGGGGACCGTTGAAGGGAGTGCCTTCGATGGGGGCGCCATCAGGAGTTGGTTTACGCTCGCCAGTGCCGAGATACGTTTCTATGCGGCCCGTCTGAAGGTCAACTCGGCGAACACGGTGATTCCCGATGTCGCAGATGAGGAGGCGGCCCTGGGGGTCAAAGGCGATGGAATGGGGCTGGCGCAGTTGGGCTTCGGTAGCGGGACCGCCGTCGCCGGAGAAGCCGGGCTCGCCTGTGCCGGCGATGGTTGTCACGGCGCGGGTTTGCTTGTCGACGCGCTTCACGACGTGCTTGGGCATGTCGACGAAGTAGAGATTGCCCGCTTTGTCAAAGCGGACTTCGTAGGGCTGGCCGCCGGGCGATTCGGCCACGGTTGTAACGGTTCGGGTCTTAAGGTGGAGGCGGCGGACGGCGTGGTTATCGATATCGCAGAAGTAGAGGGCGCCGTCAGGGCCGATGACGAGGCCGTAGGGGTTATTGACCGACCGGTCGTCGAAGCCGGGCTTGCCGGAACCGATGAGCGTCTCGATCGACTGGGCTTGAAGGATTGCCGCAAGCAGGAAGGGTAGGAACCGGATCATAGGCTTCGCTCCCATTCGCGGATCCACTCGGTCATGCGGCGGACTCGTTCGGGTTCGCTTGCGGCGAAATTGGTGCGCTCGCCGGGGTCGCTTTCGAGGTTGGAGAGCCAAAGATCGGTCCGCACCTCCTCGCCGGGAAAGTCGGGTGGGTTCAGGATGAGCTTCCAATCGCCGGCGCGGACGGCGCGGCTTTTCTCAAAGCTCCAGAACATCCGTTCGTGCTCCGGCTGCGCGCCTAGAAAGTTATGGCCGTCGATGCCCGCGGGTGGGGCGGCGGCGGGATCGGCGAGGGCGAGGAGCGTGGGGAGAAGGTCCATGGTGAGGACCGGACGCTCCCAGGTGCGGGGTTGTTGGCCGGGGGCGCGGAGGATGGCGGGGACGTTGATGCCGCCGTCAAAAAGACCTTGTTTATAGCCGCGGCGGCGGCCGTTGCTGCCACCGGCGTATGGTTTGCCGCTGCTCGAGGCGCGGACTTCTCGCGTAGCGCCGTTGTCGCTGAGGAAGGCGATGATTGTCGAGTCTTCGAGGCCTTGTGTCTTCAGTTGACGCAGCAGGCTGCCCACGACGTCGTCGACGGCGCCAACCATGGCGAGGTGCTCGCGGCGATCGCGGTCCATCGCGGCGGGGAAGCGCTCGAGGTACTTCCGCGGCGCCATCATCGAGTAGTGCGGCGCGCCGAAGCAGAGTTGCAGGTAGAAGGGCTGTCGGGCCGATTGGCGGGAGAGGAAGCCGGCCGCTTCCCGCCCGAGAAGCTCGGTCATGTACGCGGGCTCTTCGAAGACCTCCTGGTCGTCTCGCCAGAGGTCATGGAAGATGAACGAGCCGTTCATCTGGTAGTAGCGGTGTGAGTAGGCATCGAGCCAACCCGAATACCAGCCAAAGAACTCGTCGAAGCCTTGCGCGCGGGGGCGGCTGTGGGAGACGCTGCCCAAGTGCCACTTGCCCAGCAGGGCGGTTCGGTAACCCCGCTTCTGGAACCATTTCGGGAAAGTGAGCTCGCCGTCCCGGAGCCCTGGAATGTTGAAAGCGGGCGAGGACTGCAGGGCGCCCTTCACGCCGGTACGGTCGGGATACTTGCCTGTGAGGAGAGCGGCCCGGGAAGCAGAGCAGATGGGCGCGTTGGAGTACCACTGGGTGAAGCGGATGCCACGGGCGGCGAGGCCGTCGAGATGGGGAGTGCGCGCGTCAGGGTCCCCGTAGCAGCCGAGGTCACCGATGCCCTGGTCGTCGGTGACGATGACGATGACGTTGCGGGGGCGCGGCGCGGGTTGCGCGAGCGCCGCGGCGGGAAGCAACTGGAGGAAGCGGCGGCGGGGGAGCATAGAGGATCAGTATATCGGCGGCAGGCGGAAGCGCATCCATTCAGGCATGGAATCGGTGTGGGACTATCCGAGGCCTCCGAAGGTGGAGGTGTGTGCGCGGCGAATCCGCGTGGTGCATGCGGGCGAGTTAATTGCGGAGACGACGAAGAGCTACCGTGTGCTGGAGACGAGCCACCCGCCGGTGTACTACATCCCGCCGGGGGACGTGCGGATGCAGTGGGTGCGGGAAGTGGCGGGGAAACGGTCCTACTGCGAGTTCAAGGGCGTCGCGAACTATTGGGATGTGGTGGTGGGCTCGGTGCTCGCGGGAGAGGCCGCGTGGTCGTACGAGCAGCCGGCGGTGGGCTTTGAGGCGATTGCGCACCACCTGGCGTTTTACGCGAGCCGGGTAGATGAGTGCACGGTGGACGGCGAGCGGGTGACGCCGCAACCGGGCTCGTTCTACGGCGGCTGGATCACCCGCGACATCGAGGGGCCGTTCAAGGGCGACCCCCGAGCTTCGCTCTACAGACGCTTCGGCAAGTCCAGCACCGGGTTGGACTGAAAGAAGTGGAAGGGCCGAATGTGGAACGAATGCCACATCACGGGCATCACCGGCCAATCCTCCGAACGCGGGATGTGGTGGAAGCCGAGCGTGTACCAGCCGACGATGTCGGTGTTGGCGATGTTGCGGTTCTGCTGCGTCCAGACGGCGAGGCCGTCCTTGCCGTCGGAACTGGTGGGGTACGTGCCCGAAGCGTAGCGCTCGTTCTCGTTATAGGGCGTGACCCAGAACTGGTGCTCGGAGAAGGCGCCCAATTGCTGGATCGCATCGTCGGCGTGCATCAGTGACTTGGCCGTCGCGCCGGGCATCACCTCGTACGCCGTTGCGTAGCCGAGCGCGCCCTTCACGGCCGGATTCATGAACATCCACATGGAAGGCTGCTCAAGCCGGATGTCCATCATCGCTTCCTTCTCGCGCTGGGCCAGGGTGGGGCGCGCGACCCAGATGGACTTGCGCATGGGATCGTTCTCGATGCGCTTGGGAACCATGCGATGAATCATGAAGCTGTTGGTGGGACCATCGACATCGAGGTCCAGGCGGTAGGAGAAGTAGTGGTCGTGGTTCACGCCGACGGTGTTCTCGGCGACGTACTGTCCGGTCTCTTCGGCGGCGCCGCCGTGCGCGTGGTCCATGGGCCGTTTCTGCTCCGTGGACTTCGTTTCGATGATGCCGGTGGCGCCCACGGCTACTTCCATGGTGCCGTCCGGGTCAAAGCGCCAATCGAGGATGTAATCGTAGTTGCCGACAACGGCGGCGGTGCGCAGGATGAGCTGACGCGTGGGCCGGCCATAGGTTTCGTTGTTCTCACGGTGCCGCCAGGCAGGGCCTTCCACGCTGCGTTCGAACAGACAGGCCACGTTCGGGGAAAGTTTAGGGGCGCCGGTCTCAGCGACGGTGAACGCGTCGAACCAGGTGGCGTGCGCGGGGCAATCGAGTCCGGCTTTGAGCGGCTTCAGGAAACCGGCGGCAACGAAGAATTGACCGGCGTCGATGAACGCGCGGTTGTTCCAGCCAGTGGCGGTGTCCATGTACGGGACGAACAGTTCGCTCATGCTGCCTTCATAGAGGACGGAGCGGGGGCGGCCGCGATCCACGTAACGAACGAGGTTGAGGACCGCGCCGACGCGAGGATCGAGCCGGAACCGGAACAGCCAGTTCTGCCAGGAAATCTCTCCCTTCTCGATGCGGTAGCCGGGCCCGGCGGGTGCGACGGTGGCGATGGGCGTGGTGTGGGGGCGGACGGTCTCGGGCGTTTCAAGGAAATCGGTGTCGCCGGAAGGGACCGGGGCGACGCCGGTGTCGATCACCTTCAAGACCTTCTTCGCGGCCATATCAATTTGGATGGAGAGGCCTTCAATCGATCGGCCCCAGTTGTGGTGGGCGCGATGCCCTTGGGAGCAGGAACCGAAGCCGATGCGTTGGGTGGCCTGCTCGGGAACAGCGCGGTAGGCGACGGGTACGGCGAAGCAGGAGATGTTGCGGAGGTCTTTGAGTCCTCGTTTGGCAAAGGCTTCCAGAATTCGCGGGTCCTTCTTGATGTACTCATCCGCACCGAGGAGTTCGCTTGAAAGAAAGGGCGCCTGTTGGCCCTTCAGTTCCTCGATCTTGACGACCTTCTTAGCGGCGATGTCGACCCGCGCGGCGAGGGACTGCGCGCCGCGCAAGAGGACCACGTCCGCTTCGCGGGGTACGGGCTGACCGGGCTGCCATGCCAGGACCGCGGGCTTGGCAGGCGGCCGTAGAAGGACGCTGGCGAAGAGCGTGTTCTCCGGAAGGTGACCGGCAGCATTCAGCGTGTCGTAGACCGTCCAATACTCGGCGCTGGTGAGGCCGTCCAGCGGATGGGTGGTGGATTGAGCCGCGAGCGTAACGGAGGCGGTGAGGAGGAGAAACAGGCTTCGCATGTGGGACCCCGATTCAGAGATCCACTTAGTATAGTCCCTGCTACGGCTACGCGAGCGAGAACAGTTACGAGGCGGCGAAGAGATCGGCGGCCCGGATTTCGATGCCAAGAGATGGCACGGCGAGGGCGGCGGCGGCCTCAAGACCCGAAGCGCGGTATTCGTAACAGCGTTGCGTGCGGGGTTCGATCAGCCAGATGTGCTCGACGCCCCAGCGGGCGTACTCTTCGAGCTTGGCCATGATGTCGGAGTGGCGGTCGTCGGGGGAGACGATCTCAGCGGCGACGATGGGCGGCGTGGAGGGTACTTCATCCGACAGCCCCCGCGGGTGAACAGACACGTCCGGAATGCGAAAGAGCTCGTCTTCCAAGCGATGACGAAGTTCAGCAAAAACCTCGACGGGCTTGCTCGCGAAAGCCACTGCCAGAAGGGCAATCAGGCGAGCCTGCAGGCGGCTGTGAACGGTGTTCCCCAAGTTGCGCTCCACGATCTCGCCGCGCACATATTCCCGGTCCGGCCCCTCAAAGGCGGTCGCGAGGTATTCGGCGGGAGAGAGCGGCGTCTTGACGGCCATAGGGGAAGGGTAGCAGGAAAGAAAACGGGACGGCGCGGAGGCCGTCCCGTTGGAGGTTGAGTGAACGCGGCGAGTTAGAACTCGTAGCGCAGGGCGAACTGCATGACGCGGGGGTCGGTAAGCTGACTCTGGTAGTTGCCGAAGGTGCCCGAGTCGGCGATGGAGAGCTGCGGGCTGGCCATGCGCGCGGTGTTCGTCAGGTTGTAGATCTCCCAACGGAACTGGAGCGTGTGGCTTTCCTTGAAGGGCATGACGAAGCGCTTGTACAGACCGCCGTCGATGTTGAAGTAGCCATCGGTTCGCAGCACGGCGCGGGAGCCGATTTGGCCGGGAAGCGTGAAGCTGAATGAGTCGAGGCCCCTCTGGGGATCGGAGAACACGTTTGGGCCGGAGGTACCGGCGGTCAAACCCGCAGTGTTCTTGTTGCTGCCGACAGAAGCGACGAAAGGACCCGGATCGCGGTTGGCGGTGGCCCAGCCGGTGAGGTTCCAGTTGGTGGGCCAATTGAGGCCGATGCCGGCGTTGCGCGGAATACCGCTGGTCATGGTGAAGACGCCGGAGACTTCCCAGCCGCCGACCATGGCATCGAGGATGCGGTTCATTCCGGAGCCGAACTTCTTGCCACGGCCGAAGGGCAGCTGGTAGTACCAGTTGGCGTTGGCCTGGTGACGGAGGTCGTAGTCGGAGACGCCGCGGTTGAGGCGCGGATTCCAGGAGTTGAAGGCGAATCCGGCGCCCCAGTTGCCCTGGCTGCCGTTGCGTTCGGCGCCGGAGGTGAGGTCGATGGACTTGGACCAGGTGTAGTTGAAGTCCGCCTGCAAACCGCCGCTGAAGCGCTTGCGGGCGGTCAACTGGAGGCCGTGGTAGTGGCCGCTGCCGATGGAGCTCCAAGCGCCCAGGAACGAGTACTGGCTGTTGAAGATCGCGTACCGGCCGAGGTTGCTGCAGGCGGGGCGGCACTGCTGGTCAATGTTCAGAAGCGCTGAGGTGAAGTCGGGCGCATTGACGACGAAGCGGTTATAAACAGCCTGGGTGGCGCTGAGGCTGGCCGTGCGAGCGCCAGACCAGAGGTTCTCAAAGAACGGCAGAGGCTGGACATTCGCCACCGGCACGTCGCGGAGCGCTTGGTCGCCCAGGATGGTCGCGGCCTGGAAATAGGTCTGGCCGGAGCGCGGGTCGCGGATGTCGGTAGGCATGGCGAGGTCACGCTGCATCATGGAGCGGCGGGAGAGCCGGCCCACATAAGCAGCCTGTAAATACCACCCGCTCGAGAACTCGCGGCCGATCTGGAAGTTCATGTTCATCGTATACGGCGGCTTGAGGCCGGGCTCGGCGAGGGTATCGATGAGGAAGCCGTTGAGATCGGGGGTGCGCGGGTAGGAGAGGCGCGGCGCGGCGGGCAGCAGGACGGCAGGAATCGTTGTGAGATTCACAAAGCGCGGCGAAGTAATGGAATCGACTGAGCCGGGCGCGTTGCCGATGGAGGCGGAGGGGCCGCTGCGGCTCGAGTCGAGGGCGCGGATGATACCGGAGCCGAAGAGATCGTAGTACATGCCCCAGCCGGCGCGGATTGAGGTCTTGCCGGGCCCGCCGGTCAGCCACTTCAGGAAGCCGGAGTCAGCCTGCGGAGAATAGGCGACGGCGAGGCGCGGTGCGAAGTTCCTCTTGTGGTAGGGGTACAGATCGTGGCCGTTTGGGGCGTCTGAGGGGACGAGTTCCAGCGCGCCGGCATCGCGCTGAGAGGTGCCAGCGAGCATGGTGCCGAAGCGATTGGCGAACCAGACGTCTGCGCGTGGGTTGGTGGCGATCTGAATGCCGTTAGTCTCGCGAACCGGAGGCATCAAGCTCCAACGGAGGCCGCCGGTGATGGTCAGCGAACGGGAGACGCGCCAGGTGTCCTGGAAGTACAGTTCATACTCTTCGTTGGCGAACCTGCGGAGCGCAGGTGTACCAACGGGCTGGACGTTGCCGGCGAGGTCGTAGTTGTAGTTCGCATTGCCCTGGGTGACCAATCCGAGGATGGCGACCGCGGCATTGACATACGGGGTGTTGAACGACGTGAGCAGGTCCGGGACACCGACGCGCAGGTCCGCACCCGTGCCGTTCAGCCAGCCCACGTTACCGGAGGCAGTGGAGAACGAGTTGGCGAAGTTGCGGCGCTTGTTGGTAATGCCGCGCGCCACCATACCAAACTGGAAAGCATGGGAGCCCTTGGTCCAGTTGTAATCCTGGGTCAGGGTGTGGACCGGAATCTGGAACGCGAGGCTGGTGTTGGTGCCAATGCGGTTGGAGAAGGTGCGGAAGGAGACGATGTTGGAGCTGAGGATACCGGCGGTCTCTTCGCTTTGGTAGGTGTAGCCATAGCGGAAGGTGCCGATAAAGTTGGGGCGAAAGGCGGCGGTGAGGCCGGTGGCGATGCCCTTGTTGTTGGCAAAGAAATTCGTGTTTGGCGCGTCGCCCGGAAACTGCGGCAGACCGGAGTCACGATCGTTCTGAAGGTTACCGCGAACGAAGGCGACGTAGCGGCCGTCGCGATCGAAGACGTGATCGAAGCGCGCGATGTAGGTATTCCAGCGCAGGCGAATTGGGGCAACGAAGCGGTAGCCGGCGGTGTTGAGCAGGTCGCCGGTGGTTTCGTCGTTAGGCAGCGGGTAAGACTGGAAGAGTTGCTGGGCGGAGGTGGAGATGCCGATGCCGGCCGGGTCCACCTGGGTGCGGATCTGGGCAGGACTCAGTTCAGTGACACCGCCCGCGCGGTTGCGGTACTTGAGAATGCCCTGACGGAAGGAGGCGGTGGGGACGGTGCGGAGAGCCGTATCTTCGCGCGCATCCTTACGGCCTTCGAAGTTGCCGAAGAAGAATGTCTTGTTCTTGATTACCGGGCCGCCCAGCGACCCGCCGTAGATGTTGCGGATGAGCTTGGGCCGGTCAATGTCGGTCTTGTTGTTGAAAAACGAGTTTGCGGTGGTGACGGTGTTGCGGTGGTAGTGGTAGAGGGAACCGTGGAACTCGTTGGAGCCCTGCTTGGTGATGAGGGCGACTTGGGCGCCGGAGCTGCGGCCCTGGTCGGGGTTGGCGTTGGTGGTGGTGACCCGGAACTCTTGAACGGAGTCGAGAGTGACGCGCAGGACGCTGGTGAACGCGGTGCGGTTCCACTGATCGTTGACGTCAACGCCGTCGAGGGTGATGTTCGCCTGATCGCTCTTACCGCCGTTCACGGCGCCGTTGCGCTGGTCGCCGGTGTCTGTGGAGAGGCTGACGACGCCGGGTTGGAGGGCGAGGAGACCCACCACGTTACGCGCGTTGGCGGGGAGTTGGATGACGGCGGTGGTGTTGAACGCGTTGCCGAGAGTTGCGTCCGTGGTGTTGATCTGGACGGCTTCGGCGGAGACCGAGACTACCTCGTTCACGGCGCCGACCTTCTCAAAGCGCAGGTTGACGGTAACGTTGGAGCTGACCGGGAGCGACACGTTGTTCACGATGAGTTCAGCGAACCCGTCGGACTTCGCGGTCACCTTATAGGTGTCCGGCTGGAGCTGCGGAATGAGGTAGCGGCCCTGATTGTCGGACTTGGTTTCGCGGAGCACACCGCGCTCGACATTTTCGAGGCGGACGGTGGCGTTGGGCACCACCGCTCCGGAAGGATCAGTGACGACACCGGAGAGCGATGCGAGGCCTTGACCGAAGGCCGCGGAGACGAGCAACAGCGAGAGAAGTACTCCCGCAGCGAGACGTTGAACCATTCTTTCGATACCCCCAAATAGACGTAGAACTGCCGAACCGATTGGTACAGGTGTAACAGGAGCCTCACGGCGGTGTCAAAAGAAATTTGTTTTGTATTCGATAGGGTCTGCTTATGGATGACAGCACCCGAGGGAAGTGCTTCTCTCCTTAACGCATTCCAGGCGCAAGGGTTACGACTTCACCGTCATCAGTGTAAACGACATTTCTGAGATGCTGAAAAATGTTACAGGCCTAGTACTGAATAGGACAATTTGATCGGAATTAGGCCACCGATGCCGGTATTGGCGGGGTGACGGTGTCGCTGCGGCCTGGCGGCCCGAGGGATGTCGCGTGCAAAGTAATCGACCGGGGCCGCCGCGAAAGCGGGGAGGTCAGCCAAGGGCGTGATTCAGCGGATCGAGAATGGCGGCGCCTTTGACACCTTCACGAGTAGGAGAGCCTTGGATGCGCCTGCAACGCCGTTTGCGTCCTGTATGATGCCGGACCAGGTCGAAGATCGCCATCAGTTTGCCCAAACATCAACTGGCGAGAGTTCACAGAGAAGTCCGAGCTGGACGAGCCGACTCAGTCTCGGGTTACATTGCCGGGGTCCTCGCAGAACAAGAGAAGCGTGAATCTCTGCGGGCACTGCTGAGGGATCTGATCGAACAGCATGGCGAGCCTACCGCAACTGACATCAAATGGGCAGAACGCGCACTCGCACCGCGGCGGGGCTAGTACCGGATGCCGGAGCGCTGATTGCCTTGGATCGTGGGGATAAGCGCATGATTGCCTTACTCGAACGGGCGCTGGCCCAAGGGCGGGTTTCTCGAGTGCCTGCGGGCGAGTTGGGGCAGGCACGGCGCGACGGCGGGGTTCAGTTTACTTTAGCTCGGTTCTTGGGGAGCGATGAAGTGGAGATCGTTCCTCTTGACGAGCCGCTTGCCAGGGCGTGTGGAGAACTGTGCGGGGCCCGGAAGTCGAGCGACGTTCTCGACGCGTCCGTGGTGATCACTGCCAGGGAGCGGCGAGACCCAATCGTTACGAGCGATGCGGTTGACCTGCGCCGTTTAGATCCGGCAGCTGAGATCCTACCTATCTAGATTGCCCAGGCGCCTGCAGTGCTTCAGCGGGCGTGCAGGGCCTTAACCGCGCGGCTGGCCGGTCGTGAAATCGGCGAGGATGAAGCGGGCGGCAGCGGCGGGATGGGGGGAGCGGGTGATCTCGCGGCCGATGACCAAGTAGTCGGCGCCGGCGGCGATCGCTTCCGAGGGGGTAGCGACACGTTTCTGGTCGCCGTGGTCTGCTCCTGCGGAGCGGACGCCGGGGGTGACGAGGACTGTGCCGGGAGGGGCGGCGGCGCGGAGGCGCGCAACCTCGAGCGGGGAACAGACAAAGCCGTCGACGCCGGCCTCAACGCCTTTCGCGGCAAGGAAATCAACCTGATCGGCCAGGGAGCGGGGGACGCCGAGGTCGGCCAGATCGTGCTGATCGAAGGATGTGAGGACGGTAACGGCGAGGATCTGGAGCTGTGTTCCAGCCGCACCTTGTTTGGCGGCGCGGATGACCTGGGGGCTCGAATGAACGGTGAGGAAGCGCGCGCCGAGCGCGGCGACCTGTGCGGTGGCGCGTTTCACGGTTTCGCCGATGTCGAACATTTTGAGATCGACGAAGACCTGTTTGCCCCTGGAAACGAGTTCGCGGGGGAAGGCGGGGCCTGCGGCAGTGAAGAGTTCGAGGCCGACCTTATAGAAGTCGACGGCGTCGGCAAGGGTGTCAACGAGGCGCAGGGCGTCGGCGGGTGAGGGCAGGTCGAGGGCGACGATGATCGGGTTGTGTGTCATCGGAGGAGGATGGCTTGGGGGCCTTTCTCGAGGACGCGACCGATACGGTAGCCGGCGGTGCAAGCGACGGCTTCGCTCTCGGGAATGGTGAAGAAGAGGCCCCCGGAGGTTTGGGGATCGTAGAGGAGGCTTTCGACTTCGGGCGGGACGCTCGGGTTCGCTTGAACGACGCAGGAGGCGAAGTCGCGGTTGTTGTTGAGACCGCCGGGGAGCGCGCCCTGCCGCGCGTAATCGAGGGCGCCGGGGAGGAAGCGGAGGGCGGCGGTCTCGATTTCGAGGGTGACGTCCGAGGCGAGGGCGACTTCGCGGGCGTGGCCGATGAGGCCGAAGCCGGTGATGTCGGTGCAGGCGTGAACGTCGTGGCGGAGCATCGCTTCGGCGGCCTCCTTGTTGAGGGTAAGCATGGAGGCGATGGACGCTTCGACGTGCTCGGGTTGGGCGAGGCCGCGCTTGAGGGCAGTAGAGATGACGCCAGTGCCGAGGGCCTTGGTAAAGAAGATGGCGTCGCCGGGGCGGGCGGCGGCGTTGGTCTTGACGCGATCGGGATGGACGGTTCCGGTAACGGCGTAGCCGAACTTGATTTCGTCGTCGTTGATACTGTGGCCGCCAAGGATAGCGCAGCCGGCTTCCTGCATCTTCGCGGCGCCTCCGGCAAGGATTTGGGCGAGGTCGTCGAGGTCGCCTTTGACGGGATAGGCGAGGATGGAGAGTGCCGAGATAGGGACACCGCCCATAGCGTAGACGTCGCTCAGCGAGTTGGCCGCGGCGATGGCGCCGAACGTGAAGGGGTCGTCGACGATGGGGGTGAAGAAGTCGACGGTCTGCACGAGGGCACACTCCGGCGACAGCTTGTAGACGCCCGCATCGTCGGACGTGTCGAAGCCTACGAGGACGTTACTGTTGGCCACGCGGGGCAGACGGCTGAGCACCTGGTCCAAAACCTTTGGACTGAGTTTGGACGCTCAACCGGCGGCTTTGACGTGGGCGGTGAGTTTGCGATCGGCCACTGAAAATCAGGATATCTTGTCGCGCGCGATGGAGCCCACCACCGCGCCGGTGACGCGAATGTAATCGCTCGGGGCGATGAGGATCTGCGTGCCGCGGATGCCGGCGGATACGGAGATCACGTCGAAGAGTTCAGCGGTCTCGTCGAGGTAGACGGGGAATGCTTTTTTCGCCGCGAGGACGGTAACGGCGCCGCGGATATAGCCGGTGACGGCTTGCACGTCTTTCAGGGGAACGAGGTCGAGGGTGCGGTCGCCGGTCAGCTTCGCCAATGCCTTGGGGGCCAGTTCGGAGTTGCCGGGGATGACGGCGAAGCAGTGGCCGGCGCGGTCTCCCTTGCAGGCAAGGGTCTTGAAGACTTGTTCGGGGGGAAGGCCGATCTTGGCGGCTACGGTTTCTGCGGCAAGGTCATCGGGATCGACTTCGTAGTGGCGGAGTTGGTAGGAGATGTTGGCGGAATCGAGCAGGCGGGTGGCGTTGGTTTTCATGGGTGGGGCGGCAACTTGAGGCCGCCGCCCCACGGCCATTTTAGAAGAAGTAGGTGAACTGGAACCGCAGCCGGCGAGGGGTCTGCCAGCCGCTGTCCCAGAGATAGTACGGCGACACGCGGAGGTGCTGCTCGTTCATCAGCTTTCGGGAATCGAAGCCCTTGAAGAAATCGGCGTGGTGTTCGAACTCGATGTTGCCGTCGTCAGGGTGAATCAGGCCGACGTTCTGGTTGATGGCGGTACCGCTGTTGAACAGGTTGAACGTCGCGAGCTCGACCCGAACGCGGTGGCCTTCCTTCCACTTCACCGGAAAGTCGTGGTAGATGTTGAGGTCCACGTTCGAGAAGAAGGGAGTGCGGCCGGCGTCGTTGCGGCCGTAGGCGAAGATGGGTACGCCGAAGACCGCTACTTCCGAGGTGATCGGAGTCCCGCTGAAAGCAGCCCAATAGGGGGAGAAGGTCGTGGTGCCGAGCTTGCTATCGATGCTGTAGCCGGCGAACGCCTTGAACGTGTGCGGGCGGTCCGTGGCCAGGCGGCCGTAGACTTCCTTGCCGCTCTGGTCGTAGTTCATGAACGGAAGGTCGAAGTAACGGTTGACGTTAGGGCTGGTGCGGCCGTTTTCGTCTGAACTGGCCAGGCCGCCGTAGTTACCGTAGAGGCGGCTCCAGGTATAGCTGACGGCGAACTGGAGGCGGCGGGAGTAACGTTTATCAAGGCGGAACTCGACAGCGTCGTAATCGCGGACAGCCTTAACCGAGGGGGGTACGCCAGGTTCCCAGGTCGCGGGATCAGCGACGAGGCCGAAGCCGGGGTTGGCGATGTAGTACACCTCGCCCTGCGGTGTCAGAGTGCCGACGTCTTCGATGGTGCGGTCGAGCGTGCGATGAGAGTAGCGGACGCTGGCGATCATGTCGGCGGTCACGCTGTGCTCGAAGCCGAAGTCGAACAGCCGCGAGCGCATGGGCTTTAGTTTAGGATCGATGGTGTTGTTGTCGGGGCTGTTGGAGGGAATACGCCAGTCGACGGTCTCGATCAGTCGTCCGGGCGTATTGCCTACCTTGATTTTGAGGATGTCCGGATCATCGAGGGTGTAGACGTAGTCGACCCACTTGTCGCCGCCGAAGCTGCCGCGGGGCATCTCGTACTTCATCAGGTCATAGAAGAGCCCGAAGGAGCCGTAGATCTTGGTGCGGCCTTTGCCGGTGAGGTCGTAGGCGCCGCCAATACGCGGGGCGAACTTGTCAGCGAAGGAGAACTTAATGGCCTTCGAAGGGATACCGCTGTCCGTGCGGAAGCTGGGAACGTGCTCCTTCTCCGTGCGCAGACCGAGGTTGAGGGTGAGGCGGCGGTTGACTTTCCAGGTGTCCTGGATGAAGAGGGCATGATTGAACGAGGCGACGTCTCCGGCCGTGGCGAACTTACGGTCAATGTAGTAACCGTACTGACCGCGGCGAACCGGCAGGTTCGCACCAACAGCGGACGTCCGCGATTGCCCCCAGCCGATGCGGAAGTAACCGTCCGGCCAAGTGCCGGCGTTCGCGCGGTTCGAGAGGCGGTTCATCTGCCAGCCGCCTTTCAGGCTATGGGTACCGATGGTGTAGGAGACATCGGCGTTGGCGTTGTAGCGGGTGAACTCATCAAGCACCGTCTGCCGATTGTTGGGAGTGAAGTTACCGGCCGCGCCGGCGACGTTAGAGGGAACGGAAATCAGATTACCGGCGTCATCGCGGGCGGTGGCGGTGGCCGTTTGATAGAGGAAGAAAGCCCCGCGCGGGATGCCATAGTCCTTAAAGTTCCGGTAATTGTAACCGCCGTAGACCGAGGCCAGGAGCCGCGAGGTGGCAAGGATATCGGCTCGCCAGGTGTAGTTCACGGAGGGAGAGCGGCTGCCGCGATCGGCCCAGGGATTGGAGTATGCGTCGTTGCCCTGATAGGTGGGCAGCAGGCCCTTCAACCGATTCGGGTTATACATGTACGTCCCGCTGAGCCGGATCTTCTGGGAGAGGGCGTAGTCCATCTTGCCGCCGGTGAAATCCTGACGTTCTGTCTGTTCGTAAGTGCCGGTTTGGCCCGTAAGGAAAGTCACCGTGCGCTCACGCTTTCGCCACTCCGGCATGAAGCCGGCGAAGATCCAGAGGCGGTCTTTCAGGATGGGACCGCCGACCTGGAAGGCGGGGTTGATCAACGAGTAATCGTCTTTGCCGTCCCGGAAGTACTCGGGGTTGCGGGATGTGGGATTCAGGCGCAGGGTGCTGTTGGGGGCGGCGTTGAGAGAGTTACTTTCCAGGAAGTAGCTCGCCTGGCCGTGCCAGTCGTTGGAGCCACTCCGCCACACGGCATTGACGACGCCGCCGATGGCGCCGCCGTACTGCGCTTCGAGGCCGCCGCTCTTAATCTGTACTTCCTTGACGAACTCAAAGGGAATCTGGTTCTGGCGGTTCAGGGTCCCGTTCTGGATGTTGGTGACGTCCATTCCGTCCAGGAAGAACACGTTCTCGGAACCCGAGGCGCCGTCGATCTGGTAGCCGCCGCCCTTCGGTTCCGGGCGGGCGCCGGGCGCGATGGCGATCAGGGAGTCGAAGTTGCGGCCGCGGGGGAGGACGTCAAAGAAAGACTTGTCGACGCTGGTGGTGGAGGCGCTGGAGGTGGTGTCAACGATGATGGCATCGGCACTGACCACGACGCTCTCGCTCACCGATCCGACTTCCATTTTGAAGTCGAGCCGCGTTCGCTTACCCAAGGCAACGGGCGTATCGTTCTTCTTGACGCTCGCAAAGCCGGTGGCGGTAACTGAGACCGCATAGAGCCCGGCAGGCAATTGGGGAAGGATATAGTTGCCGGAAGCATCGGTGGTGGTGGACAAACGGCCGACTAGGGCCGGCGACTGCGCCTCGACCTTTGCGTTGGGAATTGCGGCGCCGGTGGGGTCGGTGACCGACCCGATGATAGCGCCGGTGGTTTCCTGTGCGTGAAGGGTACCGGTGATGAAGAAGGCGGCTGCTAAAAAGACCGACGCAATCCCCGACCATACTTGACGATTTCGTAACAAGGTGAACCTCCCTGAATGATGCTGCACTCCTGGCCTCTCTCTAAGTACCTGGAGGCGGGCCATGCGCCGAGGTTCAGACACACCACGAGCGTTACGTCCGTGAAGACGTCACTGCCTCAGCGAAGTATCGGAATCTACGCGTTGACTGGAACGCCTTTAGCCTGCGCGGAGCGTCGGGCAAAGCCCGCAGGGCCGCACGGCAGGTACCGGATTGGTCTCCGACAGATCAGTCCGGGCCTGCTCTCCAGAACTTTGGACTTTCTCCACCGATCAGCAACCTAGCCGACGGGTTTGGACGATGCTAGCACACCTTGTTACACAAATAAAGAATTTTCTTAGAGCGGTTACAGCGTAATCACTACTATTATATACACTTACAAGCTATTCAAACATTGAAACATTTCTCCAAAGCTACATTAAGCTACATTAGGAAGTGCCCCGATCCCGTGGGTCCAAACGTGGTAGGAATAGGCGATGACACGAAGGACGGTTGTATCGGCGGGAGTGGCGGCCCTGGCAGGAGCACCGGCGGTAGCCCAGCCACGGCGGCGGAATGTTGTCTTCGTCCTCAGCGACGATCATCGCTACGACATGATGGGGTTCATGGGGCACCCCTGGCTGCAGACACCCCACCTGGACAAGCTGGCGGAGCGGGGGGCACACTTCCAGAACGCCTTCGTCACGACGGCACTCTGCTCGCCAAGCCGGGCGTCCATTCTCACGGGCCAGTACATGCACGCGCACGGTGTGACGGACAACGTCAGTCCGTTTCCGAAGGGTAGAGTGACCTTCCCGGAGCTGCTGCAGAAGGCGGGTTACCGCACCGGGTTCATGGGCAAGTGGCACATGGGCGGCGATAGCGACGAGCCGCGTCCCGGGTTTGATCACTGGTTGTCGTTTCGGGGGCAAGGGGTCTATGTGGACCCGACGTTTAACGTTAATGGCCAGCGACGGCAGGTGAAGGGGTATGTGAGCGACCTGCTGACGGAGGAGGCGCTGCGGTTCCTCGGGGCGAACCAGAACCGGCCGTTCTGCCTATACCTGTCGCACAAAGCTGTTCATTCGGAGTTCGTGCCTGCGGAGCGGCACAAGGACCGCTATGCGAACGAGCGCATCCCCTATCCAGCTTCCATGGCGAACAGCGAGGAGACATATCGCGGAAAGCCGGAATGGGTGCGGCGGCAGCGTGACTCGTGGCACGGCGTGGACGGGATGTACAACAAGCAGACGAACTTCGATCAGTTCTATCGGGATTATTGCCGGACGCTCGCAGGCTTGGACGACAGCGTGGGAGCGGTGATGAACGAACTCGAACAGAAGAAGCTGCTGGACAACACAGTAGTCATTTACATGGGGGACAACGGATTCCTGTTCGGCGAGCACGGCCTGATTGATAAGCGTTGCATGTACGAACCTTCGATGCGCGTGCCGATGCTGGCGCACTGGCCGGGGGTCAAGGCTGGAACGAAGATACCCCAGATGGCCCTGAATCTCGACATCGCGCCCACGATCTTGGAGGCGGCCGGCGTCAAGATTCCGGCTGCAATGCACGGGCGGTCGCTGCTTCCGCTGTTCGAAGGAAAGACCGACGGCTGGCGAAGGGAGTTTTTGTACGAGTACAACTGGGAGCGCGACTTTCCGCAGACGCCGACGGTGCAAGGCTTGCGCACCGATCGATACAGCCTCATGCAATACCACGGGGTGTGGGACCTGGACGAACTCTACGATATTGAAGCCGATCCGCAGCAGCGAACCAATCTGCTGGCAGATGTGCGCACGAAGACTGAGGCGGGGCGATTGTTCATGCGCATCAAGGATCCGCAACTGAAGGAGCTGGTAGCGGACCTCCAAAAGCGAAAGCAGGCCATTCTGGAACAGACCGGCGGGCGGGCGGAACCGACCTGGTCGCGTCAGGCGAATTGACGCCAGACAAACCAGGCAAGCCCGGCGAGCAGCAGGGCAATTGGGGGAATGCGATTGCCAAGGAGGGGCCGTGAGAGGAGGTAGAGCAGTATCGTGAGCACGGCGGCGGCGACGAGAGCACCCGCCAGGAGCCAGCCGGCGCCCCGTTCGGTTTGTCGAAGGAACGAAGCGAACCCGAACCCTTGTGCAAGACCGAGAATGGCGACCACGAGCCAGCGCTGTCCCGCATGGCCGAGGAAGATCATTTCGACGGCGAGATAGGCAGTGGCGAGGGCCGCGGCGGATTCGAGGAAGACCGGGGTGGGTTCGACGGGCAGGCGGGGCGAGGCGAGGGCGGCGGCGGTCTGTCCAGCGGCGAAGGCGAGGACGAGCGCGGCCAGTTCTTTCCGGGAGCGGGCAGCGAGGGCGAGGGCCGCAAGGAAGAGCAGGGTCGCTGGGGTAATGGTGCGCGCGACCCCGGATGCCGTGCGCGTGACGGCGATCTCGATCGGACCTGGTGGCGTGAAGCGGACCTCGACCGCAGGACTGGCAAGATCGAGCACGGCCTGCGCCGTTGCCCCGGTGCGATTGGCGCGTAACACGTGGACGTGATTGGGAACCGTGGCTGAGTGCAGCGACGAATGGACAGTGAAGCGATCGGGCGGCGAGGGGAACTCGTAGACCGCATCACAGCGCCAAGCTCCATCGGCGGGAATCTCGCGACAGTGCGCGGAGAGGCGCTTGGCGTCGTCAAAGCGCATATGGTCGAGCAGCGCGGCCGGTTGAGCGAGATGCTGGGCCTCATAGAGCGGCATGCGGAGTTCGAGCGTAAGGCGGCTGCCCTCCAGGCGGGCCTCACTGGTGCTAACGCTGACCATATGAGCGTTAAGCGCGCCCGCAGCCAGCAGGAATGCGAGAGGCTTCACGGCTCGGCTGGGGTGAGATCGTGCTTGTGCTTCCAGATGCGAAGGGCCAGGACGCGCAACGCGGCGAGTACGGGGATGGACAGGAACATGCCGGAGACACCGCCGATCTGTTCGCCGGCGAAAACGCCAAAAATCACCAGCAAGGGGTGGAGTTCAATGCCGCTGCTCATTAGGTAGGGCTGAATGACATAGTCCTGGAAGACGCGGTAGGCGACCAGGAAGATCACAATCCAGAGAACGTGGCTATAGCCCGAGAACGCGGCGACCAGAATGATCACAACAGCGGCGGCGAGCGGCCCAACGAAGGGGATGAACTCGAGAAGACCGGCAATGGTGGCAAGCAGGATACTGTAGGGCACGCCGGTGATCATGAAGAAGACGGCGTAGAAGACGAAGGTCAGGATGCACAGGATGACGACGGCTCGCATGAACTGGACGAGGACGAGGTGAATGTCTCCGACGAAATCGTAGAGCGAGGCGCGCCGTAGAGGGTCCGTGATGAAGCGGTTGAGGAAGCCGTCCCGCAGTTGTTCCCCGTCCTTGAGCATGAAGAAGCTGAGGATGGGGATGAGGACCAGGAACGGAATGTTGGCGAAGAGCGAGAGCAGGCCCGCGCCGGCGCGCCGGAGGACGGGGAGGACGTCCTTCGCATGTGCTTCGATCTGCTCGCGGAGCGCCTTTGTCAGCTCGGCTTTTCGGGTGGCGAGCCATTCCGGGAGCGGCCATTCGCTGGGTTCGTCGAAGCGCTGGACCAGAGAGGGCAGGCGCTCGACGAGGGCGGCAGCCTGTTCCACCACGGCGGAACCGATTGCCACGCCGGCGGTGACCATGATTGCGAGGAGCGTAAGGTAAACAATTGCCAGAGAAATGTTGCGGGAGCGGCGCCGCTGCATGCGGCGATCAATGAAATCGACGACAGGAGCGAGGAGGTAGGCAAAGAGGAGAGCGATGACGAAGATGAGAAGCGTGCGGCGGACGGTCCAAGTGACGAAGAGCGCCAGCGCGACGAGGGCCACGGTCCAGGTGGCGCGCGCGGCGCGCGCGTCGAGGCCGAACATGGGGGTATCGTAGCGCACTCCGGTTGTTCCTATACTGAGTAGCGCGTGGCGACGATGGCGGAGAGCGCACGGGAACATATGCGGCGGCTGGTGGAGCGCCTGCACGAATTGGAGGACCGGCTGCGGCAGGGCGGCGGGCCATCTAAGGTCGATAAGCAGCATCGCGACGGGAAGCTGACGGCGCGGGAGCGCATCGCGCAACTGATCGATCCGGGGTCGATGTTCCTCGAGGTGGGGCTCCTGGTGGCGCATGATCAGTACGATGGGCAGGCGCCGGGCGCGGGTGTGGTCACCGGGATGGCACGCGTGGAGGGCCGGCCGTGTGTGGTGGTGGCCAACGACGCCACGGTGAAGGCCGGTGCGTGGTGGCCAGAGACGATCAAGAAGATTCTGCGGGCACAGGAAATGGCCATGCGGAACCGCCTGCCCATCGTTTACCTGGTGGATTCAGCTGGCGTGAACTTGCCGTTGCAGGATGGCATCTTCCCCGGGCAATACGGGGCGGCGCGAATCTTCTACTACAACTCGCTGATGCGGCGGCGGCTGCGGGTTCCGCAAATCGCGGCGGTGATGGGGCCGTGCATCGCGGGCGGGGCGTATCTGCCCGCGTTGAGCGATGTGATCTTCATGGTGGACGGCACGAGCTTTATGGGGCTGGGCGGCCCGAATCTGGTAAAGGGGGCGACGGGACAGAGCGTGGATGCCGAGTCCCTCGGCGGGGCGCGGATGCATACCACCCAAAGCGGGGTCGCGCATCACCGCGCGAAGGACGACGAGGAATGCCTGCGCATGATCCGGCAGAAGTTTCGTGAGCTGCCAGCGGCGCCCGAGCGTCCGAAAAGCATCCCTCCGGCCAAGCCCGGCGACGGCTTGTATGATGTGCTGCCGACGGATCATCGCTTGCCGTACGAGGTTATGGAGATCCTGGAGCGCCTGTTCGACGCGTCTGATTTTCTGGAGTTTCAGCCGGAGTTCGCTCCGGAACTGCTGTGCGCGACGGCGCGGCTCGGCGGCTACGCGGTGGGTGTGATTGCGAACCGTCGCGGGTTTTTGAAGGGTGAGGGCCGGCCGCGGATCGGGGGCATCGTCTATACGGAATCCGCCCGAAAGGTGGCGTACTTCGTGGAGAACGCCGAGCGGCAGGGGCTGCCGCTGATCTACCTGCAAGACGTTTCGGGTTTCATGGTAGGGGTGGAGGCGGAGACGGACGGCATCATTCGGGCCGGCGCGGAGATGGTGGAGGCGATGGCCTGCGCTACGGTGCCCAAGATCGTACTGACGATCAATCATGCCAGCGGCGCCGGATATTATGCGATGGCGGGACAAGGGTTCGACCCGTCGTTCACATTCGGCTGGCCCACCGCCCGCATCGGGGTGATGGAGGGCGATTCAGCAGTGCAAGCGGTGCACGGCCCGGAGTTGGAGAAGTACCGCGCGGCGGGGCAAACTCCTCCCGAGGAGCTGCAGCAGAAGGTGGCGAAGACGCGTGCCGACTATGAGAAGTGGCTGGATGCGCGACACGCGGCGGCGCGCGGGTACGTGGATGCGTTGATCGATCCGCTCGAGACTCGCCGGGTGCTCACGTTCGCACTCGAGGCGGCCCTCTATCGCGGCCACCGGGAGCACGCGGTTTTGGAGACCATATGATTCGCATCGCCAATGGGCAGGGCTTCTGGGGCGACTGGCTGGAAGCGCCGGTACGCCAGGTGGAGCAGGGTCCGATCGATTATCTGATTCTCGATTACCTCGCCGAGATCACGATGTCCATCCTGCAAAAGCAGAAGAACGAAGATGCCCGCCTCGGCTACGCCCGCGACTTCCCTCCCCTCATGGCGAGGCTGGCAAAGCTGCTGCGCGAGCGGAACGTGAAGGTAGTGGCGAACGCCGGTGGGGTGAATCCGGAGGCATGCGCGAGGGAGGTGCGGCGGCTGGCGCCAAACCTGAAGGTGGCCATCGTTCGCGGAGACGACATTTACGGGCGGATCGACGAACTCGTCGAGCAGGGTCACGAGTTGCGCAACATGGAGACGGGGGAGACGATTTCCGCCGTGCGCGATAAGATCACCAGCGCGAACGCGTACATCGGGGCATTTCCGCTGGCAGAGGCACTGGCAACCGGGGCGGATGTGGTGGTGGCGGGAAGGTCAACCGATACGGGGCTGGCGTTGGCGCCGATGATTCACCGATACGGGTGGAGAGACACGGATTTTGACCTGCTCGCGGCAGGGACGGTGGCGGGGCACATTGTAGAATGCGGGGCGCAGTGCACGGGTGGCAACTGCCAGGTGGACTGGCAGTCGATTCCGGACATGGCGAACATCGGTTACCCGATCATCGAGGCGGAGGCGGACGGTTCCTTCGTCATCACCAAGCATAGGGGCACGGGCGGGCGGGTGACGGTTGCGGTCGTGAAGGAGCAATTGCTGTACGAGCTAGGGGACCCGAGGCGATACATCACGCCGGATTGTATCGCCGATTTCACCACGATACGGCTGGACGAGGCAGGACCGGACCGGGTTCGCGTGAGCGGGGTAAAGGGCGGTCCACCGACTGATTCCCTGAAGGTCTCCGCGAGTTACTCATGGGGGTGGAGGGCCATCGGCACGCTTGTCTACAGCTGGCCGCAGGCGCTCGAGAAGGCCCGGGCGGCAGATGGGATCGTGCGGGAACGGTTGCGGCAGTTAGGGCTCGAGTTCGACGAGATCTATACCGAGTTTCTCGGCGTGAACGCGTGCCACGGGCCGGCAGCGGTGCGGGTGGACGATCCGGCAGAGGTGCAACTGCGCATTGGTGTGCGGGGGACTGAGCGCTCTGCCGTGGACCGATTCACGCGGGAACTGGTTCCGCTGGTGTTGAACGGGCCGCCGACGGCGACGGGCTTCGGCGAGGGCCGGCCGCCCGTGCGGGAAGTGGTGGCATACTGGCCGGCGCTGGTCCCGCGACATCTGATCCGGTGTGAGGTGGAGGTGTTCGAATGAAAGCCCCGTTGGGGACGATCGCGCACACGCGTTCAGGAGACAAGGGCGACACGTCCAACATCGGAGTCATCGCGCATGACCCGACGAAGTTTCCGGTTCTGGTGCGGGAAGTGACCGCTGAGCGCGTGAAGGCATTCTTCGGCGAACTCGTCGCGGGGGAGGTTGTCCGGTACGAACTGCCGAACCTGGGCGCGCTCAATTTCCTGCTGCATGGTGCACTGGGGGGTGGCGGGACGCTCTCTCTGCGCGTGGATGCGCAGGGGAAGACGCTGGGTGCGGCTTTGCTGCGCATGGAGATCGAGACGGATGAATGAACTGCTGGCGGCCCGTGAGGATCGGGTATTGCGCCTGACGCTGAACCGCGACGACAAGCGCAATGCCCTGAGCGTGGCGTTGTGCCGGGAGATCGTGTCGCAGTGCGAGGCGGCCGACGGCGACGCGGGGGTGGGCTGCGTGCTGCTCGACGCGGTGGGAAGCGTATTCTGCGCTGGGATGGATCTAAGCGAGACGACCCGCCCGGAGGCGGCGGCTGAAACGGCGGTCCACGAGAGACTGTTCACCTTGGGGCTGCGCATGACGAAACCGCTGGTGGCGGCAGTGCAGGGACCGGCGTTGGGCGGAGGTGTAGGACTGGTGGCGGCGGCTCACGTGGCGCTGGCGGCGCAAGGAACGAGTTTTGCGCTGACGGAAATCCGAGTGGGGATGTGGCCGTTCGTGATCTGGCGGGCGATTGAGGCAGCGGTTGGGGAGCGCCGTGCAGTGGCGCTGGCCATGACGGGGCGGGTGTTCAGCGTGCACGAGGCGCTCCAGTGGGGGCTGGTACACGAGGTTGCGCCGGCGGTTGAGTTGGACGACCGCGCAACGGAGACGGCGCAACGGCTTTCGAAGGCGAGCCCGGAGACCATGCGGCGGGGACTGGAGTTCGTGCGGCGGGCACGGGGGATGTCGAAAGAGGAGTCCGGCCGTCTGGCTGCAATGCTGCGGGCGGAGGTGTTCGCGAGCGATGATTACCGCGAAGGGGTAGCAGCATTTCGGGAGAAGCGCGCTCCGCGATGGCCTTCGCTTGGAGCTACCACCACATCATGAAGACGCCGAAGGCGCGCCAGCAAAAATAGAGGAAGTACAAAACCTCAATGGCGCGGACGATCCAGAGGAAGAAGCCTCCCATGAACTCAAAGCGGAGGAGCAGGGCGGCGACCACGGCGCCGTAGACCATGGGGGGGTCCAGGATTCCTTCAAAGGAATTCATGTAGACAACTACGGCGACGTAGTAGAACAGCGGCAGATTGCTGTCGAGCCGGCCGGCGTAGCGGTAGTAGGCGAGCCAGAGGGTCGCGAGTAAGACGATTAGCGTAATCGTGTTCTCTAACGTGAAGAACCAAGCCATCGGTTACGTGGTCAGAACGACCATAACACGCTGGCGTATCCCGTGTGGGCACGGTAGTTCTGTGCGACCGTAAACTCCTCCCGGTAGCGATAGAACTGATAGCCGAAGTTCAAGCGCAGACGGGCGTGCAGGGGAACGGAAACGCGAGCGAGCGGGGATTCGAAGGAGAGCGGGAAGACCTGAGCTCCAATGAGAAACGGGGCAACCCCGGGAGCGGTCGACCGAGGGGTGAAAAGCGAGGGCCGCCCGTCGCCGCGGTCCTGTACTCGGGTGTAGCCGAGGAAGAGGTCAGCGCGCCTGCGCAGTTGCACGCGTACGCCGAGCGAGCCGGTGTGGATGTTGCTGATGTAGGCCGAACGGTCGGACTCGACGAGGCGGCTTTCGAAGAAGTAGGCGAGGGTGGTGAGCGCATCGATGTGAAGCTTGCTGTAGGAAGCGTCGAAAGAGAACCAGCCGGCAGGGGTCCAAGACACGTCGCCGGAGTAGTTCCTCTGGCGAGCGCTGTGGTAGGAGAACGAAGCCGGATTCGTGTTGTAGAGACTGCGGGCGAGCCCCGAGAGGAAGAGCGTGCCCCGTTTGTACTGAATGCGGCCGCCGAGCGTGTGGTAGTTCCGCTCCGAGATGGGAAAGAATGGGCGGTCTGCGCGGCCCAGTTCGGAGTCGACAACGACGGTGAGCCCAGCCACTGGGGAGACACGGATCCCGGCGACCCCGGCGTGCAGCCGATTGGACTGTTGGGCAGGGAGCCGGTCCTGAAACGGCCCGGATGTGATCTGTTCGACGGAACGGATTCGCCGGTCAGTGAAGCGGTAGCCGGTGAAGAACGTGAGTCGCCGGCGGGGGCGCCAGGTCAGATCGGTGCTGTTGGTGAGGGCGCGAACGCCGAGGAACTGGAAGGCGAGGAAATCATCCGAAAGGCTGGCGTTGTCGAATTGGCGGAGAAAGCTGTCCCCTTCAATTCGGGTGTGGTGGTAGCCGGTGTGGTTAGTGACTGTCAGTGAGGTGGCCGGGAAGAGACTGGCGGTGAGGTTGGCGGTCGCGACCGGCCGCCGCGCCTGGCCGCCGATAAGGATCTGACGGTTGCGGGCAAATCGGTCGACGCCGGTTGCGGACTCATCGAAGATGAAGTTGCGCTCTCCGCTCGACCACGTGAAGCGGGCGTTGAGAGCGAGCCAGCTTTCCGTCTCTCGGAAGAGGGCGACGCGCCATGAGGGGGTATTACCGTGGTAAGGCTCGTCGCGGCGAAAAGCGTCGAGGCGAGCGGGGCTAGCCGGATCGGCCGGACGCTGATCGGCGGCACCAAACTGCGTATCCTCCCGGAAGTTCTCCCAGACGCGGCTGACATTCAAACGGTAGGCGGAGGCTTTTAGTTCAACGCCGAGGCGGTATTCGTTCTGGAGACGGCGGACGTCGGAGAACAGTGGAAAGACAGCTCCGCGAGAATCGAACAGCTGAATGGTGGAAAGTGCCGGCCCGTACTGATGATTGCGTGAGTATCCGAGGAAGAAGCGGATGTTGGAAGCGGGGAGGAGGGTGAGGTCGTGGTCCTGGAGCCGGCGGGTGGTGTTGAGAGCGTGGAGCCCATTGGCGATCGTGAGGCCGGGGTTGAAGTAGTCGTTGAGACGCCAGGTGAGGTTGTACTGGTAGAGGCGGTTCTTGACGGCGCGAAAGGTGGCGATCTGGTAGGGATCGTTGCCGAGGCCCTGGGTGTTCAGGAGGAGTTCGTCGAACCAGGCTCCTTGCCCTTCCCGCGAGTGAATGGAGAGGCGCGAGGAGAGTAGGCGTACACCGTTGCCGAAGTTCACGTCGCTGCGGTACCTGCCAAGATTGCCGGAGACATCGCGGAAGCGGTAGCCGGTTTCGAAGGAGTTGACGATGTTATAGCCGGCGACGTTTTGCCCGCGGGGCGCTCCGACGCGTTCAGGCGTGGGGGCCACCGGGGGCTGCGCGAACAGGGCCGCGGCGGCGGCGAGTGTCAGAAAAGGGATCGACCTAGCCATGGGTTATCGCAGAAACAGCGGGCTGGCATTCGAGCCGTGGATACGGACGTGGCAGAGCGTGCAGTTCTGGTACTTAGGGTCAGCCATATTGTGAGATGCCGACTGGATCCGAATGCCGTCGCCCTGACGGCCGAAGGCACCGCCTCCGTTGTGGCATTCCAAGCACAATGTGAAGACGACGGGGCGGCGGAGCAGCCGCAGGTTGGTGGAGCCGTGCGGCGCGTGGCAGCTTTCGCAGCCCTCGACGCGAACGGCGGGGTGCTCAAACGCGAATGGGCCGCGTTTGTCCTGATGGCACTTCAAGCACGGCTCTTCGTTTCCGAGCGCCTGATGGACCATCCGTGGGCGAACGCCCATACGCCACGTTGGAGCATTGGCCCCATGGGGATTATGGCAATCGGTGCACTCCATGAAGCCCTCGTTAACCCGGTGTTTCACCGGCATGTTGAACTGCGCGCGCACTGCGGGGTGGCACTGGTAACACAGGCTGCTTTGGCCGCGAGCGAGCAGGTTCTTCGGCGTCGCCGAACGGTGAATCGAGTGACAGCTGGTGCAGACGATATCGGATTGGGTGTGTTCGGAGCGGCGGATGTTGGCACGCGAGAGGGTGCTTTCGTGACAGCGCAGGCATTGGTCGAGCACCTGTGTGGGACGCAGGGCGCTGAAGGCGACAATCGTCGCTTTGCCGCCCCGCGCTTCCACGTGAGCCTTGCCTGGTCCATGGCAACTCTCGCAACCCTGGTTCTCCGGCTTCTCGCTGCCCGAGGTGGAGGAGCGGTAGTGGGGGTTCTTGAAGAAGTTCTGATTGATGTCGGGATGGCAGGTTCGGCAGACAGCGCTCCCGACAAAGTTGGTGCTTGAGGCAAGGACGGGGAGAGCCAGGAAGGCCACGGCCAGCCCCGCCCGCATCAGACTGTCCGGCACTGTACCAATATAGGCGAGGCGTGCGGGAAACAAGTGCTAAATGTCGTGTTCTAAGAAAAAGGGCGGGCGACCGAAGGTACGCCCGCCGACGGGTCGGCCTCAGAAGAGGAAGGTCAGGCCGAAGATGGGAACAAAGTTATGGATCCAGCCGCCTCCAATTGATGCGCCGGGGGCTTCGGCAACGACGTCCTTGGGGAAGGCAGAGAAGTAGTCGCGGACTTCGAGGCGTGCTCCCACCTTGTTGCCGATCTTGAACTTGACGCCCGCGCCGAAGCTCACGAGCGGAACGACCTGCCGCGTCTTGGTGAGCAACGCATAGTTCTGCAGGGGCTGGAAGACGACCTCTTCACCTGTGCCCTCAAAGATCTTTACGCCGCCACCACCGAAGAAGAACGGGCGGACGGCGGCGCCGAGGGGACGAAAGTGGAAGACAAGGTCGTAATGGATGGCGTGGGAACGCCCGCTGAACGACGCGGTCTGGCCCGCACCGGAGAGTTCCATGGAGTTCTGCTGATAGGTGTAGCGGAACTCTCCACTGACGTAACGATACATGTTCTGGCCGAGGTGCACGGTAGCGGCGAACGACGGCTTGAACTTGGCGTCAACGGTGCCGGCGGCGCTGGTGACGTCTTTCTGGGTGTAGAAGCTGCCGCCTCCGCCGACGCCGAACTCGTAGCGCTGGGCGCGGAGGTCCGCAGGCACGACGGCGGCCGCCGCGAGCGACAGGATCGCCGAGAAAAGAGTCCGAGAGGTCATGTGTCTCCTGAGTTAGTCGATGACCCGCACAGTGAGGGTCGTCGTGGATCCGCCTTGCCGGATGACCAACGGGACTTGCATTCCGAGCGGGACGGTAGGCGGGATGGATACGTTGATCTGATACACGCCGACCTCACCGGGCGTCAGTCCGGCGAAGAGCACCGGTATCTCGACGCCGCCGAGTTCGACGGTCGGCTCAATGACGGCAGTGCTGAGGGGATTCTGAGGGGCAGCATTGCCTGCCTCAACGGCCGGCGCCGTGCGGCCCAGACCGGTGAGGTAGATCGATAGTGAGTCTTCGCCCCGGTGAATGGGGTTTGAGAGCGTGACGAGTGCGTTGTTTTTGACGCGCACGACGGTCGGTATGTCGGTAAGCGGGCCCGCAGTGCCCGAGCGGAAGACGGCCGGGGCGCTGGGCAGGACGGTGAAGTTGAAGTTATCGGAGACGCCGCCCGGTGTGCGAAGGACCATGGTGACGTTGCCTTCCGCGGTAAAGGGCAGCTGGGCGTTGATTTGGTTGGGCGACACGAGCACCATGGGAATGGGCTGCCCGTTCACCGTGAGACAGCTTTCGCCGAGGGCGGTAGGCAGCGGGCGTTCGCGGCTGGCCAGGTTCACCACGCTCAGCTCGCGGCCGGCGACGCGAATGAGTCCGCCGGGAGCGACAGGGCGCGCGCCATCGGCGGCGTTGACCACCGACTCGATGCGGGGAACGGCCACCGAAGCGTCATAAGACCACGGCAGGACGGTAAAGCCGGAGGTCGTCAAGTTAACGATCGCTGTGCGGCTGTAGAGGGGCGCGAGCGAGCGGGTGAACACTGCTCCCGCGGTGCCCAGAACGGGCGCCTCGACGAGCCGGGTAGCCCGTGTGGAGGTGTTGGCGAGATCGACGCGCTGGATGACGCCTGGACTGGAAGCGGTGGCAGCGGTGGTTCGGAGACCGCCTTGATCGATGAAGGCGAACCCTGAAGACGTGCCCGAGGCGACTCCGAAGTCGCGGACGCGAACCAGTGAGGAGTTCAGGAGGTTGTTGCCGACTACGTAGAAGTCGGAGTTGGAAGCGGCAACGGCGCCCGAGGCGGCCGCCGAGTCCTTGCGGGCAACGGTGAAGGTGTCAACGTTTGCGTTATAGAGAAGCAGGGTGCCATCGGCCTGCGCAGCGATGATGGAGGACCCGTTCGGTGACCCCACGAGCATGGTGTTAATGTTCACGTTGTTTTCGAAAACACCGAGCGTCGGCAGTTCGGTGGCGGTGCGGCTGGCGAGGTCAACACGATCGATCTTGTGAACGCCGGCGGCGGAGCGCACGGCGGCAAGAATGGCGTTGGCGCTTGCGGCGATGGAGCGCGGGTAGTGTCCCCCGGGGAAGCGGATGGGCTGCTGCGCCTCGAGCGTCTCCAGATCGAAGACATTCGCGATCTGCGAATTGTCGTTGCCAACCAACAAGTACCGCCGATCGAAGGTCGCAGTCATCTGCGTGGGCGTATTGCCGGTCCTCAACCTTGTGATGAGATTGTAATTGCGCGCATCGTAGACGAGAACCTCGTTGGTATCCTGCCGCAGGACGAAGAACCGGTCGCGCGTTGGGTCTGCGAGAACGTCGACCAACTTGCCGGGCACATTCATGAGCGTGCCGCGCTGATCGGGTTCCTGCATGTTGATGAGCAGGCGCACATCCTTTACCAGGTTCACCGCCTGCTGGCTGGAGATACGGAGGGCGCCGATGGTGGTGCCCCGCTGATTCTGGAAGACGTTCGGGTCAATGCTGACGCGGACGAGGGCGGGCGTGCGGCCCGTGTTAGGCGTAACTGATACACCCGGCAGCAATGAGGTGACGACGAAGTCCGTGGAGCCGCCGCCGGGATTGCCGATGACCAGCTCTTGGGTGGTGACGCGACGGTCGCAGAAGCTCCCCCGAAAGACGAGGTCCTCGACCGACGCCTCGACGCGGTGTTCTTGCGAGAGGGACCCTACGGGGAGAATCATCACGCCGCTGTCGGAGATCGCGTACATCGTGCCGCCGTCGGAACTCAAGACGCTCTTACCCGCGAGATTCTCCGGCAAGAGGAGACGCTCACGGACGGCGAGATTGTCGGCGTCAACAACCTGCAGAACGGGGACGGCAGCGGCCGGCGAGGGGGCGGGCGTGGACCCGCCGGAACCGGAACCTGATTGGGTGGCGCTTCCGGGCGTACTCTGCGTAACTTGGGCGTAGATCAAGCCGCGCGCTGCGTCAACCGCGTGGCTCCCGATGTTCAGAGTTCCCGATGGGTCGGGAAACTGCGCCAGGAGGCCTTTGTTATCGAATACGGCCCAGCCGGCGAGAAAGTAAGAGCCGTCCGCCGGAGCGCTTATGGTGCGCGGCCCGAGGGGAGGGGAGGACGTGTAACCGGTGCCCCACAACCTGCGGCCTTCGACTTCATAAGTAAAGAGAATAGTATCGGTAACGCCGAATACGCGGCGCCCGTCGGCTGAGGCGACGACGGACGCGGCAACGATCTGAGGCGGGTAGTTGTTGGCGGGCTGAGGGAGGGTCTTGGCGCTGACGTTCGCAACTGTATCCAGGGCTTGAATCGTCCCAAGGACCGGATCAAACAGCAGGAACTCTCCACTGGTGACGATCAGGGCAAGACCGTCGACGCCGAATGCCACGCCAAGGGGAGGCAGGGCGATGGCGAAGGTCTGACGGCCACTGGTGGTGAGATCGATCAACGTGATGGCGTTACGCGGGGCGTTCGGACTGGCGAAGTTGCCGTAGTGGCCGATCACCAGATACCGGTTGTCCGGAGACAGCGCCAGCGAGCTGGGCTGCGAAGCGACGTTAAAGGAAGTTTGAACGGAGCCGTCGGCGACGGAAACCACTTCGATCCGATTGGCGGTGAAGTTGGCCACGTAGAGAACGCCACGCGACTCGTCGAGAGCGAGATCGGCGCCCTGTCCACCGATCGAGACGACCTTGCCGAAGGTGCCGGCAGAAGCTGCCGGTGGGATGGCCAACAGCAGAGCGGCAATGGCGAAGACGATGCAGGCGCCGGCCGGCCGGACAGCCGCACGAGATGTATTGCTCTTCATAACGAAGCTCCCAAACTCCTTCTCTCCTGCGGCGCTTCAGCCGCCAGGGCAGGCCCTGGGTCTAGCACCGCGATGCGGCGTGCCGGTCACCGAGTACCGGCCGAGGCCGCAGGTTGCACCAGGCGCTGGTGGGCCAGCGCCGACTGTGGATCGCGGGACGCGCTGGACGGAACCGGAAAGGTCCCGCGATCCGCCGCGGGCACCGCTACTCCGCGTTCTGTTTTTTGCGGCGAAGGACGATAACGGCCAGAAACAGCGCCGCAACAACCGCGCAAACGATCCGAACCATCGAGCTATCCATGTCTTGTCTCCTTTTCCTTGTGCAGCTTCAGTAGTGTCTCCGACTACAGGTTGTTCATCATCGGGATGAGTTCCCGGATGATGCGCATGACGACCGGCCCCACCGTAACCACAAACAGTGAAGGCAAAATACAGAAGAAGATCGGGAAGACCAGCTTCACGCCAAGCTTCGCCGCCTTTTCCTCGGCGATCTGTCGCGTCTGAACACGCATGAAGTCTGCGTGCGCGCGAAGGCTTTGAGCGATGCCGGTACCGAAACGGTCAGCCTGAATGAGGACCGCGACGAGTTTCTTCAGGTCCTCGCAGGAGGTACGCTCGGCGAGGTTACGAAGCGCGTCCGCCCGGCGCTTGCCGGCCTTCAGTTCGAGGTTGACGAGCGTGAACTCCTCAGTGATCTCGGGGTGCGCGTGCTCGAGTTCCTTGGCCACCTGAATAATCGCCTGATCCAGTCCCAGTCCGCTCTCGACGCAGACGACCATCAGGTCGAGCGCGTTGGGAAGGCCCTTTGCCAGGCGCTTCTGCCGACGCTTGGAGACGATGTTGACGAACTCGTTGGGACCGAAGAAGCCCAGTCCGGCCGCCGCCAGGATCCCAATCATCTTGTTGGTGGGCTCGGCCGCAGTGCCCGCTACGGCAATACTTGCGAGCACCGGCAGACCGACACCGAACAGGACCTTCGAGCCGTACAGCATCTTCAGCGCGTTCTGGCTGCGGTAGCCGGCCTTGACCAGCCGGCGCTGCTGCACGCTCAGATCCTTGGGAGAAGCAGGCAGAATGTCACCCAGCTTCTGGACCAGTTCGTGGAAGACGAGGCTTGGGTGTTTCGGGGTCTCCTGATGCTGTTGAGCAACTCCGGTGACGCGCTCGATTGCTTCCTTTGGCCGCACCCACATCTTCAGGCCCAGCGCGGCCATGCCGACAGCGACAACGAGAAAGATCGTGAAACTCAGTGCTTCGGTCATAGCTACACCTCGATGGCTACGATCTTGCGGATGATTCCGTAGCCGATTAACTGCAGCAGTACGGCGGCCAGCAGCATCATCTGACCTGCCTCATCGACGATGAAGAACTTCCCGTACTCGGGATTGATCACCGTGTTCAGGGCGGCCACACCCGCCGGAATGAGGGAAAGGGCGGTGCCGGTCATCTTGCCGTGAGCGCTGATCGCGCGAATCTTGCCGCGCAGCTTGAAGCGTTCGCGGATCACGTATGCCAGCTTGTCCAGGATCTCGGCCAGGTTGCCGCCAGTACGCTTCTGGAGCAGAACAGCGGAGACGAAGAAGTGAACGTCGAGGGATGGAATACGCTTGCCCAGTTTCTGGAGGGCGGTCTCGAGCGGCAGACCGAGGTTGTGCTCCTCGAAGGTACGGCGGAATTCGCCCGCCAGCGGCTCCTGGAATTCACGGTGAATCATTTCGAGCGAAACGGAAAAGGCATGCCCCGCGCGCATGGAACGGGCGACGAACTCGAGCGAATCGGGAAAGAGCTCCTCGAACTTGTGAAGTCGTTTGGCTCGCTTGCGGCTCACATGCATGAGGGGCAATGCGCCGACGAAGAAGGCGACGAAGATGGCAAACTGGCGGTGGGTGCCGGGAAGGAACAGCCACCCAAGCGCGTAGCCGCCGAGAAAGAACCCGAGGCAAAGGTGCATGAAGCGGGCGACCTTCCAGCGGACGCCAGCTTGTTCGAGAAGCGTCGCGATGCGCTCCTCAAGATCGAACTTCGCCAGCACCTGCCGAACGAGTTTCCCGGTGGTAAGGTCCTCCTGCTCGAGCAGCGCAGGCCCCCGGGTGGCCTTCTTGGCTTTCTCGGCCGCCTTGGGTCCGCCCATCAGACGGCTCTTGAGTTTGTCCGCTTCCTTCGAGCGGAGGCCCTTCGAAATGAGGAGCCACGAGCCCAGGCAGACTGCCCAGGCGATCACTGCGATCATGATGAAGTCGATCATGCGGCGCCTCCCGAGTCGTGTCGGTTCATCTAGGGGACCTCGACCACTTCATCGAACAGGTCGGCGCTAAGCCTTATACCCGCCGCCAACAACTTTTCGTAGAACTTCGGGCGGATGCCGGTGGCGGCGAAGCGGCCCAGAACCTGCCCCTCAGGGGTCAGCCCGCGCTTTTCAAAGACAAAGATGTCCTGCAGGGTGACGATTTCGCCTTCCATACCCGTCACTTCCGTGATGCTGGTGACGCGGCGGGAACCGTCACTGAGGCGGGACGCCTGCACGAGGAGGTTCACGGCGCTCGAAATCTGCTGGCGGATCGACACCAACTGCATGTTCGCGTTGGCTAGTGAGACCATGACCTCGAGGCGGGAAACGGCATCACGCGGGCTGTTGGCGTGGACCGTCGTCAGGGACCCGTCGTGGCCGGTGTTCATGGCCTGGAGCATGTCGAGTGCTTCCGCCCCGCGGACTTCGCCAACCACAATGCGGTCAGGACGCATACGCAGGCTGTTGACAAGCAGTTCGCGCTGCCGAACCGCACCTTGACCTTCGAGATTGGGCGGCCTGGTCTCGAGCCGTGCAACGTGAGGCTGCTTGAGCTGCAGTTCGGCCGCATCCTCGATGGTTACGATGCGCTCCTTGGGACTGATGAAGAAAGACAGCGCGTTGAGCAGAGTGGTTTTGCCGGCGCCGGTTCCACCCGCGATGATGATGTTAAGGCGGGCCTTGACAGCCGCCTCGAGCAGTTCCATCATTCCCCGGGTCAGCGCCTTGCGGTCGACCAGATCAGGGGGCATCAGCTTGTCGGTCGAGAACCGGCGAATCGACATCAGCGGCCCGTCGACGGCAAGCGGCGGGATAATCGCGTTGACGCGCGAGCCGTCGCTGAGGCGGGCGTCGACCATCGGCGTCGACTCGTCGACGCGGCGGCCTACCTGGGAAACGATCTTGTCGATGATCCGCAGCAGGTGCGGATCGTCGCGGAAGGTGACGCTCGTCAGCTCAAGCAGGCCGCGACGTTCAACGTAGACCTGTTTGTGGCCGTTGACGAGGATATCGGAGACGGTTGGGTCCTGCAGCAATGGCTCGAGTGGTCCGAGACCAAACACCTCATCCAGGACTTCTTCGACGATCTGTTGCTTCTCGAGGGCGCTCAACAGCGTTGGCTCGCCGTCCATGAGCGTGATGAGCGCCTGGCGGACTTCGCTCCGTACGCGCTGGTTGTCGATGGTTGCCAGCGCCTCCAGGTTGATCTTGTCGAGGAGCTTCCGGTGAAGGGTGAACTTCAGCTCCTGGTACTCGGGCTTGAGCGCGGTCTTGGGGCGTCCTGCATTCTTCAACAGGCGCTGCTCCCAGGTCAGCTGTTGCGCGTTTCGTTGGTCAACCGTCGCCATCATATGGATCTACTCCTAGGTCTGCGAGAACACCGGCCGGGCAGTCATCAATGCCGCCCCCCGGCGTTTGTCTCCCAGGCTTAAACCGGTCAATTGGCCCGCCAGTCCTTGCACGGCTCGGCCTAGTTCACACTCGTCGCTCAGGGTCTCCCCCAGGGTCACGACACGGTGCAGCGAAAAGTAGTCGTTCGGCAGCATGGCATGCACCGTGCAATTGAAGAGCTTCTCGATGTCGGAGCTGCCGATGCCGTCGCTCCTCGACGCCCGATTGATGACCACCTGGAACCGGTCCTTGGCGAAGCCGAGTTGGAGCAGCATTTGCACTGCTCTCCGGGCCAGGTGCAGGCTGGGAAGTTCCGAGGTGGAAACCAGAAAGGCCCGGTCTGACTCCGTGAGCGCCATGAGGCTCGACCGGTGGAATACGACCGGGAGGTCGATCAAGACCCAGTCGTAGAGCATGCGAGCGTACTCAAGGACGTCATGCAGGCGGCTGTGTTCGACAACGTCGCTCGAGGGGGTCTCGGGCGCCGGAAGGATATCGACGCCGGCCGAATTCACCACCAGGGCGGCCCAGAGAGCCGGATCAAGGTGCTCGCTGTGTTGGAGTGCGTCCTGAACCGAGTAAGCGTGGCTGAGCTTGAGCGAAAAGCTGATGGTCCCACCCATGAGGTCGAAGTCGACGAGCAGGACCCGCTTTGACGTCATCCGCTTGATGGCGTGGGCGGTCTGGGTGGCCAACGTGGAAGAGCCCGACCCGGGCTTCGTGCTCGAGAAGACCACCACCTTGCCGAAGTCTTTCGGAGCTTCCACTTCCGGTTGCCTCAGCCGCCGAATCCTGCCGATGGCTTCCCTCTGTGTACTGATATCGAACGGGGAGTAGAGGAACTCGGTCGCACCCGCCCGGAGCGACCGGACGATCGCGTCCGAAGCGTTCTCCCGGTGCAGGCCGATTACATGGATCGGCGGCCGGAAGGAGGTGACAAAACCGATCAGAGAACAGGCAGTTTCGAGATCGGAGGCCAGATCGAGGAGCAACACGTCGGGCTTGAGCTGCCGCAGGCGAATGTCGAGGGTCTGCTGCGGCGGATAGGTTTTCAGATCGGCGAGGACCTGGAAGGAGCGCGTTTCAGGCAGCGTGGAGAGGAACTGCTGCGCAAGCTCGCGGTCGGGCGCAATGACGAGCGCCGTGAGCTCCGCTTCCCTTCCTACCGGTCGCCGTTCGGTCATGGTCTGAACCTTTCCAAAAAGCCTTTCCGTTCCTACTTCCTTGCCGCCTTCCGCCCGCGGGCCGGGTTCACCTGATCGGCCGAGGGTACGGGGGTCATGAACTCACGTGGGAAAGGAGGCATCGGCTTGGCATCGGTCGCGTTCAGCGGCGAGGTGATCTCCGGGGTAACCATGACCAGAAGTTCGCTGTTCTGGCGGTTGGTCTGACGGCTCTTGAAGAGCACGCCGAGCAGAGGGATGTTGGACAACCCCGGAATCTTCGCCATGGTCTCTTCGACCCGGTCGTCCACAAGGCCGGCGATGACGAAGCTCTGACCTTCTCCGAGTTCGACGTTGGTCTCCATCCGTCGCGTCGCCAGGGCTGGAATGGTGAAGCCGCCGACGCTGACCGCGCGGGCGAGGTCGATGGTGGAGACTTCAGGTTTGACGTACATCTTTACGGTACGGTTCTCGGTGACTTGAGGCGTGAATGTCAGGCGGATACCGAACTCGCGAAACTGGACGGTGACAGCGCCTGCGTTGGCTCCGCCCTGGAGCACCGGGATGGGAAATTCTCCGCCCACTAGGAAGCTGGCTTCCTTGCCGTTGGTAGTCACCAGATTTGGCTCCGCCAAAATCTGCAGCAGTCCCTGCGTCTGTAGTGCCCGAACGAAGGCCGCGAAGTCCAGGTCCCGACGGAAGGCGAAGACGTTCAGGACGTCGCCGATGCTAAAGCTGTTGGGGGCCGGCGGCGTTCCAGCGGGCGTGTCCCGGACGTTCCCGATCGAGGGAGTGCCGAACTGTCCGGTGGAGATGCCACCAATGGTATTGAGAGCACCGGTGGAGATTAGATTAACGCCAAAGGACTGGCTCGCCTGGCGATCCAACTCCGCAAAGCGAACCCGAAGGAGTACCTGCTTGTCGACACCGGGGCCGGCGATGTTGAGGTTGTTCACAACAGATCGCGCCAAAGGCGTGGTGAGCGCCACTGCACGGTCCGCCACTGAACGGTCGGTCACTTTACCGGTCAGCGACACCGTGTCTCGGGCGGCCTGGACTTGAATGGCCTCGCCGGGAAAGGTCTCACGCAGGAGCTTTCGGATCGGTTCCAGGTTGTGCTCTACGTTGACGTTATAAAAGCCACGTTGCCCGGAGCGGGACCAGACCACCAGGGTGGCGGTGCCGTGCCCCTTGGCATGGAGCAGGATTTCGCGCGTGGTGACGGCGACCGCGTCAATGATCTCAGGGTTACTCGTGGAGATCCGCGTCACGTCCTCGGGGTAATCGATGACGAGGCTCTTTCCAATCGTTACTCTCAGGTCTTCCGCCTTCTGCGCCAAGGCCACAGGCGCCGTCAAAACGAACGCGGCGGCGATGAGGCAGGCAGTATTGAGGAGGACAATGTGGCGTTTCATCACGGCTCCTGAAGTTCAGAATCCTCTTGCTAGTTCTGGGACGCGCCGGCCTGGACGCGCTCGACTGACCGAGCTGTGCCGCGGAAGACAACAATCTCGGGCGGCGGGGGCGGCGGAGGCGGCGCAATAGCGAAGGCTTGAACGGGCACGACCGGAGCCGGGCGCGGCCGCGGCTTGGGCTTCGGCTCATCCTCGGCGGAGGCGCGTGCCGTCTTCATGCGGGCTCCGCCAAACAACTCGGAGACATAGCGGCCTTTGGTGGTCTGGATGTCCTGGTCAGTGGCGTTACGGAGGACGAGTTGGATGTCCCCTTCTTTCTGGGCCAGAGTGATGGTCTCAGCCTGGTCTGGATTCACAAGGAGCGTGACCGTGGGGGCGTTGATAGCCTGCCCACGCGCGTCAGGCTGCATCGTCTGTCCAGCCGAGAGCACCGTGATGTTCTGAAGGACGGTAGTTGTCAGACGCTCCGGCTGATTGGGAGGGTGACCGGTGACGAGGACATCGACACGCATACCCGGGAGCACGAACCCGGCGACACCAACGACATCATTCACACGAACCGTGACGGCTCGCATGCCGACGGGTATCACCGGAGCGAGGCCGAGCCCGCTGCCGCGTGCCGCCAGGCGGCCTTCGAGTACCGCTTCGTCCAGCAGGACGTTGCTGATGACCGGCCGGTCCAGCACCTCCTCCACCTTTGAGAAGGCGCCCTTCGGCATATGGGCCACCGGCAACTTCACCGTTTTGACGTCGGCGGGCTTGATCGTTATGCCGACGGGGAGGGGCTTAGCGGCGACGACGACATCGCGCATGTCCTGCACTTCGGGCTTCGGAGCAGCCCCTGCGCGCGACGACGTTACCTGGTAAAACAGGCCGGAGATCACCAGCGCGAAGACTAGACTTACGCCGAGAACGGTAAGAAACCTGCGATCCATCGAAGTTCTCCTCAGCCGGCCTGAACCAGAGACCGGAAACAAACCATGCGAGTCAAGCTCATGTCCGAGCCAGCAGCGTCAGCCAGACGCCAATCGAGATTGCCGGAGCGTAGGGAATCGACTCGGACGCCTGAGACAGCGGGTGTCCGGCACGTGCCTGCAAGGCCCTACGCAGACGGCTTGCGAGAATCCAAAGAAGCGCCATGACACCTCCGCACAGCGAAGTAATCAGGGTTGCCTCCAATAAGCGGCCGGTCCCGAGGACTGCGCCAAAGCCGGCCATCAGCTTCACGTCGCCCCCACCCATGCCACCCAAAAGGTAGAACAGCAGAAACACTCCGAATCCGCCGGCAGCGCCGAGCGCCGAATCCGCCAGTCCGCGCCACCCGGCGCCGTTAATGTGTAGCGCCAACCCTCCGGCCAGGGCAGCAAGACAAATCCAGTTCGAAATCTGACGACGGTGCAGATCCTGCGCCGAAGCAGCGATCCCCACCACCAGTGCGAATGCCAGAAGAGGGCTCACAGGCCGCTCCTCCGAGCCACGTCGCGTCCGGCGCCCGAGTTCTCCGCCCGCTCGCGTTGACCCGCGGATTCCGCAACCAACCGGGCGGCCAGAACTCCCGAGGACAGGGCGAAATCAAGGAGATCCTCTCCGGAGGGCAAGCGCCAGGAGTGCTGGAGCCCCGGCCTTGCGTCGCCCTTTGCCGTCCGTTCGACTTCGATTCTGGTCGCTCTCATGAAATACCGAACTCCACTTTCTCCTTCGGCAAAATCAGCGATTATCATTAGGCCGGCTTGCATCCCTCTGGATGCCGCCGGGACGGTCTGCCGCCCTGCGTCGACTCAAAAGAACCGCCTTGCCCGAATCTGTGATCAACTGCCAGTCACGATGCCCCTTCAGGAGGGTGATGAGCGGCCAATCGGGAGGACCTAACACCGTGTCGATGCGGTACTTGTCGAGGATCTCCCGCCACCTCCATTGGGCGTGGCTGGCCTGGAGGTACTCATTACCGAGCTCGGGCCCGAAAAAGTCGCTCCGGCCGTCGATGAACACGCGCTGCCTCGGGTAGGAGCGATAGATCAGGTAATCAGCCCATTGGTCCGAAGTGAAGACACGGCCGGCGATGAGGCGTTCCTGGTAGCGATTGACGATATCCACCGGAAACGCGGCCTCGGGAAAGTCCTTAGGCCATCGCGAGTCGAGGGGTAAAACCAACAGGAGAGCGGGCGCCAGGGCCCAGACTGTGACGCGTCCGGCCCCAGGGGTATTGTCGGCGGCAAGATCAGCCAGAATACGACCGAGGCTGCGCGGCGCAGCCGTGGCGAACGTCCAGTTCCAGAGCCGGGTCAACTCGAAGGCGATGACCGGGGCGGCGACAATCGCAAACAGCGGCACATGGCGAGCGCTCCCCAGCGCAGAGTGCGCCCAAAAGAGAATCCACAGCACCTCCACAAAGCGACGCCGGCTCAGCAGAAGCGCCGCGGCCATCAAGCCCATGAAGAGCAGCGCCTGCGCTTGGAGGAGATTCTCGGAGCGGAAGTTCGGTGATTGGAACTCCTGCACCATGTTGCGAATCCAGTCCGAGCGCAGGTAGGAGGCGATATGGAGGTGCAGTTGAATACCGAAAGGGTTCACGACACTGGCCGCCAGGCATCCGGCGGACAGGAGGGCATAGCGCAGCGGTCGAGTCCAGGTTCGCGATCCGACCCACTCTTCCGCGGCGGTCCCCACGGTGAGGAGGCCGAGCGTCGCTACGAGCGCGAAGAACCCGCCATGCAGATTGGTCCAGACTACAGAGACCGGAATCAGGACCCACACCCAACGGTCCGCGCGTCGGCGGTCCCGGTCGATCAGCCACAGGGAGGCGGCGAAGAACAGCAGCGTAAAGACATGCGGCCGCGCCAAGTGATGAAGAGTAGAAGCGCCCACGGCAAGCAGCACGACAGGCATCGCCGCAAACAGGTTGGCGCCCGCCCAGAGTACATGCCGGAACAGCACGACCGCGAAGAGCGCAATGACGACTCCGGCGACCAGGACGACTCCCTTCAATCCGGCCACGCGATGGACGCCGCCGTAGACTACGTCGGAGAGCCACTCCCAGGCGTACCAGACTTCTCCCGGCCGGGTGAACGAGAACAGGTCCGCGCTTGGGACCTTCCCGTTGTCCAACACGTATTCGCCGACCCGAATGTGCCAGCCGGCGTCGCCATCCAGCAACAGACTGGTCCAACCGCCACTGCCGGCGACAAAAAGCCACACCAGTACGGAGACGAAGAATAGATCGCTGAACGAAGGAACGAGCCAGCGCAGCCACACCGATTGGCGCGCCGGAAGAGAGGCGAATGCGCCGGCGGAAGACGCGATGGAAGCCATTACCGGTCACCGCCTGGCGCCTGGGTCGCGCCCGGTTTTGCCGGTTCCGCGGTCTCGAACTCGGGCCCGAGGAGCCGCCGTCCGTTCACCGCAAGATCGAACCGGTCTTTGACTCCGGTTTTCTCAAAAATATGCATCAGGTGAACCTTTACCGTGCCCGGCGTAATGTTGAGTTCCAATCCGATCTCGCGGTTCTTCATCCCGCGCGCCACCAGCCGGATGATGTCGCGCTCCCGAGGCGTGAGCCGAGGTCCAGGTTTGCGCGCCAGGAACCGGTGGGCGTGATCGGCCTCGGTCTCCTCCACCCACACGCGGCCTTCCAGCACGCCGCGGAGACACTCCAGCAGCGTCGACACGGGCCGTGTCTTGCGGACCACACCGCGAACGCCCAGCTGCAATGCGCGGAACGTTTCGATGTCAGCCAGGTCCGTCACCCACAGCACGGGAGCGGCGGAGGGCGCTTCGTTGCGCAGGTCGGTGATGAACTGCAGCACAGCGCGGAGGCCGGGAGACTGGTCGATCAGGACCACGTCGGGACTCAGCTGCCTCACGTGTGCCATGGCCTCCGGCGGGCTGGCCGCCGAGCCCACGCAGCGCAGGTCCTCACAATGCTCAAGGACCCGCGCCAGGCCCTCGATCACGATCGGCTGAGGTTCACAGGCAAAGACGGTATGGGTGGGCACGTTAGCCTTCAACAGGCTATCGGCACTAGACAGGACGGAGATTAGAGGATTGAGAACTCAGGCGTTTGCCGTAGGCGTAGGAAAGGGACCGCGAGCGTCCTCAAGCGCGCACCCGACTTTGAGTACCCGTACCTCCGCAAACTCTGGTCCTATGATCTGCAACCCCAGGGGTAGGCCGGCAGCGCTCCTTCCCGCCGGCAGCGAGAGCGCGGGAACGCCTAAGACATTGATGGCACGCACGAAGCGGGTGGTCAGGAGGCGCACGTCGATTTGCTCGCCGCCCACCTGAACTGTGTTCTCCCCAATGAGGGGGGCCGCGATCGGCGTAGTCGGCGTGAACAAGACGTCGCAGCTCTGCCACAGCAGACGGAATCGGTTTGCGTAAAGGCGGCGCAGACGTTGGGCGTTCACATAATCTGTAGCGGGCAGCAGCCGGCCCTGAGTGAGGAGCGAGTAAACATCGGGACCGAATTGGTCGCGGCGATGAAGGTGCGGTTCGAGGAGGGCAGCGGCTTCCGAGAGCAGGATGATCCGACCCACCTGATTGATCGCCTCGATTTCGGGGACGCGGACGGGAACGACGCTCGCTCCGAGCGATTCGGCGACGGCCGCCATCTTGCGAACCGCCGCGCCGGCCTCGGGGCTAATGCGATCGAAGTAGTAGTTCTCGGGAAGGCCGACGCGCACGCCGGCGAGCGAGACGTGCTCGGGCGGCAGGTAGTCGGGCACCGGGCGGCGCGACGAGGTCTCGTCCCGCGCGTCATGACCGGCGATGACGTTCATGGTTACGGCCGTGTCCCGGACCGTTCGCGTGAGAGGTCCCATGTGATCGAGCGTGAAGCCAAGAGGCAGCGCTCCGTAGCGGCTGACGAGGCCGGTGGTGGGCTTCAGGCCCACCGTGCCGCAGTAGGCTGCAGGGACCCGGATGGACCCGCCGGTGTCGCTCCCCATGGCCATAAAGACCATTTCCGACGCGACGGCGGCGCCGCTACCGCCGCTTGACCCGCCCGGGATCCGCTCGAGGTCCCAGGGGTTTCGCACTGCGCCGAAGTGGGGATTGTTCGAGGTGATGCCGTACGCCAGTTCGTGCATATGGGTCTTGCCCGTAAGGACGGCGCCGGCCGCGGCGAGCCGCTCGACGACCGCCGCGTCGCGGGCAGGAATGTGGTTCGCATACAGGCGTGAGCCGGCGGTCGTGCGTACGCCCTTCGTCTCGAACAGATCCTTCACTGCGACGGGAACACCGTGCAGCGGCCCGAGATCGATGCCTCGCGAGCGCTCGTCATCGGCCTGCCGCGCACGGGCGAGAGCGGCCTCGTCGGTCACGGTGAGGAATGCGTTCAGCTTCGCGCCGCGGGTGATCGCAGCAAGGGCCGCCTGCGTCAGCTCCACCGAGGAGATCTTCCGTGCGCGAAGGGCGCCCGCGGCTTCGAGCAGCGTCATTCGGACGCCTCAGGCGTGAATGTGGAGGCGGGATCGATATCGGGCGAAAGATCTGTCAGGAGGGGTTGGAAAGAGGCTTCCAATGCTGCGAGCGCCCCAGCGGCGCGGGCAATCTCCTCCTCAGTCAGCCCGAGTTTGCGGGCGCGTGCAACTAGCGGCCAGTCGGTCATGGCGAGCTACATTGTATCCGAGCACGGGACGGCGCCCGGAAACGAAGTGCACGACGAGGCAGCCCGCCGAGACCAGGGCCCCCACGATCAGGCGCAGAGCGTCAGCATGTTCGAAAGATGCTGCAACGGCGAGCGCCGCAACGGCGGCGGCGTTCAGCCGAAGCGCCAGATTCCGCCCGGCAGAGGCGATCTGCTGCCAGCCATCGGCCTCTCCGCCGCGCCAGAGTATCGCCTCCAGGGCCAACGTGCACGCCAGCAAGCAGAGCGCCAGCCAATACATCACCTTGCACCTCTACTCAGCTAAGCGGGGATGGCGGGGAAAATTAGCTCACTCCCCGGGCTCGCCGACAAAACGGTAACCAACGCCCCGGACGGTAAGCAGGTGCCGGGGGTTACCGGGCTCCTTTTCGATATAGCGGCGCAACCGCACGATGAAGTTGTCGATAGCCCTGGTATCGGTATCCTCTTGAAGCCCCCACACATCCTCGAGCATCGCCTTCCGCGAAACAGGCTGTCCTTCGTGCCGGATCAGGTAGCGCAAAAGGTTCGCCTCCATCAGGGTGAGGGGCACAGTCCGGCCTCCGGTGCGCAGTTCGAGAAGCGGAAAACTCACCAGGTTGCCGGCGAAGGCGTACTCGTCGGCTTCGGGGGCTTCCTGCGCGGCCTGCCCCCCAGGCGCACCCACCCGTGCGCGAACCCACTGCCAGCGGCGAAGAAGACTGCCCACGCGAGCAATGAGGATGGAAAGGTCGAAGGGTTTCGTCAGGTAGTCGTCAGCGCCGGCGGCGAAGCCTCGGAGCACATCCTCGGGATGGTTGCGCGCGGTGAGCATCAGCGTGGGCACCAACTGTCCCGCGCGGCGCACTTCCTCCATCACCTCGAAGCCGCTCTTGCCGGGCAGCATGACGTCCAGGACCACGACGTCGAAAGGGTCCGCAGTGCCGAGCAACAATTCGAGCGCCCCTTCGCCGGTATCAACGGTCCGCACCTGGTAGCCCTCCGCCTCAAGATTGAACTGCAGACCGTGTGCCAGGTGCTGTTCGTCCTCCACGACGAGAATACGGTTCACGAGGCCTTCGGCTCCTTGAGGTGCGGCAATTGCAGGACAAACGTGCTTCCCCGGCCGGGGCCATCGCTCTCCGCCCAGACGCGCCCGCGGTGTCTCTTGGCCACCGACCGCACGATGTAGAGTCCAAGGCCGGTCCCCTTGACGCGGCCGGCATCCGCACCGGGGATGCGATAGAAGCGCTTGAAGATCTGCTTGAGTTCAGACTTGGGAATGCCGGGACCGTTGTCGCGCACGCGCATGGTTACAAAGCGGTTGTCGGAAACGTCCACTTCCACCCGCACGCGCGGCTGACGCCCGGAATACTTCACAGCGTTGTCGATCAGATTGGCTACGGCGGCGCGGACTTCCTCCTGGTCGCCGGCGACGCGCGCGCCTTCGCCGGTCTGATACTCGATGGCCTCCACTGAAAGGTTATGGAGCGTGCGGGCGCGAGTCACACACTCTTCGATAATGGGTCCGAGTTCGAGGGGTGTGAGGTGCATCAGGCGGCTGGAGGGTCCACCCATTCGGCCCGTGCGCAGCACCTGTTCGATGGTGTTCATGAGCCGGTCCACGTCTTCCAGCATGATGCCGTAGAACTCACGGCGCCGCCCCTCGTCGATGCTCCGGCGCTGCAACGTCTCCAGGTGCAGGCGAATGGAGGCGATGGGCGTCTTCAGCTCATGCGTCATCGCGTTGATGAAGGCGTCGTGTTGTTCGTTGCGTTGAATTTCGCGCACCAGAAAGATCGTGTTGACGACGACCCCGGCGATGGTTACCGCCAGGAGGAGGAGGCCCAGGATGAGCAGAATGCCGGTACGCCAGTTGAGCAGAACCCAACCGATGTAGAGCAGCAGGATGACGGCAATGAGGGCCACGCCGAGCGCGATGAACACCGCGATCGAACGACGCCGGCCGGCGACCACCATATGTGTTCTCCAGCTTATCGCGCGGGAGCGAACCGGGCGCGGCCCTCGGAGAGAAACGCTAGGCGGCTTCTTTTTGGGCGAGCGCCTGGTCGACCGTCGCCACCTTGATCGCCTTCGCCACGCCAAGCCACTTCAGGACCGTGATCTGAATCCACGACATGTCGAACTCATACCAGGCCAGTCCATGGCGAGCGGACGTGGGATGCGCGTGGTGGTTGTTGTGCCAGCCCTCGCCAAAGGTCAGCAGGGCCACCCACCAGTTGTTGCGGCTGTCATCGCGAGTCGTGAACCGGCGCGATCCCCACATATGCGTAACCGAGTTCACCGCCCAGGTGCAGTGCAGGCCGAAAACGACGCGCAGGGCGATGCCCCACAGCATCATCGGAAGGCCGCCGATGGCGAGCAGGATCAGGCCGAGAACGACCATCGGCACCCAGTGCCAATTGTTCAGCCAGACGTAGAACCGGTGCTTCGCGAGGTCCGGCGCGTACTTGGCCATCATCTTCGTGTTGTTGTGGTTCGCATCGCCGAAGAGGATCCAGCCGACGTGAGCCCAGAAGGCGCCGTCGCGCGGGGAGTGCGGGTCGCCGGGCTGGTCGGAGCGCTGGTGGTGAATGCGGTGCGTAGCCACCCAGAAGATCGGACCGCCTTCGAGCGTGAGCGCGCCGCAGACGGCAAAGAAGTACTCGAGCGGCAGCGGCACCTTATAGGACCGGTGCGTATGGAGGCGATGATAGCCCATGCTGATGCCGAGGCCCGTGCACATCCAATGCAAGGCCAGGGCTACGAAGAATGCGGTCCAGTTGAACATGAACAGGGCGGCGACGGCCCCGATATGAAAGAACACCAGAACCACAGCGGTAATCGTGTTCATCTTCTGCCGATTTGGCAGGCTCAGTACTTCAGTTGTCACTCGGGCTCCCAGGGATCATGCATCCCTGTCTTCAAGACTACCGGGAGAGGGTTGTTTGCTTTGTAAGAGTTGTGTAATTGTCGCATGCAGTCTTTCATACATTTGGGGGAGTGCGGTATCCCATTGAAGGTAGTAGGTTGAGAGAAGGGAGGAGACCCGTGACGACAGCCGCGCATCCATCGGCGGGAGAGGCCCGTGCGTTGACGGTACTGAGCGAAGAGGAACTGATGTTCCGTGACACGGTGCGGCGCTTTGCGCGCGAGCAGGTGGCGCCGCATGTACGCGAAATGGACGAGCAGGGGGTCTTTCGCAGAGATCTGCTGCAGCGGTTCTTCGAGCTTGGCCTGATGGGGATCGACATCCCTGAGGAGTACGGCGGGCAGGGCGGGCGGTTCTTCCAGTCGGTTCTAGCGGTGGAAGAGATGGCGGCGGTAGACCCCGCTGCGGCGGTGATCATCGACGTGCAGAACACGCTTGTGAGCAACGCCGTACAACGGTGGGCGACCGAGGAGCAGAAGCGGCGCTATCTGCCGCGGCTGGCGTCGGACACCGTGGGCGCCTATGCGCTTTCGGAGGCCGGATCGGGATCGGACGCCTTCGCGCTGGCGACGCGCGCGGCGGAGGACGGCGACGCGTACGTGTTGACGGGGCGCAAGCTTTGGATCACCAACGCCGCCGAGGCGGGATTGTTCCTGGTATTCGCGAACGTGAACCCGGCGGCCGGCTATCGCGGTATCACGTGCTTTCTGGTGGAGCGCGGCGTTGCTGGGTTTCAGGTGGGCAAGAAAGAAGACAAGCTGGGGATTCGTGCTTCGTCTACCTGCGAGTTGATCTTCGACGGGTGCCGCGTGCCGAAGGCGAACGTAATGGGCGAGGTGGGTAAGGGGTACAAGATTGCAATCGAGACGCTGAACGAGGGCCGAATCGCCATCGGGGCGCAGATGGTGGGCCTTGCGCAGGGCGCATTGGGCCATGCCGTGGCTTATGCGAAGCAGCGCAAGCAGTTCGGGAAGGCGATTTCCGAGTTCCAGGGCGTGCAGTTCGAACTGGCGCGCATGGCTGTAGACGTTCATGGCGCACGGCTGATGGTATACAACGCGGCGCGGCTCCGCGACGCCGGATTGCCCTTCGTAACGGAGGCCGCGATGGCCAAGTTCCAGGCGTCGCAGATCGCCGAGACCACCGCTTCGCGCGCGGTTGAGGTTCTCGGCGGAGTCGGGTTTACCAAAGATTACCCGGTGGAGAAGCTGTATCGCGACGCCAAGATCGGGCGGATCTACGAGGGCACCAGCAACCTGCAGATGGCGACCATCGCCAAACAGATCCTTGAGAAACCGTATATTTAGGATAGACGTCCAGAGGAGATAGGGGGCTCGTGTGAAGACTCTGCGTTTCGCATTCTTGGGTGTACTGTTCGTCACCGCGCCGCTACTGGCGAGCCGGGACAACCCTACGCCGGAGGAGATTCAGAAGATCATCGAGCGCTTCGCCGCGAAGGAGGCGGAGTTCTCGCAGGCGAGACAGAACTACATTTACCGGCAGTCCCTGCGGTTCCACGAGATGGAGCCCGGTGGTGCGGTGGTCGGCAAGTGGGAAGAAGTCTGGGACGTGCTCTTCAACGCTGACGGAAAGCGGACGGAGCGTGTCGTTCGCGCCCCCGTGCAATCGCTCAAGAACATCCTGCTGGAGCCCGAAGACCTGCAGGACTTGCGGAGCGTCCAGCCTTTCGTACTGACCACGAAGGACCTGCCGAAGTACAACGTGCACTACCTCGGCAAGGAGACTCTCGACGAGATTCCCTGCTTCGTTTTCGTCGTGAAGCCGAAGACGATGGAGAAGGGCGAGCGCTACTTCTCCGGTATCGTGTGGGTGGACGACCGCGACCTGCAGATCGTAAAAACCTATGGCCGCGGCGTGGGCATCAAGCGCAGCAAGGGCAGCCAGTATCCCAAGTTCGAGACCTACCGGCAACAGGTGGACGGTAAGTACTGGTTCCCGACCTACACGGTGTCGAACAGCACGCTGATGTTCGAGCAGCCGATACCGATTCGCATGACGGTGCGCTACGACGACTACAAGCAGTTCAAGGCGGAGTCGACCATCACGTTTACGGATTCGAACATCGTGTTCGAGGACGACGCCAAGAAGCCGGACGAGAAGAAGCCTGAGCAGAAGAAGCAGTAGTTATCGGGGCTGGGGAACGGGGATGTCGAGCCGCAGTTCCTTAAAGTAGCGGGCGCGCATGTAGCCCAGCCACGCGTCGGCGTAGCGTTTGTTCAGGTCGACGGTGGCAACGGCGACGGTTCCCTGCTCTTCGCTCGTGCTGAGGATTTCGCCCATCGGATCGACGACAGCGGCGGGGTAGTCGTAGCCCGAGGAGACGAGGAAGACGTGGTTCTCGAGGGCACGGGCACGCCCGAGCAACTGGCTACCGCCCCAAATCGGCATCAGGATCACTTCCGCTCCTTGCACGGCTAAAGCGCGCGCGGGGTCCGCGTATTGGACGTCCCAGCAGATCATCATCCCGACCTTTCCGAAGTCGGTGTCGAATACGGGATAGGACGAACCCGGCGTGATGCCTCCTTCCATTTCTTCGCGCGGCAGGTAGACCTTGCGGTACTTGCCTGCGAGCTCGCCGTTGCGTCCAATGAGGACGGCCGTGTTATAGATCGCGTCGCCCTCGCGTTCGAGGATCCCGGCCGCGACCCACGTCTTGTGGCGGCGTGCAAACGTTCCCAGCGCCAGCGTTGTCGGACCTGGTACCGCTTCGGCCACATCCGCGTACGACTTGCCGGTGCCGACGAGCGTCATGCCTTCGGGAAACAGGACGACGTCGGGCTTCGCGGGCAGTTTGGCCGCGGCCACCTCAAGGAAGCGCGCTACGTTCGCTTCAGCGGAGGGCTGTTTCGCGGCCCGGTACCGGACAGTGGCGATGGTGACGAGCCGGGGCGCAGGGGCATCGATCGGCCGGAAGCTTGTATTGCGCCACGCGACGCGACCCTGCGGGGCGTTCACCAGCAGGAGTTGGATGCGCACCCGGACGGCGTTCTCGGGCGCCGGGGCTTCCATCAGCACCTCCCGATTTGCCGTGACGCGGTAGGCGTACTCCGGCTGCCCGGCGCGCTTGCCATCCGCGCGGACCCAGTCGAGCCGCGCCCACACCTGCTTCCATTCGGCGTCGAGCCCGCCGGCGGTGTAGGTCGCCTGGAAGCGATACCAGGCGCCGGGCTTGATGCCGTCGCGCACTTCCTCCCAACCGCCGAACGCGGCGGCGTTGCCGGCGCCTTCGATGACCAGTTCACCGGCCTGCTGGCTGACTTTGGGCGCGATCTCCGGCCTGGGCGACCAGAGACGCCACTCGGCTTGAAGAAACGGTGCAGCGAGAAAGACGACGCAAACGGCATTCCAGAACATCAAAAACATAGTAGTCCCTGGAGGCAGGCTACAGTGGAGATATGAGGGAGCGTTTCGCCGCCTTCGCCTGGAGCGTCCTGGGCCTGAACATCCTCGTCGTGATTTGGGGCGCATTCGTGCGCGCTTCGAAATCCGGCGCGGGGTGCGGCGAATCGTGGCCGCTGTGCAACGGCGAGCTATTGCCCAAAGCCCCGGCTCTGCCCACCATCATCGAGTTCACGCACCGCGTCACCAGCGGGCTAGCCCTGCTGGTGCTCATCGCGCTGGTGGTCTGGGCGTTTCGCTTATTCCCCAAGGGGCATATTGTACGCCGGGTCTCCGCCTGGAGCGCGGCGTTCATGGTGGTGGAGTGCCTGATTGGCGCCGCGCTCGTGCTGCTGGGTCACGTGGCGGAGAACCCGGCGCTGGCGCGCGGGTACACGCTGTCGGTACACCTGGTAAACACGATGTTTCTGCTCGGGTCCCTGGCACTGACAGCATGGTGGGCCGGGCGTGACGAGGGTGCGCTGGGGCCGGCGCGTCCAGTCCAGAAGCCGCTCTTCGGCGTCGCCGTCGCACTGCTGCTGGTAGCGATGGTCGTCGGCGCCATCGCCGCGTTGGGCGACACGCTTTACACCGCAACCACTCACGCGGAAGGGCTGCGAGCGAACTTCGCACAGGACTCCCACCCGTTCGTGCGGATGCGCATCCTGCACCCGATCCTGGCGGCCGCCGCGGGCGTGTGCCTGTTCGGGCTGGGCCTGCGGGCGGCGCTCGCAACCACGGAGACATTCCTCGTGCGAGTGTTGGGCGCCGCGGTGGCGGGGCTGACGATCGTGCAGATCCTGCTCGGGGCGTTGAACATTGTGCTGCTGGTGCCCATTTACATGCAGCTCATCCACCTTTTCTTTGCTGACCTGGTGTGGTTGGCGCTGGTGTTGTTCGCCGCCGAATCGATGTGGCCGCAGGCGGCTCGTGTTCCCGCGGGGATGAAGATTGCCTGGGGCGTGATGCTTTGCCTTACCGGCATCACCGGCATCATCATGCCCATTATGCCGGGCTGGATCTTCCTGATCCCCGGTCTTCTGATCCTGAGCGAGTACGTGCCCGCGCTGAAACGTCTTGTGGAGTGGCTGCGTGAGAAGATGCCGAAGCACATTGCCTGGCAGAAGCGGCCGGAGGCGTGGGAAGTCCCTCCGGAACCTCACGATCCGGCCGCGCGCCCGTAGCTGCTATTTCGCCGCTTCGATCTTGTCCACCTTCAGCACACCCGTTTTCGCGTAGAGCGTTCCGGTCACCTTTACCTTCTTCGCGGCGAAGGCCTCCGGGGCTTTCTGGTCGCTCAGTTTGTACAGCTTGCCGTCCGGCGTCAACAGGGCGTATTTGTCCTTGCCGGCCTTCACACACGCTTTCACGCACTCTTCAATCGGCTGCGAGTTCCCCATGTGCGCATGGTCCTTGCCGCACATCGTGTCGGTGATGACACCGGTATAGGTCTTGGCTTGCGCGAGCAGCAGCGCCGCCGCAAGGGGCATCGAAAGTACGATCTTCTTCATTGCTTATCTCCTTGATACAGAGTCAGGGTCTTCAAACCTTTGTGTTGCTGGAGCCGCCACCATAGGTCATCGAAGCGCTCCTCGGAGAGCGGCTCTTTCAGTTGAAACCGGTGCTCGTCGTGGAGGGTGGTAACGACGATCTCGAACGGGGTGACTCGGGCCAGGTTCCGGATATCTGCGTATCGGAAGGTGACGCTGTCGCCCCTCGTCTCGCTTGCGAATGCGATGGCGTCGCGCCCCACCTCCAGGGCGCCTTGCGCGCCGCGAATCGGCCGAAGCCGCTTCGCGCGCACCGACCACAGCGGCTGGAGCGCGGAGTCCGCGACCTCGAGGGAGAGGCGCTGTCCGAGCCGCGTCTGGAGCAGCTCGCGGGCGGCGGCGAGCGGGGCGCCCGCCTTCAAACGAAACTCGAACTCGCGGTCCGTGCCGAGGCGCCAGCGGACATCCTCGTAGGTCGTTACGCGAAGAAAGCGCTCGTTCAGTACGGCGTGCTGGATGTCGTCCCACTTGCTGGCGATCGTCTGCTTCCTCCCGGTGAACGTGAAGCCCTCCTCATTCAGCAGCAGGGCGCCATCGCGGTCGCGCAGCCAGCGTTCGTGCCGGGCTTCCATGCGGACGTTGGCCGCGGATGCGGTCACCACTAAGAAGAGTGCGAGAGCTGTTTGACTTCGGAATGCCATTTCCAAACCTCGTAAATTGCCGGATAGACCACCAGTTCGAGAATGAACGACGTGAAGACGCCGCCGATGATGGGCGCGCCGATGCGCTTCATAACATCCGCGCCGGTCCCCGTCGCCCACAGAATCGGGACCAGGCCGATGAAGGTCGTAGCCACGGTCATGAACTTCGGCCGTATGCGCTTCACCGCGCCGTGCAGGATCGCTTCCTGCAGATCGCGCAAGCTGCGCAGTCGACCCTCTTTCTTGGCCTGTTCGTAGGCCAGGTCCAGATACAGCAGCATGAAGACGCCGGTCTCGGCGTCGACGCCCAGCAGCGCGATCAAGCCGACCCACACGCCGATGCTCATGTTGTAGTCGAGCGCGTAGAGCAGCCACACGGCGCCGATGGCAGAGAACGGCACGGCCAGGAGCACGATCGCCGTCTTGGTCATCGACTTCGTGTTCAGGTACAGGAGCACTACGATCAACAGCAGCGTGATCGGCAGTACGACTTTCAGCCGCTCGCGTACGCGCTCCATCGCCTCGTATTGGCCGCTCCACTGGATCGAGTAGCCGGCGGGCAGTTTCACCGCGCGGCGCACCGCCTCCTTGGCGTCTTCCACATAGCTGCCGGGATCGCGGCCGCCAACATCGACGTAAACGTAGCCGGTGAGCATTCCGTCTTCGTTGCGATACATCGAGGGTCCGGCCACCACCTTCACCTCCGCCAACTGAGACAGCGGAACCTGCGCGGAGGTGTTCGCCGCCGGCACCAGAACGTTTTCGAGAGCCGGCAGCGTGCTCCGGTAGTCGCGCTGGTAGCGCACGTTCACCGGATAGCGCTCGCGGCCTTCGACGGTGGTGGTCACGTTGTCACCGCCGATCGCGTTGGTCACCGCCACCTGCGCGTCCTCGATGTTCAACCCGTAGCGCGCCAGCGCCTCCCGCTTCCAGACGAAGTCGAGGAAGTAGCCGCCGCCGGTGCGCTCCGCGAAGACGCTGCGGGTGCCCGGGACGGCGGGTAGCACACGCTCGATCTCACGACCGATGCGCTCGATCTGCTGGATGTCCGCTCCGAAGACCTTCACGCCCACCGGAGTGCGGATGCCAGTGGTCAGCATGTCGATGCGCCCCTTGATGGGCATGGTCCAGGAGTTGGAGGCGCCGGGGATCTGCAAAGCAGCGTTCATCTCGTTCACCAGTTGCTCGGACGAGATATGGTCCGGCCGGAACCAACGGAAGGCCGGCTTGGTCCATTCGGGCCAGTCTTTATAGAACGTGTCCACGGACCGCCATTCGCGCTTCGGCTTCAGCTGAATCACGGTTTCAAACATCGAAAGCGGCGCCGGATCGGTAGACGTCTCCGCGCGCCCGGCTTTACCGAAAACCCGCTCGACCTCGGGAAACTGCACGAGCAGCCGGTCTTGCACCTCGAGCAGCCGCTGCGCCTCCGTGATGGAAATGCCCGGCAGCGTCGACGGCATATAGAGCAGCGTCTCTTCATCCAGCGGCGGCATGAACTCCGAGCCGAGCTTCATGAACACCGGCACGGTGACAGCGACCAGCGCGAACGCGCCGGCAATCACCACCCACTTCCACCGCAGCGACCACGCGCACACTGGCTCGTACAGCCGGATGAGCAGCCGCGAGATCGGATGGCTCTCCTCCGGATGGATCCTGCCCACAAGGACGGCGTTCGTCGCGCGCGCGAGCAGCCGCGGGCGAAAGTCGAAATTGCGGACGTGCGTGAACATCAGCCGGAGCGCGGGATCGAGCGTGATCGCCAGAAACGCCGCCACGATCATCGCCAGGTTCTTGGTATAGGCCAGCGGTTTGAACAACCGCCCTTCCTGCGCTTCGAGCGTCAGGACCGGCAGGAACGCCACGGCGATCACCAGCAGACTGTAGAAGCTGGGCGGGCCGACTTCCTTGATGGCCTCGACAATCGCGGCCTTGTAATCGCCGACGCGCCCGCCCTTCTCCCACTCCTCGAGCTTTTTGTGCGTCTGCTCCACCACCACAATCGCCGCGTCCACCAGTTCGCCGATGGCGATGGCGATGCCGCCGAGCGACATGATGTTCGAGGTGAGCCCCATCATCTTCATGGGGATGAACGAAATGACAAACGCCACGGGGAGTGTGATGAGCGGAATCAGCGCGCTGGGGATGTGCCAGAGAAAGATGAGGATGATCAGGCTGACGATCGCCAGCTCCTCGATCAGCGTCTCCTTCACCGTCTCGATCGACTTGAGGATCAGTTCGCTGCGGTCGTATGCCGTGACCAGCTTCACGCCCTGCGGCAGCCCGGGCTCGATTTCATGGAGCTTCGCCTTCACGCGCTCGATGACATCGAGCGCGTTCTCGCCCTGCCGCATCACCACGATGCCGCTCACCGCTTCCCCGCGGCCGTCCAGGTCCGTGACGCCTCGGCGCAAATCCGGCCCCAGCCCTACTGTGCCCAACTCCCCGATGCGAACCGGTACGCCGTTGGCGCTCGCGGCTACGGGAATCTTTTCGATATCCGCCGTCGACCTTGCATACCCGCGGCCGCGGATCATGTATTCCGTACCGCTCATCTCCACCAGCCGCCCGCCCACATCGGAGTTGCCGCCGCGGACGGCCTCAACCACCTTAGAAATGGGAATGTTGTATGCGCGCAACCGCAGTGGATCGACGTTCACCTGGTATTGGCGGACGAAGCCGCCCACGGGCGCAACCTCGGCGACGCCGCTGACCGACTGCAGGTGAAAGCGCAGATACCAGTCCTGTACGCTGCGCAGCTCTGCGAGGCTGTGCTTGCCGCTCTCGTCCACCAGCGCATACTGAAAGACCCAGCCGAGGCCCGTGGCGTCCGGCCCGAGCTCCGTGTTGACACCCTGCGGAAGCCGCGGCAGGACGCTCGACAGGTACTCGAGCGTGCGCGACCGCGCCCAGTAGATATCCGTTCCCTCCTCGAAGACGATGTACACGTACGAGTAGCCGAAGTCGGAGAAGCCGCGCACGGTGCGCACCTTCGGGGCGGCCAGCATCGAGGTGACGATCGGGTACGTCACCTGGTCCTCAATGATGTCCGGGCTACGGTCCCAGCGCGAGTACACGATGACCTGCGTCTCGCTCAAATCCGGAATCGCGTCCAGGGGAACGTTGTACATCGACCAGACGCCGACGGCGCAGAGCGCGCCGATGATCAGAAGCACGAGGAAGCGGTTGTGCGCGGAGAACTCGATGATGCGCTCAATCATGTTTGTGCTCCGCCGGTGGGGCCGGCCTCGGCGCGCCGGCCGCGGGACCTGTCGCCGGCTGAGAGGGCCACTTCAACTGGCTCTCGGAATTCAGCAGGAAGTTCCCGGAGGTGACGATCCGCTCGCCTTCTTTGAGTCCGCTGCGGATCTCGATCTTGTCCCCGGCGCGCACTCCCGTTTCCACCGTGCGCGGCTCAAACACGCCGTCTCCTTGCGCGACAAAGACCACCTGGCGCTCTCCCGTATGGAGCACTGCTTCAGCGGGCACCACCAGTCTCCGCCCCATCGGTACGTGGAAGCCGACTTCAACAAACATGTCGGGCTTCAGAGCCAGGTTCGGATTCGGCGCCACCAGCCGGACCTTCAGCGTCCGGGTGGCCGGGTCCACCTGCGGCAGAATGTAGTCCACCTCGGCCCGAATCTTCCGGCCCGGCAGATAGCTCAGCGTGACGTCCGCCTGCCGGCCGACGGTCACAAGCGGCGCGTCGGACTCGTACACGTCCGCGATGATCCACACGCGGCTCAGGTCGACGATGGTGTAGAGTTCCGTTTCCGGCGTCACGCGCAGGTTCGGAAACGCGTTGCGCGTTGCCACGTAGCCCGAAGCGGGCGAGTAAAGCGTCACGGCGGGGTGGCTCTTCCCGTGCCGCTCCACTTCCTCGATCTGCTGTTCGTTGAGTCCCCAGTGCTCCAGGTGCTCGCGCGCCGCGCGGACCACCCCCTCTCCGTTCGACGGCATCAGCTTGCGCGCGCGCAATGCCAGGGCGTACTCCTGCATGGCGGCGGTGAGCTCCGGACTGTAGAGAGTCAGCAGCGGCTCACCCTTCTTCACAAACCGGCCCGTGTAGTCCGCAAAAACCTTCTCTACCCACCCTTCAGAGCGCGCGTGCACATGCGTGATGAGCCTCTCGTCCTGCGCCACCTTGCCCACGGCCCGCACCATCTGCTGGCCGCTCTCCGCCTCCACGTGCCCGTACTTCACCCCGATCCACTGCTGTTTGTCAGCGTTGATCTGAATCGCCCCCGGCTGATCGGACGCGTACACCGGCTCCAGGTCTTTCCCCGTCTCGGGATTGATGCCCGGCGCGTCAGCGCGGTAGTTCGGATCGTCCGGATCCCGGTAGAAAAGGATCTTTCCCTTCTTCGGAGCACCGCCCCCGGGCGCGCCCCCATCCGCGTACACCGGCTCCAGTTGCATGCCGCAATCCGGCGCAATGCCCGGCTTATCGCTGCGGTACTGCGGATGCATCGGGTCATGCCAGTAGAGGATCTTGCGCCCACCTTTCTCCGCCGGCGCGGCGGCGCCTCTTCCCTTCCCCAGCCACCACCCGCCGGCGAACGCCGCCGCGATCAGCAGCACAACGAGTATTCGAGTCTTCATGCGCCCACCTCCACCAGTTCCAGCGCCGTGAGTTCCTCCAGCCGCACCAGGGCGAGCACGTAGTTCAACTCCTCCTCGCGCGACGTCGTCTCGTACTCAAGTACAGCCAGCAGGTTGTTCAGCAGGGTCAGGAACTCAACTTTTCCCTGCGAATACGCGGGAATCGAACTTTCGAGTGTGAGTCGCGCCTGCGGGATGAGCGTGTCGCGGTAGAGGTCGAGGATTTTCCGCGAGGTTTCCGCCGCTCGATAGTCTTCCTGCAGCCGGAAGGCGATCGTCTGCCCCGCGGCTTCGAATCCGCGGCGCGCCGCCGTGAGTTCCGCCGAGCGTTCGGCCACCTCACTCCTCACCCGGCCGCGATTGAAAACCGGCAGCGTGATGTCGACGCGGAACTGGTACATGTCCGCCATGCGGCCCATGTTGAAATAACCGCCGGAGACGGCGTAATCCGGCTGAAGGCCCTTCCGCGCCAGGTTCACCGAAAGCTCTTCGCGCTCAATGCGCTTCCGCTCACGCGCCAGTTCCGGCGAGTTCTTCTGCGCTGCGTTCATCAGCTCCGCCAGCGCCAGCCTGAACTCCGGCGCCGGAACCGGCAGGGGTCGCCCGAGCGGTGTGCCGGGCTGCCTCGCCAACAGCGCGTTCAACTCCGCCTCCCGGCTGCGGATCTCCTGACGCAGCCGCTCCAGCCGGAGGTCGAGGGCGGCGCGCTGCGTCTGTGCCTTAAAGATGTCCTGCTGGGCCGCCTGTCCCGCCGCGTAGCGCACCTCGGTCACCTTCACCGTCTCCTGCACCAGGTTTTGCGTGCTCCTCAGGATGTCGAGGAGGTCATACGCGGCGCCGAGCCGGTGCCAGGCGCTTTTCACGCGCGTCAACACGCTCAGTTGTGCGGCCTGGTACTGCTGAAACTCCGCGTCCGCCTCTCGCTCGGCGATCTCGCCCCGCAGCCCCCGTTTTCCGGGACCCGGCAGTTCCTGGGTGATCATCACGCCGATGTTCGCTACCGGGTCAGTGCCCAGGTTCGCGAGCGGCCGCGGGCTGCCTGTGCTCGCATAACCGCCGGAGATCATGGTGTCCGGTAGGGCCGATTCGCGGGCTGGCCGGTGCGTCGCCGCCTCGTACCGCTTCCGCGCCGCCAGCACCTCCGGGTTCGCTCTGAGCGCCTCCTGCATCAGGGGCCGCAGCGCGAGCCGCTCTTCCGCTCCCGCCGTCCAAAGAGCCGTCAATCCAAGAATGAATGCACGCACAACTCCTCCAGGAGGAATTTCGCTTACAGGGAAAGGCCGCGAGACGCGGGCGTGCTAAATGAGGAAGGAAGCGTTCAGAACGAACAGGTCCGGCGGAGACGCGACGGATGGGGTGACCTCGCCGGCGGGCGCCTCGGGAAGCACCACGGTCGCCGTCTCGATTGCCGTCACCGGCTCCAGCGCCGACAATCGCGCGTAGTCAAACTCCGACTTCTCGTAGTCCGCCTGCGCGTGACCGTGCGTGGCGCACGGCTCCACCGGCTGCTGATTGCCGCAGTGATCGTTCTTCACCGGCTGCGGCTTGGGGCAACAATCGTGGCTGGACGCTTGAGGAGCGCAGTTGACACACTGCCCGGCAACCACGCTCACAATGAGCAGGACGGCGGCCGCAACCGTGAATAGGGAACGGAACACTCCAATATCAGAATATCATTACTGCGCCAGGATTCAAGAGCATGCTATAACGGCGAGACATATGAGGAGCGCAAGCCGCAGACAGTTCCTTCGCGCCGCCGCGCCGCTCGCCGCCGCGCCGGCCCTCCTGGGTGCAACGGACAAGGCCGGAACGAAGCGGCCGGTCGTCGGCACGGGCGAACACACCTACGAAGTCATCCACGACTGGGGCGAACTGCCAAAGACCATCGCTTACGGCAATACCCACGGCGTGGTGGAAGACTCGAAGGGACACATCTACGTCCACCACACCGTGAACGACACCAGCGAAAGCCACGACACGATGGTCGTGTTCGACGACAAGGGCAAGTTCGTCAAGAGCTGGGGCAAAGAGTTTAAGGGCGGTGCGCATGGGCTTCACATTCGCAAGGAAGGCCGCGAGGAGTTCCTCTATCTCTGCGACACCAAGCGCAACCTCGTCGTGAAAACAACCTTGGATGGCAAGGAGGTCTTCACACTCGGCTACCCCAAAGAGTCGCCGCAGTACGCGCCGGGCGCGGATGGGAAGCCGAAGAAGTACAGCCCGACCAACCTCGCCGTAGCTCCGAACGGCGATATTTATGTCGGAGACGGGTACGGCTCCAGTTACATCAACCAGTACAGCGCGAAGGGTGAATGGATCCGCACCTTCGGCGGGCTGGGCAAGGATGCCGGCCAGCTGAACTGCCCGCATGGGTTGACGGTCGACACCCGCGGCAAGGAACCGCTCCTGCTGGTGGCGGATCGCTCCAACAAGCGCCTGCAGTATCTCACCCTGGACGGCAAGCATGTGCGCTTCGCCGAAGGAGTAGTCAACCTTCCCTGCCATTTCTCCGAACGAAAGGGCGTCTACGTCATCCCCGATCTCGGAGCGCGGGTCACCCTCATCGACCGTGAAGACAGGCTGATCGCCCACCTCGGCGAAGACCCGTCCAACACTTGGGGCCAGCTGCGCAAGCAGCCGCGGGACAAATTTATCCCCGGCAAGTTTATTTGCCCGCATGGCGCGTGCTTCGACCATAAAGGGAACATCTTCGTCGTCGAGTGGGTCGAGGTGGGCCGGGTAACGAAGCTTCGCCGAGTGTAGTTTACATACATTAATTCGTCGCTGTCCGCGGCGCAGTTCAGTAACATAAATCTGTTTTAAACCCATTCGGGAGGATTTATGCGACGGATTGCCGCGACTCTTCTAGCCTTCGGCCTTGCGGCCGGCGCCGCAATGCCCCAGATGACTGTGGACCAACGGGTCCACGATTTCCAGAATCTCGCCGCGCTCTATGCCAAACGATACGCGCCGGGCGAATGGAAGAAGTACGCCCTCGGTTTCGATCTCTTCGACCTCACCCCGTGGCTCCAGCGCATCCGCGCCGCCACTTCCGACCTTGAGTACTATGAGATCTGCCAGGAGTACGTTGCCAGCCTTCAGGACGGACATAGCGGCTACAGCGCCGCTACCGCCGGCTTCGTCGCGTCCCTCGGATTCGCCGTCGACATCTACGACGGCAAAGTCCTGGTGGAGCAGATCAACCGTCAGCTACTTCCCTCCGCCACGTATCCGTTTGAGGTGGGCGACGAACTGGTCTCGGTGGACGGCCGCACCGCGGAGGAATGGGTCACCCTTTACTCGCGCAGGATCTCGCTCGGCAATCCGGCCAGTTCGCGCCGCTACGCCGCCGACCGCATCACCTTCCGGCCGCAGGTGCAGGTGCCCCGTGCGGCGGAGCTGGGCGACACCGCCGAAGTGGTCATCCGCCGTGCGTCCGGCGAGCAACAAACCTTCAGCATCCGATGGCAGAAGTCGGGCCTGCCCCTGCTGCAGGCGGGCCCGGTACCGCCCGTCAAGGGCCCGCTCGCGGCAAGCGGAGAGCCCGCCATCCGGACCTTCGAAGCACCGCCGGGCCTCCTCTTCGAGGGAACAACGTGGTCCGAGGAGACGCAGCAGGAGGAGCCGCGCCGTTACCTGTTGGGGTGGGGCGCCCGGGCGCCCGTCTTCGCCGGCGCGCTACCGGCGAACTTCCAGCAGCGCCTCGGCAGGCAGCCGTCCGAATTCCATTTCTCCGGCACGTTTACCGCCGATGGCCTGCGCATCGGGTATATACGCATCCCCAGCTTCTCGCCTCCCTTATCAATCGCCATCCGCGAGTTGGAGACCGAGGTGGCCTTCTTCGAACAGAATACGGACGGGCTCATCGTCGACGTGATGCGCAACCCCGGAGGGGGCTGCTACATCACGGAGGCCGCTGCTCGCCTCATCCCGTACCGCTTCACCGGCTTCGCGCAGCAGATTCGACCCACCCTCAATTTCGTGAACTCCTTCGCCCAGTTGCCCCAGCAACTGCGGGCGCAGCGGGCAGAGGCCTGGATCATCGCCCTGGTCGAGAACTATGTGGACCAGATGCGGACCACGTATCGGGAAGGCGGGCTGACCGGGCCGATTCCAGCCTGCAGCCAGACGGGGGCACTGGTCGGCGCTTCCTTCGAAGTCGATCCCGCCGCCGTCGTCTACTCGAAGCCGCTCATCGTATTGACCGATGAATTCTCCGTTTCCGCCGCGGACATCTTCCCGTCGATCATTCAGGACAACCGGCGTGGGCCGATTGTCGGTATGCGCACCGCAGGGATGGGAGGCCTCGCGGAGGGTTGGAACGTCGGCTTCTACTCGGAGGCGACAGCCGGCAACACACTGACTCTCGTCACCCGGCCCCGCTATATCAATACTCCCGACTACCCGTCCGCTCCGTACGTCGAGAACATCGGCGTGCGGCCCGACATCGAAGTGAACTACATGACCCGCGACAACCTGATGACGGGCGGCGGGCCATTCGTCGAGCGCATTACGCAGATCATGGTGCAGCAGATCCGCGCACCCCGTTAGCGCACCGGCTGTCGGCTGAAATGCACGTAGGTGAACGTCTCCGGGATGTGCGAGTCATAGTGACCATGACGATTCCACGTCCAGCCGGCGGCCGGATCCAAGCGCTCCCCACGAGGGCCGATGTGTTGAAAGCGCGAGCAGTCGATGCGCCACACGTCGCCCTCCTCCGGGGGCAGTGAGCGCCCGTCGGCGAGCCAGTGCAGCCCCTGCCAGGGTAGGGCGACTTCGCAACTCCAGCCGCGATCCTTGTCTGACGGATCGTTGAGCGTACCGTCCACGTGGACCGCGGCCCGCAGCCCGGGAAGGTCGTAATCCAGGTACCCGTTTCGCCATCCGCGTGGATGTACGTGTCCACCGATGCCGTTAATGATCATCAGCGGGCGCCGCTCGTAATCCCACTCCGGACCGTTGTAAATGCTGCCTTCGCGGTACATGTCCTTCCAGATCCAGAACACTTCATAGATGGTGCCGTAGGCGTTGATCTCGAACTCGTAATACGCGTCCTTGCCGGCGACGAAGATCTCCACGTCGTTGTCGAGCCAGATCTTCGAATCGCGTTCCGTCAACGTCGCCCATACATGCGTTTCCTCCGCCGTGAAGCCAAAGTAAAGGCATTCGTCGTCCCAGAGAATGCGCACCCGGGTCTCGAACCAGGCCGGCTCCCCGGTCACGATGTCGACAAAGGCGCTCGACGGTTCAGCGGCGTTCCAGTCCTCTTCATCCAACCGGCCGTCAAGCGTGATCGGCGCCGTCGCGCGCCGAGCGGTGTAGTGGGCGAGGTCCATCGAGACATAGGGTATCCTCGTCCCTATGAGTTCCGCCATCGACCGCGCCGCGGCCTGGGAGATCGTCTGCGAGTTCATTCAATCGGACGGGCTGCGTAAGCACGCGCTCGCCGTCGAGGCCTGCGTCGTCGCCTACGCCCGGAAGTTCGGCGAGGACGAAGCGAAGTGGTCGCTCACCGCGCTCCTGCACGACTTCGATTGGGAGATCCACCCCGCCGCGCCGGACCACCCGATGAAGGGCGAGCCCATCCTTGCCGAGCGCGGCGTTCCTGAGGACATCCGCCGGGCGATTCTCTCGCACGCCAACTATTCCGGCGTCCCGCGCGAAAGCCTCTTGGAAAAGACGCTCTTCGCCTGCGACGAATTGGCCGGCTTCCTGACTGCGATCTCGTACGTCAAGCCGAGCCGCAGCATCCACGAGGTGGACGTGAAGTCCGTTCGAAAGAAGATGAAGGATAAGGCCTTCGCGCGCAGCGTGAGCCGAGAGGACATCGTGAACGGCGCCGCGGAACTGGGCGTCGACCTCGAGGAGCACATCGCCTTCTGCATCGACGCGATGCGCGCCCGAGCGGCGGAACTGGGCCTCGAAGGAACCCAGGCAGCGGCTGTCACCGAGTAAACTGGTGGACGGAAGCCAATCTCGGCCGGTGCCGGGCCTGGTCTTCAAAACCAGCGTGAGGCTTCGCAAGTCTCGGGTGGGTTCGACCCCCACTGGCTTCCGCCACTGTTTGCCTCCTGCTTCTTCCTACTTCGCTGGCCTCATGCCTTCCAGCAGTTCCACCCGCGGTCCGCAGCCCAGAACCGTCCATCCCGGTAGCTCTGTGTACTCCAACCGAGTGGCGCACTCCGGCAGCAGGGAGAGCGCGGACTCCGGGACTGTGCCGGTGTACGCCACGAACCTCATCGCGGCCGGGAGGTGCCGGCGAAGATCGTCCCGCGTGAGTGCAACGCCGGCCGCTTGCCGGTCCGCCACTCCCAGTTCAAATGCGTACAACTTCCGTTCAGCGAGGTAGACCGACAGAGGATGCCAGGGAAAGTAGATCACGCCTGGATGACGCTTCGAGTACTCGTAGGCGCTGGCATTCGTGCTCACAAAAGTCGTGCGCGGAGCAAGCACCACTTTTCCCAGGTTCGTCGCCGTAGGCACCGACAGCAGCAACAGCGCAATGAAAGACGGTACTTGAACCAAGGGCCTCCACCCGGACATGCTTAACTCCGAGACAACCAGGAGGACGGTAGCCAAGTGTAGAAAGTAAGTCGAGTAGACGAGCGTGTTGGCCGCTCCCCCCACCTTTACGAATCCCAGCACAGAGGTCGGCCATAGCATGAGCCCGGTGACGAAACACAGCACCCATGGCTCTTTTACGATCGACCAGGCCGGGCGCCGATACACGAGGACGGACGCGACAAGTACCAGACACCACGCGTTGGTCTCGAGCAACGCGAAGTTCGCCGACGGAAGAACCGAACTCCATGTGCCTTTCCAGGGGTGGCGCGAGGGCAGGTCAAATATCCAGAACTTGAGGCGGGAGAAGCCGTAAAGGGAAACGAAGACAGTAGTCAGCAGAGCCTGCAGAATCGCCACGCTTCCGCTGTAAATCAAGAGCGGCCGCCAACCCCGAACGGCTAACAGTACGAGGAACGGCACAGCGGCGACCAGGACGGCGGTTTGCTTGGCCCAGGGCGCGAGGGAAGCGGCCACGGCAGCCAGAACGAGAAAGGGAGTGTGCCGCCCGGAGTTGAGGTATCGCGCGAAGAAGTACACTGTGAGGGCCGAACATAGCAAAGCGGGCGCGTCCGCGTGCACGAGGTGAGCGGTTGCCAGGACGGGATTGAAGTTCGAGAGCAGCACGAAGATGCTTGCCCCAAAGCCTAAGATCCAAGGGCCCGAGGAGACGCTGCGCAACAGCATCAGTGTCGGCGCCAACAGGGCTATCTCAGCCATGAGACCGGCCAACAAGAACGTACTCCATACATTCCCTCCTAGCAAGGCAGGCGCGTACAAGAGCACGCTGAGCGGCGGGTAGATCGTACTCAGCATGGAGCCCTCAATCGGGCTCGGCGGGTACAACAGGTCCGGAGCGCCAAGCAGAAACAGCGGCGCCAGGCGGTGGTCCGTAAATGTATTGCGAGCTGCGGCAATTACCGATAGCGCCGTGGCCCCGATTGCCAGTAACAGAGCGGCAGTCACCGCTGCGCGGACATTCGTTTCCCGGTCAGGCATGAATGACTATGGTAATCGAGAGAAAGGCCGTTCCTCTTTACCGCTTGATTTGCACCTGCACCGCTTCAGCCCGGATGTCCACCCGTTCAACTCCGTGCTTTAACGGAAACGGCTCGCCGATCTTCACGTCGGGAAACTTCGGCTCGATGAACGTGTCCATCAGGAAGTCGAGGAGTGGGCCGCCAATCGGCACCCCGTTAAGTGTCACCTCGTCCACCCATATGGTCGCCTGCCCTTTGCCGGATTGCATTCGAACCGTAGCAGAGACGGCGTGCTCGCCCTTCAACAACCGCGACAGCAGCCACCCAGGTTTCCGCCCGGTGTTCTGCTGCAGCCGGATGAAGTCCACCTGCGCATCGATCCGCCCGCCCCTCGGCCGCAACTGCACCTTCGAACTCTTCACCGCACCCTGGCCCACCACGTTCGGCGCCTCGCCGCGCACGTAGGCGTCCAGCTCACTTTCGCTGATGACCACCCGCGAACCCCGCGGCGCGCGGTCCTCCTCAATGAGGTCGATCTTCTGCTTCGCCCTCTGGTACTCCGTGAGCGTGTTGCCGCCGAGCCCCAGAGCGGCGCAGAGGGCTAAACTGATCCCCAGCCCGCGCATACCTCCATTATCCCCCGATTACCGTCACGATAATCTCCCGCCGCCGCGGCCGGTCGTCAAGGTCGATCAGTATGATCTGCTGCCACGTGCCGAGCGCCAGGGCGCCGCCGCGCACCGGGTAGCTCCGGGCGGTGCCGAGCAGCGCGCTGCGCACATGCGAGTAGCCGTTGTGGTCGCCCCACCGCGCGTTGTGGCGGTAATCGTCGTTCGCGGGCGCGATGCCCTCGAGAGCGCGCTGCAGATCTGCGACGCAGCCGGGCTCATATTCAATCGTTGTGATCGCGAGTGTCGAGCCGACCCCCGATACATTCACTACCCCCGTAGCGACACCACTGCGCTCGACGATCGCCGCCACTCGCGTCGTGATATCGATCACGTGCGCGTTCCCCCTCGTCTCTAAGTGAAGCGACTCCTGAAACGCGGCCACCGTGGTCCTACGAAACGTCGAACTGAACGCAGACGGGAGAGGGCATCGCGACCGGAGCACCCGCCGGCTTTAGCCGCCCCGTCGCGGCGTCGACAGCGCAGACCAGCGCGTTTCCCGTCTTTTGATTGCACGCGATGAGATGCGAACCCGACGGATGAATGCCGAAGTTGCGCGGCGTCGCGCCTCCGCTGGGCGCGTTCTCCACCAGCTTCGGCTTGCCCGGGTCGGCCAGTGAGAACACAGCGATAGAATCATGCCCGCGGTTCGACCCGTACAGGAACTTCCCCGAAGGATGTACCTGGACCTCGGCCGTGGAGTTGTTCCCCGGTGCCGCGCCGGCCGGCAGAGTTGAGACCGTGCTCACTTCCTTCAACGCGCCCTTCTGCGAGTCGTAGGCAAAGGCGGTGACCGTGGAATCGAGCTCATTGATGACGTAGACCAAGCGTCCGTTCGGGTGAAACGCGAAGTGCCGGGGGCCCGCGCCCGGACGGAGTCTGGCGAAGGGCGGATCGTGGGGCGTGAGCGTCCCCTTGCTTGCGTCGAAGCGATACACCAGCAGCTTGTCGAGCCCCAGGTCCGCCGCCATCACGAAGCGATTGTCCGGCGTCGCCCGGATGGAGTGAGCGTGCGGCCCGCGCTGGCGCTGCGGGTTGATGCTCGACCCTTCATGCTGCACGAACGCCGCCTCCCGCCCCAGTCTGCCGTTCGCTTCCAAAGCATAGGCGATCACGCTGCCCCCGCCATAGTTGGCCGCGAGCACATACCGGCCGGTCCGGTCGAGCGTGATGTGGCAGGGAGCGCCGCCGCGCGCGGGCACCCGGTTCAGAAGCCTCAGCTTACCGCCCTCGATCTTCTCGAACGCGCCGAGGAACCCGTCGTTCGTCTCTCCCACCGCGTAAACGTTCCGTCCATTCGGATGCAGCACCAGGAACGACGGGTTCTCCGTCGCCGCGGCCTGCGACGGCACGGTGAGCGTACCCGCCGCAGTGTCGAACGTCGCGGATAGAATCCCTCCGCCGTAGGTGCCGAAGTAGACGGTCTGCCGCGCGGCCCGGGCTCGCAGCGGCAACAGCAGACTCGCGGACAGCAGGGTCCGCCGGGAGAGAAGCGGGGAGCGCATATCGTTCCGATTGTATGTGGAATAGAGGAGGGGGTGGCGGAGGATGAGGGATTCGAACCCCCGGTAGAGTTTCCCCTACTGCGGTTTTCAAGACCGCCGCCTTCAACCGCTCGGCCAATCCTCCACTCACTAATTTATCGGAATCCGCCGCGGCGATACAATTCTCACTGCCATGATTAGCCGCCGCTCCGTGCTTGCCGCCCCGGCCCTGCTCCCCGCGCTCTCGCTCGCCCAGCAGAAGCGCTGGAACATTCTCTGGCTTTCGTGTGAGGACACCTCGCCCGACCTTGGCTGCTACGGCGACCAGTGGGCCCGCACCCCGAACCTAGACCGCCTGGCCTCCGAGGGCGCTCGCTTCACCAGAGCCTTCTCCACCTACGGCGTCTGCGCGCCCAGCCGCTCCTCCATCATCACGGGCATGTACCCGTCCTCCATCGGCACGCACCATATGCGTTCCCACGGCGTGCCGCCTCCGCACGTGAAGTGCTTCACCGAATACCTGCGCGCCGCCGGCTACTACTGCACCAACAACGTCAAGACCGATTACAACTTCGACGCGCCCCTCACTGCGTGGGATGAAAACAGCAACCGGGCTCACTATCGCAATCGCACGCGCAAGGACCAGCCCTTCTTCTCGGTCTTCAACCTGACAACCACGCATGAGAGCCAGGTTCGCCTCTCGCCGGAGGAGTTCGCGGAGCGGACCAAACGCCTGCGCCCGGAAGACCGCCACCGCCCCGAGGGCGCGAAGTTGCCGCCCTACTATCCGGACACTCCGGTGGTGCGCAAGGATTGGGCAAACTACTACGACCTGGTCACGACGATGGACCTTCAGATGGGCGACCTGCTTCGCGAACTCAACGAACAGGGCCTCGCCGATAACACCGTCGTCTTCTTCTGGGGCGACCACGGCCGCGGCCTGCCGCGCGCCAAGCGCTGGGTCTACGACTCCGGCATCCACGTCCCGCTCATCGTCCGCTGGCCCGGGATGCTCAAGCCCGGCACTGTCGTGGACCGCATGGTCAGCCTGATGGACCTCGGCCCCACGGCGCTCTCCATCGCCGGCCACAAGCCGCCCGCCTACATGCAAGGCCAGGCGTTTCTCGGCCCCCACGAAGCCCCCGCCCGCCGCTACGTCTTCGCCGCCCGCGACCGGATGGACGAAACCTACGACCTCATCCGCGCCGTGCGCGACCCGCGTTTCAAGTACATCCGGAACTACCAGGCCTGCAAGCCCTACGCCCAGTACATCGACTACATGGATCAGATGCCGACGATGCGCGAGTGGCGACGGCTGCACAAAGAAGCCAAACTCGTCGGGCCGCAATCGCTCTTCTTCGCGCCTGAGAAACCGCCGGAAGAGCTGTACGACACCGCCGCTGATCCTCACGAGATAAACAACCTCGCTGCCCGGCCCGAACACAAAGCCGACCTCGAACGCCTGCGCGCCATCCATGAAGAGTGGACGAAAGAGACCAAAGACCTTGGGCACCTCAAGGAAGACGACCTGAAGGAGCGGATGCGCCCCGGCGGCGTCTGGCAGGTAACCGCACAACCGTCTTTGACGCCCAATGGAGGTACGTTTTCGCAGGCGCTCTCAGTCCGCCTCCAGTGCGGCACGCCCGGCGCCTCCATCGCTTACACTTTCGAAAGCGGCGCGAACGCCCGCTGGCTACTGTATTCCGGACCGGTTTCCGTTGAGCGCTCCAGAAGCCTTCGCGTAAAAGCGTGCCGTCTGGGGTACAAGGACAGCCCTGAGGTTCGGGCCGAGTTTCAGGTGGGATGAAGAGGACACGATGAAGCCACTCCTGTTGATGTTCGCGGCCGCCGCGGCGGCCCTCGCACAAGATCCGCCAGCGCCACCCGCGGATACGCCTCCCGGCGGCGGAGGACCTCCCGGAGGAGCGGGGCGGCAAACCCAGCCAGTGATTCGCCCGTATGAGAAGGTCATCACCTCGGAGGCCAAGACCGACGACGGCATCTTCAAGGTGCATCGCATCAAGGACCGCCTCTACTACGAAATCCCGAAGGATGAATTGGGTAAGGAGTTCCTCTGGGTCGCCCAGATCGCAAAGACGACGCTCGGCGTCGGGTACGGCGGCCAGGCCATGGGGAATCGCGTCGTCAAGTGGGAGCGCCGCGGCGACCGCGTGCTGCTACGCACCGTTGTCTACGAAGTTATCGCCGACAGGTCGCAGCCGATTTCGCGCGCCGTCGAGGCATCGAACAACAGCACCATCCTCGCAGCCTTCAACATCGAGGCCATCGGCAAGAACGATGCGCCGGTCATTGAAGTGACGCGGATCTTCACCTCGGAAGTGCCGGAACTGAGCGCGCGCGCCCGCCTGCGCGCCCGTGGCTTCGATGCGTCACGCTCCTTCCTGGAACGCGCAGTGTCGTTCCCGACGAACATCGAGGTGGAGGCGACCCACACCTATACTGCGCCGATCGAAGCGCCCACCTTCGGCGGCCCGCGACCGGAGACTCCTCCCGGCAACCCGTTCTTCGGTGCAGGCATGCGCCCGGGCAGCGCGAGCGTCGTCATGCACTACAGCATGGTGAAGCTACCCGAAAAGCCAATGATGCCGCGGCTTTTCGACGAGCGCGTGGGCTACTTCTCCCAACGCCAGATCGACTACGGCAAGGATGAGCACAAGGCCGTTCAGACCACCTACATCCGCCGCTGGCGCCTGGAGAAGAAGGACCCGAACGCCGCGTTGAGCGAGCCGGTGAAGCCGATCGTCTACTACATCGACGCGGCGACGCCGAAGAAATGGGTGCCCTACATGAAGCGCGGCGTCGAGAAGTGGCAGGCGGCCTTCGAGGAGGCCGGCTTCAAGAACGCCATCATCGCCAAGGAAGCCCCGACGCCGGAGCAAGACCCCGAGTGGAGCCCCGAGGACGCCCGCTATTCCGTCATCCGCTGGCTGCCCTCCACCATCGAGAACGCGTCCGGTCCGCACGTTGCCGACCCGCGCACCGGCGAAATCCTCGAATCGGACATCCAGTTCTACCACAACGTCATGAACCTCAATAAGAACTGGTACTTCGTGCAGGCCGGGCCGCTTGACGCGCGCGCCAAGAAACTGCCCCTGCCCGACGACCTGATGGGCGAACTAATCGAATACGTCTGCGCGCACGAGGTGGGCCACACGCTCGGCTTCCAGCACAACATGAAGGCAAGCTCTCTCTATCCGCTGGACAAGATCCGCAACGCCGAGTGGCTGAAGACCATGGGCCACACGCCGACGCTCATGGATTACTCGCGCTTCAACTATGTTGTGCAGCCCGAGGACCAGGTCGACCCAAAACTGCTCATCCCGCAGATCGGCCCGTACGATAAATGGGCGACCGCGTGGGGCTACAAGCTGATTCCCGGCGCCAAGTCGCCTGAGGACGAGAAGAAGACCCTCAATGAGTGGGCCCGCGAGCAGGACAGCAAGCCGTGGCTTCGCTTCAACACCGCCGGTACACGGGGCGCCGATTACGGCGAGCAGACCGAAGCCGTGGGCGACGCGGACGCCGTCGAAGCGACACGCCTCGGTCTGAAGAACCTGGAGCGCGTCAGCGCCATGCTGCTCGAGGCCGCCATCCGCCCCGGCGAGGACTGGGACGAGCTCGAGGAAGTCTACGGCCGTATGCTCGGGCAGTGGGCAGTCGAGCTCGGGCACGTGGCCAATGTCGTCGGTTCGTTCGATTCGCAGCAAAAGCACGGCGGCCAGGAAGGCGTGCGGTTCACCATAACCCCGAAGGTCCGACAGACCGCCGCCGTGAAATTCCTGAACGACAACGCCTTCGCCACACCGAAGCTCGCCATTCGCCCCGAGATCCTTCGCCGCATCGAACCCGACGGAGTTCTCAATCGGCTACGGACCGCTCAGTCGCGTGTGCTCAACGCGCTGCTCGCCAACACGCGTCTCTCGCGCATGGTGGAGCAGGAGGCGATTGACGGCGAGAAAGCCTACAAGCCGGCCGAACTGCTCGCCGATGTCCGCAAGGGCATCTTCAGCGAGCTCGATGCGCCCGCGCCCAAGGTGGACGTGTATCGCCGCAATACGCAGCGCGTTTGGCTGCAGGCGATGTCGGACAAGATCGCGGGCCGCTCGCCGGTCTCCGACGAGGTTCGCCCGCTGGCCCGCGGTGAGATGAGGGCGCTCAGCGCTCAGATCGCCGCAGTCTTGCCGCGAACCACGGACCGCGCGACTCGCTATCACCTCGAAGACCTGCGCGACCAGATCGCCAAGGCGCTCGATCCGAAGTTCGTCCCGCCGGCTCCCACCGGATCGCCCTCACCGTTCGGCGCCCCCGGCATGGACGAGGAAGAGCACCATGGCTGCTGGCCGGATACGTACATCGGCCGCGAGTAACAGCACGGCGGGGCGAGTGGAGTCCACAAACTCCGCTCGCCCTGCTCACAAATCCCGCTACACCTGCTTCTTGATCTCCACCGTCCCCCGCGTAGTCACCACCCGCAGCGAGGGCCCGCCGCCGTTTACCTTGGTCCGCTCCTTGATCAACTCCCCGGCTGTCTTGCCGAAATCCGACCGCACTTCGCCCCGCGTCGCATCCGGTTCGATATCGAACTTCACCTTCGCCGGAAGAAACACCTGGATGTTGCCTCGCACCGTCTCCACGCGAGTGCCGCTGGTCACCTTTGCCAGATGCAGTTCCGCGTCGCCCACCACGGTCTTCAGCCGCACCAGCCCGTCGATCCCACTCATCTTGATGCTGCCGCGTATACTCTCAATCTCCATTTCGCCCCGGAGATCGGCGAGAGTCGTAGTCGCCACCGTGGACTTCACGCGTAAAGGAGCGCTCCTCGGCACCTTGATCTTCAGATGCACTTTCGGCCGCGTCGAGCCTCCACCAAAGATCTGCCAGCTGCTCTGCTGAATCTTCGAAAAGTCCACGCGGATGCGAATGCCCGCCACCTCGTCGATCAGGACCTGCGTCTCCTCGACGGCGTATTTCGCCCGAAACATGCCGGTCTCGGCTTCGATCTTCGCGTACACATCCACTTTCGGCTGGTCCCAGCCCATAACCTCGAGCGTGCCCCGCTCCGCCTCAATCACCACCGGCACGTCGGGCTTCCAGTTGACTACCTTCGTGACCTCCCTGGAATCCAAGGCCGGCGCAGCGCAGAGCGGAAGCGCCAGCAGCGCCGTCAACACAAACTTCATCCGTTCCTCCAACACCCCACTGTACGTCAACCCGCGAGAAGATGTTCCCCGGAAGCGCCACGCCGAGACCACAACCTTATTCTGCTGCACTGCGGCGAAATTCATGCCGATTTTTGCGATAGAGGAGAAGAATTTCGATGCTAGAGTGAGAAGTGCGATGACCTCGCTTGTTCAGGCGCCACGGGGCGCGTCGCTGCGCTGCAGGGGCTGGCAGCAGGAAGCGGCTCTCCGGATGCTGATGAACAATCTTGACCCGGCCGTCGCCGAGCGCCCCGAAGACCTGGTGGTGTACGGCGGCCGAGGAAAGGCCGCCCGAAACTGGGCCTGCTACGAAGCAATCCTCCGCGAACTTGAGGCTCTCGCAAACGACGAAACGCTGCTCGTGCAGTCCGGCAAGCCGGTGGGAGTCTTTCGCACCCACGAAGAAGCACCGCGCGTCCTCATTGCCAACTCCAACCTGGTCGGCAAATGGTCCAACTGGGAGCATTTCCGCGATCTCGAGCGGGCCGGCCTGATGATGTATGGCCAGATGACGGCCGGCAGTTGGATCTACATCGGCTCTCAGGGCATCCTGCAGGGCACCTTCGAAACGTTCGCCGCCGCCGCCCGGAAGCACTTCGGCGGATCGCTCGCCGGACGCCTGGTCGTCAGCGGCGGCATGGGCGGAATGGGCGGCGCGCAGCCGCTTGCGGCCAGCATGAACGGCGCCGCGTTTCTGGGTATCGAAGTGGACCCGTCCCGCATTGCCCGCCGCGTCGAGACCCGCTATTGCGACCGGCAGGCACGTACGCTCGAGGAAGCGCTCGACTGGCTCGACGACGCTCGCCGCCGCCGGACCGGCCTCTCAGTCGGCCTCGCCGCCAACTGCGCGGACATCCTGCCGGAACTGGTGCGCCGCGGCCTCGTCCCGGACCTCGTGACCGACCAGACGAGTGCGCACGACCCCTTAAACGGCTATATTCCTTCCGGCCTCACTGTCGAGCGGGCGGAGGCGCTGCGACAAAGCAACCCGGACGAGTACCTGGAGCGCGCCCTCGACTCCATCGCCGTCCATGTGGGCGCCATGCTCGACCTCCAGCGTGCCGGCGCCGTCGTCTTCGATTACGGCAACAACATCCGCCGCATGGCCGCCGACCGCGGCGTCACCGGCGCCTTTTCCATCCCTGGCTTCGTTCCCGAGTACATCCGCCCTCTCTTCTGCGAAGGCAAGGGTCCCTTCCGCTGGGTGGCGCTCTCCGGAAACCCCGCCGACATCGCCGCCACGGACGAGCGCGTCTGCCGCATGTTCCCGGACAACGCCTCGCTCCACCGTTGGATGGAACTCGCGCGCGAACGCGTCGCCTTTCAAGGCCTGCCCGCGCGGATCTGCTGGCTCGGCTACGGCGAGCGCGATCGCTTCGCCACCGAGATGAACCGGATGGTGGCGCACGGCGAAGTTCAGGCTCCGATCGTCATTGGCCGCGATCACCTCGATTGCGGCTCCGTAGCCTCCCCCTATCGTGAAACAGAAGGCATGCTGGATGGCAGCGACGCCGTGGCCGATTGGCCCATCCTCAACGCGCTGCTGAATACGGCCGCCGGAGCAAGCTGGGTGTCGGTTCACAACGGGGGCGGCGTGGGAATTGGTTTTTCTTTGCATGCAGGGCAAGTGACTGTTGTGGATGGCTCGGACGCATCGGGAGAGCGAGCCAAGCGCGTGATGACCTGCGACCCCGGCCTGGGCGTGCTGCGGCACGTTGACGCTGGGTATCCCGAAGCCAAGGAGTTCGCCGAACGGGCAGGACTGCGCGCGCCGATGCGAAGCGGCGCTGAATGAAGCGAATCCTCGTACGCGGGGCAAAACAGCTTCTCACCTTGCACGGGCCCACCGGCCCGCGCCGGGGGCTGGCATTGAACGACCTCGGCGTCATCGCCAATGGCGCACTGCTCGTTGAGAACGGCGTCATCGTCGCCGTCGGCCCCTCTCGCCGCATTGAAAACCTCGCCCAGGCACGCACCGCCGAAGTCATCGACGCCGACGGCCGCGTCGTGCTCCCCGGTTTCGTCGACAGCCACACGCACCTGGTCTGCGGCCCGCCGCGTCTGCTCGACTACGAGATGCGCATCCAGGGGAAGACGTACCAGGAGATCGCCAAGAAGGGCGGCGGCATTCTCTCGAGCGTACGCGCCGTACGCTCCCTGCCAAAGCGATCGCTGGAAATCGCGGCGCGTAAGGTCATCGACGGCATGGTCCGCAGCGGCACCACTACCGTCGAGGCCAAGAGCGGCTACGGTCTCGACGAAAGTGGCGAACTCAAGACTCTGCGCATTCTCGAAGAACTCCAGGGCCACCCGCTCGACATTGTGCCTACCTACCTCGGGGCGCACGTCGTACCGCCCGAGTTCGAAGGCCGCCCCAACCATTACGTGGAGTGGATGTGCCGCTCCATGATCCCGCACATCGCCCGGCGCGGTCTTGCGCGCTTCGCTGACGTGTATTGCGAGCCGTCCGCCTTCACGGTCGATCAGGCGCGCGCCTACCTCAAATCTGCGCAAGCGCACGGCCTCGGCCTCAAGCTGCACGCCGAGCAGTTCACGCGAAGCGGCGGCGCTCTCCTCGGCGTCGAGCTCGGAGCCGTCAGCGTCGACCACCTCGAACAGGCCGACCAAGCCGACGCGGACGCTCTCGGCCGCTCCAACACCATCGCCACCCTGCTGCCCGGCTCCGTCTTCCACCTCGGACTGCAGCGTTACGCGCCCGCGCGGCAACTCATCGACGCGGGCGCCGCTGTGGCCCTCGCTACGGACTTCAACCCCGGCACCAGCCCCACCTACAACATGCAGATGGTCCTCTCGCTCGCCTCGTCGCAGATGCGTATGACGCCCGCGGAAGGCATCTCCGCGGCCACCATCAACGGCGCCTGGGCGCTAGGGCTGGCCGACCGCCTCGGCTCGCTTGAATACGGTAAGAACGCTGACGTCGTGATTGCCGACGTCCCGGATTACCGTGAGATCCCGTACCACTTTGGAGTCGACGTGGTTTACCTGACGATGAGGAAAGGCGCGATACTTTACCGCAGGAACAAGACACATGCCCCGTAGGCTGATCGAGTGCGTAGCCAATTTTTCCGAAGGCCGCGATCCGGCGAAGGTCGACCTTCTGATCGAGAGCATCCGTTCCGTGGCCGGCGTCGCCATGCTGGACCGCGAGATGGACGCCGACCACAACCGCTGCGTACTGACGTTCGCCGGCGCCCCCGATCCCGTCGCCGAGGCCGCCATTCGGGCCGCCGGCAAGGCGGCGGAACTCATTGACCTGACCAGCCACCAGGGGGTTCATCCTCGCATCGGAGCGACGGACGTGATCCCGTTCGTGCCCGTCGAGGGCGTGACTCTCGAGGAGTGCGTGAAGATCGCCGAGCGCGTCGGCGCCGACCTCTGGAAGCGCTTCGCCATCCCCGTCTACTTCTATGAGGCCGCGGCAAAGAGACCCGATCGCACCAACCTCGAGAACATTCGCCGCGGTCAGTTCGAACTGCTGCGCGAAGAAGCCCCGCGCAACCCCGAGCGTAAGCCGGACGTCGGGGGCCCGGAGTTGCATCCCACAGCTGGCGCCACAGTCGTCGGCGCGCGCAAATTCCTCATCGCGTACAACATCAACCTCGGCACCTCGGACGTGGAGATCGCCAAGCGCATCGCCAAGGGAATTCGCCACTCCTCAGGCGGCTTCCGTTACGTCAAGGCCATGGGTGTGACCCTCGCCTCGCGTCAACTCGCGCAGGTATCGATGAACCTCACCGACTTTGAGCAGACGCCGATGCACCGCGTCTTTGAGACCGTGCGAGCCGAGGCGGAACGCTACGGGGTGCCTGTCGTCGGCAGTGAGATCGTCGGCCTGATTCCCCGCAAGGCCCTCGAGATGGCCGCCGATTACGGGCTGCGGTTTGAGAACTTCCAGCCGGGTTTGGTCCTCGAGAACCGCATCGCCGAAGCGCTCGCCGAACGCGGGGGACTAGAGGAGTTCCTGGACGCCTTGGCCGCCCCCACGGCCACGCCCGGCGGCGGCAGCGCCTCGGCAGCGGCGGGAGCCATGGCGGCAGCCCTCGGAGCGATGGTGGCCGGCCTTGCCAGGTTGAACGGCTTCGATTTCGAAGCCCCCCGCAAGTACCTCACGGCGGCCGTGGAGCGCGATGCTCAGGCATACCAGGCGGTGGTTGCTGCCTACAAGCGCCCTAAGGACGAACGGGGTCCGTTCGTCGACGCCGCGATGCGTCTCGCCACCTCGGTGCCCCTCGAAGTGGCGGAAACTGTCAAGGACCTGCAAAAGCAACTGGATCGTCTCGAAGCCCTGGCTCCCGCCAAGGTTGCCTCTGACGTGATTACCGCCAAGGCCTGCGCCGCCGCCGCGCTCGCCGGCGCCATCGCTAATGTCAAGATCAACCTCGCGTCTCTGCTCCCCGGCGACTTCCGTGATTCGGTGGAATCCGGATTGGCCGCGATAGAATCAAAGTAGATTCGTGCTCGTTACCATCTCCCCCAAAACCGAACGTCCGAAGTGGCTCCGCGCCCCGGCCCCCGTCGGTGAGCATTACCGCGAGCTGAAGGGCTTGGTGGACCGGCTGCAGTTGCATACGGTCTGCGAAAGCGCGGCCTGCCCGAACCTCGGCGAGTGCTGGAACCGCCGCACGGCGACGTTCATGATCCTCGGCAACGTCTGTACTCGCCGCTGCGGGTTCTGCGCCGTACAGAAGGGCGTTCCACTGGACGTTGACTATGATGAGCCCCGGCGCGTGGCGGAAGCCGTCGCGGTGCTCGGCCTCAAGTACGCCGTCATCACCAGCGTGAACCGCGACGACCGCAAGGACGGCGGCGCGGAGTTGTTCGCACTTACGATTCAGTCGATCCGCGAAGCCGTCCCCGGCTGCCGTGTCGAAGTCCTCGTTCCCGATTTCCAGGGCTCGCGCGAGGCGATGGCCACGGTTCTGAGCGCCCGTCCCGACGTCCTCAACCACAATATTGAAACGGTGCCCCGCCTGTACAAGCAGGTGCGCCTCGGGGCGCGCTATGAGCGGTCTCTGGAAATGTTGGCGGCAGCGAAGGCCATCGCACCCGGCGTTCCCACGAAGTCAGGCCTCATGGTGGGCTTGGGCGAGACGAAGGACGAAGTGCTCTCCGTGATGCGCGACCTGCGCGCGCACCAGGTGGACATCATGACCATCGGCCAGTACCTGCGGCCCTCGCCGAAGCACCTGCCGATCATCCGCTACGTGCCGGTTGCGGAGTTTGCAGAGTACAAGGCGTCCGGCGAGAAGCTCGGTTTCGCCCACGTTGAGAGCGGCCCCCTCGTGCGCAGTTCGTACCACGCCGAGGAGGCCGTCTAGCTACTTGGCGGGGTCCTTCGGCGCCTCCGCCGGCCGCACGCTGATGTTCGTCACATCGTGCGGGGCGTCTTTCGCCACTTCAAACTCGAACTGAATCCATTCCCCGCCGTTCTTGGTCTGCGCGAGCACGCTGATGTAGTTGCCGTTCGACTGCGTCACGCTGTGCAGTTTCAAACCGCCGGTTTGCTTGGAGGCGTTCACGTCCTGGTCCGCCCGGTTGACTGCCTCCGCCTCGCTCGTCGTTTCCTTGTGGAACGCCACAAACGCCTTGTGATCCCCGGTATTGAACACCTCGACGAACTTACTGAAACGCTTCCCGACGGGCGTGTCCGGCAGTTTCAGCTCGCCCGCCATCATCGACCCGCACAGCAGCAGGGCCAGTCCTAACACTCTCCTCATTGTCCAAGCTCCTTCTTCAATGAAACGATCTTGTCCTCGATCGCCTGCTTCAACCGGGGCGGTTCCAACCCGCCCTTCTCGAGCAGCTTCTCGAGCGCCATCAGATGCGCCTTCTTCAACGCCGTCTCGGCATCCGCCGCGACGTCCGGCGCCACCCCCGTGCCCTCCCAGTTGGTCTTACTGTAGGGATTGATCGCGCGCCCCGTGGAGATAAACGCGCTGAACTTGTCATGCAGCTTTACGCCCTCGCCCGGATGGGCTCCGCCGCCGGTAGTCTCCCCGACGATCGTCGCCCGCTTCAGGTTCTTGAGGTTGTAAGTGAACTCCTCAGCCGCCGAAAACGTGTACTTACTCGTGAGTAGATAGACGTCTTTGCCCGCGTACCGTTTGCCCGGCACCCACGGCAGCGTGTGCCACTGCTCGGTGCTGTCCGCCGGGCGGTAGTAGAGGTCATTCAGATGAACGCGGTTGTCGCCGAACAACCATGACGTGATCAGCGCGACCATGCCGGGGGAACCGCCGCCGTTCCGCCGCAGATCGATGATCAGCGAGTCGGTATTCGCAAGGAACTGCATGGCCGCGAAGGCCGTGTCCCCGCCCAGCGCCGGGTCCATGAACCCGCGCAGGTCCAGGTAGCCGATGTTGCCCTCCAGGCGTTCCACCTTCTCAAACCCGTAGTTCATCCGCGCCATGTTCTTGCGCTGCCGCTCGATGTCCTCCGGCGACGGACGCCGTAGTTCGGGCACGCCTTCGTGCACGTAGTTCACGCGAAGATGCTTGTCCTTGCTGATCTCCTGCAAGTCCGCGGTCAGCTGCCGGGCGAACGCGCGGCCCGTATCGAGCGATTTGTAGCCGCCATCCTGCTGCTTGCGGCGAAGCGTCTCGACGATCTTCTTCGCCGTCTTCGGGAACACGTAGCGGTTCTCCAGCCGCTCCGCCAGCGTGTTCACCACCTGTTGGCGAGCGCTCTCGTCAACCGGACCGTCCGGCTCCGGCCGTTGTCCCCACGCGGCCGCCGCCAGGAAGGCCGCCCCGATCAGCACTCTTCGAGTCATGTCAGGATGATAGCGTCCGGGGCCGCTTCTTCTCTTGCACCCGATTAAGTCGATGGAACGCGATTAAGAAGCGCGCACCGTTTGCCGGTACTGAGCGGGCGTCACACCGAGTTGCCGCTTGAAGGTGCGCGTGAAGTGGCTCTGGTCGGTGAAGCCGGCTTCCGCGGCGATATCGGCCAGCGGCGCGTTCGACGCGCGCAGACGACGGACGGCGAACTCCACCCGTAGTTTGCGCACGTATTCACCCGCCGTACAGCCGAAGTGCTTCCGGAAAGCCGCCGCCAGGTGCACCGGATGGGCGGCAACCTCCGCCGCAACCTCTGCCATCGAAACGCTGTCCCTGAACCGGTCCGCAAGCAACTCTCGCGCCGTTCGCAGCCACGGCGGCACGGCGCCCGGCGCACGAAAACGCGCCCGCTGCAATTCCCCCATCACCTGCAGAACCAGCCCCTCAATGGCGAGCGGCGAAGCATCGTCCATCCGGCGGAACTCGTCATACAACCTCACCAGCAGGTTGGCCACGGCGCCCCCGCGGAACTCCGCCTCCGGCGGCATGGGCAGTTCGTCGGCGATGCTCCCGGGAAGAAACTCCACATTGAATCCGCGGGTCTCTCCGCCGTGGAACGTCTCCGTGTGCTCTTCGCCCGCCGGGTGGAACGCCGCCATCAACGGCTTCATATGCCGCGTGCTGCCATTGTAGGTTTCCGTGTAGCCGCCCTTCCGAACCAGGCACAGGTAAGGCCGGGCGTGAGAATGGCGAGCCAGCCGCGCACCCGCGCCGTAGCGCGTTTCCGTCAACAAAAGACACCGCGTGTTCTCCCGCCGCAGCACCTCGCCGCAATACTCGCCCGAGCCCAGACGCATCGCTACCCTCTTGTCAGGTTTAGACGAGCACTCCGGCCATTTGTTCCGTGAACCGGCGCCGCCCCTCGAGCGTATTCTATTGTGAAATGCTCAAGTTCCTTCTGTGGCTGATTCTGCTGTTCCTGTGCTGGCCGCTGGCGCTCATCGCGCTCGTCGCGTACCCGCTGGTCTGGCTGCTGTTGCTGCCCTTCCGCATCGTCGGCATCGCGGTCGGCGGCGTCCTGGAACTGATCTGGGCGATCGTCACCTTGCCCGCTCGCCTGCTGCGCGCGGTCTGACGCTACTCTGCCCGGAGCGCCGTTACCGGGTCCACGCGCGTCGCCCGAAGCGCTGGGAAGTAGCTCGCCGCCCCGGCCACCAGAACCAGGATGGCGCCCACCGCCAGCAGTGTCACCGGATCCGTCGGCTCCACTCCAAACAGCATCGACCGCAGCAAGCGCGCGGCAGGAATGGCCACCGCGAACCCCGCCACGCTGCCGCCCAGCGCCAGCATCATCGCTTGGCGCACCACCTGCCCACGCAGGTCTCCCGGTTCCGCGCCAACAGCCAGCCGTACGCCAAACTCCACCCGCCGCTGCTCCACCGTGTACGCCATCACCCCGTACACACCGATCGACGCCAGCAGCAGCGCCAGCAGCGCGAACGCTCCCAGCAGCCCCGCCAGCAGCCGTTTCTGGAACGTCGACTCCGCCACCACTTCCTCCATCCACGCCAGCTTTGCCGGCGCTACGTCCGGATCGAGTTCATGGATCAACCGGCGCACCTGCTCGCCCGCGTCCGCCCGTGATGTGCGCACGATGACGGAGAGCATCGGCAGCGGAGCCTGCAGGAAGGGCACATAAATCGCCGCCCCGGGCGACTCCTCGAGCGACTGCTGCTTCATGTCGCCCACCACCCCCACAATCTCGCGCGGCGCCGGGTTCCCGTAGTTCAGGATCAACCGCTTCCCCACTGCTTCCTCACCCGGAAAATGCCGCCTGGCCAAGCCCTCGCTGATCACCACCACCGGCGGCGCCGACGCATTGTCCCGTTCCGAAAACGCGCGGCCGCTCTTGAGCGGTGCGCCCAGCGCCTCGAAGTAGCCCGAGCTCACCGCATCGTAGCGCGCGCGAAACTTATCCCCTGCCGGCCCGCCTTCGGCGGTCTCGCGCTGAAACTGCACTTGCAGATTCGCCGCGGTCAAGGGCAGCACACCGGCCGCACCCGCGGCCTCCACTCCCGGTACCCCTCGGGCCGTCGCTAATGCGCGGTCGAGAAGGTTCCAGTAATACCGCTCCTCAAAGCTGTCCGACAGCGTCAGTTGCAGCGCGACCAAGTTCTCCGGCCGGAACCCGGTGTCCACGGCGTAGAGCTTCGCCAGCGTTCGCAAGACCAATCCCGCGCCCACCAGCAGAACCACCGACAAAGCCACTTCCGCCATCACCAGTGCTTGACGCAGCCGCCGCCGGGACCGCCCTTCGCTGCTGCCGCGCCCGCCGTCCCTCAGCGACACATTGATGTCCGTCGTCCGCACGCCTATCGCCGGAATGAGCCCCACCGCCAGCACGGTGACGATCGAGAGCAGGCCCGTAAACAGAACGACGCCCCAGTCCACTTCCGCGCGAGACAGCCGCGGCAGCAGATCCGGTCGCGCCGCGACAATCGCCCTTAGCGCAGCCTGTGCGATCACCAGCCCCAGTCCCGCGCCCGCCGCCGACAGCAGCGCGCTCTCCAGCAGCGGACGGCGTATCAACTGGAACCAGGACGCTCCCAGCGCGATTCGCACCGCGACGTCGCGCTGCCGCGCCGCGGCCCGCACCAAAAGCAGGTTCGCCAGGTTCGCGCAAGCAATCAGCAGCAGCAAACCCGAGGCTGACAGCAGCGTCAGCAGCGCCGGGCGCACCGGTTCCACCATTGCCTCAAGTACCGGTTCAGCCCGCACGCTCCAGCCGCCGTTCGATTGCGGATGCTTCTCCGCCTCCGTCACGGCCAGCGCCTTCAACTCGCTCTCCGCCTGCTCGCGCGACACGCCAGGCCGCAGACGCCCGATCACCGTGAAGTAGCGCGCCCCGCGCGCTGCGATTTCCTGCGGGTGCGGCGCTAGCGGCATCCAGACTTCCGTGCCGCTGGGCCACTCGATGCCCGCGGGCATCACACCCACTATGATGTGGCGCTGCTTGTCCAGCTCGATCGGCTTCCCGAGCACGTCGTCGCGCCCTTCGAACCGCGACTTCCACATGCCCTCCGAAATCAGCGCCACCATCTGCGCGCCCTGGCGGTCTTCTGCTTCCGTGAAACACCGGCCCAGCAACGGTTGCACGCCCAGCGCCGAGCAGAAGCCCGACGACACTCGCAAGCCCTGGACCTGAACAGTCCCCCCGGACCCCGCCACTCCCGGCTTCGCGCCGCGAAATGCGGCCACACTCGAAAAACTGCGGTTCCCAGCCGCGTAGGCCAGATAATTCCCAGCCGAAACGTTCATTCGCGCGACCCCCCGCGCCTGATTTGTCGAGTAAATGCGATACAGCCGGGAGGGATCTTCTACTGCGAGGGGCCGCAACAGAACGCCTTTGACCACCGTGAAAAGAATGGCATTTCCGCCGATTCCCACCGCCAGCAGAGCCAGCGCGGCCGCGGAGAATGTGGGGCTCCTACGCAGCGACCGGAACGATTGTTTCAGGTCCTCGGAAAACGGCATTGAAATCGGAGAATTGTCCTATTCTACCTCTCCGATCCCAACCCGCAAGCGCAAAAGCGATTATGGCCGCAGCAGGCTTTCTATGAAATTGAGTGCCCGCGCGTCCTTGCTCTGCCCCAGCCAGAAGACTGCTTGCCGCCTCGCCTCGCGATGCGAACTGGTCTTCGCCACGTCGATCAGCATCGGCACCGCCTGTTCCCGCGGCAACTGCGAGAGCGCGAAGACCGCCTGCCTCCTCACCTGCGTGTCCGGATCGTTCTCCACCGCACTCTGGATCACGCCCGCCGCCTTCTGCGCGGCTTGCTGCGCCAGCCAGAACAACGCCTTCGAACGCAGGTTTCCCCGCGCGTCGTTCCGCGCCGTCTGAATTAGAAGTTCCGTCGCCGCCGGGTCGGCCAGCTGCGACAGCACATGCAGCCCCTCTTCCCTGCCCTCCCGTATGTACGTCTCGAGGAGCGGCAGCACCTCCAACGGCTTCGCCTCGCCCAGCCATACGAAGCGCAGGCCACCGGCGTCAAGAGGGCACTCCTCGCCAAACACGCGGACCTTGTCTACCCTGCCTTCCAGCGCCCGAATCAGAACGAAGCGCCGACGCGATCCCTCGAGCCGGACCGGTCCCGCCGGAGGCGGCGCGACCTGCCGGAAATCCGCGCGTCCTTCCAGTCCGCACCCCATGCACTGGTTCGTCCAGCAGCAGACCGTGCCCTGCTGCGGCCTTGCCTCCACCGCGAAGCCCAGCCACGCCGGGTCTCGCTGCGCGGCAACAGTCGCTTCATACGTGGCCCGGAAACTGCCGGCGCTCGCAGCAGTCTCCACCCGCGCATTCTGCAACTGCGGCTGCGCCCACGCGGCGCAGCCGGACAACACCAGCACCAGTGCCGTCTTCACTTGAGCAGCTCCATCAGGTACTCGGAGGCTTCCGGCGACTTCATCCCCGCGAGCATCTGCACCGCCGTCCGCTTCAGCTCCGGATCGGTCTCCTTCCGCGCGATGGCCACAATCTGCTTCGCCGCATCCTGCGATCGCAGCGCGTACAGCACCTGCCGCCGCACCTTCGTATCCTGCTCGGACCCGTAAATCGCCGCCAGCGCCTCTTCCTGCCCGCGCTGCCCCCCCAGCATCTGAATCGCCCGCAACCGCACCGAACCATCCTTCTCCGTGCGCGCCACTTCCAAGAGCCGCTGCGTTGCGCCCGTCGATCCTAACATCTGCACCGCCATCTGCTTCAGCTCCGGATTCGTCTCCGATTGATAGATCTGCCAGATTTCGTTCTCCGCATCCATGCCGGCCAACATCTGCAGGGCGTAGCGGCGCATCTCCGTACTGCCGTCCGCCTTCGCCACCGCCAGCACCCGCGCCTTGTCGTTCGCCTGCAGGTAGCCGCGTAACACCGCCATCTTGATGGAGTGGTCGTTGGTCGACGAGTAGATCTGGGCCAGCGCGTTGCGGCTCTCGGGACTCGGTGAGTGCACTCCCAAATACTCCACTGCCTTCAGCTGCAAATCCGGATTCCCGCCGCCCCGCGCCACCTGTAGCAGCACTTCGCGCGCCTTCGCCGATTGCATCTGCGCGAGCACAAACAATGCCCGCTCCTTCATCCGTGGCGAACTGCTCGACTTTAACTGCCGTTCCAGAATCGGTAACACCCGCTCCGGATCCGAATCGACCAGCGCATTTAGAGCGAATAGCTTCAGTTCTTCGTCCGACTGGTTCTCCGGCGACACCGGCCGCCCCGACGCCTGCCGCACTTCCACTTCGAGGGCCTTCGAGTCGCCCTGCCAGCGGCTGTCCGCCGGAATCTGCTTGAGCGAGGCGAGCGCCTCGTCCATGCGCCCGAGCTTGCTCAACGCATACGCTTTCCAATAGTGCGCGCCGTCCTTCCGCGGGCTGTTGGCGGCAATCACGTCATCGAAGGAACCAACCGCCTCGGCGTACTGCCGCCGGTCGAGACGGGAACGCCCATCGCGGTAGGCCCGCTCGGCGCGGTCGCGCTCCCGCGCGCTTGCCATCTTCTCGCGGTCCGCGACGCCCGCGGTCGCAGCCTGCGCAAACGGCGCCATACCCGCGATCTTCGCGTACAGCATCTCCATGGATGGCGCCATCGCCTCCATGCGAACCCCGGCGGCCAGGGCGCGCGCGTGCGCGGCCGCCACCTTCGCCTCAATCTCGGCCGAGACTGCTTCCGGCTTGGCCGCCCACGCGAACGCCTCTATCGCCGCCCGCTTCGCGTCCAACTCCGCCTGAACCGCAGCCAGCGGCGGTGGGCCCGGCGGCAGCGGCGGCAACGGCGGCTTCGCCATCGGGGCCGGCGCCAAGGCCGGAACCGGGGGCTCCGGCGCCGGCTTGGGAGCCGGCGGAGTCTGCGCCACCGCGCTACTGACAGCCAAAGCGGCAATCGCCCATTGTTTCGTCATCATCAAAGTTTCTCCTCTCCCACTTTCGTCGTCGTTGTCACCGTGGCTTTCCGCGCCTTCAGCTTCGATCGGATCACGCGCATCTCGAACCGTAAATCGTCCAGCCGCTCGCTCGAAACCCCCTGCGGCTCATGCGCAATCTCCAGCAGCACCCGCTCCAGGTCGTCGAGCAGCGCCGCCACCGCCGCCTGCCCTTCACGCTCCGCCGTCTGCCGGTAGAGGCGGTTCGATTCGAGCAGGTCTTCGGCGATGCTGGTATCCGCCGCGCTATCCTCCCCGGAGTTGGCAAGTTCCGTGAGCATCAGTTGGGAACGGTCCAGATGCTGCCCGACCGCCATCGCAAGCACGCGATTCGCCGTGTCCGACGAGTACGCAATGGGAGCCGGGCGACGGTTGTCCGGCCGCAGCAGCCAGCCGGCGGCAAACGCGCCCACCAGCAGGCAAGCCATCGCCGCGGCCGTTACCCACCTCGGAGGCGCCACCCAAAACCGCCACCAGCGGCCCTGCGGCGCGAGCGACGGCTGAATCCGCGCCCACAACTGCGCCTCGTAAAACGGCCCGCGCTCCGGTGCCTCCACGCTCACGCTCGCCAGCGTCCGCTCCAGCGCCTCGAACCGCACCCGGCACTCCGGGCACTGCTCCAGATGGCCGCGGCCTTCGCCCTCGCCGTAATACAGAAACACCAACTGTTCTTCGCTCAGATGCATCGCACTGCACTCACTACCGGTTCCAGGCCGCGGCGCAATTTCTGCACCGCCCGGAAGATGCTGTTCTTGGTGGCGCTCACGCCGAGCCCTAGCACCGCGCCGATCTCCTCGATCGACTGGCCCTCCAAATGTCTCAGCACGAACGCCGTCCGCTCCTGCGGGCTCAGCTCCGCCATCACCGCGTCCAACCGCTCCTGCAACTGCCCGGCGTACACCAGGCGGTCCGGCGCCGGGTCGGTGGCCGCACGCTCCTCGGGAACGAGTTCCTGATCGTCGTGCCGCTTCCGCGACCGCAGCAGGTCGAGCGCGTAGTTGCTGGCGATCCGATACAGCCACGTCCCGAACGCCGAGCGCGACTCATACCGGTGCAACTGCTTGTAAGCCCGCAAAAATGCCTCCTGAACCACATCCTCGGCGTCCGACTCGTTGCCGGTGATGCGGAAAGCCAGACGAAAGACAGCACGGCCGTAGCGCTCCACGAGCAAGCGGAAGGCGTCCTGATCGCCGCCGAGTGTCCGGGCGACGATCGCCGCGTCGCTGTCCTGCATCTGCCCTTTAGACTGCAAAGGTTCCTGCCGGTTAGTTGATTAGACGGGAATTGTCAGACGCGCTTCGCACCCCCGTGAATCGCGCCGGTTTTGAAGACTGAGCGTGCCGCCGTGAGCCTCAACGATCTGCCGGGAGAGCACCAACCCGATCCCCGAGCCCCCTGGCTTCGTCGTGAAGAACGGGACAAACAGGTTGTTCGTATTCGAGAGCCCCGGCCCGTCGTCCCGCACCCACACTTCCATGTGCGAGTTCACCCGCGCCCAGCCCACACGTACCCCGCCGCCCGTCTCCGTGGAAGCATCCACCGCGTTGCGGATCAGATTGATCAGCACCTGCTCCAGCTGATCGCTGTCCCCCAGCACGTTCATCTCCGGCCCGGCTTCGAGCACCGGCGGAATGCGCGTCTCCAGTCCCACCACCCGTCGGATCAGCGCCCCGATGTCCATCGGCTCCATCTTCGGCCGCGGCAGCTTGGCCAAACGAGCGTACGCCCCCATAAAGCGGCTCAGCGCTTCCGAGCGCGAGGCAATGATCTGCAGCCCGCGCCGCATGTCGTCCTGCCAGTCGTGCGGCTTCGGCTCCCGGATCACCAGGCTTTCCAGGCTCCCGGCAATCGACTTGATCGGCGTCAGCGAGTTGTTCAGCTCATGCCCCAGCACTCGCACCAGCCGCTGCCAGGCCTGCAGTTCCTCTTCGCGCAGCGGCCGCGTCAGGTCCGTGATCACCAGCAGCTGATGCGGCAGCCCACCCTCCCGGAAGCTGCTGCGACTGACGCCCCAACGCCCGTTGTTGCCAGAGAACATGCGCTGCACCGTCTTGTGCGGCTCGCCTTCCAGAAACTCCTTGAGCCCCAGGTCCTCCGCTGTCAAATCGATCACCCGCTCCGCGGACTGCCCCAGCAGTTTCTCGCCCGCGCGGTTCACCAGCCGCAGCTTGTTCGCGCCGTCGAAGGCGAACACGCCGACGTCGATCTCCTCCATCACCTTTCGCAGCAAGGTCGTCGCCTCGAGCGCCCCCAGCCGCTGCGCGCGCAGCGTGGCGCCCATGGCGTTCACCTGCACCATCACCTCGCCCAGCGCGTCCTCGTCTTTCGCGCCCCGCGCGCGAATCGAGTAATCGCCCTCCCGCATGGCCTCAAGCAAGTTCGCCAGCGTCCGCAGCGGATTCGCCACGCGCTCGCGCACACCCAAAGCAAACCCCAGCCACGCACCGAAGATCACAACGCCCAGGGTCCACACCACCTTCGCCGAATACCCCTCGACGATCATGATCGTGGTCGCCGTCACCACTGCCGGCAGGCCCGCCGCGAGCGCCAGCAGCAGAATGCGCTCTTCGTGAACGGGTTTCCGCGGACGCATCATCGAACGCTACAGACCATACCGCTGCAGCCGGCGGTAGAGCGCGCTGCGGCTAAGGCCCAGCGCATTCGCCGCATGGCTGACGTTGCCGCCATACCGCGCCAGCGCCTTCTTAATGAGGAAACACTCGACTTCCTCGAGGCTCATGTCCTCGATCCGCTGCGGCCCGCCCTCCCGGCCCGTGCGCAACGCCAGGTCGCCCTGCCGGATCAGCGGCTCCTGCGCCATCAAAACCGCCCGCTCCACCACGTGGTTCAGTTCCCGGACGTTGCCCTGCCAGGAATTGTCGAGCAGCGCCTGCACCGCCCCCTGATCGAAGCCCGTCAGGTTCCGCCGGTACCGCCGCGCGTGGACCGTCAGGAAGTGCGAGGCCAGCACGGGAATGTCTTCGCGCCGTTCGCGCAGCGGCGGCAGATGGATCTCCACCGTGTTCAGGCGAAACAGCAGATCCTGCCGGAACCGCCCGTTCGAGACCTCCTCGGGCAGGTTCGCGTTCGTCGCCGAGATCACCCGTACGTCCACCTTCTTCGTCTTAGACGAGCCGACGCGCTCCATTTCGCCGATCTCCAGCACGCGCAGCAGCTTCGCCTGCAGGTTCAGCGGTACGTTGGCGATCTCATCGAGGAACAGCGTGCCCGTATCGGCCAGCTCAAAGCGCCCCACGCGGTCAGTCTTCGCGTCCGTGAACGCCCCCTTCACATGGCCGAAGAGCTCGCTCTCGAAAATGCCCTCCGCAAGCCCGCCGGCGTTCACCGTCACCATCGGCTTGTTGGCGCGCAGCGAGATGGCGTGCAGCGTTCGCGCCACCACCTCTTTGCCCGACCCCGGCTCGCCCGTGATCAGCACGTTCGCATCCGACGGGCCCACGCGGCTAATCAGCTGCAGCACGGGCTGCATGGACGCCGCCTCGGCGATCATCGTCGGCAGGCCGTCGGCGCGCAGCAGCCGGTTCTCCGCCTCCAGCCGCTGGCTGCGCCGCAGCGCTTCGCTCAGCTCGATCTGCGTCTTGACGATCGCCAGCAGGCGCGCGTTTTCCCAGGGTTTCTGGATGAAGTCGCGCGCCCCGCGCCGCATCGCTTCCACGGCCAGTTCGACGCTGCCCCACGCTGTCATGACGATGACCGGCAAGGTGCTGTCGATGCCCTGGATGCGATTCAGGAGGTCGAGCCCCTCCTGACCGGACGTGGTGTCGCGCGTGTAGTTCAGGTCCATCAGCAGCGCGTCGAATTCCTTCGCTTCGAGCGCGCTGATGATGCCGTTCGGAGAGGTGGCGGAATCGATCTGAAACCCTTCGCCCTTCAGGAGGAAGCGGAGCGCCTCGAGGACGTCCGGCTGGTCGTCGGCAATAAGAATGCGGATCTGCGAAGGGTTTCGGAGCATTTCGAAGAGTCTCGATTATAGTTTATGGCCACGCCGTCCATGTCGCGCGCGACCAGCCGCACGCCGCGCGGCAGCAGCACTACGTAGTCCACGCGCACATCGCTCCCGGTGCCGATCGCCTGCGTGCTTCCCGGGCGGCACGGGCCGGAGCCCGGATAAGCGGTGCACAGCGTGACGCCCCGGTCGTGCGCATAGATGGCAATGTCCACCGACTCCGGATCGTCGCGCAGCCCTTCCTTTACCGCCATGACGTGAACGTCGCCGTCCACCGAGTCCCCGGTCTTCAGCACTCCGCTGACTCCCTGAATCTCGAGAGTCTCTCCCTTGTCGAGCGAGCCGTTCCAGTGAAACGTCTCGCGCTGAACAGCGGCGGGCGCCACCATCGATACCCCAGCTAGAAGGAAAGCCAGCATCACTCGTACCTCAAGGCGACAGTCGGGTCAAGGCGTGCAGCCCGACGCGCGGGAAGGTAGCAGGCAAGGGCCGCTACGAGGGCCATGGTTCCCGCCACGCTGGCGAACGTGAGCGGATCGGTTGCTTCTACTTCGAACAACAGAGTCTTTAACCACCGGGTAAGCGCCAACGCGGCGACCGTCCCGGCAAGCAAACCGCCGAGGGCAAGCTTCATGCCGCCGGCCACCACCATGCGCAGGACGTCGCCTTCGCGCGCCCCTAAGGCCATGCGAACGCCGATTTCTCCCGTGCGTTGCGCCACCGCGTAGGACATCACGCCATACACGCCCACCGCGGCCAGCACCAGCGCGATGAACGCGAAGATCGAAAGCAGCGCGGTGCGGAAGCGGGGCTGTGCCACCGAGCGCGCCAGCAATTCGTCCGCCGCCCGAACCTCCGACACCGGCTGGTTCGGCGCCACGTCGCGAATCGCCCGCGTGATCGCGGGAGCCAGCAGCATCGGGTCACTCTGCGTGCGAACCACCAGGCTCAGGAACCCGACCGCCAGGTGCGCCACCGGATAGTACACCGTCGCGCGCACCTCTCCGTCCGGACCGTTGTACTTGATGTCCCCCACCACGCCGATGATCTCGCCCGGCTTGTCATCGCCCATCCGAACCTTCAGTTGCTTCCCGATCGGATCTTCGTTCGGGAAGATCTGCCGGACCAGCGCCTCGGTGACCACGAAACGCCGCGGCGCCTCCGGCCGGTTGTCCGCCTCCGTCATCCATCGCCCGCGCAGGAGCGGGATGCCCAAGGTCTCGAAGTAGCCGGGCATCACGGGCCGCGCTTCTGTCACCGGAAACTCGCCCGCAGCCGGCTCCGGCCGCCCAACCACCGAAAACGAAGTTGCCGCGCCGGGACCGGTCAGCGGCAGCCAGGTGATTCCGCTCGCGGAGCTGACGCCGGGCACACGGCGAATGCGATCGAACAAGGCATTATAGAACTGGACCTGGCCGTTCGCCTCGCGGAACTTCGGATCGCGCGGCAGGTTTAGCTGCATCGTCAAAAGCCCGTGCGGCTGGAAGCCCGGCTCCACGGCGAGCAGCTTCGAGAAGCTCCGGATCATCAGACCCGCGCCGGTCAGCAACACCAGAGAGAGAGCCACCTGCACCACGACGAACGCGTTCCGCAGCCGTCCCCCGCCGCTCAGCGAACCGCCCGGACGCCCGCCCTCCTTCAGCGTGTCATTCAAGTTCACGCGGCCCGCGGCAAGCGCCGGCGACAGACCGAAAACGATCCCCGTCACCACCGCGAGCAGGCCGGTATACAGCAGCACGCGCCCGTCTAAAGCTATCTCGTCGAGCCGCGGCAGCCCCTGCGGCTTCGCCAGCCGCAGTGCTTCCACGCCGAGGTAGGCGAGGACCACGCCGAGCGCCGCGCCCGCGAGGGCGAGCAGCACGCTCTCCGTCAGCAGTTGCCGGATCAGCCGCCCGCGCACCGCGCCTAGCGAGAGGCGCACTGCCATCTCCCGCCGCCGCGCTGCTGCCCGCGACAGCAACAGGTTCGCCACGTTCGCGCACGCAATCAGCAGCACGAATCCGACCGCCCCCAAAAACACCAGCAGAGCCGTCCGCACGCCTCGCGTCATGTTCTCCTGCAGGGGAACGACGTTCACGCTCCAGTTTTTGTTGAACTCCGGATAGCGCTGCTCCAGCCGCGCCGCGATTCCCTTTAACTCCGCCTGCGCCTGTGCCGCCGGCACCCCCGGCTTCAGCCGCGCCACAACCCGCAGATAGCGCCCTGCCCGCTGCCGGTAATTCCTCGCCGGATCCAGTTGGAACGCCGTCCAGAACTGCGGCTGCCGTCCGATAGCAGGCAAATTCGCCGGCATCACCCCCACCACGTTCACCGGCTGGCTGTCCATTGTGATCGAGCGGCCGATGATGGAAGGGTCTCCGCCAAAACGACGCTGCCAGAGCCCGTGGCTCAGCACCACCGCGCGCGCCTCGCGAATCCCAGCTTCCTCCGCCCTGAAAGTGCGCCCCAACTTCGGCTGCACGCCGAGCACCTCGAAGTACCCAGGCTCCACCAGATCTACCGCCAACTCCTCCGGATCACCGTAGCCCGTCAGGTTCATCGTCATCCCCTGCAACAGGCTCCACGACTCGAATGACTTGGCCTCGTTCTTCCAGTCCAGGTAGTTGGCGGGCGCAACTACGTTGAAGGGGCGATCCCTTCCAATGTTGTGCTCCCAGATCATCACCAGCCGTTCGGGTTCACGAAAGCCTAACGGCCGGAGCAGGACGCCGTCTACAACGGTAAAGATCGCCGTGTTGGCGCCAATCCCAAGCGCCAGGGCGGACACGGCCAAGAGAGTGAACGCCCGGTTCTTCCAGAACAGACGAAACGCGAACTTGACGTCGGTCGCAAGCGTGGCGCCCAGGGTCCGCATGAGGGCGAGACGCGGCACGCTGAGGGCCACCTCGAAACCTACGATTCATTGCCTTCTTCTCCCGGGGCAGTGTTCGCAAATGGGACGGGATGTGCGTCCCTGCTACAATGCGCACCATGAAGTGCACACTGTAACTGGGAACACTCGCCGTTGTCGTGCCGGCTTTGGCGCAGTCCGGCACCCCCGTCATGGGCGCGATCCTGCCGCGTTATCAGACGGCGAAGATGAACATGGTGGAAGCGGCACAGGCCATGCCGGAGGAAAGTTACAACTATAAATTGACTCCGGCGCAAAGAAGCTTCGGCGAGTGGATCGAGCACAATGCCGGAATGAATTACAGCATGTGCGCCCAGATCACCGGTAAGCCGGCGAGCGACGCACCTAAAGTGACTGCTACGAGCCCTAAAGCCGAGTTAGTGAAGGCCCTGGAAAGCTCGTTTGCCTTCTGCGATTCCGCCTTCCAGTCCATGACCGATGAGAAGGCGGTGCAACCCGTAACATTGGGCAGCCGCCAGTACGTTCCCGTGAACATCATGGTCGCGCTTTTGACTAACTGGTACGGCCACTACGGCAATATGGTCGGCTACCTCCGGACCAAGGGCATCACGCCTCCGTCCACGGCACGCTCGCAGAAGAAGTAGCTACCGCTCGTCGTCCTCGATCTCGAGGGAGAGGGGGGCGAGCACTGCACGCTTCGTTCCCGGATACGGCGTGTTCCAACCGCGCGTGGCGCCCCACAAGATCCGGTTCAGCCGGTCCGACGGCACATCGTCGGGCCGGCTCCAACGCATCTTCCGTGAGGCCGCCGCTGCCTTCCGCGCCTCCCCCGTCAGTTTCTTCTCCGGCGGGTTCAGCTCATCCAGCGACTGCGACGGCTGCACCGCCTCATACCCGGCGAAGTCCGGCACATCCTGAAAACTGGCCCGCATATCGTTCGCGATGAGTTCGAACAGCGACAGCGCCGGCAGCCCCAGAATCAGCCCGATCGTCTTCGTCATGCTCTGGTGGGCGTAGAACGTCGAGTCGATGTGCCCCCGCCGGATGTAGGGGCTGATTGCCAGAGCCACCGTGCGATGCCCGTCCACGTGGTCCACACCGTCCTGCGCATCGTCCTCCACCACGAAAATCGCCATGGATTTCCAGAACGGCGTCTTCGTCAGGCCTTCGACAATTTGCCCCAGCGCCAGATCGTTATCCGCCACCATCGCCTTCGGCGTCGACTTCTCCGCCCAGGTGCCGAAGGTATGGTCGCCCGGCAACTGCACGATCACCAGGTTCGGCATCGAGCCTTGCGTCACCCATTGCTTCACGTCGTGGAGGAAAATTCGCGCCCGAATCACATCGGGGATGGAGTTCGTGTAGCTAGGGTAGTTCGGTGAGAGGATCTTGTTCAAAGCTACGATTGGAGCTATCGTTTGAAACTCCCGAGAGAAATCATCGCCCTTGGCCCAACGGGCTAGGAGGTTGATCCGATCTTCCGCGTTGACCGCCCCATAATAGCCTGCATACTCACCGTACACACGAACCGTCTTCTTCTTAGCGAGCGCCGCATCCCAGATGAAGCCGCCTTTTGAGTGTGCCAGAGGGTCGGATCCGTCGAACGGAAGGCTTCGCCCGGTGTACCCCGGCCACAGCACGTAGCCGACTTCGTTCCCCTGCGTCAGCCACTGATGCCCGTCCGCGCTGTTACCGCCCGTCGCATAGAAGTTGTCAAGCAGCACGAACTGCTTCGCCAGCCGCCGGTGATTCGGCGTGACGTCCTCGCCGAACATCACCAGCGACGGATCTCCGTTGCCTTGCGGCAGGTCGCCGAACACCTGGTCGTAAGTGCGGTTCTCCTTGATGATGTAGACCACATGCTCGATGAGCGACGGCTCTCCCGAGCGCGCCGGAATCGCGACCGGCTCGGCTCGGAGATTGGGTCGTGCCGCCGGCTTCGCAGGCCCGATTGAGAGACGGTTGTTCTCCGCCACCGCCGTCGTATAACTCGCTAGCTGCGGCTTATCGGGGATCTCCACCACATGCACGGCCCCGCGATACTCCAGCGCATGCCGCCGCGAAGGCTCTTCGCGCCACCCGCTTCCTGCGCCGAGTAGCGAGGCCACAGCGAGTTGCCGCCCGTCCGGGCTGAGCGACAGCGCATTCGGATACCAGGCCGTCGGAATCAGCCCGTCGATGGCGCCGGCCCGTGCGGTACTCAGCACTGCCACCGCGTTGATGCCGCCGCAGGCCACATACAGCGTCGTCCCATCCGCCGAGAGCGCGAGCGCCGTCGGAGCCACCCCGGGCGCCTTCTCTGAAAACGGCTGAATGGGCCATGTGTAGAGCAGGCGGTTGGTTTTCGTGTCGATCACCGACACGCTGTCGGCGTTGTTGTTCGCGACGTACACGCGCGCGCGCGCCTCGTCCCAAACGATTCCCGTCGGCGCGAGGTCCACGGCGATCTCCGCCACCGCTTTCCCTGATATCAGATCGAACCGCGTCACGGTGCCGCTCGCCGCAACGCCGCGCGCGTCCACCACCATCCGGTCCGCAGTCTTCTCGAAACCCATCGGCGCGCTCAGGTCCTTCGGCTGCGGCAGCCGGCCGCCCCAGTTCGTCACGAAAGCCTCGGTTCCGTTCTCGTTCAACGCCACGCCGAAGGGCGCGATGCTCGTCGGCACGGTCGATAGCAGCTCGCCGGATTCCGCGTTGAGAATCGCGAGCTTGTTGTCATACAGCAGCGGGATCGCGGCGATCCGCCGCCCGTCTCCCCTCGGTTTCCGCGCCACCGCCGGCGCCCCTGCCAGGTGCTTACCGAGCTCGGCGGCCAATTCGACCAACTCATCCTGGCCCACCGTCACCAGCCGCACCTTCGTCACCCAGTCTTCGCCCACCTTCACCGAGCCGCTCACCAAAGGCCGCTGCCGGACGGGATCGAACACAACCCCCTGCAGCCCGGGGTTGCCGCCGAGCTCGTGTGTCGAGAGGACGCGGTTCTCCTTGAAGTCGAAGTGCACCAGCCGGCGGCCGTTCAGGACCCACAAGCGGCTGGCCGGTGCGCCGAACGCGACACCGTGCACGCGCCCGTTGAAAATCGCCGGTATGCCCGCCGGCGTGATGGCTTGCCGGGTGGTGACAACACCAGGGTCGGTGACCGAGCGCACGGGTCGCCCGGCGGTCTGGGCGAGTAAGATCGCCGGCGCAACCGCAAGAATGATGGCTCTCACAATTCGAAATGAATCCCCTGCGCGAGTGGCAGATTGGTGCTGTAGTTGATCGTCACCGTCTGGCGCCGCATGTACGCCTTCCACGAATCGGAGCCCGCTTCGCGCCCGCCGCCGGTCTCTTTCTCACCGCCGAACGCCCCGCCGATCTCCGCCCCGCTGGTGCCGATGTTGATGTTGGCAATGCCGCAATCGCTGCCGCGCGCGCTCAGGAACGCCTCGGCGCTCAGCAGGTTGGTGGTGAACATCGCCGACGAGAGCCCCTGCGGGACGTCGTTGTGCCAGGCCAGCGCCTGCTCGATCTCGTCGAACTCCATGATGTGCAGGATCGGCGCAAAAATCTCTTCCTTCACCACCGGCATCTCCGCGCGGGACCGCACCAGTGTCGGCTCCACGAAGAACCCCGGCCGGTCCACCACCTTGCCTCCGCAGAGAATCTCGCCGCCCTGTTCGCGAATGCGCTCGAGGCCCTCGACGTAATCCTTCACCGCACTCTTGCTCACCAACGGCCCCATCAGTGTGGAGGCCTCGAGGGGATTCCCGATCCGCACCTGCCCGTAGGCCGCCTTCAGTTGATCGGTAAATCTCTCGGCGATTCCCCGCTGCAGGAACAGCCGCCGGATCGTCGTGCATCGCTGCCCCGCCGTCCCCACTGCGCCGAACAAGACCGCGCGCAGCGCCAGGTCGGTGTTCGCGTCGTTCATCACGATGACGCCGTTGTTGCCGCCCAACTCGAGCAGCGAGCGTCCCAGCCGCCGCGCCACGCGTTCCGCCACACGCACGCCCATCTGCGACGAGCCGGTGAAGCTCACCAGCGGCACACGCTTATCGTTGAGCATCCGCTCGCCCACCGTCGCGCCGCGCCCGATCACCAGCCCCAGCACGCCCGGATACCCGTTGCGGTCCATCACCCGCTTCGCGATCGTATGCACCGCGATCGCGCACAGGGGCGTGTCCGACGAAGGCTTCCACACCACGCAGTCCCCGCACACCAGCGCGATCATCGCGTTCCAGGACCAGACGGCAACCGGAAAATTGAACGCCGTGATCACCCCTGCCACGCCCAGCGGATGCCACTGCTCATACATGCGATGGCCGGGCCGTTCGCTGTGCATCGAAAGCCCGTAGAGCTGCCGCGAAAGCCCCACCGCGAAGTCCGCGATGTCGATCATCTCCTGGACCTCGCCCTTGCCCTCGGCCAGGATCTTGCCTATCTCGAGCGACACCAACGCGCCGAGTTCGTCCTTGTGCCGGCGCAGTTCCTCGCCGATTTGCCGAACTACTTCTCCGCGCGCGGGCGCAGGGACCAACCGCCAGCGCTCGAACGCCTGCGCGGCCTGGTACATCACCTCGTCGTACTCTTCCTGGTCGGCCTGGCGAACGCTGGCGATCTCGGACCCGTCAGCCGGGTTCAGCGAAACGAGTTCCCCTCCCGAAGGGTTGTCGATCCACTCCGCAGCGCACGCGCCCGAGTTACTGCGGGCGACGCCCAATGGCTCGAGGATGTCGTACTTCGATTGCGTATCGAGTCCTTGCATGGACTGGCCGCCTCCACTCACGCAATCGTCTCACAGGACGAAGAGGTGTGGGGGCATCGGCGTCGCGCAGCTCCCGTCTGACCGCGAGCGTTGGGCGTTCAGGGAATCAGTAAGCGCGAGGGTGGAGCCGAGGAACAGTGACGGGCGCCGATGCTGATGGCTGAATCATCGCATGCGCCGCCCGCCAGGGAAACCCCGGAAAGTACCAAGTACTACTGGGCAGATTTACCGAAGTAAGTCTCGTCAATGACTACGCCGGCCGACTTACGCAGGTCCTGGATGACCTTCCGTGCCGCTGCCGGCTTCGCCTGCTGCTCCAGCGTTCCCTTCACTTCCTCATACGGCTGCGTCTTATGCTCGTCGACCCGAATGAGGTGGTAGCCGAACTGCGTCTTCACCGGGTCGCTCACCTGTCCCACCGGAAGCGCGAACGCCGCCTGTTCGAAGGCGGGCACCATCTGGCCGCGCGAGAACGTCCCCAACAGGCCCCCGCTCGCGCCCGACCCCGTGTCGTCAGACTCGGCTTTCGCCACTTCCGCGAAATCCGCGCCGCCCGCAATCTTCTTCTTGAGCTCCTGCGCCTTTGCCAGGGCCTCCTGCTCCGTCAGATCCTTCTGGTCTTTCTTGAGCGGGACCTGCGATCCCTGCATGCGCACTAAAATGTGCCGTGCGGAGATCTGCTCGAAGTTCGCCTTCCGGTCGTCGTACAGTTTGCGGAGCGAGGCGTCGTCCACCGCCGCGGTCTTCTGCAGTTCTTCAAACAGCGCCGACGCGAGCAAGTTCTGCCGCTGCAGTTCGAGCTGCCGGCGGACCTCAACGCTTTCGTTGAGCTTTCGCCGCTCCGCTTCGCGCGACATTACCTTCAAATCGGCGAGTTGCTCGGCCAGGCGCCGCTTGTTTGGGCCGGTCGCTTGCGCCCGCAATTGTTCCGGCAGGGAGCCGGCGAACTGCTCCCACTCGGCCCGGGTGATCTTCTCCTCGCCGACGGTTAACACCACGGCGTCCGGAGCAGTTTCAGGTGGCGCAACTGGCGCCGCGGCAGGAGCCGCAGCGGGCGCGGTGGCGGGAGCCGGGGCCGGCTTCGATTCGGTGGCCACCGGCGGTTTCGCCGCGGGCGCCGCTTTCGGCGCGGATGCAGCCGGTTTGGTCGCCGGCGGCTTCGCCGCGGGCGTCTGAGCGAGGAGCGCTGCCGCCGGCAGCATCAAAACAAAGAAGTACCTCATCACTGCCTCTATTGTACCTGCCTCCGGCGGCCTCCCTCTGCCCGCAGCTTACTGATTTTCCTGCAATCTTTCCTTCCGCCGGTGCGTATCCGTGTACGATGACGGAAGTGGCGCCGCAGGAAGACACCGCGGTGAGTTGGGCCGGAACGGTCGCCGGCGACAGCGACGCCTTTGCGCGCATTGTCCGCGAGCATCAGGCGATGGTGTTTAGCCTGGCCCTGCACTGCCTGGGCGACCGCGCGTCGGCCGAGGACCTCTCGCAGGACGTGTTCCTGCAGCTGCATCGAAACCTCGACCAGATCGAATCGCCGGCGCATCTGAAGTTCTGGCTGCGAAAAGTCGCATCGCATCGCGCGATCGACGCTGCCCGCCGCCGCCGCTGGTGGCCGAAGTTTGGACTGGACGAGATTCCGGAGCCGGCGATACGAACACCGGCGGCCGACCCGCTGCTGATGCGGCGGCTGGCCAAAGTCGTTAAAACACTGCCCGAAACGCAGCGGGTGATTGTGGTCCTTCGCTACCAGGAGGACATGGACCCGAGTGAGATTGCCCAGGTGTTGGAGATGCCCGTCGCAACCGTGAAGAGCTACCTGCACCGGGCACTGGAGATGTTAAGGAAGAAGTTGGGAGGGAAGAAGGAATGAGCGACCATCTGGAGAACGAGCTCCGCGCCGCACTCCGGCGCGAAGACCCGCCGGAGGGGTTCGCCGAGCGGGTGCTGGCCCGGACGCACGGCGCGGGGTACCGGCCGGAGCGGCGGGCGCGCCGGTTGCCGGTGTGGTCGATGGCGGCCGCGGCTGCGTGCCTGACGATGACAATCGGCATCGGTGAGTATCGCGAGCGCCGCGAGGAGCGGGCGCGCGGAGAAGCGGCCAAGCAGGAGTTGCTGGAGGCGATGCGGATCACACGCGCCAAGCTGCGCTTGGCCCAGGAGAAAGTGAGGAGCATCCATGAGTAGGTGGGGGAGTAGGTGGGGTGGGCGCAGCCTGTGCGCCGCGCTGCTGCTGGCCGGGGCGTTGCAGGCCCAGGAACTCACTGGGCTGCGCCTGCTGGACCAGTTGGAAGCGAAGGCCTCCGAGAAAGTGAACGTCACGCTGGACGGCAACCTGCTGCAGTTGGCCGCGCGGTTTCTCTCGGCCAGCGATCCCGAACAGGCGCAGGTGCGGAAGGTCGTCAGCAAGCTCAAGGCGATCTATGTCCGGGCGTTCGAGTTCGATAAGGAGGGCGCGTTTTCCGCTGCCGATGTCGATAGCCTCCGCCGCGAGTTGAAGACGCCCGAGTGGTCGCGCATCGTCGACGCCTCGAGCAAGCGCGACGGCGAGAGCTCCGAGATCTACCTGCACCAGCAGAATGGGCAAGTGACGGGTCTGGCGATCCTGGCGTATGGGAAAAAGGAACTGACGGTGGTCAATATCGTCGGGCCGATCAGCATCGAGGACCTGGCCGCGCTCGGCGGCGAGTTCGGCATTCCGAAGATCGAACGGAACCGCAAGAAGTAACGCTTAACCGCGGTACGTCTTGCGGCACTCCTCCGAGCAGAAGTAGAAGACTTCCCCACCTAGCTTCTTCGTGAACGTTGTTGACGCCGCGACGTACGTCCCGCAGACGGGGTCCTTCTTCAGTTCGCCGCCCTCCGGCACTTTCGTCTCTCGTCGCTTGGGTGTTGTGGGTCCGCTCAGTACCTCGTTCGCCGCGCGCGCCAGCATGCCGGCGAAGAAACGCACCAGCGTCAGAATGATGATGGCGGCGAAAAGGTAGAGGACGATACGCACGGTGGGAAAGGGGCGCCCGTCTTCATCGGGCGCCCCGCCTGCAGGACAACTTACTTCTTCTTCTTCGGTGCTTTCTTCTCAGCCGCTGGATTCGAGTACTGCGTCTGCACTCCGGACTCGAACGAGGCAATCATCGCCTTCGCCGACTCCGCGTTCGCGCCCGTAGGCTCCAACTGCAAGTACTTCTCGAAGGCTTCGCGGGTTCCGGGCACCGGCGTTACCTTGCCGTCGGCAGTGGTGGTCGCCTTCCCTACCAGGTAGATGCCGTACTGATAGTGAGCGGGAGCATAGTTGGGATCGGCCTCGGTCGCCTTCTTGAAGGCTTCGCCGGCGGCGTCCAGCTGGCCCGTATTGGTCAGCACTGCGCCAAGGTTGAAGAAGTACTTGCCTGCCTGCGTAGGATCGAGCTGAGCGGCCTTGGTGAGTTCCGCCTGCGCCTCTTCCAACTTGCGGGCACGAGCGAGCGCGAGTCCGTAGTTGTTGTGTGTGCCGGCGTCGTCCGGCTTCAGTTCGATCGCCTTCTGGAACGATTCGAGCGACTTGGTCTGCGCGGCGGTCTGCTCATCGCCCGTCTTGGCGCCGGCCAGCCCCTGGTAGGCTTCGGCCAACTGGACCCACACGGCGTACTGTTTGGGATCGAGTTCGCTCGCCTTGGTCAGCCGCTCGACAGCAACGTCGAACTGCTTGGTCTTGATGGCTTCCAAACCGGCGTTGAACGCGTCGTTCAACTCCTTGTTCTTGGCCATCGCCTGCTGGCGCTCCTTCATCTGCTTCTCGAGCTGCGCCTTGGCCTCCGGCGAGAGATCGCGGGCCTGTTCCTGGGTGAGCGTGCCGGCTTCGGCGGCCTTGGTCATTGCCGCCTGTTTCGCGGCCTGGGCCTGCAGATCGAAATCTACGGCGACGACGTCGCCCAGGCGGGTCTGAACGCCGTTCACGGTGTCCTTCACCTGGCCGTTCACCGTGCAGCTGACCTTGTAGCGGCCGAGCGGAAGGCCGGCGTGGAAGTACTTGCCCTTCTTATCTGTCTTAACCTTGTAATTTCCCTTGATGTCGATCCGCTCGATGAGGATCAAAGCATCCTTGAGCGGCTGGCCGTCTTCGCCCTTGACGGTTCCCTCAAACGATCCTGTCTGCGCCTGAGCGAGCCCCGCGAAGAGGAAGCAGGCTACCGTCGACAGAATCGATGCGCGCAACTTGGCAGTCATTCCAGACCTCCAACTCTGTTTCGAAATCTACGCCCTCAGGATACTACACCTTACCTTACACTCGCGACCGAACAAGGCGGTCCCAAAGATGAACAGGGCTCCATGAAGAACGCCAACAGAATCAATCGCCTCGGAGCGGACATCCGTTTGCTTGGACGTGCGTCATGGATCTACGTTTCGCCATACGGGGATTAGCCAAGAACCGTGGTTACGCGGCGCTGGCGACGGGCGTTCTGGCACTGGGAATCGGCGCGAACACGGCCGTCTTTACCGTGGTCAACGCGGTGCTGCTGCAGCCTCTCGAGTATCGGGATTCGGAGCGCATTGTTGCCGTTTCATCGAGGAACAAGACCACGGGGCGCACGTACGCGGTGTCCGGCCCGGACTACCACGACTGGCGCCGGCAGAGCACGGTCTTCGAAGCGGTGGCGTACTGGACGGGCGGAGCGGAGAGCATCCGTGTGGGAAGCGTAGCGGAGCAGGTGAACGCGGCGGCAGTGACGGAGGACTTCTTCCGGGTGTTCTCGGCGGCGCCGCGGGCGGGCGCGCTTCCCGGCGCGAAGGCGGGAGTGCCGGAGGCGGTGATCAGCGAGACGTTCCGCCGGAGGCACTTCAGCTCCGATGCTGAGGCAGTTGGGCAGACGTTGTATGCCCTGCAGCAGCCCTTTCGAATCGCCGGTGTGCTACCGGAGGGCTTCCACTATCCGAGCAAGACGGAGGTGTGGGTGCCGGCGTCGGTGTTTCCGGAAACGCCGTCGCGTTCGGCGCACAACTACCGGGTGGTCGCCAAGCTCAAGCAGGGCGCCAGCGTCGAACAGGCGCAGGCACAAATGATGGCCATCGCGCAGCGGCTGGAGGAGCAGTACCCGGGCGACAACCGGAACAAGAGCGCAGCGGTGTCGCTGCTGCGGGACCAACTGGTGCGCGACGCCCGACCGACGCTCTACCTGCTGATGGGCGCGGTGGGACTCATTCTGCTGATCGCCTGCGCGAACGTGGGGAACCTTACGCTGGCGCGAGCATCGGTACGGACGCGCGAGATGGCGATCCGGGCGGCGCTCGGGGCGAGCCGGCAGCGCGTCATCCGACAGCTGCTGGTGGAATCCGCGCTGCTGGCGGCGATCGGCGGCGCGGCAGGCCTGCTGATGGGGCAGTGGTGTGTGACGGCACTGGTGGCGCTCGCCCCGGCGGATCTTCCACGGCTTTCCGAGATCCGGCTGGACGGATGGGTGCTGTTGTTCACGACGGCGGCGTCGGCGCTCTCGATCGCAGTCTTCGGGCTGCTGCCGGCCTGGCAGGCGTCGCGGGTGGACCTCAACGAGGCGTTGAAGCAGACGCAGGGGCGCGGCTTGGCGGCCGGCGCGGGCGGGCGGCTGCGAAGCGTCCTGGTGGTGGCGGAGCTAGCATTTGCGGTGATGCTGGTGGCGGGCGCGGCGCTGCTGCTGCGCAGCTTCGCGAATCTGTCGGCGGCGGAGCTCGGCTTCCGGCCGGAGCGGCTGCTGGTGGCCAAGGCGGATGTCCCGGCGGCCAGCCTGGAGGGGGCGCAGAGAGCGATCCGTTTCTACGACGAGCTACTCGAGCAGGCGCGGGCGATGCCGGGGGCGTTGAAAGTGGCGGCGGCGTTTGGTCTGGCGGGGAGCGGAAGGGCTTCGAACGGGTCCCTCATGATCGAGGGCCGGCCGCGGACTTCCATTGCCGATATGCCGCAAGCCGGTTTTCGGGTGGTGTCGCCGGGGTATTTCGAGACCGCCGGCATACCGCTGCGGGCAGGCCGGGATTTCGAGCAAGGGGACCGGTACGATGGGCCGGGCGTGGCGATCATCAACGAGGCGCTGGCGCGGACTGCGTTTGCGGGACAGAACCCGCTGGGGCGGCGACTCGAGTGCGGGCTCGACCGGGAGCGCTTTCCGATGACGATTGTGGGGGTGGTGGCGGACGTGCGTGAGAACGGGCCAGCCAGCGCACCCGGGCCGGAAGTCTACATGCCGTGCCAGCAGCACCCGCGGCCGGCGACGGCGATGTTCGTACTGGTGCGGACGGCGGGAGACCCGATGCGCCTGGCGGAGCCGCTGCGGCAGGCGGTACGGCGGTTGTCGGTGGAGGTGCCGGTGGAGTTCACGACGGCGGAGACGATTCTGACGGAGGCGGTGGCGACACCGCGGTTTCGGACGGTACTGCTGGCGACGCTAGCGGGGCTGGCCTTGGTGCTGGCGGGAGCGGGCGTCTACGGCGTGATGGCGTACCAGGTGGCGCGGCGGTCGCCGGAGATCGGCCTGCGGATGGCGCTGGGGGCCGAGCCGGGAAGTGTGCTGCGCATGGTGCTGGGAGGCGCGGTGCGGCTGGCGGCGATCGGCGGGGTGCTGGGCTGCGGGGCGGCGCTGGTGCTGTCGCGCTTCCTTGAGGCACTGCTGTTCGAGGTAAGCGCGACGGAACCGGTGGTGTATTGCGGCGCAGCGGCGGTGCTGGCGGCGGTAGCGGCGGCGGGAGCGTTGCTTCCTTCCTACCGCGCGGCGCGCGTCGATCCGCTGGTGGCGCTGCGGCAGGAGTGAGCAGCCGCGGATCAGCCGATGAGGGCGAGGGCCTTCTTCATGGACGCGGCGGTGGCGGCGAGGGCCTCGTCGCGGGGCATGGCGCGGAGCTTGGCGTTGAAGGGTTCGCAGCGGGCGGGCGCGTCGCACCCGATCTGGTGAAGGGTGTTCAGGAAGAGCTTCATGTCGATGACGCCGGTGGCCATGGGGAGTTCGCGGGCGGAGTCGATTTGCTGATCGACGGGGATGCCGGAGGGCGCGTCGTTGAGGTCGAGGGAGACAACCTCCTCCTTCTTGAGGGTGAGGAGTTCCGCCTGACCTTCGCCCGCCGTGTACCAATGCCAGCTATCCATGACGAAGCCGACGTTGGGGCGGCCGATTTCGCCGATCAGGTCACGCATCTCGGCCATGGAGTGGACGAAGGGGTAGCGGCGGGAGGTCCAGAGGGTTTTGGGGCCAACGTACTCGAGGCCGAGGCGCTGGCCGTTGTCGCCGAGGATGGTAGCCACCTCGCGGAGGCGGGCGGCGTGGCGGCGCATGTTCTGGAGGAAGGTGAGGGTATCGTGAGCGGGAGAGATCCAGGTGGTGACGCGGGTGACGTTGGCGGCGCGGAGTCGGCGGCAGATGTCGGGGAAGGGGGCGATGCCCTGGCGGAAGTCCTCGTCGGAGCGGCGGAACTCGACGGTAAGGCCGGCGTTGCCGAAGACGAGGTTGCGGGAGCGGAGGTAATCGAGGAGGCGAGAGAAGTCGGCCTCGGGGAGTTGCGCGAGGTAGGCGGCGTAGGGCTCGACGGCCTCGAAGCCGAAGCGCGCGGCGAGGTCGATGGTCTCCCGCTGATCGGCCTTGACGCCGATGGAGCCTGGCGTGAGGTGGAGGGCGATGCGGCGGGGGCCGGTTTGGGCGGCGGGCGCGGCGACGGCGCAGGCTATTGTTTTCAGCATGATTCGGCGTGCGATAGCGCTCATGGGGGTATTGTAGTGCGGGGATGGGTACCAGAACTATGTGTCGAGTGAGAACTTAATGAAGGCTTGACCACAATACTGTAAACCCCTTAGATTCAGGTTAGCCGTGAACGAACAGAGGAAGTCTAGAAGATACGAACTGAAACTTCCCGTCGAACTCGTAAAAGCGGGCAGCCGCCGTGTAAGCGGGCTCGGCGAAACACAAAATGTCAGCTCGGGTGGAGTGCTATTTACGTCTGAGACAGCCGTAGAAATCGGTTCACCGATCGAGTACTTCATCAGCCTCCCTTCCGGGGTAGGCAGAGTTGGCGATGTACGACTGCGATGCCTTGGAAAAGTGCTGCGTAAGGAGGAGGACCGAAGCACGATCGCCGCAACGCTCGAGCGTTACGAGTTCGTGCGCACTTAGTCTACGCCTTTTCTTCGTCTGACTGCGCCATACCTGTTGCCACCTCCGACGGTTTCGGGTACTCTGGCAAAGAAAAGGCGAAGAATGAATCTCACCTTAGGATTTCCGGAACCAGACCAACCGCCGCGCGAGTTAGTGAGACGGGACGGCCTGGAAGGAGTCCTGACCCGGTTCCAGGAATGGATGGCGGATCCGGAGTCATCAATCCGGGCGATCCGGCTTTTGCCAGCTCGCCCGGCCTCCCTCACCCCACTACCCGAGGATCTGGATGAGCGTTTGCGAAGGGCGCTCGAGACCCGCGGGATCACCGACCTCTACAGCCACCAAGGCGAGTGCCACGGACACGTGCGGCAGGGCCGCAACGTAGCGGTGGTAACGCCGACTGCGAGCGGCAAGACGCTGTGCTACAACCTTCCGGTACTGAACCGGCTGTTGACGGAGCCGGGCGCGCGCGCGCTTTACCTTTTCCCCACAAAGGCGCTGGCGGAGGACCAACTGCACGGGCTGACGGCCGCCATTGATGCAGCGGGTAGTGAGCTACGGGCCTTCACTTACGACGGAGACACGCCGCAGGATGCGCGGAAGGCGATCCGGGAGCGGGCGAACATCATCCTGACGAACCCCGACATGCTGCACAGCGGGGTTCTGCCGCACCACACGAAGTGGGCGAAGGCATTCGAGAACCTTCGGTACATTGTCATCGACGAACTGCATACCTACCGGGGCGTTTATGGCAGCCACCTGGCGAACATCATCCGGCGGCTGAAGCGCATCTGCGCGTTCTACGGATCCGAACCGCAATTTATCTGCTGCTCGGCGACGATCGGCAATCCGAAGGAGCTGGCGGAGCGGGTGACGGAAGCGCCGATGGAACTGGTGGAGCGCAACGGTGCTCCGAGCGGCGAGCGGTGGATGGTGTTTTACAACCCTCCGGTGGTCAACCGGCAGCTCGGCATCCGGCGGAGTTACCTGCACGAATCGCGGCGGGTGGCGTCGGAGCTGGTGGACCGGGGGCAGCAGACGCTGCTGTTTGCGAACAGCCGGCTGGCGACGGAGCTGCTGCTCACCTATATGAAAGACGCGACGGAGGCGGCGGGGGCACCGGGGGGCAGCGTGCGGGGCTACCGCGGAGGTTATCTACCGAAGGAGCGCCGGGAGATTGAGCGGCGGCTTCGGGAGGGCGACATTCGGGCGGTGGTGGCGACGAATGCGCTGGAACTGGGCATCGACATCGGCTCGCTGGACGCGGTGGTGATGGCCGGGTACCCGGGGACGGTGGCGTCGACGTGGCAGCGGGCGGGACGCGCGGGGCGGCGGCAGGGAGCATCGGTGACGGTGCTGGTGGCATCGAGCGCGCCGCTGGATCAGTATATTGTCGAGCATCCGGACTATTTCTTCGGGCAGTCGCCGGAGCGGGCGTTTGTGAACCCGGACAACGCCGAGGTTCTGGTCAATCATTTAAAGTGCGCGGCGTTCGAGCTGCCGGTCCGGGACGGGGAGAAGTTCGGGCCGCACGAGACGGCGGAGCTGTGCGCATTCCTGGGCGATCTGGGCTACCTGCACCACTCGGCCGGGGCTTGGCATTACACGTCGGACACGTACCCGGCGGACGCGGTGAACCTGCGGGCGGTGACGAGCGACAACTTCGTGGTGATCGATACCACGAGCGAGCCGCGCGTGATTGCGGAGGTGTCGTTTCCGACGGCGCTGACGACGCTGCACGAGAAAGCGATCTACCTGCACGAAGCGCGGCAATTCCAGGTGGAGCGGTTCGACTACGACGCACGAAAGGCGTATGTGCGCCGGGTGGAGTGCGACTACTTCACCGACGCGATCGAGTATGCCCAGGTGAAAGTCCTGGAGGAGTTCGACGAGCGGCCGCTGGGGCCGGGGAGCGGCCACCATGGCGAGGTGCGAGTGAATCGCCAGGTGGTGGGCTTCAAGAAGGTGAAGCTGTACACGATGGAGAACATCGGAGCGGGACAGCTGTCAATGCCGGAGCAGGAGATGCATACCACGTCGTTCTGGCTGCACTTTCCGGCGGCGTTTCTGGAGCAGTTTGGCGATCTTTCGCGGACGGAGCGGCTGAACGGGCTGAGCGGCCTTGGTTCGGCGCTTCGGACGGTGGCGGCGCTGCTGCTGATGTGCGACCCGCGCGACGTGGGGGTGGCGGTGACGGAGGATCCGGGAGCGAAGTTCGAGCCGAATCTGTATCTGTACGATGCCTACCCGGGCGGGATCGGCCAGAGCGCGCCGCTGTTTCAGGGGGCGGAGCGGCTGCTGGGGGGTGCGACCGAGCTCATCGCGGGCTGCGGGTGCGAGTCGGGCTGCCCGAGCTGCGTGGGTCCGATTGGGGAAGTGGGAGAGCGCGGCAAGGAAGCGGCGCTTCGATTTGCCAGGGCCTTGAGCGGAGGGGCGGAAGCCGCCCCGCGCGGAGAGACGACGGCAGCGAGTTGAGGCTACCGGCCCTGGACCATGGCCTTGACGCAGTACTGGTCAAAGGCTTCGGTGATGCGGCGAGCGATCTGCTGGGCGTCGCTGCTTTCGATCTGGAAGCGGTGGAGCATCCAGACGGGCTGGCCGTCGCGGAAGAGAGCGATGGAGGGTGAGGAGGGCGGGTAGCCGTGCAGCTTTTCGCGGACGCGGGCGACGGCTTCGACATCGCCACCGGCGAAGACGGTAGCAGCCTTGTCGGGCAGCACGGAGTGCTGGAGGGCGAGGCCGACGGCGGGGCGGGCTTTGCCGGCGGCGCAACCGCAGACGGAATTCATGACCATCAGGACCGTTCCGCTATCTGGCGACAGGAGAGCATCGACGGCTTCCGGGGTTCGGGTCTCGACGAGTCCGTACTTGGTCAGGTCTTCGCGCATGGGCGCGATCAGTTGCTCGGGGTAACGCAACGTGGTTCCTCCTAGGGTTTTCCCAGTTCGGGTTTGAATTCGGGATCTTTACCCTATTGTGCACTATTAGTGCGGAAGGCGCAGCAGCCTAGTCGAAGCGCTCGATTCCGTGGAGGGTGTAGAGCTTACAGCCCGCGGCGTCTTCGCAGGAATACTCGACACGCACAGCGACGTATCGTTCCTTGCGGTCGGACCAGACCCGAAGCAGCTTTTCATTCGTGTTGACGGGGTTTTGTTCCTGCATTGCGCCCTCATTCTGCAATAGAGGTCTCCGGCGGCCGGAGGGTCATTTCTTGTAAATCATTAGAAATCGGGGAAATATTTTTTTGAGAATGTTGTGACTGAGGTTTTGCGGGGGGAACGGGGGGAGGAGCGGGGAGGGCGGGATCGGCGGAGTCCGACGGGTCCTCGGGGCTTGGGTTTGCTTCGTGAGAATCTGCAAGTGCTTCCGTTTCAGGGGGGAAGAGGGGGGATTTGCGGAGGCGTTCGAGTTCGCGGAGGCAGCGGAAGTAGTCGCGGCGTTCGCGGCGGAGGACGGTGTCGAGGTAGTGGTGGGCGGAGCCGTCGATGGCG
>JANRJO010000030.1:0-19038 GCA_033763935.1 Bryobacteraceae bacterium
TGGTCGGCGGGTTCCGGTACGAGTCGCCCTCGATCTCCAGCACATGGGCGTGGTGGAGCAGCCTGTCCATGGCGGCGCTCGCGAGCAGCGGGTTCCCGAAGAGCGGCGGCCACTCCTCGATAGCGCGGTTGGACGTGATGATGGTCGAGCCGCACTCGTAGCGACGGCGCACGACTTCGTAGAGGTCGCCGGATTCGTCGGGGTTGAGCCCGCGGAGCCCGAGGTCGTCGATGATGAGCACGTCGGGCGAGGTGAAGCACAGCAGCCGCTTTTCCAGGGTGGCATCCGCTCGCGACGCGCGCAGCTGGAGCAGCAGCTCATGCGCACCGAGGTAGAGCGCGGTGTAGCCGGCGCGGCAGGCGCGGTGACCGAGGGCCTGCGCCAGGTGTGACTTGCCGACGCCGGTGGGTCCGATGACGAGGACGTTGTCGTGCCGCTCCACAAAGGCACACGTCGCCAGCTCGAGCACCTTCGCTTTCGGTACCGACGGGTTGAAGGCGAAGTCGAAGTCCTCGATGGTCTTTGCGTTGTCGAAGCTGGCCCGGCGCAGGCGCGCCGTGAGCTGCTTCGCCTCCCGGCGCTCGACCTCGTCCGCCATCAGCCGGAAAAGGAATTCGCTCATCGCCAGGTCTTCGTCGGCCGCCTGCTTCATGCGCATGTCCAGGGTCTGCATCACGCCGGACAAGCGGAGCTTCTCAGCAGGCGGACCAGCTCGTCAGTGGGGCTCATCGTCGGGTCTCCATTTCGTGAGGAGCTCGGCGGCGCTCCTCGCAAAGCGAAAGCTCTCTTGTGGAGAGCCGGGGACAGCCACCGCCGCCGGCAGTGGCTCGAGGTCGAGACCTCGGACGAGGATGTTCTTCAGGGCGCCGTAGCCGAAGGCGCCGAAGTGCCGCGCGCGCCGGCACGCCGCCTCGGCGCGCTCCACCGGATGGCGCTCGAGGTGCGTCACCACCGCCTGCACCGGCCGCAGCTGAGACAGCACGTCGTCGGAGTCGAAGAGGTCCTTCACGTACTGCGCCGTCTCGGGGCCGATGCGCGCCGCTCGCTCTTCCCACCACGCGCGGCTTCGGTGGCGGAGCACGCCTCGGTGCTCGGGCAGGTGCTCATCGACGGTGCTGTGCCGCCCGGCGCCTCTCCGCTCGTGCGTGGCGACTCGCTCGTCGGCGGCAAAGATGATGACCGAGCTGTCGGTCGCCTGCAGCCAGACCTTCTGGCCGACGAGGCGCCACGGCACCGAGTAGAGGCGCCTGTCGAATTCGACGTGGCTGTCCTGGTGGACCGTCGATTCCTTCCACACCACCGTCTGAAAGCGCCGCGCGGGCAGCGGCTGCAGCGCCGCCTTCTCCTCACGCTCGAAGACATCGAGCGGGCGCTTCCTCGTCGCGCCGTGGATGCGCGCGCCGGCAATCTCGAGGACCCATCGCTGCAGAAGTGGCCGCAGCACCGAGAGGTCCTGCTCGCTCTGGCCGCGGAAGAAGTTGCCCTTCACGTACTTCACCGCCGACTCCACCTTCTCCTTCTTCTTCAGCTGGTAGATGGGCGCGGGGTCGACCTTGAAGCCGTAGTGGCGCGCGAGCTCGCGGTAGCTCTTGTTCAGCGCCGTCGCACCGCCGACGCCGAAGGCCGCGCGGACCACCGCGGACTTCAGGTTGTCGGGCACCACCACCGCGGGCACGCCGCCGAGCTCCTCGAAGGCCTCGACGTGCAGCCACTGCCACGTCTCGATGCGCTGGTCGAAGACGACGCGGGCCACCATGTGCCGGCTGTGGCCGAGCACGAGGACGAAGACCCACGCCTTCCTCAGGACTCGCTCGACGGGGTCGAAGAGCTTCCCGACGTACCCAAAGTCCACCTGCGCCACTTCGCCAGGCTTGGTCTCCACGGGGATGGCCACGTCCTCCGGCTGGACGCCGCGTGCCTTCTTCAGGCGCACGCACACCCGCTTCACGGCCGAGAGCGTGGCCCGGCTCTCTCGGAAGCCTTCATCCTCCAGCCGCAGCTTGTCGTAGATGGCCTGCGGTCCGAGCCCCTTCGCCTGGAGCTCGCCGATCCTCTCCACCCAGCCCTCGATGGACGACACCTGCTGGGGCGGCACCTTGCTCGGCAGCGCAGCGAGCACGGCGCTCTTCAGCACGTCGAGCTCCGGCAGCTGGCTCGGCTCGCCGTCCAAGAGGCCCGCCTGGGCCAGCGCCTGCCGGTACTGCCGCTCGGTGTTCGGTCCCATCCGCAGCAGTCGCGCGACCTCGCGCGAGCCCGTGCCCATCCGGTGCAACCGCACCAACTCCAGTAGCCGGTCCATGTCGACCCTTCCGTGCATGTGCCCTCCCTCGCGATGGTCGCGAGGTCGCACATCCATTGGGTCCGGTCAGGCCTCTTCCAGGCCGCTGCCTCGGTGCCGCCAGCGCGCGATCCGCTTGGCCGAACTGGGGGCGATCCGTTTGGCCGAACTGCCTGCGATCAGCTTGGCCGAACCACGGGCGATCCCTTAGGCCGGTCCGTCACACTCGACTGGGCCACCCTGCACCAGCACACCTCCGGGACTGACGTCTTGCGCTGCCCCCTGTGGCGGCCGACGTCGCCTTCACACCATCCACTCCACCAGGAAGACGGCCGAGGAGCGCCTCCTCCAACTCGGCCATCGCCTCGCACCTCGTCGCCTCCTCCCGCCCGCCACCGCCCAGCCCGCTGGCGGGCCCAACGGGCCGCAAGCCGCTGCTAGAGAAGCTGCCGCGCGTCGTCATCGAGGTGACGCCTCCCGACGTGCAGAAGCTGGGGCTCGACGCCTTCCATCGCATCGGCGAGGACACCTGCGAAACTGTCGTGAAGCGTCCAGCGTCCGTCGTGGTGGTGCGCGTCGTCCGCGGAAAGCCTCCTCGCGACCTCTTCTGCCTCTTGCCCTCCTGGCCTCAGACGAGCGAGCTCGCGCCGGCCTCATGGCGCGAGACATCGACTCGCCCCGACGTCGTCGCCCAGCTCGACGTCAACGTGCACCGACAGGTGACGCTCGGCGTCCGCGTTCCAGCGTCAGAGGCTCCGAAGGTCAGCTGACCTCATGCGAGGCGGCCCCAACCTGTCCTCGGCCTGAACGGTGGTCGTCGAACGGATACTCAATGACTGGCCTCCACTGCGGCTCTTGACCGCGTTCGAGTTGGTGGACTCAGTCTCGCCACCACTCTTCGTGGCGGCCAGCCGCTTCACCCCATCTGTGCGTTCGCTGGAAACACCCAGCCCCGGTATTAGCGAGACGTTACAAGTCGGCTTGACAGCGTGTGGGAGGCTGCGGCACCCTCCACTTTAGGGGTGGTTTGAGTCCGTCAAGCTCGTCCCGCCGTTTCGTCCAAGCATGGGGGTTTACCTTTGAGAGTCGTCCAACGAAGATTCCATTCCTTCGTTTTGGCCTGCCTTGGCACCATCGCGTTGGGCTGCGAGCGCCAAGCAGAGGCCACAGGCGCAGACGCCGTGCGCCAGGGTGTCTTAAGCGCACCCGCCGCTCCTGAAATCTCGCAGGACGCATGCTACCGAGAGTTGCTCGACATAGAGCAAGCTTTCCGATCCGATATCGCTAACAGCAGAGCCGCAACCGAGTGTTCAAACGACTCGGAATGTGAACTAGTTCCAATGGAATTGTCCTGCCATGCATCCTGCCCCGGAGCCGTCAGTTCTCGGTTGAAGTCTGCCTACAGGGCGCAGCTCTCCAGTTTGGAGCAGCGTTTCTGCGGGCGCCGCCGCCCGTGTGTGCTCAGTGCTATCTGTGCTCCTGTCGTTGCCCGTTGCTCCGCAAATCGGTGTGTGACCCAAGCTATCGGGCTGGGGTCGCCAAGCGGGCCGCCTCCTCAGCCAGCGGCCCACCAGCCTGTGAAAGGCGGGGGTTGAACAATGCGCCTCACCCTACTGCCTCTGCTCCTTCCACTTGCGCTGCTCTGCTCAGGCTTCGATAAGCCCTTTAGGTGGGACCAAGTCACTACTCCACTCTACCCGGTAATTCCAGTTCTCTCCTGTCCAAATACCTTCGCAACCTCCTTCCCCGGTTTCTCTTGGACCAATATTCGCGGGCATGCTCTCACAGCTGCTAACGAGTGGTTCGTTCACGGCAACTCTGATGTTCGTCTACGAGTGCGAGACGATCTGCCAGCGAGCGATCCACGCTGCAACGGCTCGGTCCAGCCGAATGCGGGCGAAGTGCTCTTCGTGGGCGAGTCGGTCTTCGGAGGTGGCGGATGCGACCGAATCGCGTCTGCCTTCTGCTCGCGGGACGGAGTGAACCGGCTGACCCGTTGTAAAGTAATTCTCCACCGTGGGTGCGTCCCGGCTCCTAACGAGCCCGTCCAACAATGGAACTGGGCCCCCAACGCAGGCTTCCCCGCCGCTACCCAGATCGACTTTCTTGAGGTCATCCTTCATGAGTTTGGCCACGCCTTGGGGTTTCTTGACAATCAAGCGACGCCAATCACTGCAGTGATGTTCCCACGTGTAACCGCCTCAGTAACTCCACGTCGCAACTTGTCGCGCGATGACCTCGCGGGGATGCGTGACACTCGAAACCCCTACCCGCCAATCGAGACCACATCGGTCCATCGATGGCGTTCAGCTTCCTCGACCGGGTCATGGGGCGTAGAACCTGAGCCAACTTCAGCGTTTCTCTTTGGTGCCCCGAGTGTCGACTTTGCTACTCGGTTCGTGACGACCGACTTCTACGGAATGGCGTTCTCGAGGTCCTCCGACAGAAAACTCATGTTTGGCCGCACGAATGGGTCTAACGGGACGTTTTCACCTATCTCCCATTGGGTCACGAGCGGGCCCCCTTTCTTCTTTCAATTTCTCCAAGAGTATCCCCTACAGAGGCCGCCGGCCTTTGTTGGTGACTCCAATCTGAGTCGAGAGGTGATAGCTTTCGTTGGAGACACGGAAGCGGCCGAGATAAGCGTCACCACCAATGATGGCTCGGGGTGGACTGTGCCGTCAGTCGTGACGGGAGCATCCAGTCGGGTAGGGCCTTCTCTGGCCTACCTATCTAATCGCAATTTGGTTGTGATGGCTTGGCCCCACAATCCTTCCGGCTTCATAAGGATTCGAACATCCACGAACGGCGGCCTGTCGTTTGGGGCCGAGCAGGAGTTCGGCTTGAGGACTTACTCACGGCTGGGTTTGGTGTGTGCCCAAGCCGATCAGTGTACGTTTGTCTACGCCAATGGCGAGCAGTCGTACACTCAATTGGCCTACGCAACGCTGAGCTATAATGCGGGTTTTGGATCTTTCAACTTCAGCCAGGCTGGGGTTATTGGTCTCGACTCGTACGGAGCGGGCCTAGATTCCGACGGTTCGACGAGCCAACTTGTCTGGCGTGACAGAGGGACGCCTACAGTCCCGGCCACTGGACGTTGGGTGGTGCCAGGCACGTTCAACAACCAAGCGTTTCTCGATTTCCCGAGTCACGCCCCTCCGGATGTCGCTCACAACGCTTCATGGGCCGAGTTCACGTTATGGACGACGTTCTCCGCTAGGTACAACCAATGAGAATTCTAATCGCTCAGGCTCTTCTGATTCTCTTTGTCTCTTGCTCTACATCCGTATCATCCACCCTCTCGCCAGAGCTGCAATTAGCTGAGGTCCAAGTTGTCGAAGACGCTGGTGTTACCTGCAGGTTCGACACGCCTTCGTGTCCGCCTCTTGCGCAGTTCTGGTGCGATGCTGAGTCACTCCGGCAAACGGCTGCGATCGGGTGTGTTTCGGATGTGGATTGTGTACTCGCCGAGGCCGATCCGAACTGTGTTTCGTTCGCTCTGGCGCGATGCGGGGCCAAGGCTGTGCTGGCATCCAGGCGCAGCCAGTACTTGGCTGAACTGAACAGCCGGTTGGCCAGTTTCTGTGCATCAAGTCGGTGTGTGTTGTCGGGGTCATGCTCGCAATTGCTGGGAGTATTGGAGCCAAAGTGCGTTGCAGGGTCCTGTGAGGCACGTCTGCGAGGTCCTTAGTAGTTACAGCGTGTCCGGAAATTGAGCTCGGCTGGGCAAGAAGGTCGAGTTCGGCCTGACCTGGGGCTTCACGCCACTGCGAAGTCGTGCAGCGTCCGAGAGTCGGGCGACCACTCCGTCTCCGTCAGCCCGTAGAGGTGACGCGTCGGCGGGCTGTTGAGCCAAGCAGCAAATTCACGAAGGGCGCGTGCATGGGGCAGCGGTGGGGCTGACGCCCGGCCCCGCGAGGGGCCGAGGCGTCCGTCGGACCTCGACTCGCTCGCGGCAACCCCCCCCGAGGATGACTGCGGCGTCCGAAGCCTCTGGCCCTCGTCCACGGTTTTGCGCTTTGTTCCTCTTAGGGGCGGGAACGCGAAGACGTTCAGATTCCACACGGCCGCGTTCGAGAGAGAGTGACTGACATGCGCCTGCGGAGTGTCACTATCAAGAACTTCCGTGCGTTCGCCAACGTCACGGTCAAACTCGACGAGACGACGGTCCTCATCGGTGAGAACAACACGGGAAAGACCTCGTTCTTGGAGGCCTTGAAGCTCTGTCTCGCGCAGGGAGCATCGCGACGCGGCGATCTCTTCGACGACTACGATCACCACTTGGCGTCGGACCAGTCGCAGGTGGGTGACGCGGGCAACACCGAGATCACGCTGCGATTCGCCGAGTCCACCGCCGGCGAGTGGTCCAACGATGTGGTACAGGCCATCAGCGAGGCGATCACCTTGGACGGGGACCTTCAGCAGGTCGTCCTTCGTGTGATGAGCGCCAAGGACGCGCAGACGGGGGAGATGACGGCCAAGTGGGAGTTCCTCGACCCGCAAGGGAACCCGCTCAAGCCCCGGCGACCCGCTGGTGTCGTGCTGCGTGACCTTCAGCTGCTCAAGCCATTCTTCTACCTCTCCGCCGTGCGTGACGCGGCCCGTGAGTTTCAGCCGCGCTCGACGTTCTGGGGGCCCTTCCTGCGGAACCCAACGATCCCCGAGGACGTTCGCAAAGAGCTGGAAGCCGACCTCGACGCGCTGAACGCGAAGGTGATCGCTGCCGACGACAAGCTGAAGGATGTGAAGCAACGCCTGGAGAAGACTGGCGGGATTGTCTCGATCCGCACGACCGACGCAGTGGCCATCGAGGCCGTGCCCGGTAGGGCGCGAGACCTTCTCTCTCGGGCGCAGGTCAGCGTCTCCGGTCGAACGGGAGCGAGACTGCCGATGACGCGCCATGGGGCGGGCACCCAGAGCTTGTCCGTGTTGTTCCTCTTCGAGTCCTTCCTGAACTCGATGTTGGAGCGCATCTACGGCGCGGGGAGCGTTCCGATCGTCGCCGTCGAGGAACCCGAGGCGCATCTTCACCCGGCAGCATCACGAGCCCTCTGGAAGACCATCTCCGACATGCCCGGTCAGAAGCTTGTGGCCACGCATTCGGGAGACCTCCTCGCGCGGGTCCCGCTCGCGAACGTTCGGCGCTTCTGCCACGACGGGACCGCCATCGCCGTTCGACAACTCCAAGCTGGGACGCTCGACCAGGATGACGCTCGCAAGATGGCCCTGCATGTCAAGGCCACCCGAGGCGAGCTGCTGTTCGCACGGAGCTGGCTACTCGTCGAGGGGGCGACGGAGGTGTGGGTCTTCGAGGGCATCGCGGATCTCCTCGGAATCGACCTCGAACGGGAAGGCGTGCGCATCGTCCAGTACGCGCAAGTCATGCCCGACCCCTTCATTCGGCTGGCCGACGACCTCGGGATCGGATGGTTCTGCTTCGCGGATGGCGATCAGGATGGCCAGAAGTACCGAAAGGCTGCGGTCGATCTGTTGAACGGCCGCAACGAGGCCGACCGGGTTCGCACGCTTCCAGAAGCCACCATAGAGATTCACCTCTGCAACGCGGGCTTCGGGACCGTCTACGAGGACGAGGTCGCCGTACAGAAGAAACCGTCGATCACTTCCAAGCCAGGCGATCCGAACTACTGGACACAAGTCGTGGCGGCCACGCCCAAGCGGGGAAAGGAAGCCCGAGCAATCAAGGTGGTCGAGGAGATGACGAAGCGTGGACCCAGCTCGGCGCCTCCGTTCTTGAGAGGCGTGCTGGACGCGGTGGTGCAGATCGCAAGGGGGCCTGCCAATGGCCCTTGATCTTTCTCTGCTGAACACGAACCAGCAGACCGCCGTGGCATGGGAGAAGGGGCCCCTTCTAGTCCTCGCGGGGCCGGGATCGGGGAAGACCAAGGTCCTAACGACGCGGATCGTGCGCCTCTTGTCGGAGTCACCCGACAAGCGGTTTCGGATCCTGGGTCTGACGTTCACGACGAAAGCGGCGGACGAGATGCGCTCGCGGATCGACGCCCTCATCTCCGACGGTCGCGATCGCGTGGCCCTAGCTACGTTTCACTCCTTCGCGGCGGACGTGCTGCGCCAGCACGGGAGCCACGTCGGGTTTCGTCCCGACTTCGTGATCCTCAACCAGACGGCGGACCGCGAGGCCGTGCTGCTTGACGCGATCCGGGAGTGCGCACGAGTGGGAATCGAAACGGACGAGAGTGACGTCAAGCTCTTGCCATTCTTGGATCGACTGCTCGATACCTGCACGCACCCGGACGAGGTTCGGAACCGCGTGCGCGACCCGGATCTGGCCGACAAGGCGGCGGCGCTCTTCGCCCAGTACCGCCTAGAGCTGGAGAAGACGAACCGGCTCGACTTCCCCTGCCTCCTCTCGAAGGCGATCGAGTTGCTGGAGTCCAAGCCAGCCGTCGCCCGACTTCTCAGGACGACGTACACGCGCGTATGCGTCGATGAGTTCCAGGACACGAACTACTCGCAGTACCGATTTCTTCGCGCCATCGTCGGCGAGGCCCCGCCGGATCTCTTCGTCGTCGCGGACGATGACCAGATCATCTACCAGTGGAACGGCGCGAGCCCTGAGCGGCTTCTTGAGCTTCGCAATGACTACAAGATGTCGGTCGTCCAGTTGCCGGCGAACTATCGCTGCCCACCTGCGGTCATCGATCTGGCCAACAAACTCATCCAGCACAACCACTCCCGGTCTGCCGACAAGCAGCCGCTCATCGCGATCAAGCCTGTGGACCGGGCCGATTCGGTAAGGCTCCACCGCTTCGACGAGGCAGCCGAGGAGCTGGCATGGGTGGCCACCGACATTGCGAGCCGAGGTCCGAAGGTTCACGGCAAGTGCGTCGTCCTGGCGAGGACGAAGCAGGTTCTGGAAACGGCGGCTGAGGCGCTCCAGGCGGCAGGTGTCACGCCTGCGCTCCACGTCCGGAAGGACGAGTTCGAGTCGGCCGCCTTCCGATGGCTCCACAGCATCCTTCGCCTTGCGAACGCTCGCGGCGATCGAGAACAGGTACGTCGAGCCTGCAAGGCCTTCTACACAATCGACGGTCTCGACCTACGTGTTGAACAGGTCCTTGCTTCGGCGGCGGTAACGGGCGGCGATCTACTCAGGGCATGGTTCGAGGAGACGCTAGCGAAGGACGCGCTCTCGGACTTGTCGCGCGAGTTCCTCACCGCTCTTCGCACACACATAGTGAGTCGGCTCGACTTCCCAGGTTTCATCAGCACGTCGTTGGACTGGTTCCGGCAGCTCCACGCGGATGACGGTCGTGACCTCGAAGCACTCGGCGACTTCCAAGCCGAGGAGGGTATGTGGCGCGAGCTGGTGCAGACCATCAGGGACCGTCTCGGGGACGGGATGACGCTCGAAGCCTTCCTTCAGGAGATGGACCTCGCGCCTAAGGTCCCGCCTCCTCCTCCGAACGCAACTCGCTGCCTGACCATCCACACTTCGAAGGGAATGGAATTCGAGCATGTGTATCTGGTGGGCCTCGTCGAGGACCAGCTCCCTTCGTTCCAGGCCGTGAAGAAGGGACCGCAGAGCCGAGAGCTTCAAGAGGAACGGCGGAACTGCTTCGTCGCGATCACCAGAGCACAGCTCTCGCTGACCCTGACGTACGCCAGACGCTACTCAGGCTGGCAGAAGTTGCCGTCGCGCTTCTTGAGCGAGATGGGGCTGCTCGGGGACGGAGCGTGATCGCTCGGAGCCCCCCCTGGTCACACGACCGTGATCACTCTTTCTTGGCAGGTCCAAAGGGTGGTCACGCCTGTACGTAGGAAGGCCATGAAGGCGTTACCGCCCAGCCCGTCCTCCCGCTGGCTGGCTGGGCGTGGCGACTGGCACCAACTCGATGACCTGCGCAGGCGTCGGCCTGGCCCGCCGCTGGCCTCGTCGCGCGAGGTTGGCGCGCCAGACCTCGTTGCAGCCGTTCGACAGCATGACGAGGCAGCGGGCACACCGTCCTGGTCGCGCGCCTCCCTCAGGCCGCCAGGCTGGTGTCATCGACTGCAGGAGCGGCAGCGTCCGCAACGGAAGGGTCGCCCACGAGCGCGTCGAGAATGGTGAGGGCGGCGCGGCGGACGTTCTCGCCGGCGGAAGCGACCTCCGCGACGTCACTGTCCGCCCATGAGGCGACGTAGGGGAGGCTGAACCTCGAGGTGTCGAGGCCCAGTGCGTGGCACACGACGAAGGCCGTCGACTCGGCCTCCACCTCCTTGCGCGGCCTCTCATGGTGGTTCACCTCTCCGTGAAGGATGGCGTGGGCGAGCTCATGCACGAGCGTGGCGAACTGCTGCTGCGGGGGCGCGTCCGTCAACACCACGATGCTGCGGGTGGGCCGATGGAACCACCCGGCCCAGCCTGCGTTGTCGGTCGGAGCTCGCGGGCGCAGCTCGATGCTGGCCACGTGGGGACACCTTGCGAGGGCGAGCGCGCGCAGCTGCTCGACGGTGTGCTCGAAGGTCGCGGACTCCTCGAAGTCGAGCGGCTCCACGCGCGACTCGAGCGGCGGCCCCTCCGTCTGGTCGAGGGAGAACAACGGCAGGACACCGAAGCCGATGAGCTTCTTGTCGTCGTCGGCATGGCCCTCGGACTTCCGCGCGAACCGGGGTTTGAGGACGTACAGCGCCTTCTCGCCGCGCTTCACGGTGCGGCCCATGGCTCGCCATGCCTGGAACGTCGCGGCGTGCGCGATATCGTCACGCTGGGCGAGCAGCAGCAGGAAGTTCCGGAAGGAGAGCCGGGCAATGCTCGTCTTCCCGAGGACGGCCATCGATTCCAGCGTCGCCTGCCAGCCGTCGGACGCCACGAGGGACGAAAGCTGCTGCTCGAGGGACTGCTTCGCGTCTTCGACGCGTTGCTTGAGAGCTTCGACGTCGACGGCGGGCCTTCGCGACATGTGCTGCCTCCTCAGGTGTGCGGGGCAGCGCCACTGCCGCCCTCGTGAGCGAGGGGCGGCGTGGCGAGAAGCTGAACTGGGTCGAGATCAGCGCCGCAGGGGCCAGAGTGAGTCCGGGAGCGGGCTCGGATGGGCCACAAGCAGTTGCGGATAAGTCAGTGGGGGTTGCGGTTGGGTCGAATGATGGCTACCTTCGTCGGTGGAGGTTCCGCCATGGAAGCTGCAGCCCATACGATGGAGGCCCTGATTCGCAGGATGACCCCGGTCGCCGCTCCGCCCGAGCAGCAGGCTCAGGTCGCCGCGTTGTCCAAGGCGCTCGAGGGCATGGTGCACCAGCCGAAGCGGCGCGCGCCCAGGTGCCAGCTTGTCGGGCCGAAGGGGGAGACGATTGCGCTCCCCGAGTCTGTCTTCTACGTGCTCGAGCGCGTGGCCGAGGTGCTCGCGCGCGGCGACTCGGTCACCGTCGTGCCAGTTGGTCGCGAGGTCACCACCCAGCAGGCCGCGGACCTCCTCAACGTGTCCCGCCAGTACCTCGTCCGACTCCTCGACGAGGGGCGCATCGCCTTCCGAAAGACGGGCAAGCATCGGCGGCTGCGGGTCGAAGACGTGCTCGAGTTCAAGGACAGGCGTGACAAGGACCGGCGCGCAGGGCTTCGCGAGCTGTCTCGGATGACGCAGGAGTTCGGAGGGTATGACTCCGAGCTGAAGTAGGAGGCGAGGGTGCATGGTCCCGGCGCCCTTCATCGTCGTCGTCGACGCCAACGTGCTGTTCCCGCTCACGCTCCGGGACACCATCTTGCGCGCCGCCGACGCCGGCTTCTACCAACTCCGGTGGAGCTCCGAGATTCTCGACGAGATGGAGCGCAACCTCGTCTCGACCGGGACGATGGAGGCTGACAAGGCCGCGAGGCTGCGAGCGACGATGGAAAAGTACTTCCCCGAAGCGGAAGTCACTGGCTACCAAGCCCTCGCCGCGGGCCTTCAGAACGACGAGAAGGACCGCCATGTCGTCGCCGCAGCCGTGAAGGCTGGTGCGCAGGTCATCACCACGTCGAACCTCAAGGACTTCGTGCCGCTCCCAGAAGGGCTCGAAGCGCAGTCGCCCGACGAGTTCCTCTGCAACCTCTTCGACCTCAATCCGGAGGCCTTCCTGGAGTTGCTGCACGAACAGGCCGCCGACCTCGTAAGGCCCCCGGTGACTTTCGATGAGCTGCTCACCAGGCTCGCCCGGGTCGTGCCGGAGTTCGTTGCAGCCGTTCGACAACAGGGCAGCACAGCTTAAGCATAGTGCCCTGTTCGAGCAGCCCGGTCTCGGACGCCTCGTCGGCCCCCAGTGAGGTGTTCAAGAAACCGTCATGCGGGGGAGCCTCAGCGACACTGCACGGATAGAGACCGCCTCCCGGTACGGCATCTCCCCACGTCCACCGCCCACCTCACCCCAGTTTCGTGGGTTGCCCCTCTTGCCCGTTACTCACCGAGCTACCGGTCACCGGTCGCGTCATCAGGGAATGGCGAACAGCACCCGCCAACCACCGACCTTCGAGTTGTAGTCGCGTTGAGGGACGCGCCGCCCACCAGACAGCCGATGGAGCCCGCCCCGGCGCTCACCAACCAGCAGCGGCAACCCTGCATAATGGAGCGTCTTCAACGCCGCGATTCGCTGAGCCCGGTTCGCACTTAGCTCCTCGGGCCACGAGATGAGGTCCAGGTCGAGCGTCTGCTGGCGGTTCACCTCGAGCGCGAACCGCGTGAGGAACGACTGGGGATAGGGCTTGCGCGCGACGGAGGTGGGCGCGAAGCAGGCTTTCCGCGAGGGTTGTCCCGAGCTTTGCGGCATCGTGTCCTCGAGGGGGCGCCGGCCTTCTTGCAGTGTGGGCAACTGGGTACGGCTTCGTGGAGGTATCGTGCAGGGCGTGCCACGAGCGTCGCTCCCCACCAGCAACGGCAACCCCGCGTCATGGAGCGTCTTCACCGCCGAGATTCGCTGAGCCAGGTCCGCACGAATTCCTTGAGCAACGCGATGAGGCCCGGGTCGAGCGTCTGCTGGCGGTTCACCTCGGGTGCGAGGAACGACTCGGGGCAGAGCTTGCGCTCGACGCCGGTGGTCGCGAAGCAGGCTTTCCGCGAGGACTGCCGTGCTCCTGAGTGAAAAGGAGGCGGGGCTCGCGGCGCAGCGACCTACGGCGTGTAGCCCAAACCTGCGTCATTCCAGACCGGCATCGATAACTGCTGAAGAAGCCAAAGTCCGTCCATCGCGCGGCGACTTGGGCGAGACGGGGAACCCAGATCAAACGAGAAAAGGTCTTGGAAGCCACCATCCTCCCGAACCGCCTGTATCGCTACAAAAGGTTGCCTCGTAAGACACGCATCCACAGAGCCAGACCGCTCACACGCGATCAAGCCGAGAAGCTCGGTCAGCCTTTGCGCCTCTACACTAGCCAGATTGACGGCAACCGGAATGGTCTGCCAGGAACCCTGTGGAGTATCCAACAGAATCTGTGCCATTACACCTCCGTCCGAGTAAGCGTCCAGACGCCTGATGCAACCAGACGGAAACCCCTCGTAGACGCAGGCACTTTGTATGCTTACCCGAAGATGTTGCACCCTAAATTGACAGCCCGTCGAGGTAGAGAACTCTAAACAGTAACCAAAGCCCGGACTGACCGACCGACACGAACCAGACTGGCACACCGCCCCGTCCGAGCACGTCTTGCAGGTACAGGCCTCTGCTCCAGCAGCAAGGCTGCAGTCGGGGTTGTCGCAACAAGGGCTCTCGGCCCGAACGTAAGCGAGTTCGTCAGATTCCAACTTTCTCGCTGGAATCACACAGCTCAGGCTCGCCAACAAAATCGCATACCATAACAGATCTCTGAGAAACCCACTCTTCGGACTCAACGAGGGGGCTTGAGGCATGATCCGGGTTTACCAAGGTAACTCGGGCGCGGAAGCTGACTGAGAAGGTCAGGGGACGGATGGAGGAGGTGGGCGGCTCGCATTTTATTATTGTCGGGCACTGTGGGTCCCTCGTCGGTATACCGCTCTGCCTTTGGGGCGCATAAAGGCTGTGGTCGACCAGCCGAACTGCTCGGTGAAAGCTCGAGCAGAGCGACACCACGTTTTGAGAATGCGGGAGTCCAGAATAGACACCAAAACGGTTCTTCGACGCCCTACTAGGGTGCGCAAGGAACGACTCGGTAACCCGAACCCGTCACGGTCTGCGTCGCGGCGCCGCTCGACGTGAGGCCCGTAACGAGAGCGTCCCCTAGTTCGTTCTGACAGGCAGTGGCCGCTTGAAGCACGAGCCTGTTGTCGCATAAGCCACGCGTCGCTACAGTTGTAGCCACCCAATCAGTAAGAAAGGGTAAGGGTGGCACGAGAGCAATGGCGCTCAGGACGCCGCGCTCCATGTTGCGGAAAGATGCGTCGGCCTTCGTCACAGGGTTGACGCCAAAGAACGGTCGAGAAACGTGGGTGTCAAAGGCCGCGCGAGTTGCCAGACCTAACGTGTTTCGAATGTCTGCCCAACTTGAACAACGACCAGTCCCCTGGCTCCATCCACCAAACCGCTGGCCATTCGCATCGCGAATGACCCAGTTCGGATTGATAAATCCTGAACCCGCCTGCCAATGATTCTCATTCGATATCCCGAAAAAATCAGACAAAAACTCAGTAACTGCGTTGTTTGGAGCAAGTCCGTCGGTGGTGTGATTAAACTGACCCAAACTTCTCAATACCTCATGGCCCCACTCGTGGCCTACGAGGCTCCTCGAGACGGTTCCGGTCGGAAGGACGAGCCTTGAACGGAACCAGCACGGACTTCCAGTGCAGGTAGCTCCCGACTCCGCAATCGTCACCTGAAGCGTGTTCGTCCCTGTTCCGGCAGACACCGGCCGTACCTTACAACGTTCCGTGTACTGAGGCAGGGGCGGGTACACAGGCGTGAAGGGCCAATCAATGGACGAGTTGCATATTTTGGAACGATTGAACCAGTAATCAACCGTCTCAGGAATGACTGTTTTTGACAATTGAGCTTCCGAGAAGAACGGTTCGCTGCAGGCGCCCGACGGTGTTGGGGCCACGCAAGAGATGGGTCCCTGCCCGGCCAAAGAATTCCACTCGAAACTCGCCGGAGAGGAGAACGGCGCGAGTGGGTTGGTGGGAATATGCTTTTCATGCCGGGGTGTGTGGCGCGCAACCAATCCCTCATATTCAACTACCAAGTCGCCACTTCGAGCAGAAAGAACCAACGACCGGCGCGTTCCTGTTGAGTCCACACCGACGAGCCACCAGTGCAGTTCGTGGAAGCTCAATGAGTGACAGTCCAACCACGAACCGTCAGCCAATGTAAGTCTTGATGCCTCGCGGACGCTAAAACTAGTACCGAGGATAAACTCCGCCTGTGCGAAGGCGTCTGCTGGGGTAGCAATGTTCGACAGCAAATTGGGGCTCGACAGTTCCGCTGCTGAGCCGTTTACCAGGCCAACGACGAGCAAACCAAGATTGGGAGCGTGCTGGACGATGACTGAAATAGGATGGGAATACTCAATTCCACCAAACATCGGAACGATCTGGAAAATTTGCCCAGAAGGCGACTCGGTTGACTGAAAAGTGCCGTCGAGCGCCCAGGCTGGACTTCCGGCTCCCTTCAAGTGAAACTCTGTCGCATGACTAGGAAAGCCTAGCATTTCTCTGTGTGAACTCAGCCAATCCGGCAAGTGCTCAACGGTAGGAAGAACGACCCTGCCGGACCAGCCCGCGAGGTGACCCGCGCTATGCCAAACGAACCAGGGCGGGACGAGGCTTTCGGACGCGAGCTCGGCCTCCCACTCTTGGCGCTGAAAAGGCGTGGAGTACTTGTCCGCATCGCCGTAGTATCCGAAAGCGCGCGTTGAGAGTACCAATAGGAGTACCGTGATCGTTCGCATGTAGTCTTCCTATCATCGAGGCGGAGGAGTTTAAGTAAGCGGCAAACCGGGTTGTGAGTCAAGAGGCAGAGAACGGAGGCCCCGCAAACGCAGAGGGGGAGCGAACCCCGAGACCGGGCTGAGGTGCAAGAGGCGAGCGGGTGGAGACGATCTTCAGGGAGCGCGGCGAATCGATCGCGGCGCGGAAGGTTGTTCGGCCGCGAAAGTGACGAGGCCCGCAGCCGCAGAGCGCGGGCAGCGGGCCTCGTCAGCGAGCGACAGAGCGCGGGCTTAGGACGGTGCTGGTTCGAGTTCCTGGTCTGAGCGGCGCGACTTCCGGTGATGCGGACGAGCAGGCCCTTGTGGACGAGGCGGTCTGCGATGACTGAGGCGGCGGCGCTGTTGTGGAAGAGCTTGCCCCAGTCCTTGAAGGGCAAGTTGTGGTGACGATGGTGGAGGGTGGAAGCGCGTTGGTAGTGGCGGTTGATGACCTGGTACAGCAGGTGGGCGCCGCGCGCGTTGAAGCTCAGGTACCCGAGCTCGTTGATGAGGAGCAGGTCTGGCGCGGCCCAGGCGGTGAGCCTGCGGTGCAGGGTGTTCTTCGCCTGACCGGCGACGAGGTCCGCGGCCACGACGAAGCGGGCCCGGTGTAACCGTCCGGCGATGGGCGTCTTGATCGCGGCGACCGAAGTCACCGCGAGCGCGCTCAAGTTGGGCTGACGTTCGCCGCGGCGGCCGGCGGCCCGCGCCACAAGTTGGGCAGCAGCTCGTCGAGCTTCGAGTGCGGGTGGTCGGTAGCGCGGCGTGGCGTCGGCGCACTTTGAGGTGATGACGCTCGCGACGAAGGACGGCGCGTAGTGGGTCTTCTCGACCCACTTCGGCGGCCCCTCGGCGGTCACCACGTGTTCGCCGCACGGGCAGGCCAGCGTCTCTCGCGTGTGCTTGTGTGCGACGAAGTGCGCCGGCACGTACTCGTAGACGACCGATTCCTTGCCGTTGCCCAGTGGCTTGAGGTTGGTGCCGCCGCAGGCCGGGCAGTGCCGCTGCTCCTTCGGCACGGAGTGGATGGCCGTCTGGTGCGCCAGCTTCGCCTTGCGCGCCGCGGCGCGCGCTTGCCTCGCGCGCTTTGCCTCTTCCGGGTCGCGTGGCGTGCCCTTCTTCAGCTCGTCCGCGACCCGCGGCATCTTCTCGGACTTCGGCCCCAGCACCTCGCGCTTCAGCTTCGCCATGTCGTGCTGCAGGGCGCTCAGCGCGTCGGCCAGGCTCTGGTGCTGGGTGACGAGCTCGGTGTGCGCGCTCGCGAGCCGGGCGTGCTCGACGGCGAGCGCCTCGTGGCGCTCTTTCCACTCGCAGTTGTGTGCTCGTCGCGCCACCCGTCAGCTGAGATCAAACTCTGAGACGTTTGTCGATCCCCCGGACGCCACTTCTTGAGGCGACGGACGTGCGAGAGGTCGATGCCATCGAGCAGCATCGCCAGCTGGGTCGAATCGAGCTTCACGCTGACGTCGCCTTCCGAAGCGACCGGCCGTCGGAAGCGCCCCAGCTCGAGGCGCTTGTAGAAGACGACGAAGCCGCCGTTGTCCCAGGTGAGAATCTTCACGCTGTCGCGACGGCGCGACACGAAGACGAAGTAGCTGCCGGCGTAGACGTCTTCGCGCCAACCGCCCTGCACGATGGCGGCGAGACCATCGATGCCATTGCGCATGTCGACGGGCTCGCTCGCGAGCAGGATGCGGACCGAGCCGGGGAGCAGCAGCACGCGCTACCTCAACCCGCTCAGCAGCTCGGCCACGTAGCGCGCCGGCACGTCGCTCGAGAGGTGCACGCGCACGCCGCTCGGCAGCTCGACCATCACGCCGCTCGTTGGCTGCTCGCGCAGCGCTGAAAGCGCGGTCGAGGGTACCAGCTCGACCCCTGGAAGGTGTTCGGCGAACCGGACTCCGAACCGGAACGTCTGGTCCGCTTGTAGAGCCAGTACTGCAGCGTGTTCAGCGAGACGTCGTGTTTCGCGCAGAAGTCCTTCTGCTGAAGCCCGCTCATCTCGTACTCGGTCACCAACTTCATCCACTCATCGGGGCCTGGTCGTCGCATTGCGCTGAACTACACGCGGGCGATCGCGCTCGACCAGACGCCCTTTGTCGGACGGTTACTGCGCAACTGCTCAACGGTGTGCTCGAATGTCGCGGACTCCTCGAAGTCGAGGGGCTCCACGCGGGACTGGAGCGGTGGGCCCTCCGTCTGGTCGAGCGAGAACAGCGGCAGGACACCGAAGCCGATGAGCTTCTTGTCGTCATGGCCCTCGGACTTTCGGGCGAACCTGGGCTTGAGGACATACAGCGCCTCACGATGCGACCCATGGCCCGCCAGGCTTGGAACGTCGCCGCGTGCTCGACATGGTCGCGCTGGGCGAGCAGCAACAGGAAGTCCGGAACGAGAGCCTGGCGATGCTCGTCTTCCCGAGGACGGCCATCGACTCCAGCGTGGTCTGCCAGCCGTCGGAGGCCACCAGGGACGAAAGCTGGTGCTCGAGGGACTGCTTCGCGTCTTCGACGCGCTGCTTGAGGACTTCGACGTCGACTGAGGGCCTTCGCGACATGCTGCCTCCGTGGTTCGGGGCAGCGCCACTGCCGCCCTCGCAGACGAAGGGCGCAGTGGCCGAATCGGCGTAGCTCGCGATGCGGTCTACCGCGGCTGTATGGCCCTCAGCTTCGCGAGCGTCGCTTGGCCGGCCCGGCTGGCACCTTGGGGCTCTTGGAGCGCAGCTTCGGCGGCTTTGAGGAAGGCTCCGGCGAAAGCATCGCTTCGGAACAGGAAGGCCTTGCGAATGGCCAGGTCGGGCACGCCGGCCGGCCCGAATGGACGGCGTGAGGAGCACTCAGGCTCGCCAAACACGCAAGTTCACAGGCCTTTCGGCAGCGAGTTGACATAAGCC